>CAUSCF010000014.1:0-54507 GCA_963530295.1 uncultured Flavobacteriaceae bacterium
AACCTGCCTCATCATAGGGCGAAAAAGTCCAATTCCCAGCGCTGTTATTTTTCGGGCTATTCCTAAAATTCCAAAAAAACGAGAATAGACAATTGGAAGGAATTTTTCGTAATACATTTCCCACTTTTTTATGCGTTTTTCTTGTTTTTCCGCTGGGCTGGTTCTCTTGACATTTTCTATTTCTAAACGCAGCATTTCTTTTTCACGCTTACGGTGCAAATCCTGCCGAGTCACGAAAACCACCATCTCCTGCGCTGTATCTGCCGAACTCTGCTCCAAACACGCAGAAGCCAATTTTTTGAGCATATCTTTGTCTGTGATATGGTATATTTCATAGAGCTGCATGTTGGAACTTGTGGGTGCCAGTTGTGCCAGCCTCAGGCAATGAGCCACCTTTTCTGTATCAATTAATTTTGTATCGCTATAGTACCGCACAGAGCGTCTATAATTGAGAATTTGTTCTAAATTCATTGTTAATTTTTTTGTCAAAGATAAAAAAACTGAATAAATTTTTCATAATCACCAAAAAAAATTCCCTTCCAGAAAACTCCGAAAGGGAACAAATGAAACATATTCTATCTTAATTTTAGAATTTCAAATTTTTAAATCTCTCAAAAGCAGCTCTTTCCAGCATTTCTCTGTCATCTGGGTGAGCTATGGAAATAAGCGCTTTTGCTCTCTGCTGGAAGTTTTTCCCATGCAGATCCACCACACCATATTCTGTAGCTACATAGTGCATGTGCCCTCTGGTGGTCACCACTCCCGCTCCTTCTTTTAAGAAAGGAACGATTCTCGGCACGCCTTTTTTAGTTCTGGCAGTAATCGCCAAGATAGGTTTTCCGCCATCGCTCAGCGCTGCTCCTCTCATGAAATCCACCTGCCCACCGATACCGCTGTATTGGTAAGAACCTATACTATCTGAACAAGCTTGTCCTGTAAGGTCTAATTCTATCGCACTATTGATAGACACAGCTTTAGGGTTTCTACGGATAACACGTGGGTCGTTAGTATAATCCACATCAAGGAAAGCAAAAGCTGGGTTATCATTCACGAAATCATATAATTTCTTTGTCCCGAAAGCAAAGCTCGTTACTGATTTATGCGGATGCGTAGTTTTATACTTATTATTCACCACACCAGATTTTATCAAATCTACTACTCCATCGCTGAGCATTTCTGTGTGAATACCCAAATCTTTATGATTATTAAGACACTTCAAAACAGCATCTGGAATAGTCCCAATTCCCATTTGCAATACAGAACGGTCTTCGATGATTTCAGCAATGTTTCTACCAATCTGCAATTCTTCCTCTTCTATCTTCGCGCCGTAATCTACTGTAAGCAGTTCTGTTTCGTGCCATACCATTTTATCAATCTGGCTCATGTGGATTACACTGTCTCCATGAGTTCTCGGCATTTTAGGGTTTACCTGAGCGATTACATATTTCGCTGTATCTACTGCGGCTCTAGTAACATCCACAGAAAGTCCAAGCGTACAATATCCGTGCTCATCTGGCGGAGAAACTTGGATAATTGCTACATCTAGCGGTATTCTATTATTTCTAAACAAATCTGGAATATCTCCTAGGAAAATAGGAATAAAACTTCCTCTTCCGCTGTTTACATTTTCTCTAACTGCTGTAGAGACGAACATCACATTAAAACGGAAACTATCTTCGTATTCTGGTTTTGTGATTTCTATATCGCCTTGTATCGTGATACAGGTAACTTCTACATTTTTTAATTCATTTGCTCGTTTTGCTAATTCGTTTACTAAATAATTAGGCGTACAAGCACTTCCTTGTAAAAAAATTCTATCATTACTTTTTATCAATGACAGAGCTTCTTCTGCTGAACAATACATATTATTTTTCTAATGTTTTTGTGACAAAATAATTTTTTATCAAATTATACTTACTTAAAATTTTCGGCAAATATAAAAATTTTTTCGCTTAGAAAATATCCCTATTTTACACCATTTATTTTCATGATAAAATTTAGTTTATTATTCTTTTATTCTAAGAATAATTTGCGTATTTTTGTAGAACTATATATTTTAATTATAACATTTTCAAATTATGAAAGTATTGATAATCGGAAATGGTGGAAGGGAATCTGCCATCGCATGGAAACTAAAAAACGACCCAAGAATTACCCAATTCTACTTTGCAAAAGGAAACGCCTCTACAGAGAAATTAGGAAAAACAGTTTATGAAACGGAAATAGCAGACCTAGTGAAGTTTGCTAAAAAAGAAGATATAGAACTTACTATCGTAGGGCCAGAGGCTCCACTGGTAGAGGGCATCGTGGATGAGTTTAACAAAGAAGGATTGAGAATTTTCGGAGCTAAAAAAGCGGCTGCATTACTAGAAGGCAGCAAGGCTTATTCTAAAAAATTCATGCAGGACTACGGCATCAGAACTGCTAAAGCGAAGATTTTTGATTCTTACAATGATGCAGTTGCTTATGTGAAAACTCAGGCTTTCCCATTAGTGATAAAAGCGAGCGGTCTGGCAAGTGGAAAAGGCGTGGTGATCTGTAAAGATTTGGCTGAAGCAGAAACTACCATTCACGATTTCATGATTAGAAAAATCCATGGAGATGCAGGAATCAGAATCATTGTAGAGGAATTCTTGAGAGGTTTTGAGGCTTCTGTGATTGCTTTCTCTAATGGCGAAAAATTCTTCCCTTGCATCGCGGTGAAAGATTATAAAAAATTAGGAAACGGCGACAAAGGCCCTAACACAGGCGGAATGGGAACTGTTGCTCCAAATCCAGAGTTCACAGCTGCACACATGGAAGATTTCGTTCAAAATATTATGAATCCTACTATCAAAGGAATTCATGATAACATGCTGAAATTCAAAGGATTTATCTTCTTTGGTCTTTTGGTTTCTAATAACGAATGCTACCTATTAGAATACAACATGCGTCTGGGCGACCCTGAAACTCAAGCTATTATGCCGCTTTTAGAAAGCAATCTTTTGGATGCTATCAATGATTGTATCGATGGAAAAGACATTGAACTGAAGTTTTCAGATAAAAAATCGGTTTGCCTAGTGTTAGCTTCTGGCGGATATCCTCGTGATTTCGAAAAAGGACTGGAAATCAAAGGAATAGACAAAGTTAAAAACAGTGAAGTTTTCTTTGCTGGAGCAACATACCAAGGAAGCAGAATCGTAACAGACGGCGGAAGAGTGCTGAATTTAGTTGCTACTGGTGACACTTACGAAGAGGCTAGACAAAAGGTTTATGAAGATGCAGATGCTGTCAATTTTGACTATGCATATCACAGAGAAGATATTGGTTTAGTTAAATAATTTTCAGCAAAAAACTATATCAATATGAATAATGGAATCATTGTTCTTGATTTCGGGTCTCAGTACAATCAGCTGATTAGCCGAAGAGTACGAGAAATGCAGGTGTATTCGGAAATTATTCCTTATAACACTCCCATTGACGAAATCAAGGCTAAAAAACCTGCTGGAATCATACTTTCGGGCGGACCGTCTTCCGTAAATGCAGAAGATGCACATTTGGTAGATAAAGAAATTTTTAATCTCGGAATTCCTATTTTAGGAATCTGCTATGGAATGCAGCTTACGGCGCATCTCCTCGGCGGAAAGGTAGAAAAAGGCACCAAAGGAGAATACGGAAAATCTCATTTGGAGATTGTAAAACCTTGCGCTCTTTTCGAAGGAGTGAGCCAAAATTCTATCGTTTGGATGAGCCACTTCGACGAAGTAAAGGAACTTCCGAAGGATTTTGAAATCAATGCTAAATCAGGCGTGATTGCGGCTATTTCCAACGAGGCTAAAAACTTCTATGCTGTGCAGTTCCACCCAGAAGTGACTCACAGTGAGGAAGGCGGAAAAATGCTGGAGAATTTTGTATTTAAAATTTGTAAGGCAGAAAGAAACTGGAAATTAACCAATTACATAGAAAAAACTGTCAGCGAAATCAAAGAAAAAGTCGGAAATCAAAAAGTGATTTTAGGGCTTTCTGGCGGTGTGGATTCTTCCGTAGCGGCAGTGCTTATCCATAAAGCGATAGGCGACCAGCTGACTTGTATCTTCGTGGATACAGGACTTCTCAGAAAAGATGAAGCGAAAAAAGTAATGCAGAACTATGGAGAGCATTTCCATATGAATATCAAATGCATAGACGCTTCCGAGAGATTTTTGGCTAAATTAAAAGGCGTGTCTGACCCTGAGCAGAAAAGAAAAATCATTGGAAATGAATTTATAGAAGTTTTCGATGAAGAATCTTCAAAAATAGAAGGCGCGAAATTCTTAGCACAAGGGACTATTTATCCCGATGTGATAGAATCTCAGTCCATCAAAGGCCCTTCGGCAGTGATAAAATCTCACCACAATGTGGGCGGACTTCCAGAGGATATGAAATTTGAGCTTTTAGAACCTCTACGCGAACTTTTCAAGGATGAAGTGAGAAAAGTAGGTGAAGAATTGGGAATCCCTAGCCACCTTGTCCACCGCCATCCGTTCCCTGGCCCAGGGCTGGGAATCAGAGTTTTAGGTGAAGTAGATGCAGAAAAAGTGAGAATTCTTCAGGAGGCAGATGATATTTTCATCGAAGAACTCTACAAACACGAGCTTTATGACAAAGTGAGCCAAGCGTTCGTAGTGCTTCTTCCTGTGAAATCTGTGGGCGTAATGGGCGATGAGAGAACTTACGAATACACCGCAGTAGTCCGTTCTGCGAATACCATAGACTTTATGACTGCAACATGGAGCAAACTTCCTTACGAGTTTTTAGAATTGATATCCAACCGCATCATAAACGAAGTAAAAGGCATCAATCGTGTGGCTTACGATATTTCCAGCAAGCCGCCTGCAACCATAGAATGGGAATAATTTTAATAAAAAATATCTTTACGCTTTGTAAAGATATTTTTTTGTTTTAAAGTTCAAACTCTTCTCCTAATTCAGGAAGGAAAAGCTCTATTTTTCGCTGTTGAAAAACTTCCTTCGCCTGTTCGTGATTTATCTTAATCGGCGGAAAAGTATCAAAATGACAACCTATCACTTTTGGTGTTTTTATCAACTCTGAAGAAGCAAAAGCAGCCTGCTCTGCATCCATCGTATAATGCCCGCCAACTGGCAGAATAGCACAATCTATCTTACCAAAAAGCTGCGGCAAAATTCCCATTTCAGAGATAACTCCTGTATCGCCAGCAAAATACACACATTTTCCATCAAATTTTAAAACATATCCCGCAGGATGCCCACCATATGTCCCATCTGGAAAACTAGAAGTATGAGATGCCGGAACCATACTGATTTTCAGGCCTTCTATCATTGTAGAACCTCCTATATTGATATCTATAGAGTGAGGATGCCCGAAATATCCGCATATCTCTGGCTGAGCAATAATCTGTGCCTCTGGATGGTTTTTGATAACCTCAACCACATCCGCCGTATGATCTCCATGAGCATGGGTAATCAACACATAATCAATTTTCTGCGAGTTAATATCAAATCCTGATTTCTCCTTTTGGAAATTATAAAATGGGTCTGTCAAGATATTTTTGCCTTTATACGAAAACAAAAAACAATTTTGTCCTAAAAATTTCACTTTCATAATCTTATATTTTTTAATTTTTTTCTTAAAAATAATTTAATCCCAAAGCCACCAAAACTGCCATCATAAGGGTAATTATCCCTACTTGTTTCAGGAATGGGTCTAGCTCATTTGGTGATTTTACTTTCATAATATTTCGGCGGAGTGCAGCCATTGGAAAAAATAAAATCATCACAATAAAAGCATAGTATTTCCCCTGTGCATGCAGATTGTTTTTCATTAAGAAAACAAGAATAAAAATCAGTGGCAACTGCATGAGAACAATCTGATAAATCATCGCATATCTAAATCCCAACCTCTGTGCAACTGTCTTTTTCCCAGCCTTTTGGTCGCTTTCCATATCCCTCATGTTATTGAGATTCAACACCGATACGGACAGCATTCCTACCGCAGAAGCAGGAAGCAAAACATCCCAATTCCATGTTTTAGTAAAAAGAAAATAGCTCCCGCCTACGGACACCAATCCAAAAAAAATAAAAACCATAATATCCCCCAAACCTAAGTATCCATAAGGTTTCTTGCCGATTGTATAACCTATCGCTGCCCAGATGCTCATCATCCCCAAACCGATAAAAACCCAAAATTCCATAACAAAATCAGGAAAAAACGCTAAATAAAGCAAAGCTGCTGTTGCCAGCGCAGACAAAACCGCAAACGAAATCACTACTTTTTTCATTTGTTCTGCTGAAATTTTCCCTGATGCCACCGCTCTGCTCTCTGCTCTTTCATCACGGAAATCGTCCGTTCCCTTTGTTCCATCGCCATAATCATTAGAAAAATTGGACAAAATCTGATAAAGCATCGTAACAAGCAAAGCCAAAAGGAAAACCCTATAATCCCAAAATCCACCTTCCTGAACCAATCGCCAGCGGGCAATAAAAGCCCCCATAATAATACCGCTCACGGATAGCGGCAGTGTTCTCAACCGCGCCGCCTGAAGCCAAATAAATATTCCTTTCTTCATACCTTAATCACTGAAAATAAATTTTTATTTATTTCCTTTTTTCACCTAAAATTTGTGTAAAGATAATCATTTGTGATTAAAAAAATAATCATTAGATTTGCCGAGGTTTATACTGATTATGAAATCACTCAATGAAGAAAACTATCTAAAAGCTATTTTCCATCTTATTGACAAAGATGACACTTTCACAGTCAATGAGTTAAGCAAAATGCTTAACATAAAAATGCCCAGCGTAAATAGTATGATGAAAAAATTTTCTCAGAAAAACTGGGTCATCTACGAAAGCTACAAACCTATAAAAATCACAGTATTAGGAAAAAAAGAAGCCGCTCATGTAGTGAGAAAGCACAGGCTGACCGAAATGTTTTTAGTAGAAAAAATGGGCTTCGGCTGGGAGGTCGTTCACGAAATCGCAGAACAGCTGGAACACATCCATTCCGAGATTTTCTTTGATAAAATGGATGAACTGCTGAACTACCCAAAAGTAGACCCACACGGCGAACCTATTCCTGACAAGCAAGGCAACATCATCCAGCAAAACCTGACAAAACTAAGCGAGTGCAAAGCTGGAGAGGCTGTTATTCTCTCAGCAGTAATAGATTCCTCGGATGAGTTTTTGACTTATCTAAACCATAGAAATTTGAGCCTAAATTCTGAGCTGAAAATCTTGGAAGTAGAAAAATTTGACCAATCGATGAAAATAGAATTTAGTGGAAAAACTGAAACCCTCAGCAAAATGGTCTGTGATAAAATTTTAGTGCAGAAAATCTAACAAACAAAAAGAGACGCCCCAAAAAGCATCTCTTTTTTATCTATTATTTTTTAAGAATTGGTGTCAGAACCTTAGTTTTTCCATCTATATTTTTAGGATTTTCTACTCCTAAAATATAATTGATAAATGGATAAATGTGTATATTTTCAAAAGGTTTTATCTCGTTATTTTCTTTGATTTTATTCCCAAAAGCATAGAAAATCGCCATCATTTCTGGTGTCACATACGGGTCATATCCATGAGTTCCCCAGATGCCTTTTCTATTTGCTAAAAAGTCTTTCTCGCTTTTTACCATATAGTACGGCGCATCGGTAATAATCAAGATATCGCCTATATTTTCGTGGTTTCTATAATGCCATTTTTCTGGTGTTTTTTCTTTTTTATACACTTTCACATGGCTGTTCCCTGCAAAATATTGTTTTATTTCTTGATAAACTTCCTCTTTTTGGTTTTTATTTTTTAGATAAACTTGGCAGTGCATACCGTTGTTTATCATATCTGCTTTGTCTTTCAGTTGGTTTTCAAGGCTTTCGGTGATGATTATTTTCCCTTTTTCGCTCGTCATATCTATCATTCCGTGGTCAGCCGTGATGATAGTAGTGATTGGCAGGTCTAAATTCTCCACACCCTGCATGATTTGCCCCAAAAGCTCATCTGCCAGCTGTAATTCTTGTTTCAGTTTTTCGGAATTTGTCCCTGTCTGATGTCCCGCAGTATCCACAAATTCAAAATAAAGTGTCACAAATCGCGGTCTTTCCGACTCTGGAAGCCTAAACCAATTCATCACCTGCTGAATTCTTTCGGTGTAAGGCACATTAGCATTGTACTGTTTCCAGTAGGTAGGATATTCGCCTTGTATAGGCGCCTCCGAGCCCACCCAGAAATAGGAAGCAGTCTTCATTCCATGTTTCTGAAGCCACTGCCACTGCGGCATTCCTCCATAGAAATTAGGATTTTGCACGGCTTCTCTATTTGGGATAGAATAGATTTTGTCCTCTGATGGAGAATAAAACATATTATCCACTAGCCCATGGTTCCCTGGGTACATTCCCGTAATTATAGTGTAGTGGTTAGGAAAGGTTTTACTCGGGAAACTAGGAATTACTCCTTTTGCATAGGAGGATTTTTGTTTGAGTTTTTTAAAGTTTTCTAAATTAAATTTCTCAGGATAGTCATACCTGAATCCATCAAAAGAAACCAGCAACACATATTGTTTCTCTGACGGCTTATTTACAAGCGCATTATTCTTACAAGAAGTTAGAAAAAAAAGACTAATCCAGATGAATAAAATTTTCTTCATTGTTAAATTTAAATTTCTACAAAGGTAAAAAGTTTTAAGTAAATTTGTGACAAATAAAATCATTATCATGAATTTCAGAATAGAAAAAGACACTATGGGAGAGGTGCAGGTCCCAGCCGAGAAATACTGGGGAGCACAGACTGAGCGTTCTAGAAACAATTTTAAAATCGGTGAGGAAGGCTCCATGCCTAGCGAAATCATAGAAGCATTTGCATACTTAAAAAAAGCCGCTGCCTATGCCAACTGCGATTTGGGCGTACTTCCTTTGGAAAAGCGAGATTTAATAGCCCAAGTCTGTGACGAAATTCTATCTGGAAAACTTTCTAACCAGTTCCCTTTGGTTATATGGCAGACAGGCTCTGGAACTCAGTCAAACATGAATATAAACGAAGTCATCTCCAACAGAGCACATGTCTTAAATGGCGGAACTTTGGGCGAAAAATCTTCTATTCATCCCAATGATGATGTGAATAAGTCCCAATCTTCCAACGATACTTTCCCTACCGCTATGCACATCGCGGCGTACAAAAAATTAGTAGAAAAAACTTTTCCTGCAGTGGAACGACTAAGAGATTCTTTAGCTAAAAAATCTGAAGATTTCAAAGACATCATCAAAGTAGGAAGAACCCACCTGATGGATGCCACTCCTCTAACCCTAGGACAGGAGTTTTCTGGGTACGCGGCACAGCTGGATTACGGACTAAAAGCCTTATCAAACACTCTGGAACACCTTCGAGAGCTGGCGCTGGGAGGAACCGCCGTGGGAACAGGGCTAAACGCTCCAAAAAACTACGACACAAAAGTCGCGAAATACATCTCTGAATTTACAGGGCTTCCGTTCATCACGGCTCCGAATAAATTTGAGGCGCTTGCTGCCCATGATGCTATCGTAGAAAGCCATGGAGCACTGAAACAAATCGCGGTTTCATTATTCAAAATAGCCCAAGATATCAGAATGATGGCTTCTGGTCCTAGAAGTGGCATTGGAGAAATTTTCATCCCAGAAAACGAACCAGGCTCTTCCATTATGCCGGGGAAAGTGAATCCCACTCAGCCAGAGGCTGTTACTATGGTCTGCGCCCAAATTCTTGGGAATGACACCACTATCTCTTTTGCAGGAACGCAGGGACATTTTGAGCTGAATGTTTTCAAACCTGTGATGGCTTACAATTTTCTACAATCGGCAGAGCTTCTCGCAGATGCTTGTATCTCGTTCGATGAACACTGCGTATCGGGAATTCTTCCTAATGAATTAAAAATCAAAAGTTTATTAGAAAATTCACTAATGCTTGTCACAGCGCTAAATCCTCACATCGGCTACGAAAATGCCGCAAAAATCGCTAAATCTGCTTATAACAACGGAACAAGCCTAAGAGAGGAGGCTATAAATTCAGGAATGCTCACTGGCGAAGAATTTGACAGCTGGGTCAATCCTAAAGATATGATTTAAGTTTTTTAATTAAACTATAAAAAATCCATAAAACTAATAGGTTTTATGGATTTTTGTTTTAAATATTTTTCTCCAAAATCTATTCTGAAAGTCCAACCAAAGTGCCTTTTGCGTAAAACTCCAGCAGTTTGACTTGATATAAATAATTGTATTTCGCTTGTGCTGCCGCGCCTTGGGCATTTACATAATTATTTCTCGCTGTATTTAGATCGTAGATGGATGATTTCCCTGCCTGATAGCTCTTTTCCATGAAATCCAATGCCAGTTTTGAGCTTTTCTCGGCTTCCACCGCCGATTTATAAACCTCAAAATTATTTTCTGCTGTATATTCCGCTTTTTGGATATTTTGTAAAAGTTCTTGTTTTTGCTGCCACAGGTTGTTTTTGGCTATATCTTCATTTATTTTAGCCTGTTCTACTTGTATTTTTGTAATTCCTTTGTTAAAAATAGGAATGTTTGCGCTAAGTCCTATTTGCTGACCAAAATTATCCTTATACTGCTGACCGAAATTTCTACCACCATCATTATTAAACGAATTGAAATAAAATGTCCCGACGCCCGCACTGGCTGTAATGGACGGAAGGAAACCCGTATTTGCTATTTTTGTCTGCATCTCAGAGGCTTTTATTCTCGCTTCTGCTCCCTTTATCTGCGGATGCCAGCTGTAAGCCTTTTCCAAAACTTCACTTACCGAAAAATCAGTTTTTTCTACATTTTCTGCCACATCCCAGCCTGCTACATCAAAGTCCTTGTAATCTTCTAACTGAAGCAGTAAAGCCAATGAAAATAGTGCGTTTTTGGTGTTTACTTCAGCTGATTTCATGTTTTGATATTCCCTTGCCATAGAGGCGTTTGCTTCCGCTAAAACCGTTTGGGAAGTTGTCCCTACTTTGGTGGTTATTTGGGCTTTTTCATAGACTTTTTGTGCGTTTTCATAGGCGGATTTATTGATATTTTCCACTTCTCTATTCAGCAAAATATTCAAATACTGCTGGGCTATCTGAAGGGAAATATCGCTTTTTATCCTTTCCAAATCATAGGTGCTGGCTTCCACCTCATACTGAGATTTTTGGATTTGTTTTTCGAGTCGGCTTCCGTTGTAGAGGGTCACACTTGCACCGATGTTCACAGAATTATTAAAATTATCATTTCTTCTATGGTTACCGAAAACATCTTGATTTTGACCAAAATTAGCTGTATTGCTCACCGTTGCCGATACGCTCGGAATACGCTCTTTTTTAGCAGTTTTTAGATTATTTTCCTGATTGGTTTTTTCCAGTCTGCTCTGTTTGATGTGCAGATTATGTTCAAAAGCATAATGTATACACTCCTGCAATGTCCACTTTTTCTGGGCATTGACCACAGAAAAAGAAAAGAAAAAAACAAGGAAAATAATTTTATAAAGTTTCATATTTTTATTTTATACTACTCAGTATCACATCATTATAATGAACCAATTCTGGAATAGCAGCACAATCCATATTGATGATTTGAACATTATTTTTATCAAGTGTAGCGAACAAATCATTCTGCTTATTCATAGGAACGAATCCGAAATGATAATATTTCTTTTTATTGTTTTTTATATCATTTTGGGCTTGTTTTTCAAATTCTATGTATTTATCGTTATTTTTATTAGATTGATAATAGGAATAACCTACAAATGAAACAGCTACAACGATTACAGTTAATACAATATATTTTATTTTCATAATAATTATATTTTAAAGAAAATAAGCCTATTATCATTTTACTTGAAATACATCTAAATTTACTGATGGAGACACAAATAATATTTTCTGCCATGATTCCCCTTTTTTTCTAGAAAATCCACCCTTTAAAAGTCCGCCACTAAAATATATATGCCCATCGAAGTAATCTAAAATTTTAAAACCAATAAAAAAAGTTCCCTTTAGGTTTATTTCTTTATCCTCTACATTAATTCTTAATTCATTATTAATAATTGTTGATTTATCTAAAACAACTATTAATTTTTCTTTTAAAATAGATTCATTGGGAATGCTTTTTTTTTCATTATATATATTAACTTCTATTCTTACTGGGGTTTTCGTAACAAACTGTGCTATGTTTATATTAATACTCCTAATTCTTATTTCTTTATTTGTTGTTAGTTTTGTAGCGAATTCTTTATATAATGAATCCTTATTTCTGTTTGGGTATATAGCAAAAACTATTTTTTGAGATTTAGATCTTAATCCTATATTTTTACTTTTACTTTTATTTTTATTTTTTTGGATAACCACCTCAGGAATAACTTTAATAGTATCCTTATTTTGAGTTTCTACATTATATTTTTCTATAATTTGTGCTTTTACACATCCTCCACCAAATCCTATAGATATCAATATTAGTGTCCTATAACATAAAAATATTATCCCATTCATTTTTTTATCTTTGTTTATAATACTAAGCAATGTCATTCCAATTCCACCAAATCCATTAATTAGACCCATATCTGGTGTATATTTATATTGTTTTTTGTAATATGTAAACTATAAAAGCTCTCTATTTTATAATCTTGTGTTAATTTTTCTTCACTTGCCAGCCGTCCATAGATTTCACCTATTTTGTATACCACAAAAAGAAAACAGAAAAATATTACCATTATACACACCGCCCTCCACGGTCATTTAGGAAGATAAGAAATTAGTTTCTCAAATGTTGCTTCCATTATTTTATCATTTTTTTCTTGGCGAATATCAGAATTTTTCTTGTAAAAAACTATTTTTTGTTTAAGATTTTTATTATTTAATGAATATTTATCACAAAATTAGTAAATTTGTCAAAAATGTTGCTGCTGTTTAAATAAATTCATATGGTTTTTATTAAAGATTTACAAAAATCCTACGATATCGGAAAATCCAAACTTCATGTTTTGAAGGGAATCAATCTGGATATTTCAGAGGGAGAGTTCGTGTCCATCATGGGTTCATCAGGTTCTGGGAAATCCACCCTGCTGAACATCATCGGGATTTTGGATCAAAAAGACAGCGGAATCTACGAGCTGGATGGCATTCCCATAGAGCATCTCAACGAAGCCAAAGCCGCAGAATACCGCTCTAGGTTTTTAGGATTTGTATTTCAGTCGTTTAACCTCATCAGCTATAAAACTGCTTTGGAAAATGTAGCACTTCCGCTCTATTATCAAAATGTAAGCAGAAAAGAACGAAACCAAAGAGCCCTAGATTATTTGGAAAAAGTAGGACTTGCAGACTGGGCCAACCGCCTGCCGAACGAGCTTTCGGGAGGACAGAAACAAAGAGTAGCCATCGCCAGAGCCCTCATCACTGACCCGAGAATCATCCTAGCTGATGAGCCGACAGGAGCTTTGGACAGCAAAACCACCCACGACATTATGAAACTTCTGCAAGAAATCAATAATCAAGGAAAAACCATCATCATCGTAACCCACGAGCCCGATGTAGCAGCGCAGACAAAGAGAAATGTATTCCTAAAAGACGGCATCATAGAGAGTGATGAAGTCATAGAACAATTTGTTTTATAAACATATTTTTAAATAAAAACCAACAAAAAAATGTTTGATTTAGACCGCTGGCAGGAGATTTTTAGTTCTATTCGGAGCAATATGCTTCGGACAGTGCTTTCTGGTTTTACAGTAGCGCTGGGACTTTACATTTTCATTGTTCTTTTTGGAATCGGAACAGGTCTGAAAAACGCCTTTAATGACGGTTTTAGAAGCGCACAAAACCTAATTTCTATTTCCTCTGGGCGGACTTCCCTTGCCTATGCTGGACTTCAGGCGGATAGGCTCATCAGTTTTAATAATGATGATTTAGAGGCAGTTACCACTGAAAACAAAAAAAACATAGAATATTCCTCGCCGATATATTCCACCTTTTGGACAGTGAAATACGGCAAAGAAAGCGGCAACTACGGCATAAACGGCGCTGGTGAAGAGGAAGTCTACATCAAAAACAGAACGGTTTTGGATGGGCGGTATCTTTCGCCTGCGGATATCAAAGAAAATAGAAATGTAGCAGTCATCGGTAAAATGGTGCATCGCGACCTCATCAAAAACGGAAATCCCATCGGTAAAGAACTGGATATCAATGGAACTATATTCAAAGTCATCGGTGTTTTTTCTGATAACCAAGGTGACTGGGCAGAGCGAAGCATCAGTATTCCCATTACCACCATGCAGCAACTTAAAAAAAGTTCTGATACCATTTCTGAAATTTCTCTAACCTACAACATGGAACTCTCTCCTGATGAGGCGATACAATTTGGAGAAGAGCTAAAAAACCAGCTTCAGGAGCGAAAAAAAGTTTCACCAGAGGACGAACAGGCGATTTGGGTTTTCAATAATGCTGAAAATACCAAAAACGGAACCATGTTCCTGAGTGTAATCATCATCATCGTAGGTTTTATAGGAATCGGGACGCTTGTTGCAGGGATTATCGGCATTAGCAACATCATGGTTTACATCGTAAAAGAGCGAACATTGGAAATAGGAATACGAAAAGCCATAGGAGCAAGGCCTATAAGCATCGTGATTCTTATCTTACAAGAAAGCATTGTAATTACGGTTTTATCGGGGATTATTGGAGTTATTTTAGGGGTTCTTTCGCTGAGGCTGATTGGCAATAATTTACGAGAATATTTCATTTTAGACCCAAATGTAGGCTGGGGAGCGATATTTTCAGCATTTGTTTGTTTAGTCATTTCAGGAGCGGTGGCAGGCTTTGTCCCAGCATACCGAGCTTCAAAAATCAAACCAATAGAAGCGCTGAGAGGCTGATGTTAATTCATTAAAAAAGAAGCAAAATGAATATTATTTTCAAAAAAGATACTTGGCAGGAAATTTATTATTCACTGAGAAATAATAAACTTCGGACTTTCCTTACTATGATTGGCGTGGGCTGGGGAATGTTCCTGTATGTCACGCTTTTAGGAGCAGCCAAGGGAATGGAAAACGGCTTCAACAAGTTGTTTTCAAGTTTTGCTACAAATAGTATTTTCCTCTGGGGACAAGAAACTTCTATCCCTTATGACGGCTTTCCAAAGGGCAGAACCATAGACCCGCACCTTTCGGATATAGAATATTTAAAAAAGAAAATTCCTGAAATAGACTACATCGCTCCACAAAACTCAAAAGGAAATTTCGGATCAGCAGGAGTGCTGATGACGAGAGGAGGAAAAAGCATCACTTACAGCCTCAATGGCGACTACCCTATCGGAAATAAAATCTCTGAAAAAAAGCTGATATACGGAAGATACCTGAATGATTCCGATGTTTCTGAAAACAAAAATGTAGTGGTCATCGGTGAGCAGATTTACAAAACACTTTTTGAGGCGGGAGAAAATCCTATCGGAAAATCCATCAACATAAAAGGCGTGTTTTTCAATGTGATAGGCGTTTTCAGAATGAAAAGAAAAGTGGGAATAGAGAGTGACCAAACGGCCATAATTCCGCTTTCTACTTTTACTCAGTTGTTTAACGAAGGCGATAAAGTTGGTGTTTTATCCATTGTTTCTAAACCCGATGCAGATGTGAGCATCGTGGAAGAAAAAGTAAAATCCGAACTAAAAACCAAATACAGAGTTTCGCCCGAAGACACCAATGCTTTTGGGGCTTTTAACCTTGGGAAAGAATTTAAGAAACTCACAGGATTTCTTGACGGCATGCAGCTTTTGACCATCATCGTGGGGACGCTTACCATCATCGCTGGGGTCATTGCGATATCCAATATCCTGCTCATCACCGTGAAAGAAAGAACCAAAGAAATAGGAATCCGCCGAGCTTTGGGAGCAAAACCCTCCGAGGTGAGAAACCAAATTTTACTGGAAAGCGTGGTCATTACTTTATCCTCTGGTTTGGCTGGATTTATACTGGGGATGCTGGTTTTGATGCTTTTAAGCCTTGCCACCCAAAACCAAGATGACATTCCGTTTTACAATCCTACTGTTAATTATGGAAATGTATTCGGAGCAATGGCGATAATGGTTTTTCTCGGACTGATAATAGGCATGATTCCCGCACAAAGAGCCATAAGCATCCGCCCGATAGATGCATTAAGAAGTGAATAACAAAGTTGAATTTTAAATATAAAAAAATAATGAAAAAGGTAATTTATGCCATTCTTGGATTAGTTGCTGTTGCTGTGTTGGCATCGACTGTAATGTATTTGATAAAATCCAATTCCGCCGAAAGCAAGGAATTTCTTACAAGAAAGCCCACTGTGCAAGATATGGAGGACAAAGTGATGGCTACGGGAAAAATCGTTCCTAAAGAAGAAATAGAAATAAAACCCAATATTTCTGGGATTGTTGACCAAATTCTCGTGAAAGAAGGCGACAAAGTAACAGCTGGACAGCTCATCGCCACGCTGAGAATCGTTCCGAGTGTAGCCGATGTGAACAATGCCCAGCAGCAGGTAAGTAATGCCCAACTCCAAATAAACAACGCAAGAACTAATCTTGCCAATCAAAAACAGCAGTTTGCGATGCAGGAAAGCCTTTACAAGCAAGGCGTTATCTCCAAACAAGAGTTTCTAACTTCCCAACAGCAGCTCTACAGCGCCGAACAAAATGTGAAAAATGCCCAACAGCAATTTTCCACTGCACAAAAAAACTTGCAGATTGCCAGAACTGGCGCTACTCCTGAGCTACAAAGCATGGCCACTACTCAAATCCGTTCCAAAGCAAGCGGCACTGTCCTAGAAGTTCCTGTGAAAATAGGAAACCAAGTGATAGAGGCCAATTCCTTCAATGCAGGAACTACCATCTGCTCCATCGCAGACCTGAACTCACTCATTTTTGAAGGAAAAATAGATGAAGCGCAGGCAGGAAAAATAAAAGAAGGCATGAATATGAATGTAGTGATAGGCGCCCTCCAGAACAAAGCTTTTTCAGGGAAAGTGACTCTCATCGCACCAAAAGGAACAGAAGAAAGCGGAACTATAAAATTCCCTATAAAAGGCGATGTGTTTAACCCTAATAATGAATACATTCGCGCAGGATTCTCTGCAAATGGAGAAATTATCCTCAGTTCGCAGAAAAACGCCCTTCTTTTAGATGAATCCCTTATCCAATACGAAAAAGTGAACGGAAAAGATGTCCCTTTTGTGGAAGTAAAACAGGGTGATGGTTCATTTAAAAAGGCTTTTGTAAAATTAGGCGCGAGCGATGGTATCAATGTGCAGGTGCTTTCTGGAATTGACAAAAATTCTGAAATAAAAGTCTGGAACCCTTCCGACAAAGACAAAGAAGAACTGAAAGAAAAGAATAAATAAACTTTCTTGGCGAAAAAAGTTTATACTTTCAATTTTATTTGTTACATTTGCGGACTTAAAAAATATTAACAGGGACGAGTTCCCACTAAATCAATTTTAATTATGTCAGTAAAAATTAGATTACAAAGACACGGAAAAAAAGGAAAACCTTTCTTTCACATTGTGGTAGCAGATTCTAGAGCAAGAAGAGATGGTAGATTCATCGCAAAACTTGGAACTTACAATCCTATCACTAATCCAGCAACTATCGAACTAGATGTGGATGCTGCGGTAAAATGGTTGAACAATGGTGCTCAGCCTACAGACACTGCTAGAGCTATCCTTTCTTACAAAGGTGCTCTTTACAAAAAACACCTTCAAGGAGGAGTTGCTAAAGGAGCTTTCAGTGAAGCTGAAGCTGAAAAAAGATTTAACACTTGGTTAGCTGAAAAAGAAGCTAAAATCCAAGGTAAAAAAGATGGTTTAGCAAAATCTAAAGATGATGCTAAAAAAGCTGCTTTAGAAGCTGAAAACAAAGCTAATGAAGCAAGAATCAACGCTAAAAAACAAGCTGAAGAAGAAGCAAAAGCTGCTGCTGAGGCTGCTGAAGCACCAGTAGAAGAAGCTCCTGCTGTAGAAGCAGAAGGAGATGCACCTGCTGAAGAAACTGAAGCTTAAAAAGAACTTACCGATGCAGAAAGAAGATTGCTATTTTTTAGGCAAAATTACTCGTAAGCACGGTCTTTCGGGAAATCTGATTTTGAAATTAGATACAGACCAACCCGAAATTTATAAAAAATTGGAATCAATATTCGTTGAAATCAACGGACTATTGGTTCCGTTTTTTATTGAGAAAATCATTTGGAGCAAACAAGATTCTCTCAACATCCTTTTCAAAAACTCCTCTGAAGCACTGGTAGAACAGCTTATAGGCAAGAATGTATTTCTTCCGCTTTCTACACTTCCAAAATTGAGTGGAAATCAGTTTTATTATCACGAAGTTATTGGTTTTGAAATTTTAGAAAAAGATGGAAAAACCTGCGGAAACATCGTTTCTGTAAATGACCAGACCGCTCAACATTATTTCATTTTAGACTTGGCTCAGAAAGAAGTCATCATTCCTATCGTAAAAGAATGGATTTTAGAAGTAAATAGAGATGAAAAATTCATCAAAATGGAACTTCCAGAAGGGCTGATAGATGTTTTTCTTAACTAAAAAAGCCCCTTATTAAGGAGCTAATCTTGATGTTTTCCACTTACCATCTTGGAACTGATATACTATCCTGTCATGCAGACGGTTAGGTCTTCCCTGCCAAAATTCTATTTCATACGGCTTGGCAAGATACCCTCCCCAGTGTGGAGGTCGTGTCACTTCTTTCCCTTCGAATTCTTTTTCTAAATCTTGCAATTTTTGGGCTAAATATGCTTTGCTAGGGATTTCTTCGCCTTGTTCAGAAGCCCATGCGCCTAATCTACTTCCTCGTGGTCTCGATGCGAAATATTCATCCGACATCTCTGGCGAAACTTTTTCTAGTCTTGCTTTTATCATCACTTGGCGTTCCAAAGCCGGCCAAAAGAAATAGAGACAAGCCACCTTATTTTTGTCAATAGATTTCCCTTTTTTACTATTATAATTGGTATAAAACACAAAACCTTCTTTGCTGTAGCTTTTCAGAAGCATCGCTCTGGTTCTAGGGCAGCCGTCATCATCTATCGTAGAGAGAATCATAGCATTAGCCTCAAAAATATCACGATGTTTGTCTGCATCTGCAAACCATTCCTTGAAGTGTTCCATAGGATTTTCCTTTACTTCGTGGTCGTGAAGCTCGAACTGCTCGTAGACTTGGCGTTTGTCATGTAAGTTTTCCATATTTTAATATTTACAATTTATACTACAAAGGTAAGATTTAATTCCTACTCTTTGGGTTTGGATTTGATGTTTTTTCTTTATTAAAAAGAAAAAAATTCCTTTAAATCATTTTAAATTCTTAAATTTAGCCCATCAATTTAATTTTTTACTAAAAATGAAACGACTATTTTTATTAGCTGCCTTCATTCTGAGTTTTATTCCAGCAAAAGCTGATGAAGGAATGTGGCTTATGATGCTTATCAAAAGGCTGAATGGCGTAGATATGCAGAAACAGGGGCTGAAACTGACCCCAGAGGAAATCTATTCAGTAAACAATTCTAGTTTGAAAGATGCCATCGTAAGTTTTGGCGGTTTTTGTACTGGAGAAATCGTGTCCAAAGAAGGACTTATCTTTACCAACCACCACTGTGGATATGGCTCTATTGCTGCGCTTTCTACTCCACAGAAAGACCACTTGACCAATGGTTTCTGGGCGATGAATAAAAAAGAAGAACTTCACGCTAAAGACCTGTATGTGAGATTCTTAGTAAGAATGGGAGATGCTACAGAAAGAATAAACTCCAAGCTGAACAACCAAATGTCTGCAAGCCAGAGACAAGATATTATCAATCAAGAATTTAAAGCGATTGAAAAAGAAAATAGCGAAAACGGAAAATACTCTGTAGTTGTTCGTTCGTTCTTCAATGGAAACGAGTTCTATTATTTTGTTTATCAAGACTATAAAGACATCAGATTAGTAGGAACGCCTACCAACTCTATTGGGAAATTCGGTGGAGATACAGACAACTGGGAATGGCCAAGACATACGGGAGACTTTGCAGTTTTCCGAGTGTATGCAGATGCTAACGGAAACCCAGCGGAATACTCTCCTAACAATGTTCCACTAAAACCTAAACACCACCTGCCTGTTTCTCTAAAAGGTATCAAACCTAATGATTTCACGATGATTATGGGATATCCAGGGAGAACGAACAGATATTTGACTTCTTATGGAATCAACCAATTGATTACCAAAGATTATCCAGCTTGGGTAGATGCTTCTAAAGCAACTATGGATGTGATGAAAAAATACATGGACAAAGACCAAGCCATCCGTTTGGACTACGCAAGTTCTTACTCCAGCACGGCTAACTATTGGAAAAACAGAGCTGGAACAATAGAAGCGGTTTTGAAAAACAAAACAATCAACGCGAAACAAGATTTGGAAAAAGTATTCCAAGCGTGGGCTGATAAGCCAGAAAACAAAGCTACTTATGGTAATGTTCTGAAAGAAATAGAAGAATACTACGCAAAAACTAACGAAAGAAATGTAGAGCTGAACTATCTAAGACTGATGAGCAGAAGAGCAGCTTACATCAATATGCCGTATGTATTAGGAAACAAATTGGCTGTTTATGCTGACCAAGATGCTAATGGGAAGGCTGCTATGAAAGCAAAACTAATAAAAGAAGTGGAAAGCATCTACGAAGACTTTCATCCACAGGTAGAAGCTGACCTTTTCGTGACATTGCTTACACTTTATAAAAACAAAGTAGATATAAACCACCAATTGCCTATCATCAGATTTACTAATCCAAATGAATTTTCTCCTAGCGGTCTTTTTGATTCTAAAGAGAATGTTTTAAACTTTATCAACAATCCTAAAAAACGAATGTTGGAGAAAAACCCATTGTATCAGTTCTCTTCTATTTTAGTAGCTGAAGCTCAGATGATTGCCAATAAATACAAGCAAGACGAAGAGAAATTCGCAGAAAACACGAGACTTTTCTTGGACGGACTTAGAAAATCCCACCCTAACAAGAAATTCTACCCTGACGCTAACTCTACTATGAGACTTACCTATGGTTCTGTGGACAAACTGCCTTTCAGAAAAGACAGAAAATACCACGGCGTGAAAGACAACTACTACACAGACCTTGCAGGAATGGTAGCTAAATACAAAAAAGGTGATGAGGAATTTGACCTTCCGCAAAGACTTCTTGACCTTCATAAAAAGAAAGACTACGGACAATACAAAGACAAAAAAGGATACCTTCCAGTGAATTTCCTTTCTAATAATGATATCACAGGAGGAAACTCTGGTTCACCTATCATCAATGCTGAAGGACACCTTATTGGTCTTGCTTTCGATGGAAACAGCGAAGCGCTGAGTGGAGATATCGTTTTCGAGCCTGCTCTACAAAGAACCATCAATGTGGATGCTCGTTTTGTGCTTTGGGTAATTGACAAATTCGCTGGTGCTAAACACCTCATCGATGAAATGACAATTGTGGAATAGTTTTTTCATGATAAATATAAAAATCTACGGGAAATTTTCTCGTAGATTTTTTTATGTATTTTTGCGGAAATAATGAGCAGAAATTGGATTTAGATTTTTATAAAAAACAAGCACAAGCCAAACAAAAAGAACACAAAAAATTCTTAGACAATCTGAAAAAGAAACCGCCTAAGAACTTGGACTACATCACTTTGGACACTCACGAAGAGGTTTTCAGTGAGATAGACTGCCTCAGCTGTGCCAACTGCTGTAAGACCACAGGGCCGCTCTTTACAGAAAAAGACATAGAGCGGATTTCTAAACATTTACGCCTTTCTCCTGCTGATTTTGAGAAGAAATATCTCCGTATAGATGAAGACAATGACAAGGTGTTACAATGCCTGCCCTGCCCTTTTCTCGCAGAGGATAACACCTGCCTTATCTACGATATACGCCCGAAAGCCTGCCGCGAATATCCACATACCGACCGCAAGAAAATCTATCAAATCAATCATCTCACGATTAAAAACACCATCATCTGCCCTGCCGCCTATCTCTTCGTAGAGAAAATGATGAAAAGAATGCAGAAATGATGCTTTACTAAACCTTATCAATAATAACTATTGATATAGTTTATGTATTCTATTTTTTTCATTTTAATTTTTTATTGTATATTTGCTACCTTAAATTTACACTTATGACAAATAAAATTTTACTATTAGGTTTATTATTGGGAGGAGTATCTATAAATGCCCAAAACATCAATGAAACCAATGCCGCTGGCAAAACAAAACAAAAAGTAGGAATCAATACCACTATTCCTACAAGAACTTTGACTATAAAAAACTCTACTGCTGACAAAGGAAAACCTGTTCTTAGGCTGGTAGATGCACCTATATATAGCAAGAATGTTCGTTCTGATATGGATGCTGACTTAGGTGGAAATACAGCAACTACTACCAATTACACAGATTACAGACCTCTTGTAGTAGATAAAGTAGGTGATGTATACCAAGGGCTTCCTATCAATAATATGAGTATCCTTACTCTTACTATTAGTAATGTAAATGGAGACTATATCAGAAAGTTTGATACAGGAATTGATTATAAAAAATATGCTGTAGCCATTATGAATGCTATATTCAAAATGCCAGATCCTGGAGCTGGTAAAATAGTAATGATGAGAGCTGGTAATGGAGTTATTCCTAGTGTAGATTTCGGTGGTGGTAAGTATGGTGTTACAACTGCCCCTGCTACAGTACTATTAAAGAAAACCCAACTTACTAATAACTGGGAAATATATGCGGATTATCCTAACATAGGATCCTATGAGTTTTCTTTAGGAAGTACTAGTGCTGGAAATGTAGTAAATGGTACTTGGGTAATTACTCTATTGGTAGGTAAAAGAGATGCTGTTAATTTCACAGAGCTTAACTTTAATCAAGGAGGTTCTGCTGAAGGAATAGGAAATAGTAATACAACTTATGCAACCCAATTACAAGATTTCCTACAAAAATTAGAATAAAAACAATCAAAATACAAAAAAAACACTCTCCATTCAGAGGGTGTTTTTTTGTATAGAATATTAAACTAAAATCCTTATTTTTGCATAAATTTTTTAACGATGGCAAAGCAAGAAGATGTTTTTAAGAAAGTGATTTCTCATGCCAAGGAGTACGGATTTATTTTCCCTTCCAGTGAGATTTATGACGGACTTTCTGCAATATACGACTACGGACAAAATGGTATAGAACTAAAAAACAACATCAAACAATATTGGTGGAAAGCGATGATTCAGCTCAATGAAAACATTGTAGGGCTGGATAGTGCTATCTTTATGCACCCTACCATTTGGAAAGCGAGCGGGCATGTGGATGCCTTCAACGATCCACTGATAGACAATAAGGACAGCAAAAAGCGTTTCCGTGCCGATGTTTTGATAGAAGACTACTGTGCAAAACTAGAAGACAAAGCCCAAAAAGAAATAGAAAAGGCTAAAAAACGCTTCGGAGAGGCTTTTGATGAGGCTCAGTTCATTTCAACGAATCCAAAAGTATTAGAATACCGCGAAAAACAAAAAAACATTCTTTCCCGAATGGCTAAATCGCTGGACAATAACGACCTAGCTGATGTAAAAGCCCTGATAGAAGAGTTGGAAATAGCTGACCCAGACACTGGCTCTAAAAACTGGACGGAAGTAAGACAGTTTAACCTGATGTTCGGGACTAAATTAGGTGCTGCTGCCGAGAACGCGATGGACCTTTACCTTCGTCCAGAAACGGCGCAAGGGATTTTTGTGAACTACCTCAATGTTCAGAAAACTTCACGCCACAAACTTCCTTTCGGGATTGCTCAGATTGGTAAGGCATTTAGAAATGAGATTGTTGCGAGACAGTTTATTTTCAGAATGAGAGAATTTGAACAAATGGAAATGCAGTTTTTCGTGCCGCCAGGAACGGAACTGAAATTCTATGAAGAATGGAAACAAAAGAGACTAAACTGGCACCTTGCCCTTGGTCTTGGCGAAGAAAACTATAAATTCCACGACCACGAAAAACTAGCTCACTATGCCAATGCAGCAGCGGATATAGAATTCAGATTCCCATTTGGGTTTAAAGAATTGGAAGGAATTCACTCCAGAACGGATTTTGACCTTTCTGCTCACGAAAGATATTCAGGGAAAAAATTACAATATTTTGACCCAGAAAGAAACGAAAGCTATGTTCCGTATGTGGTGGAAACTTCGGTAGGGTTAGACCGATTATTTCTAGCTCTATTCTCTCACTGCCTGAAAGATGAAGTCTTGGAAGATGGTTCAGAGAGAACGGTATTGTCCTTGCCACCTGCCCTAGCTCCTGTAAAAGCAGCTATCTTACCGCTGATGAAAAAAGATGGAATGGGAGAATATGCGGAAAAAATATTCAATGATTTGAAATATGATTTCAATCTTATCTATGAAGACAAAGACAGCATTGGTAAGCGATACAGAAGACAGGATGCCATAGGAACGCCTTTCTGTATTACCATAGACCATGACACCCTGACTGACCACACGGTAACGATAAGACACCGCGATACTATGGAGCAGGAGCGTGTAGCGGTTTCTGAACTGAGACAAATCATAGACAACAAAGTGAATTTCAGAAACTTACTTAGTAAGATTTAATAATAAAAAAAGCAGGAAATATTTCCTGCTTTTTGTTTTTAAATATTTGAATATTAAAATTCTATTTTGCTTTCATCTATGACTAATGAACCTCCGAGCTGGTCTATGTCATACATGTATTTTTCCAAAACTTTTTCGGTCGTTCCTCTCAGTCCTCTCGCTCCCAAACCTTTTTCCATCGTTTCTTTTACTATTTTTTGTAAAGCGCCTTCGGTGAAACTCAGCTCCACGCCATCTAGTCTGAATAGTTCTATAAACTGGTTGATGATAGAATTTTTAGGCTCACTTAGGATTCTCAGCATAGTTGCTTCATCTAGTTTATCCAAATGAGTCACGATAGGAAAACGCCCCAAAAGTTCTGGGATAAGACCAAAATTCCTCAAATCCGTAGCATCCAATTTATCTAAAATATAGGAATCATCTTCCACCTTATTCGTCTTCTCCGAACTGAAACCTATCGCCTGCTTGTTCATTCTTCGTTCGATGATTTCTTTGATACCATCAAACGCTCCTCCTGCGATGAATAGGATATTCTGGGTATTTACCTGAATGTATTTTTGGTCTGGGTGCTTTCTCCCTCCTTGTGGCGGCACATTTACGATGCTTCCTTCTAAAAGTTTCAAAAGCCCCTGCTGAACGCCTTCTCCAGATACATCACGAGTCAAACTCGGATTATCCGATTTTCTAGCGATTTTATCTATTTCATCTATAAAAACGATGCCTCTTTCGGCTTTTTCCACATCATAGTCAGACACCATAAGCAGTCTGGACAGAATACTTTCCACATCCTCCCCTACATAGCCCGCCTCTGTAAGAACCGTAGCATCTACGATACAGAACGGAACTTCCAGCTGTCTAGCGATAGTTTTAGCCAAGAGCGTTTTTCCTGTTCCTGTCTCTCCCACCATGATGATGTTAGATTTTTCTATCTCTACAGATTTATTTTCATCTGCATTGTGAGCCAGTCTTTTGTAATGATTATAAACCGCTATTGAAAGCTGTTTTTTCGCTTGGTCCTGCCCTATTACATATTCATCCAAAAATTCCTTGATTTCTCTTGGTTTCTTTAGCTGAGCTGAAGTTTTTACAGATGAATGATTTTTATTTTCTTGCTCGTCAGTCTCTTTCACTATGGTGTGAGCCTGCTCTATACAGTAGTTGCAAATAAACCCATTCTGACCAGAGACCAAAACAGATACCTCATTCTTATTTCTTCCACAAAAGGAACATTGGTTAGGATTCATCTATTTCTTTTTTGTTTTTATGAATAAATAAACTCCAATAAGAATTTATTGAAGTTTGTAATTTTAGTGATTATTGCCCTGTTATTGCTTTTCGAATTTCTCTGAATTCCTCTTCTGTGAATTTCAGTTTTTCATTAGTAAAATTCAAATCTTTGATTTCGTTGATAGGAACGAGGTGAATATGCGTGTGCGGAACTTCCAGCCCTACTACGGCTACACCCACTTTCACGCACGGAATCGCAGCTTTTACTTTTTTGGCTACTTCTTGCGCGAATGCCCAGAGCCTTTTATGCTCCTCTGCTTCCATATCAAAAATAAAATCCACTTCTTTTTTAGGAATTACCAATGTATGCCCTTTGGCTATCGGCATAATATCTAAAAACGCCAAATGATGCTCATCCTCTGCTATCTTGTAGCACGGAATTTCGCCATTGATTATTTTTGTGAAAATTGAAGCCATTTTATTGATTATTAAGGTTTTACTATTTATTTAGTTCAGCCAAAAGACTAAATCGTAATTTCTAAAACTTCGAACGAAAGTTTATTCCCATTAGGAAGCACTATTTCTGCTACTTCGCCAACAGCCTTTCCTAAAAGCCCTTTGGCAATAGGAGTATTTACAGATATTTTATTAGCCTTCAGATCACTCTCATTATCAGGAACTAATGTGAATTTCTGCTCGGCTTTAGTCGTATTATTTTTTAGTCTTACGGTAGTAAGGATAGATACTTTAGATGTGTCTATCTGGTTTTCTTCTATGATTTTAGAATTTGCTATTATATCCTGTAATTTGGATATTTTCAGCTCCAAAAGTCCTTGCGCTTCCTTTGCTGCATCATACTCAGCATTTTCAGAAAGGTCTCCTTTGTCTCTTGCTTCTGCAATCTGTTGAGTGATTTTTGGTCTCTCTATTGATTCCAACTGCTCTAGCTCGGCCTTCATTTTTGCTAAGCCCTCTTTTGTAACATAATTCATGATTTTTTTCTTTTATTTGTGTTAAATAAATAATAAAATATCCGACCTTTGCCGGATACTTTTAAATTTTAACTAACTTTACTTGGACAAAGATAAAAAATTTTTTCTTATTATGAAAATATTTAGCGTATTAAAAGCCTTTTTCATTTTATTAGTTTTCAGTTTGTTATCCCTTGTTATTTCCTGTGAAAGTAGAGCCGAGACCGTGAGCTGCTTTCCTAGTCAGATTATCAATGTTCAACTGAATCTCACATTTCCTGCTTATGCCATTGATTTGAATACGAAAGGCTGGATTTACATCAATGAACAGCAGAGCGGTACACGCGGACTAATTTTAGTAAAAACAGGAACTGGCTTCAAGGTGTATGACCGAAATGCGCCACACCTATGCCCTGATGCGAATACTACGCTGGAAGTTCAAAACAATATCAAAATCGTCTGCCCAAAAGACGGCGCTGAATGGATTTTACAAGATGGAACGCCTATAAAAGGCTCTGGACTGCCTCCTAAATTTTATGATTATAGTTACAATGCTGCTACAGGCGAACTTTTAATCTATTATTAAACTTATAAAAATCGTAATTCAAAGAGTATCAGAAGCTTCCGTAAAAGTAAATAACGAAATCACAGGCGAAATCTCCAAAGGGCTTTTACTCCTTGTAGGCGTGGAAGAAGAAGATAATCAAGGAGATGCAGAATGGCTCGCAAAGAAAATCATTGATTTGAGGATTTTCAGCGATGAGGAAGGGAAAATGAAGCTCTCTGTAAAAGATATAAATGGAGAAATACTGTGTATAAGCCAGTTCACGCTGCTTGCCGATTATAAAAAAGGAAATCGCCCATCTTTTATAAAAGCCGCAAGACCAGAAAAAGCTGTTCCTCTGTTTGAGTATTTCAAAGACCTCATCAAGAAATCAGGCTTAAAAACCGAGAGCGGAATTTTCGGCGCTGATATGAAAGTCTCCCTCCTCAATGACGGCCCTGTAACGATAGTGATGGACAGCAAAACGAAAAGTTAGGAATTTTTCACTTAAATATTTTTTCCATAAAAAGACCAAAAACAAAACCAACCCCAAGTCCTATAAGTGAATAAATTAAGAAGTGTTTAATGAATATTTCAGATGATAGAATATTGGCTATCATTCGGCTGAGTGGTTCTTCTAATGAAGCTGTATCTGTATAGGAAACTACTCCATCTACAACGGAAAAGCCCATCCCAAAAAGCATTCCCACCACTGAAAATATACTTCTCTTTTTCATATCCAATAAATATTTAAGTTTTAAATAAAACAAACCTTTCCAAATTTGGGAAGGTTTATTTTGTTATTATAATTTCGGACCTGCATTTACTAATGCTTTTCCTTCTTCTGTGTCTGTATATTGTTCAAAGTATTTGATATACTTTCCTGCTAAATCCTTAGCCTTAGTTTCCCACTGAGAAGCATCAGCGTAAGTGTCTCTTGGGTCAAGGATTTCAGAAGGAACATTCGGCAACGCCGTTGGGAAAGTAAGTCCTAAAATTGGGATTTTATTCGTTTCCGCTTTATCAATAGAACCATCTAAAATAGCATCTATGATAGCTCTGGTATCTTTCAGCGAAATTCTTTTGCCTGTTCCGTTCCAGCCTGTATTTACTAAATAAGCTTTTGCTCCGTGTTCTTTCATTTTAGAAACCAAAGTTTTAGAATACATCGTAGGATGAAGCGCTAAAAACGCCTCTCCGAACGCTGGCGAGAAAGATGGCAACGGCTCTGTAACACCTCTCTCCGTTCCTGCCATTTTAGAAGTGTATCCACATAGGAAGTGATATTGCGCCTGTTCATCTGTAAGGATAGAAACAGGAGGCAGCACCCCAAATGCATCCGCAGAAAGATAAATCACTTTCTTCGCGTGTCCCGCTTTTGATGGTAAAACTATTTTACTAATGTGATAAATAGGGTAAGAAACTCTGGTGTTTTCCGTGATAGAACCATCGCAGTAGTCCACCTCGCCGTTATCCTTTACCACTACATTTTCCAGAAGTGCATCTCTTTTTATCGCCCCAAAAATATCTGGTTCTTTTTCAGCAGAAAGGTCTATTACTTTCGCATAGCAGCCTCCCTCGTAGTTGAATACGCCATTGTTATCCCAACCGTGTTCATCGTCACCGATAAGGTATCTTTTAGGATCGGCAGAAAGCGTAGTTTTCCCTGTTCCAGAAAGCCCGAAGAACACCGCCACATCGCCTTTTTCGCCCACATTAGCCGAACAGTGCATAGACGCCATTCCTTTCAGTGGAAGGTAGTAGTTCATCATAGAGAACATTCCCTTTTTCATCTCTCCACCATACCAAGTTCCTCCGATAATCTGAGTTTTTTCTGTAAGGTTAAACATCACAAAGTTCTCTGAATTAAGCCCTTGTTCTTTCCAGTTCGGATTAGTCACCTTAGAACCATTGATTACCAAGAAATCTGGCTCTCCGTAATGTTCTAAATCATAGTGAGAAGGGCGGATAAACATATTGGTAACGAAATGCGCCTGCCAAGCCACCTCCATCACGAATCTCACTTTCAGTCTCGTGTCTGGATTGGTTCCGCAGAAAGTATCCACCACATAGATTTTTTTATTTTCAAAGGAATCAGTTACTATTTTCTTTAAATCACCAAAAATCTCAGGCGTCGTAGGCAAGTTTATTTTACCATCCCACCAAATGGTATTCTCCGTAGTTTGGTCTTTTACGATGTATCTATCCTTTGGCGAACGCCCTGTGAAAACACCTGTCTTCACAGCAACAGCACCTGAATTTGTTAAAATTCCTTTCTCAAAACCTTCGTTTTCTGGTGACATTTCATCTTGGAAAAGTTGTTCGTAGGTAGGATTATACACAATCTCCTTAACTCCCTTGATTCCATGTTTTTCTAAATAGTTTTTAATCTGTTCCATGTTAAATATTTTATATAAATTAACTATACGCAAATGTATTGATATTTTTAGGTTTTTCCTATGATTTAGCTCAGTTTTACTTAATTATTTCATTCCATTCAAAAAAAGTATGAAATCCGTGTCCATGAAAAAAGTTTTCATATCCTTGAAATTTCCTTGTCATCACAAAATCTCCTCCCCACGCTCCAAGGCTTTTCACAAAAAAAGGGCAGTCAGGGAAATACTGCTGTTTGACTTTGGGAAGTCCCAGAAACGCGGAAACTTTTTTTTCGTGAATTTCCATTAAATCAGAAAATTCATCGATGTCTTTACAGTTCAAAATTTTTTCTGTCAAATCCGAAAACTCACCAATTATTTCATTTGATTTGGGTTTAGATTTATAAAGTTTTATGCCTTCTCGGCTGTCTTGTTTTTGATTAAGATGGACAAATAATAGTTCATCCTTGAATTCTGGATCAAAATTCACTCGCGTTATCTCTCTATTTTCCCATTTTAGCTGATACAAAATAGGCGTTCCCTCCATTGCTACCGCTATATCATAGCCGCTTCCACCAAGAGACATTTCATTCAGTTCGAAAGCATCTATTTCTGCCCATTTGGCAAGATTTGCCATCAGCGTAGAACTGCTACCCCAGCCGAAATTAGCAGGAAACTCCAAATTTGTCTTGATGAAATAAGATTTCTTATCTTGTAAATGAGATGATGAAAGGCTTTGAACATTTCTGAGAACATTCACGATGAATTCCGCATTTTTGGGAAGATTAGTTTTTATAATTCTCCAATTGAGATAATCAATTTCTGCACTCATCCAAAGCCTCCCATTATGATAAGCCACCCAAAAAACGAGAGCCTTGCCATCATTTTTTTCTTCTACACAGAGGTTTTGTCCAGATTTGGTCGGAACAGTAAGTGCCATTGCCCCGTCCAGCACGAAATATTCTGAAGTGAGAAGCAGTTTACCATGTGAAAAAAAACTTTCCATAAAACAAAGGTAATAATATTTATAAACAAATTGCTATCCTCAGAATATCCAAGAATAGCAATATTTTTTTACGGATTACAAAATCCATTATATCCCTGATGAAACCATAATACTAGGTGATATTTTCTTTATCAATCCTTGTAATGTTTTCCCTGGCCCTACTTCCACAAAATGGTCTGCTCCATCTTTTACCATATTTTGTATCGTTTGTGTCCATTTTACAGGGCCTGTCAGCTGAGCTATCAGGTTCTTTTTAATCTCCTCTGGGTCTGTCACAGGAGTTGTTGTTACATTCTGATAAATCGGAAGAATAGGATTATTAAATTTAACTCCTTCTATTGCTTGTGCTAATTTTTCTTGCGCTGGCTGCATCAAAGGAGAGTGAAATGCTCCATTCACTGGCAGTAAAAGCGCTCTTTTCGCACCAGCTGCTTTTAGAGCTTCGCACGCCTTTTCCACTGCTGGTGTTTCACCAGAAATCACCAATTGCCCAGGGCAGTTATAGTTCGCAGGAACTACCAGCCCATCTATCTCTGCACAAATTTTTTCTACTTTATCATCATCCAGCCCAAGCACCGCTGCCATAGAAGAAGGATTGATATCACAAGCCTCCTGCATAGCCAAAGCTCTTTGGTAAACCAGCTCCAGCCCATCTTTAAACGATAAAACTCCATTTGCTACCAAAGCAGAGAATTCACCCAAAGAGTGTCCTGCCACCATGCCTGCTCCTATTGTATCGATTGCCTTTACAATAGCTACAGAATGAATAAAAATAGCTGGCTGAGTTATTTTGGTTTTCTTTAAATCCTCTTCTGTCCCATCAAACATCACGGATAAAATATCAAATCCCAATATATCATTAGCAGAATTCATCAAATCTCTAATCTCCTTACGGTAGTCATAAAGATCCTTACCCATCCCCACAAACTGAGACCCTTGTCCAGGAAACACTAATGCTTTCATATTTTTGAAAAATCTAAATCTATTTTATTATTTAAAAATTAAGGAACCAATCTTACTACTCTAAATCCAGTATTCACAAAAGCCCCATTTTTTTTGTTTCGGATATATTCAAACTTCGTTGCCAACTGAGTCTGAACTTTACTCATATTTCTTAGGACTTCTCCTTTTGATTCCCTTGCCAACATATCACTAACCACATCAAAACCTATAATGGTGTATTTAGATGGCGTTCTACAATATTCTTTTTTAAACTCAGCCAAAACCTCCTTCTCAAAATCTCCATCTGTATTTATTTTTCTATCCATCAAATAAACCAAATTCGCTTTACTTAAAGGATCTACATTCTTCTCAAAATCAGGGTGATAGTACATACTAAACGCCTTGATTCCTTCTGTTTGTTTGGCTAGTTCTATTATTTTCTTCGCAAAACCAGCACCCACAGCATTATTATCATTTGCTAAAATAACTACTGCTGGCAGGCTTTGTCCTGTTACCATATTCTGCTCTAGCTCTATTCCAGATGGTGAACTAACCACCGCAATCTCGGTTTTAGATAGTTCTTTTGCTAACTGCTCTTTAAGGAAAATAACTTCCGGATTATTTTCTTCACCTACAATAAATACTTTTTCTTTTGAATGAGCATTTTTGACCTCACGAACTATTCTCTCTGCATACACTCTATTCCCTGGCTCTACAATCACCAAATTATTGTATTTATACATCTCCTCTGTATGGGCAAATGGAGCCACCACAGGAATTTTTTCATTCTTCACATACTCAAGAACTTCTATTACATTTGATTTAAAGAATGGACCTATAATCAAATCTGTATTGGTCTTGTTAATCTGAGCCAAATTATTCTTGAAAGAATTCTCATTTTCAGCATCTATCACATTGATACTTACCTTTTTACCATCTCGCATTCCTCTTTGTGCAGCAAGTTTAGCACCAATTAGGAAATCCGCAGAAAGCGTTCTATATTTAGTATCATTAGTATCAAACCCAAAAGGCAAAATCAAAGCAATACTAAATACATCATCATCAGCTTTTACATATTGTCTATTGACCTTCTTGATATTCAACACCATTCCTTGCTTTATCCCATTAGGAAGCCCTCCGTTCATTTCGGCAAGCTGGTCATATGTGATGTTGTATTTATTCACAATTCCAAATGCACTCTCTCCTTTTTTAACCTCGTGAGTTACATATTCCTCTACAGAATAAGTTTTGGTTTTCACCTCTTTTGGAGGAATATTTTTTTCCTCTTTAGGTTTTGTATTTTTCTCAGAAGTTTCTTTCGTTGTTGTTACTACATTTTTAGAAGATGCTGTATTTTTCACTATGATAATATCTCCAGATCTAAGCCCTCTCTGCTCCAATCCTGAATTTAATGCAAACAGCTCACTCTGCGAAATATTAAACTTCCTTGTAATTCCGTAATATGTATCTTTTGGCTGAACCACATATGCTCCATCTTCTGAAGCCAATTTTTGAGTTTTTTTCTCCTCCTCTCTATCCTTTTTAGGTGTATCCACTACCTCTTGCTGAGCGGCTTTATCTCCATATTTTCTGATTTTGTCTTCTGGCAGCACAAGTGCTTCGCCCACTTTCATATGGCTTTCCAAATTAGGATTCAGCTTTCTCAGTTCTTCTTCTGAGATTTTATATTGTTTGGTTATACCATAGATAGTCTGTTTTGGCTGAAGATAAATCTTACCCAATTTTTGATTAGATTTCTTTTCGGCAGGCTTTTCTTCCTTTTTCTCTTCTGTTTTTTGAGTGTTTTTTTGTTTATTAGGAATAATCAAAACATCTCCTATATCTATTTTCCCATCCTTTATTTTAGGATTTTGCTTAATAAGCTCATCTACGCTGACACCATATTTTTTAGCAATTGTAGTGGGATTTTCTTTAGCCACCACAGTATGCTTCTTCTGTTGTCCAGATAATATCGCAAATGCTGTTCCTAGTATGGTTAAAAATATTTTTTTCATCTGATTTTAGTATTATTGTTATATAACAATTAGGACACAAAAATACATCTTTATAATTAAATGCACGAAATAATTAGCACAGAGTTTTCCACATCCATTTTTTGATAGCATTCTTCTATCCATCCTTTCCCTTTTTGTGCATAAAACACACTGAAATTCAGCACTCTCTCCTGCCAAACAGCATTAGGATGGACATCTAAATACAGCTGTCTAAGCTGCATATATTTTTCATATTGTTTTATTTTTTCCGCCCGCAAAAGTCTCTTTTTCATTCGGTTATAAGATTTCAACTGGCGAGTTTCCTCCGCTTCCACCAAATTCCTAAAAGTCTTATCTGTAAGCGAAGATTTTTCTTTCAGTAGCCCGAAAGATTTTTTCAACTCTCCTTCTTTTTCTGTCAAAAGCTCCAAAAGCTCCGATTCAAAAAGCAATTTTTGCTTGATAATCTCCGCATAATCCATGAAAAACTCCTCTATCCCAAGTCTCATTTTCTGAATTTTATTTGCTGTTTTTTCAGTCAAGAAAAGCATTGAATTTCTCGGAATTAAAATCGGAAAAGGAACTTCCACATGTCGGAAATATTCTTTCAGTTCCAGCCAATACATCACCTCTGCATTTCCACCTATATAGGCTATATTAGGAAGTATTTTCTCCTGATAAACAGGGCGCATCACCGCATTTGGGCTGAATTTTTCTGGATAACTTTCCAGTTCCGCTAATATTTCCGCTTCTGTGAAAGAAATTTCCCTGTCCACCACATTATATTTTTCTCCATAAAACTCTATTCTATCGCGAGTTTCCGTAAGATAAAACAAATTAATTTCCCTTGGGTTTACCTGCACTTTTCCATATTTTTTCGTAAGATTTTCTACGGATTGGTGCGTTTCCTTTTTCAGTGAATTATTTTTTAACTCATCGGCGAAAATCTCCTTCATCTGCTCTTTCAGCTCTCGGTCATCTCCATCTATCATCAGCAGCCCTCGGTCAGCAAAGAGTTTATTCACCAGCGTTTTGGTCGCTTCTGTTAAAGTTTTTCCCTCTGCATAGGCTTCTTTCATCCAGTCTATCAGCTCCTTACCAAAATCATTATACTTGAATTCTTTTTCAAATTCCTCTATGAAATTATTTTTCTCAACCTTTATTCTGCCGACTGCTCCTCCTGATTTCCCATCAATGCTATAAATGTGATTTTGAGTTTTAAAATGATTTATTTCCTCAAAATCATGATCTTCCGTGGCCATCCAAAATATAGGAACGAATTTTTTCCCTTGAATATTTTGATTCAGAAAATCTGTCGTTTTTATCGTTTGCAAAATTTTATAAACGAAAAATGCAGGCCCTGTAAATAGGTTCAGCTGGTGCCCTGTAACGATAGTAAAAGCGTTCTCCTGTGAAAGAGCTTGCAAGTTTTCTTTCTGTTTATCAGATAATTGCAGATTTCCTAATTGTTTTCCCAAAACTTCACAAAGAATTTTTCTCTGCTCTTTGGAATAACTTTTTTCCTTAAATTCCACCTGTTTCTGCACATTTCCCAAAGAAAACCTATGCGAAGCATATTCCTCATCAGCGAAAAAGTCCTTAATAAGGCTGGGAATGCTGTATATGTCTTTTAAAAATATCTCTTTTTTGTTCATTTTACCTTTATTTTAATGGAATAAATACCATACCAAACCTAAATTCAGCCTAAAATCTGCCACTGGATAAAACGGCGCAGCATAGGACTGATTTTTCATGAAAGTTGTATTAAGATGCTGTGCTTCAGCGTAAATCATCATTCGTTTTACTTTCATATTAAAATAAACATCCACCAACGGTCTTCCTCCGATGGAATGCGAACCTGTGGAAGGCAGGATAAATTCATTAAGTATCGGGAAATACTGCTGAGATGCGAATTTTGAGAAATAATAAGCCTTGATTCCTGTCTGAATTTCTGCCGCTTTTTTGAATATTTTGGATTGATAATAAACATTCGCCCTTCCTATGAATTCTGGCAATGGAAGCACATCTTTATTATTTAAAAAATTCTGAACCAATACTTTAGCATTAAAATTAAATTTACGATAAGTAAATGTAGCCTCGCCTCCTATCTGCGATATATTCACCGACGAAGTGCTCTGCTGAGGCATCGCCGAAGAATCAAAATACACCAGCTGCCCTATTCTGAAATAATTCGCAAACAGCTTAGTACCAAACCATTTAAGATTTAAATTTGCTCCTATTTCCAAAACATTTTGGTTCTTAAAATCAGAATATTTGAAATTATAATCTTGATAAAAAGAAGTGTTCATCAAGTAGTTGAACGATGGAGCCGCCGATTTGAACTTCACATGCCCTCCAATGGAATATCCCTCAATAGGCTCAAAATTCAAATGATTCTCTGAATTTAGATAATTTCCAAAAGCTTTCCCGTTAGAAATTTCCAAATCCGAATTTAGATTGATTTTATCCCAAAGTTTTATTTTAAGATTTCCTACCAATCCCAAACGATTTTCCTTAAATTTAGAATCTTCTTGCACTCCACTGATTATCAACGGATAAAATGACCTGTAACTGATATTCTGATAACGAATTCCCGCTTCCGCTCTAAAAGCCTCATTATCAAAAAGCAAACTCACCGTATTGCTGAATTTAGTCGATTTCTTCTTGCTGTTGGTAGGATAATCCGTAATCAACGAAGAGGAATAATAGTTCTCCGTGCCATCCTGCGTGTAGAAATATTTATTAGTTTGATAAAAAATCGTATGGCTCAGCTTAAACGGAAATTTCTCCACATCAAAAGGCGCAAAATAATGGCTTAAATAAAACCTCCTCGCTGCCATTCTGGTGTAGGTATTATGCAAATTCACCGTAAGGTTTTTCCTGCTGTTAAACCGAGAATCTCCACTTGTAAAATTCTCCAAATTAGCAATTCCGCCATTCTCTTCATTAGAAATATTCTGATGAATAAAATGCGCAAATGCCTCATATTTAGAGTTTTTAGAAAGATAATGTGCAGAGAAAATAGTATTATTAGAAGATGCTATTTCCCTCTGATACAGCCCCTCTGACCGCAATCCCATATACTCTATCGCAAAATTAAACCTTTTGCCAATATTCTGAGTATAAGTAGTTTGCAGAGTTCCGCCGCTGCTCATCCCATTATGATAATAGAATGCTGTAGTGGGACTTTTCACATCGTAATATTTTATATCCTTGATTCCCAGTATAAAGAATGATTTTCTTGTAGGCAGTAATGCCAAATCCTGCTCTGCATCAGTCTTATAAACCAAATTCTGAAATCCCTCTCCGATATTCGCAAACTGGATTTTCCCAAAATTATCCCTATTATTATACTGAGTAAATTGGTAAGATTTACCAATCGTAAAAACAGTATCAAACGCTTTTCTCTGAGAAAACTGCGTGAAAAACTGATAATCATCAATCGTTGGTCTAAAAATCTGTATAGAATCCTTCTGTCCATTGTCCACTACAACGGAATCCCTCACTGACAAATCATCTGTCTGCGCCTTTAAAAGACCGCCCAGCAATATTAATATAAAAAAAATGTACCTCATAAAGTTTTTATGAGGTACAAATATAATAATTTAGATATTATTAATTATCATATCCTGGGTTAGATACAACTAGAGTTCCTCTAACATTCGTTTCTGTATCTGGTATAGGCATTGTTAAAAGCTGATCACCTACATTTCTACTGCTTTCTAGAACCCCGCTACTATTATAATAAGGTATAGCATCTCCCCATCTAAGTAAATCCCAATATCTGAAGCCTTCCCCTATTAACTCTCTCACTCTTTCGTTTTTTATATCACTTAATGTCAATGAAGTAGCAGCCGCTAATCCTCTATTTTGTCTTATCAAGTTATAATATACTAAAGCAGTTGCTGTGTTCCCAGTCTGCAATGCTGCTTCTGCTCCATTAAGAAGGACCTCTTCATATCTGATAACCTTGATATTACCTATTCCTTTTACACTTGGGAATTTTTTAAGCAAAAAGTTTGTAACATTTCCTCTTCTATCTTTAAAAAGGTTAAGCCTTACATCTCCTGTTGTATATAATGACTTTGCTGAAGGCAATACTTGTATTTGACCATAACCACCTGAGTTCAATAAATAATCATAAGCATTTACTCCTAAAGCTCCATTCAGACCTACAGCCAATTCAAAAATACTATTTTCTGAATTTACTTTGTCAAAAGAGCTTATTAAATCTCCTGATGCGACTACACTATATCCCCCTGAAGCACGAATTTCTGAAACAAGAGTTGCTACCCTTGCATAATCCCCTTTATATAAGTAATACCTTGTCATCAATGCTTTTACAGCTAAAGGTGAAATAAATGTCTTATCTAAAGGATCTGTTGTAGAACCAATATTATTTAATGCAGCTTGAAAATCTGCTTCAATTTGAGCCTCTGTTTCCGCAATTGTTGCTCTTGCTGCCATTCCATTTGGATTATAAACTGTAGGCAATACAACTCCTAAATTTCCTCCTGAATATTTTTGACCATACAATCTAAGCAAATCAAAAGTTACCAATGCTCTTGCTGCATAAGCTTGTCCTTTAAGGTTTTTTACTTTATCTGCAATTTCTGTTGATTCGGAAGACTCTCCCCAAGTAAGATTTTCAGAAGTATTAATAACAATATTCGCATCCGCAATTGCTCCATAAAGTGCTTTCCATGTTGATCTTGCCTCAGAACTAGAAGACTTGATTGTATAATCAGTATAGGTTGTCAATCTATCTGTTGCTAGATTATTATACATTTCATCCGATCTAACTTCTGCATATGCTCTATAAAAAGATCCCAAATAGTATGTATTTCTCATCTTTGCATATGTTCCTCTTACAAACGACTCCAACTGTTCTACTGAAGTAAGAGGTGCTGCTTGTTCAGATTGAAAAAATCTTGTTTCTGTAAAGTCATCACTACAAGATGTTAAAACCAATCCATTAACTGTAACTGCTACTAATGCAGTATATATTATTTTCTTCATCTCTATCTTTTATTAAAAATTAATATTTACTCCTAAACTATATGTTTTCATTGGTGGTATCTGGAATGTAACATACCCATTCACCTGCAAATCTGGATCATACTTAAAGTTTTTATCAAAATTATGTGTCCAAATATTATCTCCCAATAAATATATTTGCAAACCTCTCAAACCTGTTCTTTCTAATAATTCAGATTTAATATTGTACGCAAGTTTAAGAGTTCTCAATCTCATATAATCTCCTTTATACAAATATCTAGTAGAAGGCTGGTGTGCCGAATTATTACCTTTTCCATAAATAGGCTTAGGATTTAATGCATTAGGGTTCTCTGGAGTCCAATAATCTAATTGAGACTTATACCCTGGATAAAGATGTGTTCTCAACCCATCACTTTGTACTAAATATGCATAAGAATCATATACTTTATTACCAAATCCAAAGCTCAATTGTGCATCTAAAGAAAATCCTTTATATGAAAGTTTTGTAGTAACCCCTCCATAAAGTGTTGATAAAGGAGAACCTTGAACCGCTCTTTGCGCTTCATTATAGTTAGATGTTGTTTCTCCATCTACCCCATTTTTATACCATAGTGGGTTACCATTAGTAGGATCTACCCCTGCCCATTTTCTTAAATAAAATGCATTAGCAGCCTCTCCTTCTCTTAAAGTTCTAGTTTCACTAAGTACGATTTCTTTACCTCCATATAGTTTAGTAATAGAATTATTAAGTGTACTCAAATTAACACCCATATCCCAATTAAATCCATTACCAGCATTTTTGATAATTTTAGCATCTACTGTAAACTCAAACCCTGCATTTTTCATCTCCCCAATATTTATATACTTGGTTGAATTACCGCTTGATCCAGTGTACGCCCCTTGAGCAGGAGATAAAGGAATATCAAATATCATATCTTTGGTTATCTTATGGAAATAAGCAACTCCAAGATTAAGTCTATTATTAAACAATCCTAAATCAAAACCAGCATTAAATGGAGACAATGTTTCCCATTTAAGATCTTTATTATCTACACCTGATGGATATGCAGCTGCTAGATCATTGTAGTTTGTTGTATATACATAAGTAGCATAAGGAGATACATTTGCTAAATTTCCTACTTTACCATAAGATGCAGAAAACTTCAACTGAGATATTGTATTATTATCTTTAAGAGCCTCCAATCTAGCTAAATCTACCCCTACACCTGCAGACCAGAAATATCCTGTTTTATTATCTGCCCAGAAGTTAGAAAGTCTATCTTGTCTCCCTGATACATCCAATAATACTAATTTATCATAGTCATAATGTAAAGTTACTGCATATCCACCTCTAGAATCGATAGATCTTACTCCATAAGCAGTACGAGGAATAACAAAGTTATTCAATGTCTCCAAACGAGAAGTACCTACAACATCTCCTCTTCCTCCAATAGTTCTTCTATCTGATCTATAAGCTTCTTGTATTAAACTAGCTGAAAAATTGTTTCTATCACCAATCTTGAAGTCATAAGATAGTATATTCTGCACATTAAAGTTAAAATATCTAGAAGCATAACTAATCGCATAACCATTTAAGTTACGACCATCTCCATGTAAAGGACTTGAATAATTATCTTCTTCTATATTTATAAGTTCTGGAGCAAACACAAACTTATACTTTAAGTTCTTCAAGATGCTATAATCAACCTGCAAATTCGCAAAAACTCTCGCTGTTTTTGCAGTCATATAGTTTAAGTCTTGTAACGCTACTACATTAAAAAGGTTGTTAGATAATCTACCATTACTTCCTCCCAAATAATAAGAACCATTTTCATTTCTCACAGGATCTGTTGGTCGAAGGAAATATGCCCCAAAAACAGGGTTAGCAAACTGTGTTTCCTGCCCTACTGTTTGTGTCTTTCCATATGACAATTGCAAATCTGTAGCAATAGTTAATTTATCTGTTGCTTTATAGTTAATTTTGTTTGTATTCGAAATACGATTAAACCCAGTATTCTTAACTACTCCATTTTGATCAAGATACCCTATGGATGAGAAATAAGTCAATTTATCATTTCCACCAGATACAGAGAAATTAAGTTTATGAAAATATGCTCCACCTGTTTTTTCAGCTTCTTTTCTCCAATCTGTATTGATAGATCTTGAATCATAAATTGATTGCAACACAGCTCCATTTCGTCCCAAAGTTTTTGAATTCAATGCACTTATAAGAGCATCATTCGAAGTGTATGTTGGAAATCTATTACGATACCCAGCATATAACAAATCCAACCATTCACCTGTTGAAAGTGTTTCTTCCCCTTTAACAGCTCTATAAGCTACTCCCATTTCGTTATTAAAAGAGAATCTAGCTTTTCCTTTTCTACCTGATTTAGTAGTTATGATAACCACACCTGTTCCCGCATCTGCTCCATATACAGCCGTAGAAACAGCGTCTTTAAGAACCGTTACACTTTCTATATCCGCTTCATTAAAGTTAGCCAAAATGTTTGCCGTAGTAGTATTTGATGTAAGGTCTCCTTGGGCTACCCTTACCCCATCTATAATATAAATTGGATTATTTCTACCATTAATAGATGCAACCCCTCTAATTCGCAAATCAGCTGCCCCCCCAGGCTGCCCTGTACTCATACCTCCTTGTACCCCTGCTATTTTTCCAGAAAAAGCTTTATCCACAGACGCTGATGCAACATTTGCTATATCCTGTCCTCCAACTTTCCCTATAGATCCTGTAGCTTCTTTTACAGCAACCTTTCTACCAAAGCCCACTAAAACAACTTCATCTATTGTTTTTTCTTTTCCAGAAGTAGTATCCTTCTTAACTTCTTGCGCAACTAATGCTTGTCCTGTAAAGAACAATACACCAGCTGTTAGAACTTTCAATTTCACATTCATTTTTAACAAAATTTAATAACCATTGAGCAAAGGTGTTAAATATTTTTTAAACAACCAAATGTTTTTATGTTTTTTTTGTTATTTTTTTGATGTTTTGTTAAAAATATCCAAAATTTATCATTTTCAATAAACTAAATATTAAATTTTTGATAAAGTTATCTTAATTTTTTCTAAATTTGCATTTAGTATGGATTTAGCTTTTTACATATACAGTTATTTACAGGAGCAAAAACCTAGGGTAGAAGTTCCTGATTTTGGGATTTTTAGACTTGAAAAAGAGCATGCCATCGTGGATGCAGAATCTTCTAAAATTCTTCCTCCTAGTGAGCATATCTATTTTGAAGACAATACGGCTGTTTTTGATTCCAGTCTTGCCCATTATATAGCAGAAAAAACAGGTGAGAATCTATTCATTATACAATCTGAAATAAGAGATACTGTGCGTGAATGGATAAAACTGCTCATGCTCCAAAAAAAATTAAATCTTAAATATCTCGGGGAACTTTCCCTTAAAGAAATAGATATCATACGGGAAGAAACTAAAATTCCGCAATCCATGGAATTCTTTGGGCTGGAAGAAGTTAATTTATCTGAAATTTCTCCTGCTTCTGCCGTTAAAGAAGAGCCAACCCAAAAGCAAGAAACCACAAAAATAGAAATCCAAAAACAAGAAAAATCAAACAATAGTATCTGGTGGGTACTATTATTCATCATTATCGCTATCGCTGGGCTTGTATTTTTATATTATAATTACGGAAAATCAGATAAATCAGCTGATGACAGCGCGAAACAGGATTCTATCCAAGCTGCACAAACTGAAATCCCTCAGGCTGTATCACCTTCCACATCAGATTCTATAACGATTGATAGTGTACAAATAGAATACTAAATGAAAATCCTGCTTTTAGACAAAAATCATCCACTCATCACAGAACAACTTTCTGAGAAAGGTTTTGTTTTGGAGGAAGATTTTTCATCAAGCTACGAGCAGGTTTTGGAGAAAATCCATCTTTATGAAGGCATCATCATCCGAAGCCGAATCCCGCTGGATGCTCATTTTTTAGAAAAAGTAAAAAATCTAAAATTCATCGCACGAGTAGGCGCTGGAATGGAAAATATAGACATCGCCAAAGCCCAAGAACTCGGCATAAAACTCATCAACTCTCCCGAAGGGAACAAAGATGCTGTGGCAGAACATGTTATAGGAATGCTCCTTGTGCTGATGAACCGTCTTTTTATTTCCTCTAATGAAGTCAAAAAGGGAATTTGGCTCAGAGAAGAAAACCGAGGAGAGGAAATTTTGGGCAAAACTTTCGGAATTATCGGTTACGGAAACATGGGAAAAGCCGTAGCCAAAAGACTTTCGGGATTTGGCTGTAAGACTATTTTCTACGATATTAAACCTAATCTTTCTGATGAGTTTGCCACACAAGTAAGCCTTCAAGAATTACAAGAAAACGCCGACATTCTCAGCCTTCACACGCCGCTTACAGAGGATACACTCTATATGATAGATGAGGAGTTTATCTCAAAAATGAAGAAAAATTTCTACTTCATCAATACCGCAAGAGGCAAAAACCTAAAAACTTCTGCGCTGGTAAATGCTTTGAAATCTGGTAAAATAAAAGGCGCTTGTCTGGATGTTTTGGAATACGAAAAAACTTCTTTTGAGAATTTGGAAACGAAAAACGAGGATTTGGAATATCTTCTAAATTCAGAAAAAGCCATCATAACGCCACACATCGCGGGCTGGACTCATGAAAGCAAAATAAAATTAGCCCAAGTCATCGTAGATAAAATATTGGCTTTCACTGCTGGAAATTAGCATCATTTAACATAGATTTAACGATAATTATTATTCATTTTTCTTGTTTTTATCCTATTTTGCGCGAAAATTTCAAAACAAAGATGAAAATAAATCTATCCCACATAGGATTTCTTACATTTTTTCTATTTTTTTCGTGCTCCAAAAAAGAATCCACAACGACCAGCAACGGATATTATTCAGCTTCAAATCTTCCTAATTTCGGTAATGTAGATGTGGACAATGTCTTCAAGGGAGAAAAATTAAAATTGGAAAACCAGCAGAAAATCGTAAATTCTCTTAACCAATATTACGAAAACATCTGGAACAGCACCGATATGAGCGGTGGAGTTTTGGTAGCGCACGGAGACAATATTCTTTTGGAAAAATACAAAGGTTTCGGCAGGGAGAATAACCAAATGCCTATTAACAAAGACACTCCGCTTCATTTGGCTTCTATAAGCAAACCCATCACAGCGATGGCAGTTTTAAAACTGGTGGAAGCAAAAAAAATCAGCCTTGAACAAAAAGTAAAATCCATTTTTCCGAGTTTTCCGTATCCTGATATAACGATTCAACACCTGCTCACCCACCGCAGTGGACTTCCTAAATATGAGCATTTCTTGGAAGAAAGTGACATAAAACCTAAAAATCAATATTTTACCAATCAAGAAATTTTTGATATTGTTGCTAAACACAAGCCAGAACTTGCCAGACAGACCGATACTGGTTTTATGTATAATAATTTTAACTACGCTATTCTGGCGCTTATCATCGAAAAAATCACTGGAAAAACCTATCCAGAAGCCATGAAAGAAATGGTTTTCGCTCCTTTAAAAATGAAAAATACTTTTGTTTTCGAAGAGAAACACATCAATTCGGCTTCGCAGTCTTTTTACCAAAGAAGCACCAGACTTTATCCTTTAAATGAATATGATTTGATTTATGGAGATAAAAATATCTACACCACTCCACGCGATTTGTTCAATTTTTCAAAAGCAATGTTTTCAAAAGATTTTCTCCCAAAAGAACTGATGGAAAAGGTTTTTGAGCCATACAGCAACGAAAAAAAGGGCGTGAATAACTATGGTCTTGGATTTAGACTAAAAGTTTTTGATGAAGGGAAAAAACTAACCTATCACAACGGCTGGTGGCACGGCTCTAACACGGTTTTCATCCACTTAAGAGAATCCAAAACCACCATCATCGCCCTGAGCAACAAGTATTCTAAAAAAATATACGGAACAATGCTTCTTTCCACGCTCTTTGAAGATTTTCCTTTTGAAATTGATAAAGTGATAAATCCAGATGCCGAAACTGCAGATTCCACAGAAGTTTTTGCGGAAGATACCGAAAGGGCAAAAACTCCAAAGAAGAAACCAAAGAAAACTTCTATGGACAGCCTAAAAGCGACAAAAACAGAGGAAACCATACAGAAAACTTCGGAATCTACAGAGGAGGAAGATTAAATTTAAAAAACTTATTTTTGTTTCATGAAAAAGATTTTCTTTGTTGCTATTTTTATAGTTCTTCTGAGCGCCTGTGCAAGAGTAGGCTCTCCCGAAGGCGGTGCGAAAGACACCACTCCTCCTAAGTTCCTGAAATCCAATATAGATACGAGCAGAGTAAATGTTCCTACCAACACTAGGGAACTTCGGCTGTATTTTGATGAATATATTAACTTAAAGGAAACGAACAAAAATCTCATCATTTCGCCACCGATTAAAAAGATAAAAAAAATCATTCCTTCTAACCTCGCAAACAAATACATTTCCATAACATGGGATGAAGATTTGCAGGAAAACACAACTTATAATTTCAACTTTGGAAATGCCATCGTAGATAACAACGAGGGAAATGTGCTGCCTTATTTCAATTTTGCTTTTTCTACGGGAAAGGAGCTAGACAACCTGTACATCAGCGGAACGATAACCGATGCTCTGCTCATCCCTGGCAAAACCTCCAAACACGGAATTGTAGTAGGACTCTATGCCGATAGTGCTGATTTCAAACAAAAACCAAACTACATCACAAAAGCTGATGAAGACGGCTATTTTGAGCTAAACTACCTAAGCAAAGGGAAATACAGCATCATCGCTTTTGAAGATGAAAACGAAAACTCTGTGTACGATGCTGGTAAAGAAAAAGTTGGTTTCTTAAAGGAAAAAATAGATTTAAGCCAAAATTTATCAGGGCTGAAAATGAAAATCTTCCCTTCTGAAAAAAACATCAGATACAAAGAAACTACTCCTGTGAGCGGAGGAATGCTGATGGTTTTCGAAGGAAATCCAAAGAAAGTAGAAGTAAAAAGCATCAGCAGTGAACTTACTGATTACCAAATAACTCACGCTGAAAAATCTGATTCCGTGATGGTATGGGTAGGGAAACAAAACGCCCTAAACAACAGAACTCTCACTCCTCTAAAAATAAGCTATAATGCTGATGGCAAGGAAGATACTATTTCTGTTTCCTATAAAACCAATGAAAAAGATGAACTGACCTTGGCCAATAACAAAGGCGGGCAGCTTCCTCCTGAAAAGGATTTTGTCATTACTGCTAATATGGCTTTGAAAGAGATAAACCCTGCTCTGTGGGCGCTGAAAAGCGACAGTGTCAGCCAAAAATTTGAGGCAAGAATTTCTGAAAAAAATCCAAAAGAAATCATCATTTCATCAGACTTTAAAGCTGGAAAAAAATACTCGCTCAGCATTCCAAAAGGAGGTGTTCAAGGATATTATTTCCAAAATCCGAAGGCTTATATTTTCAATTTTGAAGCTGATAAAGCCGAAAATTACGGAAGTTTAACCTTGAAACTAACGAACCAGCCGAAGTCCTATTTCTGGATACAACTGATTGACAGCGAAGGAAATATAAAATATTCTCAATATACAGACAAGAACGAAATCCGTTTCACAAGCCTTGACCCAGCCACTTATTACGCCCGAATTTTAGTGGATGATAATGGTAACAAATACTGGGACAAAGCCAATTTCTCTGAACAAAAATTCGCTGAAGAAGCCTTTGTTTTCGAAAAGAAACTGGAGGTGAGAAAATTATGGGAAATCGTGGAAAATTGGGTTTTGGAATGATTTTTTCATCATTCCTTGTTCAAAAATTAAATTTTTAGATTATGAAGAAGTTTAGTCAATTATTTTTAGTTTTAGTTTCAACTTTAGGTTTTGCTCAATGCGAAATCACAGGTAAATCCTCATTAACAGTAGGAGAAAAAAGTAGCTACAACATAAAAAAAGATGCGCAGTGTAAAGAATGCCACCGATGGACATCTGAAGGAGGCTTCGTGGTGGAAAGTGATAACAGGCTAGATTCTGTGGAAATCATGCCTGTAAATGCAGGAAATTCTACACTGTCTGTGCAGTATATTTCTGAAAACGGAAATATCACGAAATGTAGCAAAGATATCAGCATCCTCGCTAAGGAAAATTTAGAGGAAACGCCATCTGAAGCTCCTAAAAAAGGAGACTGTGATATAGATGTGACAAACTATGAAACGAGAAAAATTTCTAACGACAGATTAGGATTTTTCAGTAATTCCAGTAAAGATTTCAGCTATACTTGGGAGGTGCTTTATAAGAACGGACAGAAACAATATTCTACAGAAAAAGCACCACAATTCAGCTATTCTAAGGACAACCAAATCGTAACGGTTTCTGTGACTGTGGTTTCTAAATCTTGCTACAAAAAATTCACCAAACCTTATGATGATAATTTTTGGAAGTTTTTCTAAAAATATAAAACAACAGCAATGAAACTATACATCATAAGCGGATTGGGCGCGGACAGAAACGTATTTGAACATATCAATTTCCCGTCAGAAATGGAGCTTCATTTCATAGATTGGCTCGTCCCAGAGCAGAATGAGGAGTTTGACCATTATGTAAACCGAATGGCTGAAAGCATCAATCCTGATGAGGATTTTTGTCTGCTCGGTTACTCTTTTGGGGGAATTATCGTGCAGGAAATTCATAAAAAATTTCCAGCTAAAAAAGTCATTATTCTTGCCAGTATAAAATCGCCTTCGGGAAAATCCAAACTGATGGAGATAGGGAAACGCTCTAAGCTTTACAAAATAATCCCAACTTCGGCGTTTAATGAAAAATCCTATAGTTTTTATTCTTTTGTAAGACATCTTTTTGACCCGAAAAACCCAAAAGTTTTAAAATATTTTAAGGTCAGAAATCCTTATTATATCAAATGGAGCATAGAAAAAATTCTTGACTGGGATGCGAAGGAAAACCCTGAAATCATACAAATATCTGCGGATAAAGACATCGTTTTTCCTATCAAAAACTCAAACCCAAACTATGTCCTCAAAGGAGGAACGCACCTCTGCCCTGTGACAAAAGCAAAGGAAATTTCTGCTATTTTAGAAAAAGAATTTGGAGGATTATAAAAAATTTAAAATCAATAGAATAGTGAGCACAGAAAACCAAATCCCAACCCAAGAGTGGCTGGAAAAGTACGAAAAAGTAAAATCTATTCTCGTTCCGCCTTTTTCTTTTGAAGAAATCTATTCACAAAAAGAGGCTTTCGGGAAGAAACTTTTTATCCTAAATATGGGTGAAGTCCATTTTCCTACGGGAGAAATTTTGGTAAGAGACCCTTTGTATTTTCTTCATCGCGACCAGCTTCCTTATTTTCAAAAAGTCCCAACAGGAAAATTTCCGCTTAATACATTGGTTGTAGAGGTGGAGGAAGACGATTACCGTTATGTTTCTACACGAGTGAAATTTAGTGACAAAAAGGCTGTCAGCTACACCGAGGCTTTGGTTGGAGATGAAAATCTGGATGATGATCTGGAAGAAGGAGATTTCTTCGGATTCTTTGCTGATGCAGGGCTGGCAACTATCGTGGATGTAAAAACCCGTGATGCCTACTGTGATTTTCGGGAAAAATGGCATAAAGAACATCCTGAGGAAGCTTATATCTATAATGGTCTTTTCGCTGAAGAATTTGCAAAAAGCTACAAAGAAAATCCTCAGTTTCAAACAGAATGTGGTGATTGGATTAACTTCAAAATTCCAAATACAGACCTAAGCGTACCGATGATACAAAGCGGCTTCGGCGATGGGCTATATCCTGTATATTTCGGATATGATGAAAACAACGAAGTCTGCGAAGTTGTTATAGAATACTTTGATTTAGAACTGACTTTTGGGCAGGAAGAAGAATAACTTTATTTTAAATCTAAAAAACTCTCATAGGCTTTAAACCTGTGGGAGTTGTTTTATTTCCGAATCTTCATAATTTTTCACTGCTCGTTCCAGAGTGTTTTTTATTCTCGTTTTCAGTCGGTTTGGTTTATGAACTGTGATATAATCACCAAAGCCTAAAATAACCCTTTCCAACTCAAAATTTAGCTGAACTCTTATCCTGAAATATGTTTCGCCATCTTTTTCTTTCAAAATCTCCTGTGTGTGATGAAACGGCTTGGTTTTCACATATTCTGCATGAGTCCCTTTTATTGAGAAAATCACATTCTGCCCTCTTTGCTCTGGCGATGTCGTTACGCCGATCACTTCAGAGAAAAATCTATCGGCATTAAATTCCCGCTCCCGAAAAGGAATATTTTCCTCTATCTGCACGCTTATTATCCTATCAAGTGCAAGGTTCAGAAGTCCATCTCCATACCAGCAGATGAGAAACCAACGGTTATTATATTCCTTCAAAAGCTGTGGAAAAACGATGTATTTTTTCTCTTCCCTTGCCTTAAAACTTTTATAAACCACTCCCAGTGTCTTCTTATTCAAAATCGCATTGTACAGAATATCAATATATTCCAAACCTTTGAGCTGTTCATTTTTATCTAAATGAATAATGGACTGCTGTTGCGCAGAATGCACCGTGTTTTCTAGTTTCTGAATAACGCCATTCAAGTCCTTAAACATAGAGAAATCCTTAAACTGCTTCAAAATCTGCACCGCATTGTTCATGGCTTTTAGGTCGCTTTCGTTTACTGCTATGTTATGAATGCTGTATTCAGGATCGCTATATCGGTAGTATTTTCTGTCATATACCTCTATCGGCGCTTCGTAGCCAAATTTCTCGCTGCGCATATTCTGTATATCGAGCTGAATGGTTCTTTTGCTGACATAGGCTTCCTTCCCTTCAAATTCGAAAAGTGCCTCGGAACACTCATCTATCAAATCATCCAGCGTATATTTTTTATACTTATTTCTAAGGCATCTGTCGATGGTTTTGTAACGGATAAGGGCGTTTTTATTTGAAGACATTTTAATTTTTTTTACAAAATTATCAAACTTTTTTAACTACGCAAAAAGATTGCGCTTTTGTGTATTTACTTTGCATCATCAAAATGAAACATCATGAAAGTTACAGGAAAAAATATTATCAACTGGGGATTCCGCCAAGGAAAATGGTTCGGAGAAGCCTTGAAAACCATCAATGAAAACGAATGGGAAGAAGCAGAGATTTTAGAATATTTAGAGCAGTTCAGACTTCCAGACCCTATTCCACTGAAAAGAATTCCTGCTGATTTTGTGGTTAATATTCATCCTGAGAATGAATTAGAAGAAGATAATGTAAGCAAAGTAATCGCTACCATGAAAAAGCTGATGAAAACGCCGACTCTAGAAAAAGGCGCTTTGATGCCTGATGCCTGCCCTACAGGTAAGGAAGGAATCATCCCTGTGGGAGGTGTGGTGGTCGCTAAAAACGCCATACACCCAGGGTTTCATTCAGCGGATATCTGCTGTTCTGTGATGCTTACTGACTTTGGGAAAATAAACCCTAAATTAGTTCTGGATGCAGCGCATGACTCTACTCATTTCGGGTATGGAGGCCGCCCAAGAGGACAACAGATAGCGATGAGCAAAGAACTTATAGAAGCTTTTGAAAAGAATTTATTCCTAAAAAAGCCCGAGCTCATCAGCACGGCCAGAGACTGTATGGGAACGCAGGGAGATGGGAATCACTTCTTATTCATCGGAACTTCCATGAAAACAGGAAATACGATGATGGTCACCCACCACGGTTCTAGAGCTGTGGGCGCAGAACTCTACAAAATGGGACTAAAAACAGCCAACTACTTCCGTAGAGATATTTCGCCTGATACTTTGGAGGAAAATGCATGGATTCCTTTTGATACAGAAGAAGGACAAGCCTACTGGGAAGCGCTGCAAATCGTAAGACAATGGACAAAAGAAAATCATGAAGCGATTCATAATTTGACTTTGAAAAAGCTTGGAATAGAGATGCTGGATAGATATTGGAACGAGCATAATTTCGTTTTCCGAGAGGGAGAATTGTTTTATCATGCCAAAGGTGCTACACCTTTAGATGCTAAATTCCTTCCTGAGGACAATGAACTAAGACTCATCCCGCTAAATATGGCGGAGCCAGTTCTCATTGTAAAAGGAACTACCAATGAGCGAAACATAGGATTTGCGCCACATGGAGCAGGTAGAAATTTCAGTAGAAACGAGCATAAAAGAAACAAAGCCCACCAGACAAATGAGGAAGTTTTTGCTGAGGAAACAGCAGGGCTGGATGTTAGATTTTTCTCTAATGAAATAGATATTTCGGAGCTGCCATCCGCCTACAAAAACGCACAAAATGTGAGAAAACAAATTTTAGAATACAACCTGTGCGAGATAGTAGACGAGGTCATCCCTTACGGATGTATCATGGCTGGAGATGTAGAAAAAAATGCTCCTTGGAGAAAAAAGAAGAAAAATAAAGAATTATAAAATAACCGCCACCTATTAAAAATTGAAAATAGCCCAATAGGGAATTGCGGAGCATTTGATGCAGGGTTATTTTCTGGTAAGGTCTTCGGATTTGGGGGTTCGAGTCCCTCTTTATCAGCTGCTTTACACAGCCTAACACAACAAAAGGAGCTGCGGAATTTCGGTTCATCAGGGATAAAGTCTGCAAAATGAAGGATACCGTACAATATTGATACTCAATTTATTTTCCCTTTATTCTTGTCAGCCGCTCCTTTTTAACTTTAAAAATTTAGAAAAAATGGGAATATTTACAAAAACTTACGAAGTGATGCCTTTTTACCTAGGCTTCCTTTTTAGAAACAATACTTTTGAAAAGCAATTAAATGCAGGTTTTCACGAAATTTATGATTGGAAAGATAGAACCAAACTCTATCAAATTCCTCAAAATTCGCGGCTAATCACGGTGACTAACCAAGAGATTTTGACCAAGGATAACATCGCCCTTAGATTTTCTTTTAATATTATCTATAAGGTGACTGATGGTCTTAAACTACTGGAAAACACCATAATAAACGAATACTACATCTTGAGCGATGCAGAGTATAAGCTTCAAAATATCGTTCAAATTTATTTCAGAAAAATAATATCCCAAATAGATAGTGAGGCTTTGAACGAAAAAAGAACCGAATGGACGGATTTAAAACCTGAGGAAATTCAAAGCAAAACGAATGAATTCGGAGTGGAAATAGAAAATATCCAAATTCGAGATATTACTTTTCCGAAGAGTATTCAGGAATTATTTGCAAGGCATTTGGAAGCGAAAATAAGGGCAAAAGCTGATTTAGAAAACGCCAGAACGGCAGTAGCTACTGCCAGAGCCTTGAAGAATGCTTCTGAAATGATGAAAAATGATGAAAACATCAGATTCTTCCAAACCTTGGAAACTATTACGAAAATAGCCGAAAAAGGGAAACATACTTTTATGATTGGAGATATTCATCAGATTGCGAAGTAATTTCACAAAAAAAAAACAGCTCAAAAATGAGCTGTTTTTTCGTTTTTATTAAGAATTTTAAGCATTCTCCAAAACATAGCTGAATACCAATGGTGCTACGATGGTAGCATCGGATTCTATGATGTATTTTGGTGTATTGATATCTAATTTACCCCAAGTGATTTTCTCATTTGGAACTGCTCCTGAATACGAACCATAAGAAGTCGTAGAATCAGAAATCTGGCAGAAATAAGACCAGAAAGGAACATCATGCATCTCCAAATCTTGGTAAAGCATCGGCACCACGCAGATTGGGAAGTCCCCAGCGATACCACCACCTATTTGGAAGAATCCTATGCCTTTTCCAGCGCTGTTGTTTCTGTACCAATCAGCAAGGAAAGTCATGTATTCTATCCCTGATTTCATTGTAGAAGGCTTTAATTCACCTTTGATGCAGTAGCTTGCAAAGATATTCCCCATTGTAGAATCTTCCCAACCAGGAACTACTATTGGAAGGTTTTTCTCCGCCGCTGCAATCATCCAAGAATCTTCTCTCGGAATCTCGTGATACTGTTCTAGAACGCCTGAAAGTATCATTTTATACATATATTCGTGCGGGAAGTATCTTTCACCTTTGCTTTCTGCATCTTTCCAGATTTCAAAAATGTGCTTTTGTAATTTTCTGAAAGCTTCTTCTTCTGGAATACAAGTGTCAGTTACTCTGTTTAGTCCTTTTTCTAACAATTCCCACTCATCTTGCGGAGTCAGGTCTCTGTAGTTAGGAACTCTCTTGTAGTGAGAGTGCGCCACAAGGTTCATCAAATCCTCTTCCAAGTTTGCCCCTGTACAAGAGATAATCGCCACTTTATCCTGACGAATCATCTCTGCTAAAATTTTACCCAGCTCAGCAGTAGACATGGCTCCCGCCAAAGAGATTAACATTTTTCCGCCATCTTTCAGGTGCGCTACATAGCCTTTAGAAGCGTCCACCAAAGATGCTGCATTAAAATGCAGATAATATTTTTCGATAAATTCGGTAATTGGTTTGTTTGCCATTTTTCTTTATTTTAACTTTAATTATATTTTATATTCTTTTTTAAAATCACGAAATTCGACCCACAGCCCGATAGCAAGAAGTAATGCCAGCACACCCCAGAATATGGCGAAATAAAGGTTGGTATTATCCGTATCTTTCTCCTTTTCGTATTTCAATGATGATGCTGGATTTATATCATGGACAGATGGATTGTCTTTTAGATAATATACTTCCACCACAGGGCTTTCTGGCAATTTTGAAGTTGATTGTTCTCCTTCATATTTTACCCCATTTACTTCATATTTATATTTAATACTGTATGTTTTTATAGGTACTTTGGCAATTTTCACTGTATGCTCTGTATAGACACTATCATAAACAGCAGTAGTTTTAGTGTTTTCTTTTATCAAAGCCTCATATTCCGCAACTTTTTCCCTATTTGAACCTTCTATATAGTCTCCTGCACAAGTTTTACATGCTAAACTGGCAAGTATAGCCATCAATAAACCTTTCCAATTCTTGAAAATAAAGTCGATTATCATCACAAGCTTAAAAATTTTAATTAGGACAAAAATAAGAATAATTATTTACAAATTCTGTATTTACTCCATTCTATATTAGAAAATTACCTATGCTCTATCGTTTTATTTTATAAATTTGTATAAGTGAGTTTTAAAATTATTCTAACTAAAAACTCCTCAATAAAACAAATGCAAATTCTGCTCAATAACTCATCACAAAAATGAAATAAATTTTAAAATTCTTCAAAACATGGAAAGCAAACTTTTATATGACATGTTCTATCTTTGTGTCTTAACAAAAGAAGAAATCATATCTTACATAGAGCAGAAAGATAATAAATACTTCGAAAATATTGATTATTACGATATTTTATATCCTAAAAATCAAGATGGAAAACTATTTATAAAAAATCTATCCAAAATATGCTACACAGAATATTTGGATGGAGAATTAAAGAAAAAATATAGCATCATTATCTTCCTTTTCGATAGAAGCAAAAACAAGATTAAGATAAAAGAAACTTTATACAATTTTTTCTTTTACAACAGTAAAAGTCTCTTAGATATAGACTTTGATTTTTGGAATTTGGTTGAGACTGATTATGAACTTCTAAAAGATGGTTTTGAAGGAATATCAAATTCTGATATTTATATAAAAGAATATCTAAATAAAAACCAAAAGTACACACATTTATCCAAAATTGAGTTAATATCAATATTAAGTCAGATTTGATGACTTTCCTATAATCAAGCAATTCAATAAAGATTAAAAAAATAAACCCATTAAAAACGAAAAAACCTCTTTTTCTATCAAACGATAAAAAAAGAGGTTCAAAAATA
>CAUSCF010000015.1:0-47666 GCA_963530295.1 uncultured Flavobacteriaceae bacterium
TTTTGGTAAAGGAATTTTATTAGAACAACTTAAAACTTTGATTTTCAATGTCTATTTTTTGTAAAATAGATTTTAAGCTCTAAAAAAAGGATTGCAGAAAAAGAAATTTTTATTCCTCTTTATATACTCATAATATATTCACACAATAATATATACTCATATATAGTATAAAAGGATTTTTTTATTGAAAATATATTAAAAACCTGATAATCATAATATTAACAAAATTAACCCTGCATTATTTTTTACAGGTAAATAGGGGAGGCTCTGTCTTATTTTTTGCAGGTAGGGGAAAACCTTGCATTATTTTTTACAGGTAAATGGGTGAGGCTCTGTCTTATTTTTTGCAGGTAGGAGAAAACCTTGCATTATTTTTTACAGGTAAATAGGGGAAGCTCTGTCTTATTTTTCACAGGTAGGAGAAAACCTTGTGTTATTTTTTACAGGTGAGTTGAGATACCCTACTTTATTTTTCACAAGTAAATGGGACACCTTATATTATTTTTTATAATTAGATTGGGATATTTTACTTTATTTATTTTATAAAATCAGGGACTTTACAATTTTCATAAGGTCCCTGATTTAGTCCCTTGTTTCTGTAATGTATTGATTTACAGATGTTATTGTGGAGCTGGAGGGATTCGAACCCTCGTCCAAACAAGCAACAAATAAACTTTCTACATGCTTATTTTGTTATTATTTTTCGACATAAAGCAGAGAACAAACACCCAACTTTATGCTTATCTTCTAAATTTTTTCGTCCTTTGGTCAAAGCTCCCAAAGGCTTATTTCCGCATTTCCTATGCCTCAGAATCGGACGCCGCAGAACAGAGCTTCCGTGAGACATCTTGTTTCCTTACTATACTTCGGGAAAAACGCTAATCTTACTATACTTCGGATTAAGCAGCAAGAGCATACTCTTCGTTGCCAGTTAAAATTTGTAGCAAGGGATTAAAGAGATCGCGCTACGGTTCTCTGCATGCTTATTTACCCATTGGTCTTGCTGTCGAAACCGGTCAGCCCCAATGAATTTTGGGAGCAAATATAATGAAAAAATAAATGTAATGAGACAATATAATTTTAAAAATTATTTCTTCACCTGTTTCAGCCATTCTAAATAACCCATTACTGCCATTATTGTGAAAACTAGATACTGCAAAGAGGTGATTCCCAGTCCCTTGTAGAGCATCATCGGGACACAGATTAAATCGCCTACAATCCAGAAAAGCCAGTTTTCTACCTTTCGTTTTGCCATGAACCACATCCCGATGAGAAACAGGGAAGTCGTGAAAATATCCAGCCAGTTTGCCCAGTCAAGTTGCTGAAAACCAAGGTTTACGCCATTCATAGAAAAATGATTGTCAATAAAAGGTTTGAAATAATAAACTCCACAAACCGCTATGAAACTCAGCACGAATAGACTCAGTCCCACCAGCCAGTCTTTTTTCTTGGCAAAATCTACGCTGATGATTTGGTTTTCTGTGTTTTTGTTCCAAGAAATCCAGCCGTAGATGCTCATAATGCTGTAATAAACATTGATAAGCATATCGCCCAAAAGCCCGAAATTAAAGAGAATATAAACATAAATCGTAGTGCTGATGATGCCTGTGGGATAGACCCAGATATTTCTTTTCACGGAGAAAAAAACACTCAGCAGACCGAAAAAAGCTGCCACAACTTCTAAGAAAATTTGAAAAAAAGTATATTCCTTGTAAGGTTTTATAAAAAGTTCATATGGATTCATCAGCCCAAAGATAAGGTTATTTTGATTATATTTGTGTCAATATTTAGATTAAATTTTTTGAACAATAGAGAATTATTAAAAATGCCGCTTGAAGAGCTGTGGCAGTTGTTTCCAATCGAATTAGTCCCGCACAATACTCTATGGGAAAAATGGTTTCAGGAAGAAAAACAACATTTGGAAACTATTATAAATGAGCGAGTTACTATTAGCCATATAGGAAGCACAGCGGTTCCTTCCATTTGGGCAAAACCAATTATTGACATCCTTATAGAATGCGATGATAAAAATAGTTTGAAAAATATTTCAGATATTTTGGACAAAAACCAGTATCTATGTATGTCTTGTGATAAAGATAGAATGGTCTATAATAAGGGATATACTATAAATGGTTTTGCGGAAAAGGTATTTCATTTGCATATAAGATTGAGAGGCGATAATGATGAACTTTATTTTCGGGATTATCTCATTGAAAATCAAGATATAGCAAAAGAATATGAAAAAATGAAACTTCTCCTTTGGAAAAAATTTGAGCATAATAGAGATGCCTATACAGAGAGTAAAACGGACTTTGTCAAAAAATATACACTAAAAGCCAAGAATATATACGGAGATAGATATTAAAAAACTTTAGAAAATCTAATGTTAATAATTATCTTTGTAGAAATAAAATTGACATGAAAAATTTCACATTAAATACAATTTCAGAAGCCATAGAAGACCTTAAAAACGGCAAAATCATCATCGTAGTAGATGATGAAAACCGCGAGAACGAGGGCGATTTCCTTTCTGCAGCGGAACTGACCACACCAGAGATTATCAATTTTATGACCATTCATGGGCGTGGGCTTATCTGTACGCCGCTTCCCGAAAGCAGGTGTGATGAACTGGGCTTGGAGGCGATGGTTTCCCGCAGTACCGACCCAAAAGAAACGGCCTTTACTGTATCAGTGGATTTGCTGGGAGATGGCGTATCTACGGGTATTTCAGCGAATGACAGAGCCAGAACTATTTTAGCTTTGATGGACGAAAAGAGCAAACCTACCGATTTTATGCGCCCTGGGCATATTTTCCCTCTCAGAGCCAAAGAAGGTGGAGTGCTGAAACGCGCAGGACACACCGAGGCCGCGATAGATTTGACCAGACTTGCAGGGCTGAAAGAGGGCGGAGTAATCTGCGAAATCATGAACGAAGATGGAACGATGGCAAGGCTTCCACAGTTGGCAGAACTTGCCCAAAAACAAAACCTGAAAATAGTTTCCATAGAGGATTTGATAGAATACCGCCTGAAAAATGGAGATTTGATAGATAAAATCGAAGAAAGAGAAGTAAAAACTTTTTATGGAGATTTCAGATTTTATGCCTTTAAGGAGAAATACACGGAGCAGGTGCATTTTGCTTTATCCAAAGGAAGCTGGTCGGTAAATGATGAGGTTCTCGTGCGGGTGCAGTCTTCTGGGTCTTACTTCGATGTGCTGAGTATTTTGGCTAATGGAGAGAAGTCTTTATTGGAGAAAATAACCGCTAAAATAAACGAAGAGGGCAGAGGAGTGATAGTTTTTATCAATAATGTTTCCACTACGGAGAATACACTGCGAAAGCTTCAGCAGTTTATCAATAATCAAGAAAATACAGAGGTTAAAAGTGCTCAGAATTTTAAAGATTATGGAATAGGAATTCAGATAATCAAGGAGTTAGGGATTCATAAAATAAAAATTTTATCTCAAAATACAGATCAGAAACCAATAGTGAGCGGTTATGATGTGGAGATTACAGAAATGGTAAAGATTTGATATTATGATAGTTAAGTCACTATACAAAAATGATGTTTTCGAATGGATTGACATTCAGGATATGAAATATGAAAATATTTCAGAAATATCTAAACAATACAAAATCAATATATTACACCTAAAAGATTGTATCAATACCAATCACCTTCCCAAAGCGGAAGATTTGGGCGAAATTAAATTTATTCTAGCGAGGACGAGTTCTGAACCAGGCAACAAGTTTTTGAATTCCATCAACGATATCAGTACAAAAGTTGGGATTTTCATTAAAGAAAATCTTGTTTTAACCATTCATAGGGTTGATAATGAGCGAATTAAAAAACTCTCCGAAGAACTGAAAAACGGGACTTTTCAGGCTGCTAATCCCTATCGGATAGCTTTGGAGCTGGGTTCTGGTATTCTGAAATCTTACAGAAAAGAAAATATCAATCTTTTGGAGAAAATGGAAAAAATAGAGAATGATATTTTCACTAAAACGGATTCTAACTCTAACGAAATCAAGCGTCTATATCGTTTGAAAAGGAGAGCAAGTCTTAATCTGAAACTTTTGTCCATTTCTAATGAGTGGGTTAATTTTTATGACAAACTTCCGATAGAAAAAATAGAATTCAATGATTTGAAGGACACCTATACGGAGGTGATGAGTGGATTTGAATATCTTAACTCGCAGTCTACCAGTCTTATAAGTCTGTTTTTGGCGCTGACTGACCAGAGAAATAACGAATCCATGAAAATTTTAGCTGTATATTCAGCGTATTTCTTGCCGATAACCTTTTTGGCGAGTCTCTATGGAATGAATTTTCAGGAAATGTTCGGAATAGACCATGAATACGGCTTTTATTGGATGCTTGGCATCATGGTGGTCATCGTGATAGTGACTTCTATTTTCATGAAAAGGAAAAATGTGAAATAATTAAAACGCTGAGTATGAGCGATATTACGCAGAATCAAAAAAGTATGAAAAAATTTTATGATGATATTTCAGAGAAATATGATTTGATTTTTTCATTGTCTCCACTGCACAAAACTTTTTTTGCAGAGGAAATAAAAGGTAAAAAAGTTTTGGATGTGGGTGCAGGAACAGGGAATTTGTCCCAGTATTTACTTGGCGAGAATTATGATGTTACAGCCATTGATATCAATGAAAAACTCATCAAAAAAGCAAAAGAGAAGGGCGTAGAAGTTGTTAATATGAGTATGCTTGATATTGACAGGCTTCCGAAATTTACAACCATTATTAACATAGGAAACACGCTTCCTCATTTGGAAAGCAAGAAAGAGATTTCAGATTTTTTACAGAAAGCCTATGCTCAGCTGGAACAAGGTGGGAAACTAATCATCCAAATGGTGAATTTTTGGAAATTTACATCCAAAAATAAAGAAGGAAATTTTTTAGGAAATTTACCGATGATTGATAATGAGACAGTTACATTTGAGCGTTCTTACTATTTGAATGAAGAAGGAAACATTATTTTCAAAACTATTTTAGATAAAAAAGTTGAAAACGAAGAGGTTTTGATAAATATTGATTATCAAGAACTTAAAGGGTTTTTAGAGAATGCAGGATTTAAAAATATTCAGTTTTATGGCGGATTTAATAAAGTTGATTTTAATCCAGAAAACTCTATGCCAGTGATAGTTACAGCAGAAAAATTATAGAAAATGGCTTTGATTAGAGAAGTTTTAGGAAAAACTCCCATCGTGGGTGAGGATACATTTTTAGCGGAAACAGCTGTGATTATCGGAGATGTGGTGATGGGCGATGCGTGCAGTATTTGGTATAATGCCGTATTGAGAGGGGATGTGAACAGCATCAGACTCGGTGACAGAGTGAATATTCAAGATAATGTAACTGTGCACTGCACCTACGAAAAACATGCGACCATTATAGGAAATGATGTTTCCATTGGGCATAATGCGGTGGTTCATGGGTGCGAAATAAAGGATAATGTGCTTATCGGTATGGGGGCTATTGTCATGGATGACTGTCTAATAGAGTCTCATGCTGTGGTGGCGGCAGGTTCGGTGGTTACACAGGGAACACACATCAGGGAAGGTGAACTATGGGCAGGAGTTCCCGCAAAAAAGATAAAAGATGTTTCGCAAGACCTTATGGAGTCTGAAATGCAGCGAATAAGCAAAAATTATGTAAAATATTCCTCTTGGTATAAAGAGAAAAAATAAACAAAATATTAAAGTATAAATTAAATTTAAAAATATGAGAATAAAAGAATCAGAATTTTACAAACCTTTTTATTTAATGGGGTATGATGGTGAAGCATCGGCAGTAAAGCTTTATGACAAGATGGATGTTTCTCACTCTTCGTCGCCTTATAGAGCTTTGTTAAATAATGCTATGGCAAATCTGTATATCGGTAATGATGAGCTGGTTATACACAAAGAAAAACTCTCTCAGTTCCAGAAATGTGAGGATTTCCAAACGATGGAATATTCATCAAAAACTAATGAGCTTTACGAGAGCGAGGAATGCTACTTTCATCCTGATTTAGAGGTTTTTATACTGTTAACCAGAGACTTGTCTGATGACTATGATACAGAAGTTTTTGAGGAGGGGCTCTATCGTGTGGAGTATGTTTATTATAAAAATGATTCTCCTAATACTAAGACAAATCTTATAAAACTTTTCAGCGAATATTTTGAAAAATATATTTCTAAAGAAGCTAAAGTATCTATTTTACTGAAGGATAATTCAGGTTTTGACCTAAAAACTCATACGATAAAACCTCACAGAATAGACTTGGATCTGATGTATAATGATGATTTTATGGAGGTGCATACCAGAGTGAAACACACGATAACCAATGAAAATAAGGGAATCGTGCTGCTTCACGGGATTGCAGGTTCTGGAAAGACCAACTACATTAAATGGCTGACGAGCCAGATTCCGAATAAAAAATTCATCTTCATACCGACTACCATGATTTCTTCGCTCACAGACCCTAGTTTCATCGGTGTTTTGGTGGATAATCAGAATTCGGTTTTGGTGCTGGAAGATTGTGAAAACTACATCGCAGAGAGAACCACGCTCAACAGCAATACAGATGTGGTTTCTTCGATTCTGAACATAGCGGACGGAATGCTGTCGGATGTTCTTGAATGTCAGCTAATTTGTACATTTAATTCAGATATATCCAAAATAGATTCTGCCCTGCTGAGAAAAGGAAGGCTGATAGCAGAATATAAATTCCGAGAGCTGACCGTAGAAAAATGTAATGCTTACCTAAAATCAATAGGCAAGGACATTACCGTAGATGAGCCTCGCTCTCTGGCAGAACTTACAAATATGGATGAAAAATCACTAAAAGACACTACAAAAGAAAATAAAAAAATAGGTTTTTGATGCTGAAATATTTGAAGAAAATAATTTATTTTATTTTAATATTTTACCTTTTAGCCGTGGTTTGGGGCAGGTTTTTTAATCCCATCATCACATGGACGCAGCTCGGCGGTTTGTTTCAATATCAGAAATTAGACCGCGAGTATGTTTCCTATGATGAAATGGGGGATTATGTGAAAATAGCGGTCATAGCATCAGAAGACCAAAACTATTATAAACACGATGGTTTTGATTTCAAAGCTATTGAGAGAGCCATGGAGAATAATGAAAAAGGAAAACGAATACAAGGTGGAAGCACGATTTCTCAGCAGACAGCCAAAAATATTTTCCTTTGGAATAATAGAAGCTGGTTTAGAAAAGGCTTGGAAACGGTTTTTACTTTTGTGATTGAAAAGGTTTGGAACAAGAAAATCATCATGGAGAGGTATCTCAATTCCATAGAAATGGGGCAGGGGGTCTTCGGTGTGGAAGCAGCTTCGTGGTATTATTTTAAGAAATCGGCTAAAAATCTTACCAAAAGCGAGGCGGCGTGGATAGCGGCGGTTCTTCCAAATCCGAAGAAATACGACCCAAAAAATCCAACACCAGCGCTGAAAAGAAAGCACAGCTGGATAATGAAGCAAATGAACCATATCCGCCTTCAAGAGTAGTTATAGAATGATGATTTGGGTAATTTCTATTCCCAGTTCAGAAGAAATTTTATTAACATAAAACGATTTTCGCATCTGGAAATCGTTTTTTAGTAAAGGAGATTTTATTTTTAGGCTGAGAACGCCTTTGTTTAGCCGAACTTGTTCTATTTCATTAAAAAGACTTTCGTCTAAGTATTCTCGGAGAAAGTCTTTTATTTTAAATGAAACCAAAATCTCATCAAAACCATAGATTTTGGCCAAACTTTTTACCAATTCTGAAGAGTGAAATTCTCTTTTCTTTCTCATGTAAGAAAAAATTATTTGTCGATTTCTAATCTTTTTTGGTAAGCCTGAACAGTATTTTCCATGCCCATGTAGAGAGCCTCGCTGATGAGTGCATGCCCTATGGACACCTCCAAAAGATTTGGGATAGTTTCTGCAAAATATCGTAGATTTTCAAGGCTTAAATCGTGCCCAGCATTGATGCCCAGCCCTAGTTCACTTGCACGGACAGCTGTTTCTAAATAAGGTTTGATAGCCGCTTCTTTATTGGCTTTGTATCCAGAAGCATAGGCCTCTGTGTATAGTTCTATGCGGTCAGCTCCTGTTTTAGCAGCATAATCACAAAGTTCAGGTTTAGGGTCAAGGAAAATAGAAGTCCTAATCCCAGCTCGTTTAAACTCCGATATAATATCTGTCAGAAAATACAGGTGAGTTTTGGTATCCCAGCCAGCATTGGAAGTGATGGCATTGTCTGCATCAGGAACCAGAGTCACCTGCGTAGGCTTGATTTCTAAAACCATGTCTATGAATGGTCGGTGCGGATTGCCTTCGATATTAAATTCCGTATGCACCAGCGGTTTTAGGTCATAGACATCTTGTTTTGTGATGTGGCGCTGGTCTGGTCTTGGGTGGATGGTGATGCCATCTGCACCAAACTCCTGAATTTTCACTGCGGCTTCTGTCACGCTGGGAAGCAGCCCTCCTCTGGAATTTCGGAGGGTCGCTATTTTATTGATATTTACGCTTAATTTTGTCATTGAAAAGATTTAAATTTTTTTCAAAAATACTAAAAACCATGCAGATGAACTACAAGGATTTTAATTTACCTTTGAAATCATCTATGGATTGGTAGCCTTTTTGGGACATAATTTCTTTTAATTCAGATAGAAGTCGCCCAAATATAGACGGATTTTCTTTCATCAGCTGAGAGCCTACCTGAACCATACTTGCTCCGCAGAGAATATGCTCAAAGACATCTTGCCCTGTGAGAACGCCGCCGCAGCCGATGACTTGGATGTTTTTATTTAGTCTGGTGTACATCGCGCGGACATTAGCCAGAGCGGTAGGTTTGATGTATTCGCCGCCGATTCCGCCAAATCCATCCTTTGGTTTGATAACGACTTCTTCTTTTTCCGTGTCGATATAGAGCCCGTTTCCGATGGAGTTGATACAATTCACATAGTGAAGCGGAAATTTATTCAGCACTTCTGCAATTTTGTCAAAATGAGCCATATCGAAATAAGGCGGAAGTTTTACGCCCAAAGGTTTTTCGATGAAAGTAAAAACTTCTTGTAAAATTCGTTCTGTAGCCTCAAAATCATAGCCTGTCTGAGGTTTTCCAGGGACATTAGGACAAGAGAGGTTAAGCTCTATAATGCCTTTAAAATCAGATGAATTCACTTTTTTCAGCATTTCCATATTTTCCTCAAAAGACATTCCTGCCACGGAGAGGAAGATGGTTTGTTCGTGCTTTTCTTGGAATTTTAGGGCATAATCGAGATAGTAGTCCAGCCCTTCATTAGGCAGTCCCATGGAGTTGATAGTTCCTAGTGGAACTTCCACATATCGCGGCGATGGATTTCCTTCGCGGTATTTCGCTGTGGCACTTTTGGTTACGAAACTTCCGCAGTCAGAGAGGTGAAGTTCGTTTAGTTTTTCTTCCGATTCGCACCAGCATCCAGAGGCGTTCATCAGTGGATTTTCGAAGGTGTAATTTCCGATTTTAGATTTGAGGTTCATGAGTAATTATTTTATTAGGTTAAACTTAATTTTGATATACGATTTTATGAATTTCTGCAATGGTCTGAGTCAGATTATCAGGCTCAAAAGTTCCCATTAGCCAGAGATTTAGTGGGTTTTTGTCTTGGCTGTAGCTTGGTTGGATATAGCTCTCGTCCAAAACGGAGAAACCATTTTTTTTGTAAAAACCTACTCTTCGTTCAGCTATGTCGCTCAGCTCTTTGGGTTCGGTTTCTAGCACGATGTTTCCGAGGTTTTCAGTCAAAATAGATAGAATGGTGGAGCCTAAATTAGCACCACGAAGAGCCTCGAAAATCTCAAAATGCTCTATAAATGTAAACTCCGAAAACTCCCATACAATGAGGTATCCAGCGAGGTTTTCTCCTTTGAAAATGGACAATATCTTGCTGTGGTGATTTTCTAAAAGCTTGTAAAACTGCTCCTCATCTCTTCGCTCATCAGCTGGGAAGGAAGCGCAGTACGAGGAGAAAATATGTCTGTGTTCTTCTCCTTTTGCGGGTTGTATTTGTATGTCGTTTAGAGTAAAAATCATTAGGTTTAAAATTAAATTAAAATTGTGTTTGACAGCATTCTAAGCATCTTTTTTGGCTACACCAGTTTTTGTATAAATATAAGAACGCTTGGGAATCTAAGGCAGATTTTATCTTCGCGCCTAAATTTTTCCATTGTTTGATAATGGAGTTTTTCTCTGGTTTTAGATTTCGGTAAAAATCAAATATAATTTTCTGATTATCAGTTTTTTCCTTGTGATAGGAATAAATCACAGGAAGGATGGCATTCAGTAAAATAATTTCTATGAAATCATCTGAAAGTTTTTTGGTTTTTGTTTCGCTTTCCTTTCCGAAAACATAGTGATTTTGCCAGTATTCAGAGGTTTTTATGTCTTTGAATAAGTTTTTCAGTTCCTCCACGCTTTTGGCATTGATGATTTTTGAAAATAAATTCTGATACCGAGAATACAGCTGAGCTAGCTGCGAGAGCCTTATAGTAGGGAACGAAACGGGCATCATCCGCATAAATTTAGCAGGGAAAACGATGTCATTTATCCCAAATTTCGCCCTTAAAAACTCAAATTCTTTCAGCCATTTCTGACTGTCTTTTTCCGAATTATTTAGCAAATCTGCTTTTCCAAATAAGAGGCTTTCCAGCTGAAAAGGATTTTGAGAGATTTTTTTAATGATTTTAAAATCAATGCTTTGGGCGATTTGGAGAAAAGTTTCCGAATTTACTTTCAGCCCAAAAGAGTAGGCTATTCTCTGGAACAAAACCGCCTCGTAATCGTTCTTTGTAGCTAGTAACTGCTGTTTGATTTCTTTGTCTTTTTCCTCTAATTTTTGCAAAACGATTTCCTCGGAAAAATAATTAGGGATTTTTTTGATGCTGAAAATATCTTCACAAGGAATAAAATCCTTTTCTTTATCAAAGTTATAGTACTGAAAATCAGGGTTTTCAATATAGTTTTTCAGTTCCAGTGTAGGAATATTTTTTTCTTTCAGTTCCGAAATTTCTTGGTCGTGTTCAAAAACGACATGAAGGATAACGGACTGATAATCTTTCTGTTCCGAATGTTTGTGTAGAAGCCAATCGGAAGATTTTACATGGAATTCAGCATTCCCGAAGAATGTGATGCCTTGCGTTTTTATTTTTACCGAATGAAAATCAGGACCAGCATTGCTATTCAGTTTTCCAAAATCTAGGATTTCGATAGGGTTTCCATTCGTATCCTTGAACAAGAGCGGATTAAAAACCTTGTTTTCCCAAAGAGTTTGTAAAAACTTTTCTTTCATTTAGTCGTTAGTTTTCTGTTTTTCACCCAAAATAGTATCCGTAATTACGGCTATTGCGCAGTCTCCTGTGACATTTCCAGCCGTTCCGAAGCTGTCCATAGCGATGTAGAGCGAAATCATCAGCGCTTGGCTTTTTTCATCAAATCCAAGCATAGAACCGATAATCCCGATAGCCGCCATAATAGCACCACCAGGGACTCCAGGCGCAGCCACCATAGCAATGCCAAGCATGAAAATAAATCCTGCATAATCTAAGAAATCAATCGGCATCTGCTGTACTACCATCAGAGCAATGGTGCAGGCTACTATTTTCAGGGCACTTCCAGATAAATGTATCGTCGCACAAAGAGGAATAACCAGTTTTGCTACCTTTTCCGAAACGCCGTTTTTGATAGTCTGCTGTAAGGAAACAGGAATGGTAGCCGCCGAAGACTGTGTTCCCAGAGCCGTGATATAGGCGGGTATCATGTTTACTAACATTTTAAAAGGATTTTTCCTTCCGATGATTCCAGCGATGGTAAATAAAAATATCAAAAACAAAATATGAAGCCCAAAAATAATGGCGATAATTTTAATGAAAATAGAAACAATCGTGAAAACTTCGCCTGTATGTGCCATTCCTAAAAAGATTCCAAAAATATACAATGGAAGCAGCGGAATAAGAATGCGGGCAATGACATTAGAGATGATAATTTCAAATTCCTCAAAAACCTGTAACAATGTAGAATTGTGGATTTTAGAAATTCCTATTCCTACCATAAAGGCCAAAACCAGCGCCGTCATCACATCAAACATAGGAGGAATGCTCAGCGAAAAATAAGGCTTGATTTCAGTAACTTTTGAGACATCACTCAGCGACTGCCCTTCTAAAATACTTGGGAAAGTGCTGATACTCACACCGTAGGAAACAAAACCCGCTAAAAGCGTAGATAAATAAGCCAATCCTGCCGTTACAAGCACTATTTTACTGGCTGTTCCGCCCAGTTTTCCTATCGATGGGACTATCAGTCCTATGATAATCAAAGGGATACAGAACCCAAGAAACTGACTAAATAGCCCATTGAAAGTAAGAAAAACTTTTAAAAATTCTTGATTTACATATTTTCCAAAAATTATTCCTAAAATAATAGCAATCAGTATTTGAAGCAAGAGATTGTTGCTTTTTTTCATTTTTTATAAAATTTCCCAAATATAAAATTTATTTCTCGTTCAAAAAACACTGATTTTTATCAAAAAAATATGTATCTTTGTAATTCACTAAATTTTTGAAAATACATGAGCGAAAAACAGTATACAGCGAGTAGTATTCAAGCATTGGAAGGTATAGAGCATGTGCGTCTCAGACCGTCAATGTACATTGGAGATGTGGGGGTTAGAGGGCTTCATCACTTGGTTTATGAGGTGGTAGATAACTCTATAGATGAGGCTTTAGCAGGATATTGTGATACTATTTCGGTGACTATTCATCAAGGAAATGGTATTTCTGTAAGAGATAATGGGCGAGGTATTCCAGTGGATTTCCACGAAAAAGAACAAAAATCTGCTCTAGAGGTGGTAATGACCAAAATAGGGGCAGGAGGTAAGTTTGATAAAGATTCTTACAAGGTTTCTGGGGGGCTTCATGGTGTAGGTGTTTCGTGTGTGAATGCGCTTTCTACATCGTTGATAGCTACTGTTCAGAGAGATGGTAAAATCTACCAGCAGAAATATTCACAAGGTAAAGCTCTTGGGAATGTTCAGGAAATCGGTACTTCAGAAATTACTGGGACAGAGGTGTTTTTCCAGCCAGATGAATCTATTTTTAATGAATTAGTATATAACTATGATACTTTGGCGGCTCGTCTTCGTGAGTTGGCTTTCCTTAATAAAGGAATTACCATCACTCTTACAGATGAAAGAGTAAAAGAGGAAAACGGAGAGTTTAAAAGCGAAACTTTTTATTCTGAAGGAGGACTGAAGGAATTTGTAGAGTTCATTGATGGAAACAGAGAGGGGATAATGGATGTTATCTTCATGGAAGGAGAGCGAGATGATATCCCTGTAGAAGTAGCGATGAGATATAATACTTCGTTCAATGAGAACCTGCATTCTTATGTAAATAATATCAACACACATGAGGGAGGAACTCATTTGGCTGGTTTTAGAAGAGCTTTGACTAGAACGCTCAAAAAATATGCTGATGAACTAGGTATTCCACAAAAAGAAAAAGTGGAAGTTACAGGAGATGACTTCCGTGAGGGGCTTACAGCGGTGATTTCTGTGAAGGTAATGGAGCCTCAGTTTGAGGGACAGACTAAGACTAAACTTGGGAATTCCGAAGTTTCTGGTGCAGTGGATAAGATAGTGGGAGAGATGCTCTCTAACTTCCTTGAAGAAAATCCAAACGAAGCCAAGCAGATTGTCCAAAAAGTAGTTTTAGCGGCGAAAGCTCGTCAGGCGGCGAAGAAAGCCCGTGAAATGGTGCAGAGAAAATCGCCATTGGGAGGCTCTGGTTTACCTGGGAAACTAGCCGATTGTTCATCTAAAGACCCATCTATAAGCGAAATTTTCCTAGTAGAGGGAGACTCTGCGGGAGGAACAGCTAAAGGAGGAAGAGATAGAAATTTCCAAGCGATTTTACCGCTGAGAGGTAAGATTCTAAATGTGGAAAAATCTATGCTTCACAAGGTTTATGATAATGATGAGATTAAAAATATTTATACGGCACTTGGGGTTTCTGTAGGGACAGAGGAAGACAGCAAAGCACTGAACTTGTCTAAACTAAGATACCATAAAATAGTGATTATGACCGATGCCGATATAGATGGTTCGCATATTTCTACGCTTATTCTTACATTCTTCTTCCGTTACATGAAAGAGCTTATAGAGAATGGGTATGTATACATCGCATCACCGCCGCTATATCTTCTGAAGCGAGGAAATAAAAAACTCTATGCATGGAATGACAAGGAGAGAGAGGAGCTTACCAAAGAACTTTCTGCAGATGGCAGGGGCGTAGAAATCCAGCGATACAAAGGTCTTGGGGAGATGAATGCAGAGCAGCTTTGGGAAACTACACTTAACCCAGAAAATAGAATCCTAAAACAGGTGACTATAGAAAATGCAGGAGAAGCTGATAGAATTTTCTCCATGCTGATGGGAGATGAAGTTCCGCCAAGAAGAGAATTTATAGAAAAGAACGCTGTCTATGCTAATATAGATGCGTAGGAAAATATAAAACCATACCAAATAACACTTCTAAAAATTTTTAGGAGTGTTATTTTTTTATAAAATAATGATAATTTTCATAAATTTAAATAATACCAATTAGAAAAAATATGTTACTTTTGTGCGAAATTTTTTAGAAAAAGTAGCAAAAATATCGTTTTATGAATAAAAAAGTATTATTGATTTCAAGTTTGTTGTTTTCTGCAATGGCTTATAGCCAGACTATTAAAGGAAGAATAGTGCAGGAAACACCTTCTGTTTCATCATTGAAAGTATTGGTGAAAAAGGAAGGAAAGGAATTGGTTTATCCAGTTGATGAAAAAGGAGCGTTTAATATACTTCTTCCAGAAGGAGGGAATTATACACTACAAGTAGTAGAAAACACCAATATTCTATCCGATACGAATATAATCATAGGAGACAATGAAACACTGGATTTAGGAGATATCATCATCAATGAGAAGAGGATAGATAATACACCTGAAGAACCTAAACAAGAAATAAAGGAAGAACAATTAGTAGAAAATAATCCAGAACAGGAAGATCCTACTAATCCTAAGTCAAAAAATAATAAAGAAGAAGGCAAAGAACATGTCCTGCAAACAGTAGAGATAGTGGGTAGAGCTAGAAAAGACTATAATAGTGATTACTCTTTCTCTTCTTCTAAAATCGCCCTTAAAAATATGGAAGTGGCGCAGTCAATCTCTACCGTTACCAAGGAACTTTTATCTGATAGACAGGTTTTTATGATAGGGGATGCGCTGAAGAATGTGACAGGGGTGAATGCCACCAGTTATTACAGCCACTATGCGATTAGAGGGGTTACCCAAGGGTGGGGAAACAGAGATAATAACAGGTTGATCAATGGGATGACAGCTTTTGTGAGCTACATTTCGCCGCCGATGACTATCAATTTGGAAAGGATAGAAGTTATCAAAGGGCCTGCGAGTATCACTTTTGCGAGTGCTAATGCAGGGGGAACTATCAACATGGTGACTAAAAAACCTTTGAGTGTTGCCAGAAAAGAAGTAGACCTTACGATAGGAAGCTACGGAACGGTAAGAAGTACTTTGGATTTTACAGGACCGTTAGAAAAATCAAAAACTTTACTATATCGTTTGAATTTAGGATATGAAAACTCACGAAGTTTCAGGGATTTACAAGGAAGTAAGTCTTATATGATAGCGCCTACTATCAGCTATATCCCTAATGAAAAAACAAGAGTAAATCTAGAATTGGTATTGACTAATACTGATACTAAACTAGACCGAGGACAGCCTATTTTTGGGGTAAAGAAAGGACAAAGCGCCAATCTGCATACCACACCTATCAGCTTTGCCATAGGAGCTTCTAATGACTACAATAAAAACCTGAATTTCACGGTGATGAGTAGCCTTTCTCACAAGTTTACAGACAAAATAGGTCTCAATATGTCCTATATGAAGCATATCTGGGATGAAGATTTATTAGAGCATAGAACGGCTAATAAATTTGCTCAAGATATTACAGGGAAGGCTATACCTACTTTGGTAGAAATGCAGGTTTCTCAAAGAAGACAAAAGACATACTCGGATAACTTCAGTGCGTATTTTAATTTTGATTTTAATATCGGAAACCTGAAAAACAAAATGGTTGCAGGGTATGACCTGAGCGCTTTTGAAGTGAGTAGAAATGGAGGATGGAATAGAGCGAGAGGATACAGATTGACAAACGGAAAAGTTGCCAATAAGTTTAACCCAGCGAATGCAGCTAGTTATCTGACTGATGCTAATGGTAACCCAGTGCCGAATGTACCTCATTTTGATTTACAAAATCCTAAATACTATGTAGCGAATCTGAATGATTATGTTTTCCAAAGACTAGAAATAACTCCTTTGCATTTTATGACCAATGGAGCTTATTTAATGAATCAAATGAGTTATGGGAAATTCATCGTTAATTTCGGTATCAGACAAGAATGGTATTTAGATAAAACGAATTATAAACTTAAAAATGAAGCTGCCACAAAACAGCACAAACTGCTGAAGAGATTAGGCATTATCTATGAGGCAACTAAAAATATGAATCTATATGCATCATATATAGAAGGTTTTGAGGTGCAGACCAATGCTTATTTAGGAACTACGGCTTATGGTGGTCCATTCTCGCCGATGACATCTAAAATGTTCGAAGGAGGACTGAAAACAGAGTGGCTGGATGGAAAACTGAATGCAAACATTGCTTATTTTAATATTCATCAGCAAAATGTATTGATGGATGATCCTAATGATAATGATGCATTAAAGATAGAAGGAGGTGATCAGCGCTCTCAAGGGATAGAGATGGAGGTCATTGGTAGAATTTTACCAAACTGGCAGGTTAATGCTGGATATTCTTTCATTGATGCTCATACGACAGAAAATGGAGAAAGATACAGAAGTGGAAACACGCCTAAACACAGCTTCAACTTATGGACAAGATATAATTTCGAGGAAGGAGCGCTGAAAAATTTCGGAATAGGATTAGGAGGAAATTATGTAGGAGATAGAATAGCATGGGCGGACAGGACTTTATCCATTCCTTCTTATGTAGTGGTAGATGCAGCAGTTTATTATAAATTAAATAAAATGCAGCTGGCTGTGAATGTAGGAAATTTATTTAACAAAACATACTGGGGCGGGGCGTTTGACTACACAAGACTATTCCCTGGAACGCCGAGAAATGTGATGTTTAATGTAAAATATAGTTTCTAATAAATTTAAAATATAGTTTCATGAAAAAACAATTGTTTTTGGCTTTGACTGCCGTAGCGGTGCTGTCTTGTTCAGAGAAAAAAGACGCCGCAGCAAAGGCTGATACCAAACAAGAAAATAGAGTAGAATATATTTATAAAGATGCTGACAGGGATGTTCCCGTGGTCATCACGACACCGCCTCAGAGAGCAGCGCTGTTTAATCCGTATACTACGGAGATTCTTCTCGCATTGGGATTAGAAGACAGAATCATCATAGGAAGTACGGAGGGAGAGCTTCTTCCTGAGTATAGAGAAGCCTATGAAAAAGTGCCTCAGAAACTGAAAGGTCACGGTTTTAGGATGAATAAAGAGGCTTTCTTACTTGCAAAGCCAGACTTTGCGGCAGGAAATATTAATGAAGAAACGGCGGGCTCACCAGAAGATTTGATGAAATTGGGAATAGCACCTTATAACCTTAGAAGTTTGGATGATATCCAAAATCCTACACTGGATGATGTCTATGATGATATTATTCTATTGGGTAAAATTTTTAATGTTCCAGACAGAGCCGAAGCGCTTGTCACTAAGCTGAAAAACAAATATAATGAAGCTCAAAAGGATTTAGTAGTTCCAAAAGACGGCGAAAAGAAAAAGGTTCTGATACTTTCGTATAAAGGAGGAGTGGCGGCTATTAGTGCTTTGGCGACAGATCTTGTCAATAAAGCTCATGGGATAAATATCTATGCAGATTTGGATAAAAGATTTGAGTTCGTGACGCCTGAGAGTGTTTTAGAGCGAAATCCAGATGCTATTTTCATCATAGACATTCAGTCTCGCCCAGAGCCGATAGAGGAAAAAATCAACTTCTTCAAAACCAATCCTGTCTTGAAAAACACCAATGCAGTGAGGAATAATCAGGTATATAAAATAGATCTGGAAGATGTGACCCCAGGAGTAAGGAATGTGGATTTCATCATCCGATTGAATAAAATTTTATATCAAAACAAACAATAATTACAAATAAAAACAGCCGTTCCGTGTGAGTGGCTGTTTTTGTTATTTACTCAGAATCTTTCATATCTTCTTCATCCCAATCTACTTTTAAGACTTCTGTTTTCAAATCTTCATAGATTAGGAAATATTCTCTAAGAATATTTTTTAAATCTTCATAATTTCTAAAACAAGCATCTTTTATATAACCTTCTTTTTCTTCATTTTTTACAATTTCTATTTTTTTGCATACATTAGGGACTAATCCTCCAATAATATTTTTTTTATTTTTATTCATCATTCCCATAATAATTTCTACCATACCATACTCCAATGAAAAATGAAAATAAAACTTCATTTCATTTATGGTTTCTATTATTTGAAAAAACTTTTCTTTCTTTCTGTATTTTGCAGAATATCCCAATTCTTGAACTGTTTTTATGGCTTCATCATTAGAATAATCCTTTAATTTATCTTCAAATCTATATTGATTACTTATGTAGCTATATCTCTCATACAGATGAATTTTTTCGAAAATTTCTAATTCTTTTTTACTTAATTCCATAAATTATCCTTTTGATAAAAGTTCAACAAATATAAATAAAAAACAGCCGTTCCGTGTGAGCGGCTGTTTTTTGTTATTTACAAAACTCTTGGTCGCATTTACAGCCAGAGCTTTCTATCTCAAAGGTAGAATGCTGGATGTTGTGATGTTCCAGTTTGTGGCGGAGTTCCTTTTTTATTTGCTCCATTTCTTGGAAACTTATTCCCTCATTTACCACCAGATGGACGGTCAGGGCGTTTTCAGAACTGCTCATCGCCCATATATGGAGGTGGTGGGTGTCTTCTACGGCAGGGATTTCCTCTATCAGTTTTTGGATTTCATTAGGGTTAATGCCCTCTGGCACGCCGTTTAGGCTGAGTTTAATGCTTTCCGTCAAAAGTCCCCAAGTAGAAATCAAAATCACCACAGCGATGATGAAACTAATCACCACATCCGCGAGATTCCAGCCTGTGAAATAGATAATCACCCCAGAGATAATCACGCCCACCGAAACCAAAGCATCTACCATCAGGTGCAGAAAAGCCCCCTTGATGTTGATATCGTGTTTTTGTCCTTTATAAAAAAGAAACGCCGAAACAGCATTGATAACCACGCCTATCGAAGCAGTGATAATGATGCTGCTGCTCTCCATTTGTGGAGGTGTATTTAGCCGTTCCACAGCTTCTATAATGATTTTAAAGACAATGAACACCAGCAGAATAGCATTGATGAGCGAAGCCAATATTGAGGCTTTTTTGTAGCCGTAAGTCAGGCTGTGTGTGCTGGCTTTCTGGGCAAGAATGATACCTACGAGCGAAATTCCTAAACTGGCAACATCGCTCAGGTTGTGGCTCGCATCAGAGATTAAGGCCAAAGAATTGATTTTAAAACCGACCGCAAATTCTACCGCGGTGTAGAGCAGATTCAGACCGATACCGATATAAAACGCTCTATTGATATTTTCCAGACTGCTCACGCTATGGTGGTGGCAGTGTCCTTCGTGTGAATGTCCCATGATTTTATGATTTTTTATAAAGTAAATAAAAAAGACATTGGAAATTTACAAAAAATTCTGAACTCTATGAAATCAAAGGAGATTGATTTTAGAAACAAAAATAGCCTGTCCTAATATTGACAAGCTATTTTACAATAAAAAATGAAAAAAAATTATCCATTAGTATAGCTCTGGAATGCTTCTTCCAGATTGCTGTATCGCCCTTTGAACTCCTCTATAGAGGTATCTTGCAGGATGTTTCCCTTGTGGATGAGGATAACACGAGAGCATAGCGCCTCTACTTCCTGCATGATATGCGTGGAAAGGATGATGGTTTTCTCTTTGCCGATTTCTTTTATCACATTTCGGATTTCTATGATTTGGTTAGGGTCAAGTCCATTCGTAGGCTCATCCAAGATAAGTAAATCTGGCTGGTGGAGAATCGCCTGTGCCAGCCCGACTCTCTGTTTATACCCTTTGGAGAGCTGAGAAATCTTTTTGGATTTTTCGGGAGTGATGCCCACCAGCTCGATGACTTCATCTATTCTTTCGCTTGGTATCTTGTGGATATCAGCCACAAAATTCAGATATTCCTTTACGAACATTTCTTGGTAAAGCGGGTTGTTTTCTGGTAGAAAACCGATGTTTTTCTTGCTTTCTATCGGATATTGAGTGATGTCTTTGTCGTTGAACAAAATCTCGCCCTCATCTATTTTCACTACACCTGTTATGGATTTCATCAGCGTGGATTTTCCTGCTCCGTTTGGCCCGAGAAGTCCCACGATTTCGTTTTTTTCAATGCTGAGGTTGATATTATTCAGTGCTGTTTGTTCACCGAATTTTTTAGTTAGATTAGTAATTTGTAAAGACATAGTAAATTCAAAAATATTTGGCGAAAATACAAAAATTCTTCAAAATAGACAGCCTACAAATTTAGGGATTTTAATATTTTAATTCGCTATAAATTTTTTTTAATTTTAAATCAAATTTTTATAGATTTGTAGGAAACAAAACTATTGTGAAAACAGACATACAGATTGCACAAAGTGCGGACATCAGACCCATTAGAGAAATCGCAGACAAAATTGCTATTGAGGAGGAAGATTTAGAATACTATGGCAGACACAAAGCCAAAATCCCTCTAAAATACATCGATGAAGAAAAAATTAAAAAATCAAAATTGATTTTAGTGACAGCTATCAATCCCACGCCGGCAGGAGAGGGGAAAACCACTGTTTCTGTGGGGCTTTGTGATGGACTGAATAAAATCGGTAAAAAAGCCGTTTTGGTGCTTCGTGAGCCTAGTTTGGGGCCTGTTTTTGGAAGCAAAGGCGGTGCTGCTGGGGGAGGATATGCCCAAGTTATCCCAATGGCGGATATTAACCTGCATTTTACAGGAGATTTTTCGGCAGTGGAAAAGGCAAATAATCTTCTTTCTGCGTTGATAGACAATAATTTACAAAGTAAAAAACACAATCTAAACATAGATCCGAAAACCATCGTCTGGAAGCGAGTGATGGATATGAACGACCGAGCTCTGCGCCAGATTGTCATAGGAATGGGCGATAAAAACGGCGTGGTAAGGGAAGAAGGTTTCAATATCACGCCTGCATCCGAGGTGATGGCAATTCTCTGTCTGAGCCAAGATTTTGAAGACCTGAAACAGCGTTTAGGAAATATCTTTGTGGGTTATACCTATGATAAAAAGCCTGTTTTCGCAAGAGATTTAAAGGCAGAAAACGCAATGGCAATCCTGCTGAAAGATGCCATTAAACCTAATTTGGTTCAGACTTTGGAGGGAAATCCTGCCATTCTTCACGGCGGTCCTTTTGCGAATATTGCACAGGGAACAAATACCATTATCGCTACTAAAATGGGACTTTCTCTCGGTGATTATGTCGTTACGGAAGCAGGTTTTGGTGGAGATTTGGGCGCAGAAAAGTTCATTGATATTAAATGCAGATATGCAGGATTAAAACCTGATGCGTATGTGATAGTAGCGACTATCAGGGCGCTGAGATACCATGGCGGAGCGAAAAAAGATGAATACGGAAGCCCGAATTTAGAATACCTGAAAAAAGGTTTCGGGAATCTTTGTAAACATATAGAAAACGCTCAGAATTACGGATTTCAGCCTGTGGTAGCGATTAACCATTTTGCTACGGATTCAGAGGAAGAAATCAAGTTTTTGAAAGATGAATGCGCTAAACTGGGAGTTCATGCTGTTTTGGCGGATGAATTTATGCACGGCGGCGAGGGAATGAGAGATTTGGCTAAAACGGTAGTGGAAGCGACAGAGCAGCAGTCTGATTTCAAATTTTTATATCCATTAGAAGAAAGCATAGAGGCTAAAATAGAGGCTGTAGCAAAGAAAATATACGGAGCGGAAGGCGTGGTCTATTCACCGAAAGCAAAAGCAGACCTTAAAATTATAAAAGATCTCGGCTTTGATAAACTGCCTGTATGTATAGCAAAAACACAGAAATCACTGAGTGATGATGAGAAAAAAATAGGAAGACCTACAGGATTTGATGTCACAGTGAGAGGCTTTGAGTTCGCGGCGGGAGCTGGTTTTGTGATTCCTATTTTGGGCGATATTATGCGTATGCCAGGGCTTCCAGAAGTTCCCATGGCAGAGGGAATGACCATAGATGCAGAGGGAAATATCAGCGGTCTGAGCTAATAAATTAGAAGAATATTAAAAAGCGAAAAGTCGGAGAAAAACTCCGACTTTTCTTTTTTTTGTTTAAGACAGTGTTAGCTTATTTTTTTGCCAATTTGTATTCAGGCTTTTTAGCATCACCTACTTTCTCAACAAGGTAAGCAGCATCTTCTTCTACTAAGAAAACTCTTGGTTTATCGTTTCCTTCTTCTTTAAGAGTAACGAAAGCACCATCAGCGCTTACTTCGTAAGAACCTTTAGCGTTGAACTGACCATCTTTTTTCTCTAAATAAGTTTCATCCAAAAGGAAAGAACCATCTTCGTTTAGAGTTAATTTCATTTCGATACCAGGACCGTCAGCAGATGGAAGTTTTCCAGAGAACTCACCTACATGCTTCTTAGGAGCTTCTGCTTTAGCAGCTTCCTCTGGTTGAGCTTGTTGAGCGCTGTCAGCTTCTACAGCTTGTGGAGTTTCAGTTTTAGCTTCTTCTTTTTTTGAACAGCTCACTGCGAAAAGCCCTGTTAATAAAACAGGCAAAATCATTTTTTTCATAATGGTAAAATAAAATTTAAATTAAAAACATTTTTAGTAAATCAATAAGCATGCCAAAAGATTTTTTGAAGAACTTAAAAAAATAATGATTTTTATCATGTTTTCTAAAAATCTAAAAAAGCATTCTTTTTCTATTTGAAAAAAAATTACCAAGTAGTAAACCAAAACACTACTTTTTTATTCTGTTTAAATTTTCGCAGGCATCGTCATTAAAGTTTTCACAAGCCTTTCTAAACCAATAGATAGCTTTGTTTTTGTCCTATTCCACGCCATTTCCATTATGGTAGGCAACTCCTAAATTATTTTGAGCATTTGCATTTCCTTGTTCCGCAGCTTTGGTGTACCAATAAACAGCTTTTTCATAGGATTGTTCTACACCATATCCTTTTTCATAAGCTATTCCCAAATTATATTGAGACTCTGTAAACCCTTGCTCTGCTGCTTTAGTAAACCAATATACTGCGTGGGGATAGGATTGTTCCACGCCATATCCATTATAATAACTAGCACCTAAATTATTTTGAGCATTTGCATTTCCTTGTTCCGCAGCTTTGGTGTACCAATGGATAGCTTTTTCATAGGATTGCTCTACGCCGTATCCTTTCTCGTAAGTAACGCCCAAATTATATTGCGCCTCTGCATGTCCCTGCTCCGCTGCTTTTTGCCACCAATAGATGGCTTTTTTATAGGATTGCTCTACACCATATCCCTTCCCGTAATTAACGCCCAAATTATATTGTGAATTAGCATGTCCTTGTTTTGCCGCTTTTTGCCACCAATAGAGAGCTTTTTTTTCGGATTGTTCTACGCCTTCTCCACTATGATAATAATATCCCAAATTATATTGCGCCTCTACATCTCCCTGCTCAGCTTTTTTTATTAGGTCATTTATATTTTCTTGCTGGGTACAGCTTATAGTAAAACATGATAATAGTAGAAATACAAGATATTTCCTCATTTTATTAAAATTTTTAGTCGTTTTATTCCTACTCTTTTTCAGGCTTTTCGGATATCGCCTTTTATTTTAGAAATTTGCAGAAAAATTATTTAGTAATCTTTCTATATTTTCTTTACCTACGGGATTTTGGCTATGAACGGAGAATTTAGGAAGCTGTAGATTGTGCTCTATGCAGTACTCCACCAGATATTTGGCGCAGTCATATCCAGACTCATCTTCGCCTAAGTCATGGTCAAAAGAAATAAAATCAGGCAGGCCGTTTTGTGTAATATATTCTACAAAATCTGCATAATTGTACACTCTGTCAAAGCCTTCTGGAGTTACTCGTAAATCATCTAAGTATAGTTTTTTCATATATAAATAATTTTAAATTTTTGTTAGGAATTAGAAATCAGCTACAGAAAATAGTTGGTTTATTTATTGAGAAAGATAATGTCAGTACATACATGGGAAAAAGCAAATTCATCTAAACATAAAATATGCTGTGCGAAACCCTTCACAACAGATGATTTATACACATATTTTTGAGCGAAAAACATGGCTTTTTTAACTTTTAAAACCCAAGCAAATATATAAAATATAAAAGGATAAAAAGAGCTTTTCAGAGGGATAAATTATATGAAAAAAGTTATAAGTAGCAACATTTATCACGAAAGTATTATATTTGCTCCCTTAAAAAATATAATAAAAATGAATAAAAAGTTGTTTAGCATAATGTTTTTAGGAACATTAGCTACTTTTTCTGCTCAAGAAAAACAGATAGATGAGGTGCTTATTCAGGGAAAATTCTTTGAAACACCCTACCAAAAGGTCAATGAAAACATAGTAGTCATCCAGCATAAAGAAATAGAGCAATCGCCTGCCAAGAGTATAGATGAACTCCTACAGCAGTACACAGGAGTGGATATCAGAAAAAGAGGTGGAAATGGAGTTTTGTCCGATATCTCTATCCGTGGAGGGTCTTATGACCAAGTTTTGATTTTGGTGAATGGCATCCGTATGAACGACAGCCAGACAGGGCATAATAGTTTCAATATTCCTATAGACCTCTCTAATGTAGAGCAGATAGAAATCGTAAAAGGCCCTGCTGCAAGGCGTTTTGGGAATAATGCCTATGCAGGAGTTATCAATATCATTACTAAAACACACAAAGAAAAAACAGTAAAAATCACTGCCGAAGGTGGAGATTTTGAAGCATATTCTTTGGGCGCAAATATCAATTTGAGCGGAGAGAAGTTTTCCCAGTCTTTACAGGCGAATACGGCTTATTCCACAGGATACCGTTACAATACAGACTATCAGATTAGAAATGTTTTTTATCAAAATCAACTTGATATTAAAAACGGAAAAGTGGGAATTCAGGCTGGTTTCAGCGAAAAGAAATTCGGTTCAAATAGCTTCTATGGCTCTTCTGCCGACCAGTACGAAGAAACACAGGCATCCATCGTAAGTATGGCATACAGACAAAAACTGGGGAACTGGGGGCTGAATGCCAATGCCTACTGGCGTAGAGGGCAGGATATGTATCTATGGAGAAGATATAATCCTGCCGCATACAGAAATATGCACATTGGGAATAATGTAGGAGGGCAGCTAAATGCTAATTATCAATCTGTAATAGGGACTACGGGACTTGGGGTAGAACTTAGAAAAGAGTTTTTAGCGAGTAATAACTTGGGGCATAGAAACCGCTTTTTGACTCAGGTTTTCTTTGAGCATCATTTCTCTTTTTTCAGTGAAAAATTGCAGATTGTCCCTGGGATTTCTTGGGCAAATTATGACACAGTAGGGAATTTCTTCTACCCAGGTGTAGATGTAGGATTTAATTTTAATGAAAATAATAAAATCTACGCCAATGTAGCGAAAGTCAATAGAATTCCTACTTTTACTGAACTATATTACTCTGATGCAGGAAATATAGGTGATGCTGATTTAAAGCCAGAAAGTGCGATTTCTTCAGAGGTGGGCTATCGTTACCAAAATCCTAAAATCACAGCAAAAGTGAGTGGTTTTATGAGAAATTCTAGCGATGCCTTAGACTGGGTAAGAAATACATCTGCTGAAAAATGGGCATCAAAAAATATAGGAGATATCAATCTGAAAGGGGTAGAAGTGGAGTTTAGCCATAGACCTGTGGATTGGTTCAGTTATTCTGCGGGATATACTTATATTGATAATAAGAGAGAAACCGAAGGCTATGCATTCTCTAAATATGCACTAGAAAACCTAAAACACCAGCTGGTGGGTAAAGTAGAAGCTAGATTTTTGAAATATTTCTCTAATCAGTTGATTTATAGATATAACCAAAGATTGGATTTCCTAAGTTATCATCTGCTGGATTATAAAATTTCTTTCAAGAGAAATGGGCTGGACATTTATGGGTTAATCAATAATGTGACCAATACTCAGTATGAAGAGGTAGCGCTGGTTCCGCTTCCTAAAAGATGGTTCCATGTAGGAATTTCTTACACTATAAAGATGAACTAAAAACAATAAATCGTGCCGAAAGGCACGATTTATTTTATTTTTTAAAATCCAAATTGTATTTTAGGTTAGAATATCCACTGATGCTGGCTTTTAGTGAGCCTACGAGGAGTTTTGCCTCCATCTCTACAGGGATATGGTTTTGGTCATTGGTTACCCACATGGTTACTCCTTCTTTTTCTTTAAATATTCTTCCGCTCTGTACGGATGGAACTATTTTAAGACATTCTATTTTCCCAAATTTAGTTTTCTTTTTTTCTACACCTACTATTTTCAGCATGAAAGGGTAAGTTTCGTCATCTATCCAGACAGTCAGTTTCACTTGGTTTCCTACTTTTAGTTTGCTGCTGTCCATATTTCTTAGGTGATAGAAAGCGGAAAGCATATCTTGTATTCCCTCAAAAGTGTTGAAATTTCGTGAGTTTTTTTTGAGTTTGTCATACAGAACCAAAGTCTTGTTATCGTGATTAAAAGTAGTCTCATAATGCCTTCTGTAGCTTCCTTCGGAGATGTTTCTTACATAGAAGCTGGGTAGTCCAGTCGCTAGATCTATATAGCTTTCATAGACATCATTCACCTTGAAAAAAGTATTGACTATCCCTGTGCTTTTTCCTATTCCTACCACACGCAGATGGTCTTTACCCTTGTAATTTACTTGGCTGGTGGTGAGTTCCGCCGTTCCCGCATTGATGAATCCGTAGTGTATTCTGTATGATATTTTTTCTCCGTTGTTAATGTGATTCAGCTGTGCCGAGACCATAGTTGAAACCCAAAGCATAAACATTGCAAAAATCTTATTCATAGTTTTTTATTTAAGTATTCCTAATTATAGACAAATATTTTGCCAAACTGTTTTTTTTCTTATTTCGTACTTTCCTCTTTTACAAATTCTTCTATTTCCGAAGAGAGGAAAGGCGTTCCTTTTATCTTGTTAAAAGGGATGCATTTTATCTGGTATTCATCTTGTATCAGGTGGATGAGCTGCCCGTTGTTGATTTCTGGGATAATGATTTTCTTAAACTTACTCAGTTTCTCTCCCAAATCCTGTGGAAACGGCGCCAAATTTCTTAATTGAAGATGGGCAACAGAAACATTGTCCTGAAGCAGATTTTTTACCGCATCGCGGATGCTTCCATACGAAGATCCCCACGAAAGTATCAGAATATCAGTGTTTTCTTTCCCTTGATCCAGAGTGAGCGGAGCATAAGAGTTTTTGATATTTTGAAATTTCTTTGCTCTTAATTTTACCATTTTTTGGTGATTTTCAGCATCATAGCTTACATTCCCTGTGTTTTCTTGTTTTTCCAATCCTCCTACAATGTGTTCCTTTCCTTTAGTGCCAGGAACGGCTATTTTCCTTGAAAGATTTTCTTCTCTTAGATACGGCAGATATTCGTTTTCATCAGGTTCTTTTATGAAAGGCGATTGGATTTTTGGTAAATTTTCAAAATTCGGAATCAGCCAAGGTTCGGTCCCATTCCCCAAATATCCATCGGAAAGAAGAATGACAGGTGTGGTGTATTCCAAAGCGATTTTCGCAGCCTCAAAAGCAGCCTCAAAACAGTCAGAAGGCGACTGTGGTGCGATTACAGGAATGGGTGCTTCGCCGTTTCTTCCATGCACGGCTTGGAGCAGGTCGGCCTGTTCAGTCTTTGTAGGAAGCCCAGTAGAAGGCCCTCCTCGCTGTACATTTATAATGACCATGGGCAGTTCCAGCATAAAGCCTAATCCCAGCCCTTCTGTTTTTAGTGCCATTCCAGGACCAGAGGTGGCAGTAACTCCTAAATCCCCAGCAAAGGAAGCCCCTATGATAGAGGTCATGGCAGCGATTTCATCCTCCGCTTGAAAGGTCTTGACTCCCAGTGGTTTGTATTTAGCTAAATGATGCAGAATGTCCGATGCAGGAGTGATAGGATATCCGCCATAGAAAACCTCCAAACCAGCTTTTTGAGCAGCTGATAAAATTCCTAAAACTACAGCTTCATTCCCTGAGATACTTCTGTAAGTTCCTTCTTGCATTTCTGCTTTCTCCACAGAATACCGCTCTGTGAAAATTTCTGCAATTTCACCATACTGATATCCAGCCTTTAGAACGCTGAGGTTAGCATCTCGGATTTCAGGTTTCTTTGAGAAATATTCTTCAATGTGCTGTTTGGTTTGCTCTATATCCTTGGAAAACAGCCAGTAGATGAACCCCAGGGCAAACATATTTTTAGACCTGTCTTTTTCTTTTTGAGAAAGAGAAGTTTCTTTCAGGGCTTCCATGGTGTTTTTGGTAATGTCAATTTCATAAACCGTAAAATCGCCCGATAGAGCCTCTAATGGAGAAGCCTCGTAACCAGCTAAGTTTAGATTTTTTCTATCAAAACCAGCAGAATTGCATATGATGATTCCTGCTTCTTTGACTTTGCTGATGTTTTTCTTTATGGCAGCGGCGTTCATTGCGACCAGAACATCACAAGCATCACCAGGAGAATTGATTTCCTTACTTCCGAAATGAATTTGGAACCCAGATACACCTGCTATAGTTCCCGAAGGTGCACGAATTTCGGCAGGGAAATCAGGCAAAGTATTAAGGTCGTTTCCGAAAAAAGCCACAGTCTGGCTAAACTGCGCTCCCGTGAGCTGTATCCCGTCTCCAGAGTCTCCAGCAAATAATATTACAGCATTTTTTAGTTCCTTTATATTCATAGATGAATGAAAAAAATAATGCCCAAAGATATTAAATTTGTTTTTGAATAAAAATTATTGATTTTCAGTTAGATATAAATTTGCGAATGAAAAGCTAATTTAGAATAAATAAAATTTGTATATTCGCTGAATTTAAAATATATAAGCTATGAAGAAAATTTTGTTTGCGATAGGATTCCTTTTGATTTCAACTGCTGAATTGGCAGCGCAGTCTTTGTCAGAAATTGTGAATCAAAAAGAAACTATATTAGTAGATGTAAGAACTCCAGAAGAATTTGCCCAAGGAAATGTGAGAAATTCTATAAATATTCCTATTTCAGAATTGGAAAATAACCTTTCTAAACTACAGGGCAAGAAAAATATAGTGGTATTTTGTAGAGCAGGGATAAGAGCCGCAAAAGCCGAAAAACTTCTTAAAGACAAGGGAATAAAGAATGTGCATAACGGAAAAACTTGGGAAAATGTAAAATCTTTGACTAAGATTGCTTTGGATAATTCCGTAAATTATAGTTCTGATAAACCTCATTTTAATGTACTTAGCGATACAGAAAAAGTAAAACAAGTGGCGGTATCATTAGGGAAGAACGGCGTTTTCAAAAAACATAAAACTTCTACGCCTGCTTCTTTGGTTGTTTTGAAAGGAGAGATTAAGTTCATTATAAATGACCAAGAGATTATTTTAAAACCGAATGACTACTATGATATACCAGTAGATGTGGAGCACGAATTGGTAGGTTTGTCCAAAGAAAATCTATTTGTAGTAACTAAACAGAAATAATTTTTTTAACCCAAAAATAAAAACGCCGAGTAATTTTGCTCGGCGTTTTTTTGTTATTTATTTGGAATATTTTTCAGAATATCTTTCAAGAAATCCCAGAATTTCTGTGTAGAAGAAATACTCGCTCTTTCATCAGGAGAGTGTGCCCCCTTGATAGTAGGCCCGAAGCTTACCATTTCCATTTTAGGATAATGAGCCCCGATGATTCCGCATTCTAATCCCGCGTGGCAAGCCATCACATTTGGTTTTGAACCAAATTTATCCGTGTAGAGTTTCTCCATTATTCGGAGAATTTCTGAATTTGGATTTGGTTTCCAGCCAGGGTAGGAGCCGCTAAACTCTACATTTAGCCCACCTAGTTCAAAAACTGCTTTTAGCTGGTTAGCCACATTGAATTTAGAAGACTCCACAGATGAACGGGTAAGGTTTAGGATTTTCAGACTGCCATCTTTTAGTTCTACTCTGGCGATGTTGTTGGATGCTTCCACTAGGTCAGCCACATCAGGAGACATTCTGTATACGCCGTTGTGAGCGGATTTCAGCACGCGGATGATTTGGGCTGAATTTTCTTTGGAAAGACCATTTTCAGAGCTTTCCGTTTTTTCAATATTGATAACCAAATCCTTTTCAATGCTGGCAAATTCCTGTAAAATTTCAGCTTTTAATTCATTGGCTTCTGTAATAAAACCATCAGCATTTTTCACTGAAAAAACAGCTGTGGCTTCTCTTGGAATAGCGTTTCTAAGTCCGCCGCCATCGATGGAAATCAGCTCTATTTCTTGACTTTCGATGCTGTTATAGAGCAGTCTTCCAAGGAGTACATTTGCATTCCCGAAACCTTTGTGGATGTCCATTCCAGAATGTCCGCCTTGCAGTCCTTTGATTTCTATTTTTACTAAATTTCCTTTCGTAGGAGCAGTTTTGTAGGTTTGTGTAGCTGTTACATCCACACCGCCAGCACAGCCTATATCTATTTCATCATCTTCTTCTGTGTCTAGGTTTAGGAGGATTTCGCCTTTTAGTACATTTGGTTTTAGGTTAAAAGCTCCTGTCATTCCAGTTTCTTCATCTATCGTGAATAGGGCTTCTAATGCAGGATGAGCGATATCATTGCTCTCCAAAATACTCATAACAGCCGCCACGCCGAGTCCGTTGTCTGCTCCGAGTGTCGTTCCTTTTGCTTTCACCCAGTCGCCATCTACGAACATTTGAATTCCTTGATTTTCAAAATCAAAATCTACATCATTGTTTTTTTGACAAACCATATCAAGGTGAGACTGCAGAACGACAGTTTTACGGTTTTCCATTCCTGCCGTTGCTGGTTTTCGGATGATGACATTTCCTATTTCATCCACTTGAGTATCAAGGTTTAGGCTTTCTCCAAAATTCTTGATAAACTCTATTACTCTCGCTTCTTTTTTGGAAGGTCTTGGAACTTCATTTAGTTTAGAAAAGTTTTTCCAAATAATCTGCGGTTCTATGTTTGATAAACTCATAAAATCTTATTTTTCCCCAAAGATAAGAAGATATTTTGAATATAAGGAGATTGATAGTTTCCAAAAAATATTAAATTTGCCTTCAATAATTATTAAAATTAGCTAAAAATGATAAGAATTCTTTTATTAAGTTTGGTTCTGCTCGGAACGAGTGTAGAGGCACAGAAGAAAATAGGAAAAGAGGATGTTGTCCTCATTAAATCAGGGAAAAGTACTGAACCGATGAGGGTTTTGCAAATCACCAATCCCAAAGATTTGAAAATACTAAAAGATGTTTCCCGCCCAGTGGATGCCAAAGACCCTAATTTGAGGCTGTTAGCAGAGAGAATGCTCGCTACCGTGAAAGATGAACAGGGCGTAGGTATCGCCGCGCCGCAGGTAGGATTGAATATAAAGGCGATTTGGGTGCAGAGATTTGACAAGGAAGGAAAACCTTTTGAGTTTTTTGTAAATCCAGAAATCAAATGGATGTCTTCGGCGCTTAGACTTGGTGCGGAAGGTTGTCTTTCCATTCCAAACGAAAGAGGAGATGTCTATCGTAGCCTTGTGATAGATTTGGCTTATGAAACTTTGGACGGAGAGAAAAAACGAGAACTTGTAGAAGGTTTCACAGCGGTGATTTTCCAGCACGAGTATGACCACCTTATAGGGAAACTCTTCACAGAAAGGATAAAAGAGCAGAAACTGGGAACTTTCCTTAAAGCTGATGAAGTGAATAAGATTTATTACCAAAAGTAAATTTTAGGGAGAATTTCTTATTTTTGCCGAATGGAATACCCAAGTAAAGTATTATCCAGAGCAGTGGAGGAGATTTCTGGACTGCCAGGGATAGGCAAAAAATCGGCTCTTCGGCTGGCGCTGCATCTTCTCAGACAGCCTAAATCTCAGGGAATGGCGCTTTCGCAGGCTTTGGAAAGTCTGGTAACGAATATAAAATACTGCCAAGAGTGTCATAATTTTTCGGATTTTGATATCTGCGAAATCTGTGCTGATGAAAAGCGAAACGCCGAAACTCTCTGCATTGTAGAAGATGTAAGGGATGTTCTCGCAATAGAAAATACTTCTAAATATAACGGAAAATATTTGGTTTTAGGAGGAAAAATTTCTCCGATGGAAGGCATAGGGCCGCACCAGCTGAATATTTCCAGCATTGAAAAAAAACTTAATGGAGAAACTCTAAAAGAAGTGATTTTTGCGCTGAGTGCCACGATGGAGGGCGATACTACGGCTTATTATATTTATAAGAAATTCAAGCATTTTAATGTAAAATTTTCCAGCATCGCAAGGGGAATTTCGGTAGGGGATGAGCTGGAATATGCAGATGAGGTATCTCTCGGAAGGTCTATTATCAACAGGCTTCCGTACGATGAAGCAAAATAAAATTTACAAATACAAATAAAATAAATCGCCTTTTATAGGCGATTTATTTTTATAATTTCTCTACTTCTTGAGCGATTTTGATGATAACTTCTGTGGCTTTTTCCATAGATTCTAATGGAACATATTCATAAGGCCCATGGAAGTTAAGTCCTCCTGCGAAGATATTAGGGCAAGGAAGTCCCATATAGGACAGCTGTGCGCCATCGGTTCCGCCTCGGATAGCCTTCACTTCTGGAGTGATTCCAAGGTTTTTCATGGCTCTTTCTGCCACTTCTATGATGTGCATTTTGCCTTCGAATTGTTTTTTCATGTTGAGATATTGCTCTTTTATCTCTATTTCAAAGACATTTTCGCCATATTTTTGGTTGAATTCCGCTACTTTTTCTGTGATGAATTTTTTGCGGTTTTCAAATTTCTGCTCATCGTGGTCACGGATGATGTATTGTAGTTTTGCTTCGGAAACATCGGCTTTTAGGTCTAATAGATGATAAAAACCTTCAAAACCTCTCGTAGTAGAAGGAGTTTCGTTGGCAGGGAGCGACTGGATAAACTCAGCAGCGAGAAGCCCAGTATTTACCATTTTTCCGTAAGCATAACCAGGGTGTACGCTCAGTCCGTGGATTTTTACAACCGCTCCAGCTGCATTAAAGTTCTCATATTCTATCTCGCCCACATCACTTCCGTCCATGGTGTAAGCCCATTCAGCACCGAATTTTTCTACATTGAACTTGTGTGCTCCTTTCCCGATTTCTTCATCAGGGTTGAATCCCACAGCTATTCGCCCGTGTTTTATCTCAGGATGCTGGATGAGGTATTCTGCGGCTGTCATGATTTCTGCTACACCCGCCTTGTCATCAGCTCCGAGAAGGCTCGTTCCGTCCGTAGTGATTAGGGTTTGTCCCTTGTATTGTTTCAGGTTTTCGAACTTGTTGGGAGAGAGGGTGAAGCCTGTCTTTTGGTTAAGAAGCAGGTCGCCTCCATCGTAATTTTCCCAAATTTGAGGGTTTACATCTTTACCATTGAAATCAGGCGAAGTGTCAAAATGGGCGATAAATCCCACAGTAGGCACTTTTTTCTCTATATTAGATGGGATAAATCCGTATACATAGGCGTTTTCATCGATAGAGACATCTTCCAGACCGATGGCTTTCATTTCCTCAAAAAGATATTTTGCGATGTCCCACTGTTGCGGAGAACTTGGCGTTTCCTCACATTCAGGGTCGCTGGTGGAATATATTTTTACATAAGTTAAAAAGCGCTGAAGGAGTTTTTCTCTCCATTCTTGATTGAAGTTTATTTTCATAATATTGTAGTTTATATAATGATTTTTTAAAATACAGGTTTGCCGTTAAGATATTTAAAATTCCATGTTTGCTCTTGTCTAGAAACAGTATCTATTTTATTTAAAGGAATAGAAAAATTCACGGAGAATTTTTGATATTTTCGGTAGTTGTTTTTTGATAGAGAGCGAATAAAAACTTCATCAAAAATACCAAGTTCTTTCAATGGATTTTCTGTATTATCATAGTTAGAAAACACTTGAATATCTCTGATTTTTGAGGTTTCATTGTCTCTATTGTATACATAATAAGGTTTATACTCTCTATTTGTTTTCTTGCTTCCATACCTTGTTACTATACTATCTAAGTTTCCAGCAGAATTGAAGTAATATCTGTGCTTTTTCCAAGGTCCTTTTTCTAGGTGGGTTACTTCATGAAGCACATCGCCTTTATATTCAAAAACTAAAGAATCATTAAGGTTTATGATTTCTGTAATTTTATCTTGGTTGAATTTGATTAGTTTTTTGTATTTTTTAACATAGAATCTTGGCGTTGATTTTAATTCAATGGATACAAGGTTTTGTCCATACTTGATATCATAATATATACTATCTATACTGATTTCACTACGAATAAGAGGATTGGTATAGCTTTTTTTAGTGTAATGTGTGCCATCATTAGTTAATTTAACAAGAGGGTAAGCAAAAGGATTTGTAATATCATAATCCATGAACGAAAGGTTATACCCACTGATAAATTCTTTTTTCCCTGTTGTTTGGATTTCATTGTAAGAATCTTCTCTACATCCCACTAAAACAAGTAGAACACCTAAAATTAAGAAATTATTTTTTTTCATAAAAAATTTTTGGGATAAAGATAAGGCTAAAACTTTAATTATGGAAATGATTAAAATAAAAAAGATGACTTAAAAAAGCCATCTTTTATTTATTTTGGAAAATTATCCTTTGTTGTATCTTTCCATTACTTTTGTGGAAACTCCTGTGTTGCTGAATCCACCATCATGGAAGAGATTCTGCATTGTTACCTTTCTCGTAAGGTCAGAGAAAAGGGAAATACAGTAGTCTGCACATTCCGCAGCAGTCGCGTTTCCTAGTGGAGACATATCTTCTGCAAATTTGATGAATCCGTCAAAACCTTTTACTCCTTGTCCTGCCGTAGTCATTGTAGGCGACTGGGAAATGGTATTGACACGCACTTTTCTTTCGCCCCAGTAATATCCGAAAGATCTAGCGATGCTCTCAAGGTAAGACTTGTTGTCCGCCATATCGTTATAATCAGGGAAAGTTCTCTGAGCCGCGATGTAAGAAAGCGCAAGGATACTGCCCCACTCATTCATACAGTCTTTTTCCCAAGCGAGTTTCATCACCCTGTGGAAAGATACCACAGATACATCCCAGCCTTTTTCCAGCCAGTCGTAGTTGAGCTCTGTGTAGTGTTTTCCTTTTCTTACATTCACAGACATCCCGATAGAGTGTAGAATGAAGTCTATTTTCCCGAATTTTGCGATAGCATGGTCAAATAATTTTTCTAAATCTTCCATAGAAGTCGCATCAGCAGGAACGATATCCGCACCTGTTTTCTCTGCTAAACTATTGATTTCTCCCATTCTCATAGCGATAGGAGCGTTAGTTAGTACAAATTCAGCACCTTCTTCGTGGCATCTTTCTGCTACTTTCCAAGCGATAGAGTTTTCATCTAAAGCTCCGAAGATAATTCCTTTTTTTCCTTTTAAAAGTCCGTATGACATAATATTTTAGAATAAATTAATTAAAAAAATAAAAAAATGAAAACACGAGAATCAATGTTTTTCCCGTGTTTTAGAACTATTTTGTTAGTCTTTTCTGCTCATTAAAATTCTCAAAACATACCAGAATAGAAGCATCACAGAAGAGAATAGCTGTAATGAAGCTCCTACATACTGTTCTGTTGTATAGACATTTTTGAGCTGGTTAGTTTGGTAGAGAATACTTGCTCCTGCTAGGAAAACCATTCCAACAGAGAACCAAAGTCCAAGATTGAACCCGAAAAGCATTCCTGCAACGATTAACCCAAGAGAAATAAACCCTCCAATAACGATAAAACTTCTTAAGAAAGAAAAATCTCTTTTAGAAGTAAGAGCCACACCTGTAAGCCCTAAAAATAACATGAAAGTAATCAATCCTGCTTGTAAAATAACTTTGCCACCTGTGTAAGCAACAGCTATATAAATCAATGGCAAGAAAATAATTGCTTCCAAAAGCACATAAAAACCTAATCCAGCATACTGCACAGCACGGCTGCTCGCCATAGTCCATTTTTCGGCCAGCATAGAAGCCAGCCAAAATCCACCGATGATTAGTAGCCATACATACTTCTGAGAAACCATTCCCATGATAAGTTCAGCAGGAACTACCATTAGTAAAGCAGTTTCTACAAAGATGAAAGCCAAAATAGCCAACGCCACATGCATATAGGTTTTTCTATAAAAAGAAGCTTTTTGCTCCTCAGTGGACATTGCTACCAATTGATTTGTAAATTCCATAAAAGTTTTTGTTTTTAAATTTAATTCTACAAATATAAATATTTTTTTGGAAAAGCAATTTTACAGATGACTTAAAAACGCCATTGTATCCACATTATCAGCATAGGTGTCTAATTCAGGATGCTGCGCCTCTCCAAGTCCGATAGCCGCAGGGATTTCAAGTGTAGAATTTGCTACAACGCACTGAATGTTTTCCTCGTTTTCCGAAAGGAAATTCTGGACATCGTTTATCGTTTCGTATCGGCTGAAATTGATGACAGACAGCGGACTGAAGAGTTTTTCATCTTCTTTGAGCATTACGAAATTATTGTCCCAAAACTGCTCTTGATTCAGCAGGTAAATGGCTCTGTTGTAGTCGTAATTATTGGCGTATAGGTTATGATTGATAATTTCTTTAAAGTTGATAAAATTCTCAAACAACCTATCCAAAGGCATTTCGGAAGGAATGAACAGTCGGGTAACATTTCGGCAGCCCAGCCCAAAATATCGGAAGATATCCTCCGCGAGAGCCTGGATTTCCTCATTAGTTTCATCGCCTTTTAAAACTCCGATGGAAGTTCTGTTTTTTCTGATGATGTTCGGTACATCTTTGAAATAATATTCCAAATATCGGGCAGTATTATTGCTTCCTGTAGCGATGACAGCATCATAATTTTCTAATTTTTCCACAAAATGAAACTCCAAAATCCCACCGCTGAGCTCGTTCCATTTATTAAGTAAAAAAGGTAAAATCAGTCTGTCCTTGGAGGAGAGTTTTATCAATGGAATGTTTCCGCTTAGTAAAACGCAGATAACATCATGAAAGCCTACCAAAGGGATGTTTCCAGCGAGAATCAGCCCGATTTTTTTCGGAGTGGAAGAAAAATGATATTGACCAGTCCAAGCAGATATTTTCTCTTCGGTAAGGTTTTTTGCCCAGCTTTTTAGGCAAAATCTTACGCTTTCTTCTGTAAACCAAGGATTTTCTATTTCAGATTTTTTTATCAAGGAAGCAAATTTGCTTTCTTCTTCATTGAAATTCTCTGGTTTAGTGGAGAGAAATCGGTTAAAAAAATCTCCCAACTGCGATAAAGAGGAAACTATTTTATCATTTTTCATAAATATTGTTTTTATATAAATAAAGTTTTTAACTTTGTGCAAAATTAAAAAATATAATACTAATGGCTATCAAAATAACGGACGAATGTATCAACTGTGGAGCATGTGAGCCTGAATGTCCCAACAATGCCATTTATGAAAGTGCAGTGGATTGGAGGGCTTCAGATGGGACTATATTATCAGGAATGGTGACTTTTCCCTCGGGACTTACTTTGGATGCTGATGAGGCACAGCCGCCAGTGAGTGATGATACATATTTCATAGTAACGGATAAATGTACGGAATGTATAGGTTTTCATAATGAACCGCAGTGCGCCGCAGTGTGTCCTGTGGACTGCTGTGTGCCAGATGAAGACCATGTGGAGACAGAGGAGCAGCTTCTCACGAAGAAGGCGTTCATGCATGGAGAATAATTTTCCTGATTCTTTTGGAAGAATGCAGAAAAATAATTACCTTTAAACCCAAGTTTATTTTAATAAAAATTTAAAAAGTCGTATATAAAAATTAAAACAATGAAAAAGCACAATTTCAGCGCAGGACCATGTATTTTGCCACAAGAAGTTTTCCAGAAATCAGCAGAAGCTATTTTGGATTTTAATGGTATCGGATTATCATTACTTGAGATTTCTCACAGAAGTAAAGATTTCATCGAAGTAATGGATGAGGCTAGAGCCATCGTAAAAAGACTAATGAAATTAGGAGATGATTATGATGTACTTTATCTAGGAGGAGGAGCATCTTTACAGTTTGTAATGGTTCCTTTTAACTTGATGAAAGTAGGAGGGAAGGCAGCTTACACAGATACAGGAACTTGGGCAGCAGGTGCAATTAAAGAAGCTAAACGACTTGGACAAGTGGATATCGTAGGTTCTTCTAAAGAAGAAAACTATTCTTTCATCCCAAAAGACTATACTGTGGGTGCAGAGTATGACTATTTCCATTGTACTTCTAACAATACTATTTTCGGTACACAGATGAAATCTTTCCCAAAAGTAGAAACATCTCTAGTGTGCGATATGTCTTCGGATATTTTCAGTAGAGAGATAGATTTCTCTCAGTTTGACCTTATCTATGCTGGAGCTCAGAAGAATATGGGACCTGCAGGAGCTACTTTAGTAGTAGTGAAAAAGGATATTTTAGGAAAAACAGGAAGAGATATTCCTTCTTATTTAGATTATCAAGTTCACATCAGCAAAGATGCGATGTTTAATACACCTCCTGTATTCCCTATTTATGCGAGTTTGCTTACATTACAGCATCTTGAAAAAAATGGTGGAATAGCAGCAGCAGAGCAGAGAAATAATGCGAAAGCAAAACTTCTTTATGATGAAATAGACAGAAACCCATTATTTGAGAGTTTCTGCCGTCCAGAAGACCGTTCTAATATGAATGTTTCTTTCAAACTTTTAGATGAATCTAAAAAAGAAGCGTTTGACAAAGCTTGGAAAGAAGCAGGAATCAATGGTCTAAATGGACATAGAAACTTGGGAGGATACAGAGCAAGTATGTACAATGCCCTACCAATAGAAAGTGTACAGGTATTGGTAGATGTAATGAGATCCATTTAAAATCATTATTAAAGCATAAAAAACAAGATTTATGCCCGTATTCAAGCCATTTCGTGGGATAACGCCCTATGGGGAATATATAAAAAGTTTTCCTACACGCCCATTGAGTAATTATACTCATGAAGAAATCGCAAAGAAAGCCGAAAGAGAGTTTTCTTATGTGAGAATGGTGGAACCGTATTTGTCTGGTGAACCTCAGAATTTGGAGCAGAATTTGGGTAGAGTGAGGGCGAATTATGAGGAGTTGCTGAGAAATCACAACCTGCATCAGGAGGAGGAATCAGGATATTATTTGTATTGTCAAGTATTGCCTGATGGCAGTGTTTTCAGAGGGCTTTTAGGATTGGTTTCCGTAGAAGATTATAATTCGGGAAAGATTAAAAAGCACGAAGAAACACTCACACACAGAAAAGAAAAACTGTCTAAGTATCTGGAAGGTGTGAATCTCCAAGCGGAACCAGTGCTTTTGACCTATTCTTCAAATGCTGAATTAGAGGCTCTTATGAGTGAGGAAGAAAGAAAAAATCCTGTTTTGGAATATGCAGACAGCAAGGGGACTAAACATCGTGTTTGGAAAATTCAAGATGAAGAAACCTTGAAAAAATATGAACAAATTTTAGCAAAAGTAGAGGCTTTCTACATTGCTGACGGACATCATAGGATGGGTTCTACAGCGCTCTATTCTGAGCAGAGAAAGGATAAAAATCCTAATCATATTGGAAATGAGCCGTATAACTTTGTTTATAGTTTCATAGTTTCTGACCAATCAATTAAAATTAATGATTTTAATAAGGTTGTCAAGGATTTGAATGGTCTGACAGTAGAGCAGTTTTTGCATCAATTGGAGGATAAATTTATCATTGAAAATAAAGGGAAAAACCCGTATTATCCAGAGCAAAAACACTTTATAAGTCTTTATTTAGATGGACAGTTTTATAAACTTACACTAAAGGAAGAATGCTGTTGTGAAGAGTGTTTGGGGATTATAGACCATTATCTTTTGGACAAATATATACTGAGTCCGATTTTAGGAATAGATGATTTGAAAACTACCAAGCGAGTAGATTACCTACGGGGAAGCTCTTGCGTGGAAGGAATCACAAAACTAAAAGAAAAGGTTGATAATGAAGGATATAAAGTAGCATTCGGGGTACATCCTGTGAGTTTTTCTGATTTAGTAGAAATCGCAGATAAAAACCTGAAAATGCCTCCAAAATGTACTTACATAGAACCTAAACTCGTGACCGCGCTAGTCATGTATGATATGAAATAAAAAAATGCAGCTCTTAGGGCTGCATTTTTATTTTATGAAAAAATTATTTCTTTATTAAAAGAGCAATATTTTCCACATGGTGTGTCTGTGGGAACATATCCACAGGAAGGATTTTTACTACATTGTAGTGCTCCTTCATTAGGGCTAAATCTCTCGCCTGTGTAGCCGAATTACAGCTTACATAAACGATTCTTTCTGGTGAAAGTTTTAGAATCTGCTCTATTACTTTCGGGTGCATGCCATCTCGTGGAGGGTCAGTAATTAGGACATCTGCCTTCGGATGTTGCGCCAGAAATTCCTCAGTGAAGACTTCTTTCATATCTCCGCAGTAGAAAGTACAGTTATTCAGTCCGTTAAGCTCGGCGTTTTCTATCGCCGCATCTATCGCTTCCTGAACGGCCTCTATCCCAATCACTTTTTTGGCGTGTCTTGCCATATATTGGGCTATTGTCCCTGTCCCTGTATAAAGGTCATATACTACATGATTTTCCTGAATATCAGCGAATTCCAGAGTTTTTCTATAAAGATTTAGAGCTTGTTTGTAATTGGTTTGGAAGAAAGATTTTGGTCCAATTTTAAATTTCAGTCCATCCATTTCTTCAAAGATAAACCCTTCACCAAAGTAAGTCTGGATATCCAAATCATACACGCTGTCGTTTCCTTTGGAGTTGATAGCGTAGAGTAAAGTCTTGATTTGAGGGAACTTATCCAAAATAAAGTTTAATAAATTTTCTCTGTTTTCCTTTTCTTCTCGGAAAAACTGAATGAGAATCATCCATTCTCCTTTGGAATTTTGGCGAAGCATCAGCGTTCGTAGAAATCCTTCTTGATTCCTTAAATCAAAAAAATCAAGGTTGTTTTTTATCGCATAATCTCTGATTGCCAGACGGATTTCGTTGGATGGCGCTTCTTGCAGGTAGCATTCTTTTAGGTCTAAAATCTTGCTCCATTGCCCAGGAATATGGAAGCCCAGGGCGTTTCTGTTGTCTATTTCTGTGTCGGATTTTATCTCTTCCGAAGTCAGCCAGCGAGCGTTGGAAAACGAAAATTCCATTTTATTTCGGTAGAAATAGTGTTCCTCGCCTCCGAGAATAGGGATGCACTCAAAATCTTCGATGCCGCCTATTCTTTTAATATTGTTAAGAACCTCATTTTGTTTGAATTCCAGCTGTTTTTCATAGCTCATATTCTGCCACTTACATCCTCCACACACGCCGAAATGAATGCACTCTGGCTCTATCCGAAACGGAGATGGCTCTAAAATTTCTACCATTTCTGCTTTGTAATATTTGCTTTTAGCCTTTTTTACACGAGCATTCACGGTGTCGCCAGGGATTGCTCCAGAGACAAGCACAGTTTTGCCATCTTCAGTTTTTCCAACAGAAACTCCTTTCGCACCAGCGGAAAGGAGTTTTATGTTTTCTAAGATTAGATTTTTATTCTTTTTCAAAATAAATCTTTTTAAAATTAGTGTCCGTGACCATCATGTTCATCATGTTCTTCTTCTGTTTCAGAAGCCTCAGGAACAGGAGCACTCAGACCTGTTTGTTTGTTTAGAATATCGATAAGCTCTGTCAGCTGTATATTAGAAAGTCCAAGAACAGTCTTACTTGCAACCTTCCCATCTTTATCTAAAATCATGAAACTAGGAAGCTTAAATCCATAGATATGGAGTTGTTGTGCTGCTTCAGATTTTAGCCCTCCTTTTGCGTACAGATTAACTCCTGTAAAGCCACCAAATAATGATTTAGAGGTCTTTTGGAACTGCTTCGCATCATCATCCATATTGACATAGGCTACATTTAGTTTTGCTTTATAAAACTCAGTAATTTCTTTTAATGCAGCAGCAGATTGTACAATATTTGGAGCAAAAGAACTATAGAAAATTAGCAAAGTAGGTTTCCCTTTAAGTTCGCTTATTTTATAAGCTTTTCCATCCTGTTTTGTAAAGTTTACTTCTGGTAATGCAGAACCTACTTTTGGTCCTATAATCGCAGTATAAACTCTTTCTAAGTCTTTTTTAATGTTTTCTGACTTTACCTTTTCAGTGAGCGCCTTTAGAACTTGATCTATTTTATCATTTTGGGGATGAAGGTCAAATTGAGTAGCAATATATGAAGCCAAGTAGTCTTTTTGCTCTTGTGAAAATTCCTTTCTAGTTTCTAAAAACTTCAAGAAAACCTCTGTTTGTGTAGTTTTAGTATCATTAAGGAAAGGAGTAGCAAATTTTCTGAAATCAGGTTCTAGTTTTCCTAAAAGATACTGTCTATAGGCAGGAAATTCTTTGATTAAAGCTTCTTTTTCAAATTTTTTCTGACTTTCTTTGAAATTCGCAGATACTTTAAAATCAGGGTTTTGAGTCATCTGTCCGTGCATCATTTCATATTGAGAACTTATCATCAGAAGATTCACCATCAGGTCGCTCTTTTTCCATTCTATTACATCCTTGTCAGCATTTTTAGATTTAGCAATTTCATCTAATTTCTTATTGATATCAGCAGAGTATTTTTCTATTTCTTTGATGAAATCATTTTCGTTTTTTGCTAAAACAGCTTGGTTCAATTTAGAAAAGTATGAAGTGATGAATTTTTGACTTTCAATCAAGAATTCATTGTTTCCTTGCCCTTTTCCACTGATTTTCAGGTCTTCAGGGAAAGTAGAGCCATTTCCTTCCAGATTTAGATTTTCACCATTTTTTAAATATAAGAAATTTACTTTTCCTTGGTATACCAGAGCGTAGATTCCATCTTTTTTTACACTGATAGTATCAGAAAAATTTCCTTTTTTATCTATGCCAATATTCGCAATAGGAAGTGTAGCAACGGATGAAACATCTATAAGTTCTATTCTGCTCAGCGGTGCAGGATTATTGATTTTTCCTGTAAAAACTAAATCTTTTTTGGAGCAAGATATAGCAAAGACAGCGAATAAAATAAGCAAAAAATATTTTTTCATAATATGCTGGTTTTTAACTATTTGTAATCCTCATCTTCATCTACTCCCTCATCATAGTAGTCATTAGAGAAATCGTCTTCCTCATCATAGCCATCTTCAAATTCAGAGCTGAAATCCTCTTCTTCTAATAAATGAAAATCATCCATCGCGATGTTTGATTGTTGTTTCTTTGTAGTGGTAGAACTACCATTTTTACTTGGAGCTTTCAGAGGAACATTCCCAAAACGGAATACCGTAATAGGATAATTTACAGAGTTTTTCTCATCTGTGATTTCCAAAAGTTCACAAAAAAATTCCCAAAGGTCTAAAAGCCCGTATTTAAAATGCATTTTACTTCCAATTTCTGGAAATGCCTCACTCATGTACACATCAGACATCGTGTCTCCATCTCCATCATCAGACATGTCTTCTAAAGGAACTGCTGCTCCCTCAGACCAGCTGTCATCAGAATAGTAAAAAGAAGAAAGCTCCTCACCCTGAAGGCTGAAAGCACTCTTAATTCCCAAATGCAGATTCCAAAGAGTTTGTTTTTCTCTGATCTCAATGTCTCTAAAAATCTGCTCCTTTGCATCTAAAATAACTCGTACTTTGTAAATCATAAATTCTTTTGTTCTTCTGTTTTTATTTAAAATTTAAGATGCAAATATAATATAAATCATATGCTAAGAAAAATTATTTTTTAAAAAAATGAAATTTTATGTAATTTGTTTTAAATCAATTTATTAAAAATAAAAAAAGCAGTGGAAATTCCACTGCTTTTTTCTGTTATTTTCCTAAATAGGATTTTAAAATTTTACTTCTGCTGTTGTGTTTCAGTCTTTTAATGGCTTTTTCTTTGATTTGTCGAACTCTTTCTCTCGTTAAATCAAAAGTTTCGCCTATTTCCTCCAAAGTCATAGGATGTTTGCCATTTAACCCAAAGTAAAGCCTTACTAAATCAGCTTCTCTTGGTGTGAGGGTCTGCAATGCTCTCTCTATTTCTATTTGTAGAGATTCCAGCATCAGTTCTTTATCAGGACTTGGAGACTCTCCAGAGCGCAATACATCATAAAGGTTAGAATCTTCTCCTTCTACCAGCGGAGCGTCCATGGATAGGTGTCTTCCTGAGTTTTTCATAGATTCCTTGATGTCCTCCTCACTCATGTCCAATACTTCGGCAAGTTCCTCTGGAGATGGAGGTCTTTCGTTGATTTGTTCCAATTCCGCATAGGCTTTGTTGATTTTATTGATAGAGCCTATTTTATTTAGAGGAAGCCTTACGATTCTAGACTGCTCAGCCAAGGCTTGAAGAATAGACTGTCTAATCCACCATACAGCGTAAGAAATGAATTTGAAACCTCTAGTTTCATCGTATCTTTTTGCGGCTTTCATTAGTCCTAAATTTCCTTCGTTTATTAAATCTGGAAGAGAAAGTCCTTGGTTTTGATATTGTTTAGAAACAGAAACCACGAAACGAAGGTTGGCTTTGATTAGTTTTTCTAAAGCAACCTTGTCTCCAGACCTGATTTTTTGGGCTAAAATAACCTCTTCATCGGCAGTGATAAGCTCTACTTTACCGATTTCTTGTAAATATTTATCCAAAGATGCGGTCTCTCTGTTGGTTACCTGTTTGGTGATTTTTAGTTGTCTCATTTGATAAATAGTATTTTGTAATTTACTAATTATATATACGATGGGATTATCATAAAGGTTACACCTAAAAACATTTTTTCTGCAAAAAGTGTTGTTTTCTTTTGTGAATTCCCTAATTTTTTACTATCTTTGGCGTTTAGCAAAAATTTTATTCGATGAAAAAAACCGTATTATTAGTTGTGGTTACATTTTCTTTGTGGTCATGTGGAGCATCTCAGCCAGCTAGAGTTTATGGAAATAAAAATATTTCTAATAACAAATCTTATTCATATAATACAAATAATGAAAAACCTTCAAAACCAAAAAATAAAAAATCTTCAAAGGAAGGACCTAATGCCAAAGCAGCAAACATCCTTTCTGATGCAGAGAAATACCTTGGAGCTCCTTATAGAGCGGGAGGGATGACTTATTCTGGATTTGACTGCTCAGGATTTGTGAATACTGTTTTTGCAGAGAATGATATTAAACTTACCAGACGCTCTGCTGACCAAGCGAAAGAAGGTGTGGGAATCAATATAGAAAATGTAAAACATGGTGATTTATTATTCTTTGCTACTGCTGGTGGAAGGAGGGTTTCTCATGTGGGAATAGTGCATACAATAACGGACGATGGAGAAATTAAATTTATCCACGCTTCTACGAGCAAAGGTGTGATTATTTCTTCATTGGAAGAGGCTTATTGGGATAAGGCGTTTCTTTTCGCGAGAAGAGTTCTTTAAAATGTGATTTTTGAATATATAAATTTAAATTAGTAATAAAAAAATGAGTTTACAACAAAAAATAGAAGAGGCTTGGGAAAATAGAGAATTACTAAAACAAGCTGATTATCAGGAGGCTGTTCGTTCTGTAATCCGTGAACTGGATTTAGGGAAAATAAGAGTGGCAGAACCTATTTCTGATGGATGGCAGGTGAATGAGTGGGTGAAAAAAGCGGTGGTGATGTATTTCCCTATCCAGCAGATGAAAACGATAGAGGTGGGGCCTTTTGAGTTTCATGATAAAATTCCATTAAAGAAAAACTATGCAGAGAAGGGAGTTCGTGTTGTTCCTCATGCAGTGGCGAGAGAGGGTGCTTTTATCGCTTCTGGGGCTATTTTGATGCCTTCTTATGTGAATATTGGGGCGTATGTAGACAGCGGAACTATGGTGGATACATGGGCTACAGTAGGTAGTTGTGCTCAGATTGGTAAAAATGTGCATCTAAGTGGTGGAGTAGGTATCGGTGGAGTTTTAGAGCCGTTACAGGCTGCTCCTGTGATTATAGAAGATGATGTCTTTGTGGGGTCTAGATGTATAGTAGTAGAGGGAGTTTGTGTGGAAAAAGAAGCGGTTTTGGGAGCTAATGTAGTTCTTACAGCATCTACCAAAATCATAGATGTGACAGGAAATGAACCTGTGGAGCTAAAAGGCAGAGTTCCAGCTCGTTCGGTAGTGATACCAGGGAGCTACACTAAAAAATTTCCAGCTGGGGAATATCAGGTGCCATGTGCTCTAATTATTGGTAAGAGAAAGGAATCTACGGATAAGAAAACCTCTCTGAATGATGCTCTTAGAGAAAATAATGTTTCTGTATAATATATATAAAGCGCTCTAATTAGGGCGCTTTTTTGTTAAAAATAGGGAAAACATGGAAGAGCTGAAAAATTGGATAAAAGAAAATCCTTTAGCGTTTGGGGGAGTGCTTTCACTTATGTCTTTTGTCTTTGGGATTTGTTTGGTTTTGGGAGCAGTAAAGGACTGGGACTGGCTGTATGAACCTGATGAATATTATCAAAACAACTGGACTATGGGGCAGATAAGCCGCTATATGGGGAGGGATTCAGCTCGTTTTATAGGATTTTTAGGCGGGTTGTTTTTTATGGGAATAGGGCTGTATTTTATGTATCAAATTTATAGTGACTGGAAGTGAAAATTTAATCAATTTTAAAGTTAAAAATGTACAGAATAGAGTATTTACAATTTAATGAGCTAAAGCAAGAGGTGATGTCTGAAGAAGATACATTACAAAACATTATAGATATTTGGCTTGATTGCAAACCTAACAAAGAGCAAAAAAAACACCTTACAAATGCAGAAGAATGGGCTAAATATGCTTTTGAAAACAATGAACACTATGTAATGACAGTTTTTAAGGAAGAGCAACTCTTTGCCTTTATAGAGGTTTACCCCCGTTCTATACATATTAGTTTTATAGGCCAATATCAAGGTAAATATGTTTTTCCTTTATCCTTGCGATATGATCGTATTGATGGATATGAATATTTTAAAACAAATAAATTTGTTTATTTTAAAAATAATGACTTATTCTTACAAGGAATAACAAATAAATTTTTTACTCCTCATAAGAATACTATTACCTCAATAGATTTCGCTTTAGATAATAGGGCTTCTGTTACTATTACAGAAACTTATCCTATTAAAAAAGACTGGAAAACAGCAGATAAAATGATTGATATAAATGTCTCTCATAATTTTATCCGTTGTCCTAAGCGTTATGATGATTTCTTATATTTACTA
>CAUSCF010000016.1:0-45145 GCA_963530295.1 uncultured Flavobacteriaceae bacterium
ACGAAGAAGAAAAAGAAGATTATGAAGTAGACGAAGAAGATAGAGTAACCCTTATTAATGGAGAAAATATCCCTTGGGAAGAAGTAAAAAGAAATGGTTTCGACTATATCTCTATCATCTGTGAAACCGAAAATGGAGAAAAAGCAGAGATTGTATCCTTAGAATTGGCTTAAAGAATTTATACTTCTCTCCATAGAAGCTAAATTATTCATATCTTTGCGAAAATTTAAAAACAAAAAAAGCAATGCACAAAGCAGGTTTTGTCAATATAGTAGGAAAACCCAATGCTGGGAAATCTACCCTTCTGAATCAGCTCATGGGAGAGAAATTAGCCATCGTTACCCAAAAGGCACAGACTACCAGACACCGTATTTTTGGGATTTATAACGAGGAAGATGTCCAGATTGTCTTTTCGGATACGCCTGGCGTTCTTGACCCTAAATACGAACTACAAGAGAAAATGATGGGCTTCGTGAAAGAAAGCCTCCAAGATGCGGATGTATTTCTTTTCATCGTAGATATATCGGACAAAAGCGAGCCTTCGGAATTTCTCATAGAGAAGTTAAATAAAATTCCGATTCCTGTGCTGCTGCTCATCAACAAAATAGATAAAAGCAACCAAAAGGAAATGGAGGCCGCTGTAGAACACTGGCACAATCTCCTTCCGAAAGCAGAAATCCTACCGATTTCGGCGCTAAATGCTTACAATACAGAATATATCCTCCCGAAACTGAAATCTTTGCTTCCAGAGAACCCGCCATACTATGACAAAGACCAATTTACGGACAAATCAGAAAGATTTTTTGTCAATGAAACGGTGCGCGAGAAAATTTTACTGAACTACGAAAAGGAAATTCCTTACTCCGTAGAAGTGGTTACCGAACTTTTCAAAGAAAAAGAAGGCATTATCTTCATAGACAGCATCATCTATGTGGAGCGAGAAACCCAAAAGGGAATTTTGATAGGTCACAAAGGTGAGGCGATTAAAAAAGTCGGCACAGAAGCAAGGCTTGACTTGGAGAAATTCTTTGCAAAGAAAATCCATCTCAATCTCTTTGTGAAAGTAAAAAAAGACTGGAGAAAGAACGAAAAAGACCTCAAGAATTTCGGATACAGATAGCAGAAGATGATAAAAATCCTTGACCAAGATTTCACTGAACTCAATCTTTTTATACAGCACCAAAATCCCAGCAAAATTTTCATCTTGGTGGATGAAAACACGCACGAATACTGCCTTCCTACTCTATTGGGCAATTTAGAAACTACGGCGCCCTTTGAGATTATAGAAATAGAGGAAGGAGAAGAGAGCAAAAATATAAACACTGCCGTGCAGCTTTGGGAAATCCTCACGGAATTCAGCGCGGATAGGCATAGTCTGCTCATCTGCCTTGGTGGTGGCGTTGTCACAGACATTGGCGGTTTTGTGGCCTCCACTTACAAAAGAGGAATTCCTTTCATTTACCTTCCTACCACTCTGCTGGCAATGGCAGATGCTGCTGTGGGCGGTAAAACAGGCATAGACCATTTGTTTTTTAAAAATCTAATCGGAACTTTTACAGAACCGAAGCAAATTTTCCTTTATGCTGATTATCTCCGTACACTGCCCTTTCCGCAGCTGAAATCTGGCTTTGCAGAAATGCTGAAACATGGCCTTATCGCTGATGCTAAACATTGGCTTGAGCTGATTTCTATTGAAAATGAACTTTCTGCAGAGAAAATCGCGCCGTATCTATTACAAAGTGCCGAGATTAAACAAAAAATCGTGCAGGAAGACTTCCACGAAAAGCACATCCGAAAAATTCTCAACTTCGGGCATACAGTAGGACACGCTGTAGAAAGCCTTTTCCTGAGAGAGGGAACTCCTCTGCTCCATGGCGAAGCAGTTGCACTTGGGATGATTTGTGAAACTTACATTTCATATTTGCAGCAGCTGATTTCTCTGGACACAGCGCGCCATATTATAGAAAATCTTGTGCGATTTTTCCCGCCTGTGGATATTTGTAAATTCAGTGATGAGGAAATCATTACGCTGATGTATCAGGACAAAAAAAATCAGCATGGAAACATTAGTTTCTCGCTGATAGAAGGCATCGGCAAGGGAAATTATAACCAAAATGTTCCGCTGGAAAACATTATTTCTGCGCTGGATTTCTACCGAAGTGGATCGTAAAAAACAAGATAGTTTAACATAAAATTAAACTATCTTTATTTTTTTACATAATAGCCGTAAAAGCCGCCGTAAAGCCAAAAATAATACCTGGTGTATTCGCCACGATTATAGGCCAATCTTTTTTAGGTTTCAAAAATCCATAACCTACCCATAGTGTGCAGTTAATCCCTGCCACAAAAGGCTGAAGAAAATCGCCCTTCATCCCTTGTAGATTGGAGGTAATCTGTGGAATATAAGAAACATACATAAGCATTGCTGTTCCTGTGGCTACCCATCCTAAAATGTTTAAAAATTTTTCCATGATATTTAAAATTTAATTGTTGATTTTTATTTAACCAAAATTATAAAAATTTTTTTATGCAAATAATAAAAAACAGTGGAGATTTATAACCTCCGCTATGTGCCTCTTATGTAATGAAATTACTACTTTTATCCTTAAAACTATCTGGATAAACTATTTCTTTTTGCTTTCTTCCTTATACACTACTTTTCCATTAATGGAGAGTGTGCCTTCCTTGTCATCATACAAGTATTCGCCTTTTTCGTAGAGATTTTCTGATTTTTTGTCTAAAATAACCGAACCTTCTTTTTTAGGAAGGACAATCTCAGCTTTGGATTCATCTTTATTAAACAAAACAAATGCGCTGATGACTGCATCGCCTTCTTTCACTTCGATAGGGTCTAATCTAACACCAGCCTCCCAAAGCTGCACACAAGTCTGCTGCAATTCACTCCACGAAAATCCTGCCGAAGTGATACACCCATGCTCATCTCTATCAGCACCTACCAATTCTTCTTGTTCTTCCACTTTTTGATTTGGATTTTCTTTCACTTCTTCCTTTTTTGGACTGTTACATGAAAACATTGACAACACTATTCCTGATAAAACTATGGCTTTTTTCATATTTTTAGATTTTACAAAAATTTAGTTATTGTTATTATTACTTCCACCAAAAGTAAAGTTAAAACTAAGCCCAGCTCGTAGAGTTGATAATGGATAAGCGGTGGAAATCTTATACTTGGTAACCAGCTGGTTATAGAAGAATTTCACTTGGAAATTTTGTGAAAAACTATAATCTGCCGAGAAATTTATTCCCAAAACTCTCTGCCCTCCAGTTACTTGTGAATCTTGGGCTAAAATATTGGTTATTCGGGTTTTATTATCTCTTAATGAAAAATCAAATTTAAGATTCAAATCACTCTTTATCGTTCTTTGTTTTCCTCTGAACCTCATCTTAAATTTCAAATCTTTAAAAATATACCCAAATCCTACAATATATTCAGAACCAGAGTCTTCCGAAAGTGTATAATTCTGAAGTCCCAGTACATAGGCTCTATTCTTATTATACATGGCTCTGAACTGCATGTTATTCCTCATGGTAACATCAGCCCCAATAAGCGGTGAAAATTCCTCCACATAGCCCACCTGAGAGAATACATATGGATTTAGGAAGTTGCCATTTCTATCCTTGTCTGATGAAGGCATCGGTGTGTTTTTACTCACCTCATAGTTATAATAATCTGAGCTGGACTGTATCCCTGCCACAGTGTATGTAGCCTTATAGCCATGTAATATGTCTATTTTAGAAAAATGTCTATTGAGCATCGGGATATTTTTCAATCCTGAATAGATAATCTGCCAGTTAGGAAGTGGGAATTTAGATTTCGTAGGATTTTCTTTGCTCAAATTCTTCCCACCAATAGCTGCTTTGAATGCAGGAATTAGAATATATGAATTTCCTAAACCATAGCCTTCTGTAAAGCCATCAGCTCCCAGAACTCCAGCATGAGTACGGGACAAAATCCTTGCATTTGCTACCAAATCAGCATAGAGTTGTCCACCATCTTTGAAAGAAGTCCCCATCAATATATCCGTATGAGAGAAAGCTATAATCTCGTTCGCAAAAGACAATCTATTGTTTGTCAATATATTATACCCGCTATGAGTCAATGAACTTGAATAATTTTTAAGGAAATTTAGGTCTATCTTCAAATCATTCATCGGCTGAATTTGGATGCTTCCTGTGATAGCCTTAGTCTGCATCTGCACATAGGATTCTGTCATCAAGTCTGAACCTGTTACCCAGCCGCGCTCTATCATCACCCTACGGATATCCGCCTGAGAACCAAGCAAGAATCCATATGTAGGCCCTCCTATCCCCTGTCCATATCCATAGAAATTCGGAGACGAAAGTATCCCTGGGAGAGAAGTTCCATTGGTTTCATTATAGTTAAAATCCACCTGTTTAAGTGAAGATGTAATTCCATAAAGAACAGCTTGTAATGGAGTCAGCCTATTTTTGAGGGTAGTAACTCTATTTTCACTATTTTTTCTAGTGGTTGTCTCTGCATTGGTTTTTTCCATCGCCTCTATCTCTGCTCTTCTCAGCTGCATCGTATTCTCCAGTTTTTGGAAATACTTAAATTTAGAGAATAAACTCGGAATATCCACAGAAGCCGCCACCACGGTATTGTTATTATTTTGGGCTAAATTCCCTAAATCCTGTTGAGAAAGAACTGTAGAACGAGCCGACCAGTTATACTGGAAGCCATATCCCACCTCCGCATTGATGAAATCCAAATATGGGAAATGCTCAAACGGCAACTTATAGTTAAGCTGCACCTTGTGATTATACAAAACAGGTCTTCCCGCACGGAACAAATCCCTAAAAATAGAGCGGTTATTCATTCCATTTACAGAAATATGGTCATTGAGCGTTCGGGTATACGAGTTGATATCCAATTTCAGGGATTTAGTAAAATTAAATCCAAGATTATACTGCCATCCGAAATAGAAAGTTCTTCCCTTTATCACTTGGAAATCATCTCCATGGGCTCCTGCCAAGAGGGCATTTATATTTCTATACTGCAGCTCACTATATGTTCTGTCCAGCTCCGCTCTGAAAGACAATCGAGTAGGAATTGGGTTAAAATTAACTTCTTTTATCCAGCTTAAATATTTAGCTGCTTTGGATGTGTCGCTTATCAACTTATTAAACGGCCGTATCACCCAAGGTTTAAAATTAAAGTTATAATCCAAATATCCCTTGAAATACTGGCGATAATTCCTAGTCGTATAGACATCTCTATAAAAATCATCATTATAAACAGCCGTAAGGGAAAGGTTTTCTACATCGTAGAATTTGGATTTCTTCTCAGAGTTCATTCTCTGTTTCTGCATATTGACCACGCCTATACTTCTCTGCTGAGAGTAGGTTCTCACTATTTTTTTCAGCTGGTCTCTTATCGGGCTGTTTTTCAGTTCTACATCATTATCCAGCGGATTATATTTAGGGTCTTCTATGCTCTGTGTATAGGAGTAGTTAAACGGAATTTTCATTCCTACTTTCTCTGGCAAGAATTTATCCAGATTTACCGTGGTGCTGATGTGTAAAGTAGTATTATCCGTCTGTGACCTTTCTGATGGTTTTTGGACAATAGTTCCGAAACCAACTGTAGATACAGACCCACTGGCATTGACCATCGCGAAATCACCCAAATTAAAAGTCAAATTAGCATTTGCTGCATACCCTCCTTGGTTTTTAATTCCAGATGCACGGATTTCATTTACCCAAAGCAAAATATCTTTGGACATGCTGGATGCATCTTGGTTTCTTACCCCCAATACCATGGTGCTGATATTCCCTATACTTGGGCGACCTTTTACATAAATCTTTTTATTAGCATCTCCATAGTTTCCATCTGTATACCTAGTATCTGCAGGAGCACCATTTCTATCTCTTCTTCCTTTAATGGCAGTTAGTTCCGTTAATTCCAGACTTACCATATTTTCTGCAGGCCAGATTTCGTAAGGCGTTCTACTGTTAGAAGAAGTATATTTAAGGGAAGCCTCGTATTCATAATAGTTATCCGTAGCATCACTACCGAAACGGATAAAGAACTTGGTTTTATCATCGAGAGCCGTAGAAGTCAGATTTTTCAAATCTTGGGCATGAACAAACATTTCTAGCTTTTCATACCTACGCAAATCGAGTGTGGTATTTTTAAACACCCCACGAGCATCATTACTCAGACCTATTACTTTCATGTAGAGAGAGCCTTCGTTTTGTCTCTGTGTACCAGCCGTTCCACTCAAAACCTCTCGGTCTATTCCTGGAGGCAGCACATAAGGTGGCGTTCCCTGTCCGTTTTCTTCCAAGTTTACACTTCCTATCTCTAAATTATCCGTATTTACCGTTCCAAAACCTTCATTGGTAGTGGCATCTACAGCGAGTGGTTTGGTATATCTTCTCCAATCAGAACGAACCAAATCCAAGCTTCCAAATCTAAGCGTAGTAGTCTCATCAAAACCTGTAAGAACCATTCTCATGAAACGAACATTGTTCAGCACATCTGTACTGCGCTCCCCTGCTGTGGTATCAAACTGGCTTACTGGAATACGGAAAAGATACCATTTATTGGTTCCAGACCTTCCGTCTTGGAATCTTGTGGAAACTTCCTTTACATCCACTATATTATTTTGTCCTAAAACCAAACTCGCTCTATCCAGTTTCACTGTATACTGGTTATAGCTTTCATTTTGGTCAAGGTTAAAATCTCTATTAACATCCTCTGCATCAGGCGTTTGTGTAGATACTTCTAATGAATTGGCTTCCGAGTTTCCATCTGGGTTTCTAAAATATCTGTATCGTTCCACCAGCGAACCTGCCTGTGAGCCTTGGAATTTATTAGACAAAGGAAATACGAAGTCATCAGACGCAGGGTCTACAGCATTAGTCACAGGATTTACAAACGAAGTCCCGAATTTCGCTGCTTCCGACTGATTATCAAGACCATCATACCCTAAATCCTGCGTAGACCGCTCCGCTCCCTCTGATGAGAATGCATAGAGCACAGGCGCTTGTTTAGGCTGATTACCCCAGTTGGTAGTCGTAACATTGGCTGGGTCTGAACTCGTAGGAAGTCCATTTTCGTATTGTAAAACGCCATCTTTTAGGACATCTTCAGAAACATTACCAAGATGTAGCAATAACTTAGGATTTGTTCCTAATGTTCCACCATCTGCATACGGATCCATCATCCAGAACTCTACATATTCTATATTAGAATTCACAAAGTTAGAAACAGAAATTGACCGCATAAGTCCTCCCCATCTATCTTGCGTCGTTTCTGATGCGTTAAAGTTATAAGGTCCTCTTTCTGTCGGATAGTATGAAATATCAAAGGTATTTAGGAAACTTTCTTCTCCTGCTACATAGTCTTTTATCGTGTATAATTCTCCCTGATGAACTCTTCGTGAGGCGTGGTTAGATAGACTCTGTGCACTTACTCCATTAGGTGCAGACCCGCCTACCCCATAGAATCTAGGGTCTATATTATACCAAGAAATAAGCCCTCTTCCGTAGCCATAGGTCAAATTATTACTTAAACCAGCTGTATTAAATATAGGGTCGCTCGTATTTTGCTCTGGTTTAGAAGCTAAAATCCACATAGAAGGCTCTTTCAAAGAAATACGAGAAGTAGCCTGCTCAAAATCATCTATATAAGATTGATTTTGCATATTGCCATTTTCACCTGGGATAAGGTAAGCTGCCTCTGCTCGGAAACTGATATTAGATTTGGCCTCCGTATTAATGAGTGGAATTTTATTCGTGAATCTCGTAAGGAATGGAGCCTCGTTATTATAGGTTATATTCATTCCGAGCATTGTGTTATTCACTGCTTCCTGTCCGAACTGAACCTTATGAGTCAAAGGGGTTTCTCTATAATTAACCATCGTAGCTCCGATAAGGAAATTATCACTGATTTTCCTTTCTAAATTAAGCCCAATGAACCTTTTTTTCTGTGTATTAAACGCCAACTGGTTTTCCAGACTCACACTGATAGCCTGCCCAGATTGTTTAATCATTTCATTGATAATCGTGACTGTTCCCAGTAGATAGTCCACCGTGTAGTCCACTCCTTCCACGAGTTCTACACCATTGGAAGTCACTTTCACAGAGCCTTTCGGAATATTCACCGCACCGAGGGCAATTCCCTGAGCTCCAGAGCCTTTAAATCTCCCTTCTAATGTATATCTCTGAGCCAAATTAGCCTGTGTAGCCACAGATTTCAGCTGTGTATATAAATCCGAAAAGACAAATTTAGGGTCGTGTCCCCCCAAAACATTTTCTATATGCTTACCAAAAGGCTGTATTTTAGTAAATATCAATTTACCATTATTCTCATCAATGGTCAGCCCTGGGACGAAGTCAAACTGTCCATCTCCATCCTGCTGTCCGTCTCCATTAGAATTCAGCCTATCCCAGTTGAACAATTTCAGCAAGTTAATATCCTGAACGCCCGTTCCTGGAAGATAGCTGACCTTACCATTTGATGGGTCACGATAGTAAACATTCATGAAGAAATCTTCTGACGAAATCTGTGTTCCATCCAGAGGATAGATGTTCTTCATCATGAGATCCCACATAGGAGATGTGGTTTTGGTAACGGTATTGGGTTTAAGCAATTTCGTTATCAATACAGTAGAGTTATCCTCTGAAAACTCCCCTACTTTATATACTTTAGAGTCATCTCCATTTACAGTATATGAGAAAGATACTGCAAGGAGCTGATTATCATTTAATCTTTGATTTAGGGAAATATATCCCAGCTGTGGATGATACCTAAACTCGCTTTCGCTAAGTTTTCTGGCTCTTCTATTAAAAATAAAATTCTCTCCCTCCTGATATGGCTGGTTGGTTCCAGTAGCTGCATCATAGAGAGATTGGTTTTTAATGGCATTATACGCCGTAGTTACATCACGGATTCCTGTCAAATTGGAAACATCTCGATAAACACTATTCACCGAGTTATCAGGGTAAGCCGTAAGAGCCCCTTCCCCTAAGTCCCTGACACCCACTATGGTTTTCTGCGATTGGAGGTCACCAGACCCTTGGTCCAGCACCCATACTTCTATCCTGTTAATCGCTATTTTAGAATTGATAAGAGGATATTGTAACAATGCTCCATCATAGTGGTTGTTAAAATACTGCCCAATGAAAAAGTGCTGGTTATCCTCATAATCTACTGCATTGATTTTAAAGCTCTTGGAAGCGCCTCCATTTTGTGCAACTACGGTCTGAACCTCGCCCTGCTGCTGTGAAAATACAAATGTCCCTGTAGTTTTCCCAAGCTGAAACTCTGTCTTTATCCCAAAAAGAGACTCTGAACCTCTAATCAAACTCGTGGAAAGAGGCATGTTGATATTCCCAACCTCCACTTTTTTGATAATTCTATCCTCGCCATCATCTCGGCTTCTGTCATTTAGCTTTTTAGATAATTTATCTTGGGCATCTTTCCAAGAACTTCCCGTTCCTGTCCAGACAAGATTTACTTTATTTTCAAAAGCAAAACCGCTCTGGGTATCATAGTTGGCTCTCAACTGTAAGTTTTCCCCTACTTTTCCCACTATCCCTACATTTATCCTCTGCTGAACATCTATCGTAAAGGATTTTCTGTTGTTAGGAAGTATAAGTGGATTATCTATTTTTTGATGTAAAATACCAAGGTCAAAAGTAGCATATCCCTGCGGAATAAGCTCTATCTTGTTCCCTCCAAAAATAGTTTCAAAAATTCGGTTTCTAATCGTGATATTCGGCAAAAGCGATTTTTTCTTCGCTTCTTCCTCCTTGTCGCCTATCTGCGCATATGTTCCTTCGCCAGCCTTCTGACGAAAAAATTCACGGATATTTTTATTCTGTAAATATTGTGAATACTGCAAAGGCGTCATCGTAAGCGGCTCTCCTACCACCAGATTTCCAATCTTGGGATAGAGATAATACATCCCTGTTTTAATGTCATAAAACGCCTCATAACGAGTGGGATTAGGAATTGTAAATTCCTTATTCTCTATGGTTTCTTTTTCTGTCTGAGCCCATACATTATCACTGAATAATGAAAGGAAAAATAAAGGAGCTGCCTTTAGTATAGTCGCTTTTTTCACGAAATCTGCCTTATATATTTTTTAAAACTTGTTTTACCAACTCTTCTACACTCGCTTCTTGATTTTGTTTCAAAATCTTGTCCGCTATTTTCTCACTGGTCTTTCTTGGAATACCCAACACCTCTAATGCTGATAACGCTTCTTCTTTTATTTTATTATCAAGAATCGCTGTGCTGCCCGCTCCTAAACCATCAAATCTCTGAACTTTATCTCTCAAATCTATGATGATTCTCTCTGCGGTCTTTGCGCCTATTCCTTTCACTTTTTGAAGAACACCGCTGTTACCAGACAAAATAGCTTGGGCAATATCCGAAAGCTCTAATGATGAAAGCAAAATCATCGCAGACACTGCTCCCACGCCATTTACACTGATGAGAAGATTAAACATCTCTCTCTCCTCTTTATCAAAAAAACCAAAGAGCAAATGGGCATCTTCACGGATAATCTGCTGAGTGTATATTGTAGATTCTTTTCCTAAATGCAGTTTTTGTGATGTCTGCACGCTAATTCCCACATAATAGCCCACACCGCCAGCATCCATGACGGCATAAGTAGGAGTCAGCTCACTGACAACACCTCTAAGATAAAAAATCATTTGTATTTTTTTAAAATTCCTACAAAGTTACAAAATAAATTTAATTTTCTTCCTGATAATAAACCTTATAGAATTTCCCTTTTTCATCCTCACCCTGTTCTATTTTTCTGCGGTCGCCATGCACATAGATATGGAAGTTTTTATCCAGTTTTATTACAGATTTATAGTTTCTAGCTTGTTTCTTTACAGCTGCCTCAGAAATAGGAAATTCCTCTGCAATATCCACCTGAAACTCCTGCTCGTATTCGGTTTTATAATTAGAAAAACTCTCTATCACATTTTTGTCCTGCAAAACCTCACTAGTAAATTCATCAAAATCAAATCGCTCTTTTTCTTTGAAAAAATTGATTGTCTTGTTCAAGAAATCGGCTTGGTCAGCCTTCGAAACCTCGAATTCCTGCGGAAGCTGATTCGTTATATAGTTTTTATAAAGGCTCAGGGTGCTCTCAGTGCTGAAATACTCATCATTTCTTTGGCGGATGTGCAGGAACTTATCAAACCAATATTCAGAATCTCCATTTTTATTATTATCAAAAGCCTTTACCACAAAGCCCTCTTCCTTCTGAATGTTATAAATCATACAACCTTTGTCTATTTTACTAAGATTAAACCCAAAATCCTTATTCACTTGGAAATTTTCATCTTCTGCCAAAACTTTCAAAAAAGTATCTTTTTTCTCCATTTTAAAAATCCCCAAAGAGTCCATTTTCTCGCCATTCTCTGAATCATCCTCAAAATAAACCACACAGCACTCCCCAGACAAAACCCTCGGATTATCAGTGATTTCGTAGAGGTATTTGGCTATTTTTCGGGAATGCTCATGAAACCTGTCTTTCTCCTCAAAAATCTCCGAAACATAGGTATAAAGTTCATTATTTTCTATATTAGATTCATGATAGAACTGAAATTTTTCTTCTGATTTAAAGGATTTTATGAAAAAATCTGATAAAAATTCTCTCATATCCTCCTCCAAAATCAGTTCGTCCTCCGAAAGAAAAAGCCCCTCTTGGTTGATTTTATTTCCTACTCTATGGATAGATATTTTTGTAAACATTTTTTATTTTATTTTCTACAAAAATATGATTTTTAATTTATCATCCGTGCTAAATTTAAAGTTTCTCATTTGCCTTATTTTTTATATTTTTGAAGCATGAATAAACAGGTAAAATTTGAAGATTTAGGGCTAATAGACTACCAAAAAGCGTGGGATTATCAAGGAGAACTGATGCAAGGAATCATTGACATCAAACTAAAAAACAGAGAACTCCCTACTGAAAACCAAATCATTACACCCAATTTCTTTTTATTTGTAGAGCATCCTCACATCTACACTTTGGGCAAAAGCGGTGATGAAAATAATATGCTCATCAACACAGAAAAACTAAAACAAATAAATGCCGATTTTGTAAAAACCAATCGCGGTGGAGATATTACCTACCACGGATTTGGGCAGATAGTGGGCTATCCTATTTTGGATTTAGAAAATTTCGTAACGGATATCCATCTGTATATGAGAAACTTAGAGGAGGTAATTATAAGAACAATGGCTGACTATGGGCTCCATGGCGACCGCTCAAAAGGCGAAACTGGTGTTTGGCTGGATGTAGGAAAACCCTATGCTAGGAAAATCTGCGCTATGGGTGTAAAAGCTTCCCGATGGGTAACCATGCACGGCTTCGCTTTTAATGTCAATACCGATATGAAATATTTTGACTACATTATCCCTTGTGGAATAAAGGGCAAACAAGTCACTTCCCTAGAACAAGAGCTAGGACAAAAAGTAAATATAGAAGAAGTAAAGGATAGAATAAAAAAACATTTCTCCGAAGTATTTGATTGTCAATTTATATAAAAAAAGACCGAAAAAATTCGGTCTTTCTTGTTTAATTATGAATTTGTTTTAAAAATTGTATGCATATCCTAAATTGATAGAGCCCGCACTTATATTATTTCTAGTAAATCCTTTATAAGAAAAATACAAATCATGTTTCTTATCAAAAGAATATCCTAACTTAGGCTGATAATAGAAAGAGCCATTTTCATTTTTAAAATCTTTTTTAGTAAAAAATGCATAACCTAAATCTGCTCCTAAGAAAACATTAGAACCTCCGAAAGTATATTCTGCGGTAGCAGCTACTGGAATTATTCCAACATCAGGCACTTCATTTTTAAGAGTTACAAGAATTAAATCTGTTTTTGTTTTTTTACCAAAATAGTGAGAGTATCCTGTAGCAACCCCTAATCTGAAGTTTTCAGCCAATGGATAAAGATAAGCTACATCTACCCCTGCTGTAAAAGTAGTAAGTTTACCAAAATCTCCAACTGGTATACCTGCATTTACTCCTAATCTAAATCCAGAATCTGTCTTCTGTGCGCTCATCAATCCAAAAAGTGCTAAAGCACCTGTCAAAAACAACTTTTTCATTTTTACAATATTTAATAGTTATTGATGTTTTATTTCTATACAAAATAAATGCCAAATTATTTTTTTTAAGGAAAAAGCCCTTAAATAAAGGAAAAAGGCACTTTTAAACTCTTATCCGTTTATTATTTTTTTCATTTCAGCGATGGTTTCTGCTGGTTTTCCATTAAAAATCCCAGACCCAGAAACTATAATATCCGCTCCAGCCTCTGCAACTTCCTGAATATTATTAAGTTTTATTCCGCCATCTACTTCTATCTCTATATGATTATAGCCTTTCTCCATAATCATTTGTTTTAGTCTTTTTATTTTATTTAATGCATTAGGGATAAAAGACTGCCCGCCAAACCCTGGGTTCACAGACATTATCAACACCAAATCTATTTCCTCCAATACTTCTTCTATAACGCTTAAACTTGTGTGAGGATTTAGAGCGACTCCACTTTTACAGCCTAAGCTTCTGATATGCTGTAATGTTCGGTGAAGATGTGTACAAGCCTCAGCATGAACAGTAAGATAATCCGCTCCCGCCTTTACAAAGCTCTCTACATACCGCTCTGGTTTTTCTATCATAAGATGAACATCGCAGGGAATAGAAGAATTTTTCTTAATCGCTTCCACTACGGGAATTCCTATAGTAATATTTGGGACAAAGTGTCCATCCATCACATCTATATGCAGGAGGTCTGCACCAGCACTTTCCAGCATATGGATATCTCTGCTCAAATTACAAAAATCCGCAGACAGCAGAGATGGTGATATTTTTTTCTCTTTTTTCATGGTTTATTTTTTAGTGGTTTATTCCTTTATGAATTCCTTCTATGAATCTTATAGAGCCTGATTTAGCGCTGATAACTACACTTTTAGTAGTAATAGTTCCGTTTTCATGGAATTTAACTCCGTCTAGATAGCTTCCACTCGTGATGCCTGTCGCGGAAAAAACAGCATTTTCAGATTTTATCAATGTATCTAAATGTATAACCTCACTGATGTCAATATTTTCTTTTTTCAAATTGACTATTTCAGACTCCAGCTGTGGCGCTCTCATTCCCTGCATTCCGCCGTTAAGGGCTTTCACTGCACACGCCGCCAAAACTCCCTCTGGCGTACCGCCTATTCCCATCAATACATCCACGCCTGTGTCTGGCATTGCCGCCAAAAGCGCCCCCAAAACATCTCCATCTGTATGTAGTGTAATCCTTGCGCCTGCTTTTCTAATCTCCTCTATCATAGCCTTGTGGCGAGGTTTATCCAAGATATAAACCATCAAATCATTTACTTTTTTGCCTTCTGCTTCGGCTATTCTATTAAGGTTTTCTGTAACGGATTGGGTAATGTCTATTGCATTTTTAGCCTTCTCTCCTACTACCAATTTATTCATATAAAAGGAACTCCCTGGATTCCACATACTTCCTTGGTCAGAAGCTGCAATCGTAGCAATGGCATTGGGTCTTCCAAGGGCAAGAAGATTAGTCCCTTCCACTGGATCTACAGCAATATCTACACGAGGTCCATTTCCATTTCCCACCGTTTCGCCGTTGTAGAGCATGGGCGCATCATCTTTTTCTCCTTCACCTATGATGATAGTTCCATGAACATCTATATACCGAAGAGACTCACGCATCCCTTCCACTGCCGCTTTGTCTCCTCCATTCTTATCTCCTGTTCCTATAAAAGCTGCCGCAGAAAGAGCCGCAGATTCGGTAACTCTCACGAGTTCCATTGCGATGTTATAATCTAATTTTGACATTGTTATTAGTTTTGGTGTTAAAAATACAAAAAATATCTGGCTGCAAAAAAGTTTACAGCCAGATTTATTATTTTCTTAGGATGAAGCTAATTTTAGCACGATAACTCCACTTATGATGAGCAATATACCTAGTGTTCGCATGAATGTAAGAGCATCATTATAAAACACTACTCCCACCACGAACGCTCCCACTGCTCCTATGCCAGTCCAAACGCCATAGGCTGTACCCATAGGAATTGTTTTCTGTGCCACCCAAAGCAGAGCGCTACTCACTCCCATACATACCACAGCTATGGTCACTCCCTGCCAGCGGAAGTTTTCATTTCCTGCCATTTTTAGACCGATAGGCCAGCCGATTTCGAAAAGTCCTGCTAAAATCAAATACACCCAAGCCATTATTTCAAGCTTTGTCTTACATATTCTAACTGATTAGCAGACAATAGTTTATTAGATTTATCTACGATAAAATCAGCATATTCTTTCACGAAAACTTTTCCTGGAGCTCTGAAATCAAACTGCTCTGGTTTTTCTTTGAAGAACTCTCTGTGAACTCTAGTCCAAACCAATCTACCATCAGTATCGATATTTACTTTTGTAACACCTAATTTCACCGCTCTTGCGAATTCATCAGCATTTACACCTTGTGCAGAAGGATCCATAGCACCACCAGCAGCATTGATTCTTTCTACCTCAGCTCTTGGAACAGAACTTGAACCGTGCATTACCAAAGGAAAACCTGGAAGCTGTCTTTGGATTTCTTCGATTCTGTCAAAGTGAAGCCCTTGCTTTCCTGAAAACTTATAAGCTCCGTGGCTGGTTCCGATAGCAACCGCTAAAGAGTCACAACCTGTAAGTTCTACGAATTTCTTAGCTTCTAGTGGGTCTGTAAGCATCGCGTGTTTTTCATCAACTTGGATATCTTCTTCCACACCACCTAGCATTCCCAGCTCAGACTCTACGCTGATTCCCTTAGCGTGAGCTCTTTCCACTACTCTTTTCGTGATTTCTACATTTTTCTCAAAAGACTCGTGAGATGCATCAATCATCACTGAGCTATAAAATCCTGAATCTATACAGTCATAGCATGTCTGCTCATCTCCGTGGTCTAAATGCACCGCGAAAATAAGGTCTGGATAGATTTCTTCAGCAGCACGGATGATGCTTTCTATCATTTTAGGGTTAGCGTAGTTTCTCGCTCCTTTTGATAACTGAACGATGAATGGCGCCTGTGCTTTAGCATGTCCTTCGAAAAGCCCTAAAGCCTGCTCCATGTTGTTAATATTATACGCTCCTACTGCAAATTTCCCGTATGCAGCCTTGAATAATTGATCGGTAGTAACTATCATTTCTTTTATTTTTATTGGTTATTTTTCTATTTTAATGAATTTACAGCCTCTACGATAGCATCAGTTGTAATTCCGAATTCTTTATAAAGTGTTTTATATGGCGCTGAAGCTCCGAATCTGTCCAAGCCTATTACTCGCCCTTCTAAGCCTACATATTTATACCAGCCCAAAGTAACTCCTGCCTCTACAGCCACTCTTTTCAGAATGTTTTTAGGTAAAACAGATTCTTTGTATTCTTGTGGCTGCTCATCAAAGATGTTGGTACTCGGCATAGAAACTATTCTTACCTTTATGCCTTGTTCATTAAGTTTAGCTTTTGCTTCTACAGCCAATTCCACCTCTGAACCTGTAGCGATGATAATCGCCTCAAAATCTTTGTCTTCGCAAAGAACATAACCTCCTTTCTGAGCTTCTTCAGATTTTGCCCATCCAAGTCCTGCTCTATCATAAACAGGAAGATTTTGTCTTGTAAGAACTAAACAAGTAGGTCCTTTTTTATTCTTTAATGCTGATTTCCAAGCTTCTGCAGTTTCATTCGCGTCCATAGGACGGATTACAGTCATATTTGGAATCATTCTATAAGCCCAAAGATGCGCTTCTGGCTGGTGTGTAGGCCCATCCTCTCCTAATCCGATGGAATCATGAGTCAGCACATACACCACCTGCTGCTCCATAAGAGCCGACATACGCATCGCTGGTCTCATGTAATCCGAGAACACAAAGAATGTCCCTGAATAAGGCAGAACTCCACCATGAAGAGCCATTCCGTTCATTATTGCTGCCATACCATGCTCACGCACTCCGTATCTGATGTATCTTCCTTTTGGGTTTTCTGGTGAGAAAGACTCCTCTCCTGCTGGAAGAGTGTTATTAGACGGCGTCAAATCCGCTGAACCACCCATCAGCTGAGGAATATATTTGGCTATATGATTTAGAACCGTTCCCGAAGCAGAACGAGTAGCAATTGCTTTTTCAGAACCGAACTGAGGAATATCAAGAGCTTCTTTGGAAATTTCTCCTTTTATGCTGTTTTCTAATTCTTTAGCGGCTTCTTGGTTTTTATTTTTATAATTTTCCCAAAGTTCATTCCATTGGTTTTCAAGGTTTTCACCTTTTTCTTGAGTTTTAGCTCTTAAATCAGAAATTTCATTTGGAACGAAGAAAGATTTGTCCTTTGGAAGACCTAATTTTTCTTTCATTAGTTCGATTTCTTCCGCTGGGAAAGGCTCTCCGTGAGCTTTGGAAGTTCCTGCTCTATTCGGCGAACCAAAACCGATGATAGTTTTACAAATGATGATAGACGGCTTAGATTTTTCTTTTTTTGCTTCTGCTATAGCAGCATTGATTTGGTCATAATCATGCCCATCAATCTCGAGAACCTGCCATCCATACGCCTCAAATCTCTTTCTAGTATCTTCTGTGAAAGAAATGTGCGTAGGTCCATCTATGGTGATATTATTGCTGTCATAAAGCATAATCAGTTTTCCTAATTTATTATGTCCAGCAAAAGAACACGCCTCATGAGAAATTCCCTCTTGCAGACAGCCATCACCTGCCACCACATAAGTATAATGGTCTATAATCTCACTGCCTTCTCTATTATATCTTGCTGCCAAAGAAGCCTCTGCCAGAGCAAATCCTACTGCATTGGCTACGCCCTGTCCTAGTGGCCCCGTAGTGGTTTCCACCCCTGCCGTTACGAAGTTTTCTGGATGCCCAGGAGTTTTACTGCCCCATTGTCTAAATGCCTTCAAATCATCCATTGACAAATCATACCCATAAAGGTGCAACAAGCTGTAAATAAGCATACTACCATGCCCTGCTGATAGGATAAATCTGTCTCGGTTGAGCCATTTAGGGTTTTTCGGGTTAAAATTCATATGTTCAGACCAGAGAACAGCACACACATCTGCCATCCCAAGCGGCATCCCAGGGTGTCCAGAGTTCGCCGCTGCCACACCATCCACAGAGAGTCCTCTAATAGTGTTCGCAATAATTTTACAAGAGTTCATATATTTTAAATTGGTTTCTACTTAATTTTTATATATAAAAATAGAGAGACAATTATCCTTATCTCTCTTATTATTTCAGCCCAAAAAACAACTCCACAACATGCTTGCCAAGACCATCTCTTTTTATTGGGTACAAAAAACTCATTTTTTATTTAAAAATTACTTGGGTAAAGGTAAGAAATAAATCAAATACAACCAAATTTTGTAATCATCCTTTTTCAATTTATTCTTTTTTAATTTAAAAAATTAAGGTCTTTTGCCTTTTGAACAAGACTGATAGTTTTATTCACTCCAAATTTAGCCATTAGATTTTTCCTGTGGCTGTCTACAGTTTGTGAACTTATAAACATTTTTTCCGCTATCTGAGGAGAAGACAACCCTTGTGATATATACTCTAAAACTTCTTTTTCTCTCTTTGTAATGGGCGGCACCTTTACCTGCATGACTTCCGCCATGGATACTAATACCTTTTGGGCATCTTCTCCAAAATATATTCCTCCCCTATAGACCTCTTTTATTGCTTTTTCCAATTCTCCAATGGAAGTACTTTTAATAAGATAACCTGACGCTTTATTCCCCAACATTCTGACAATGAAGCTTCTTTCATCATGATTACTAAGAGCTATTACTTTAATATGCGGATATATTTTTTTCACTTCTGCACAAATATCCACCCCATTCCCGTCTGGAAGACTAATATCTAGTATAAGAACATCTGTTTGATTTTCTTCCAATACTTGCCATAATTCAGCTGCAGAAGTAGCTGTAGCTATTATTTGCATTTCATCTCTATTTTCTATAAAGCTCTTCAGACCTTCTGTTATCAAAGGATGATCATCACAAATTATTATTTTTATCATCATTTAAGTTTTTTTTTCTATTTTAGCTTCTATACTCATCACAGTACCTTTACCCAAGGAAGATTCTATTTTAAGAGTACCATCAAGGGCATTTACGCGTCGTTCTATATTATGTAATCCTAAATTTCTCTGTATATTCTGCACATCAAAGCCTTTTCCATTGTCTTCTATATCTATGAGTAACAAATTTTCTTCAAAAGTACACTGCACTAGAATTTGTGTTGCTCCAGAGTGCTTTATGGCATTATTTATTCCCTCTTGAACAATACGATAGATATGCAGCTGATGTTTTTCTTTTATTTGATTAAGATTTTTAGTATAACAGGATATTTTTAAATAATCTGTCTGTATATTTTGGCAAAAATCCCGTAATGCTTCTTCCAAACCAAACTTATGAAGTGTTTCAGAAGTTAGATTTCTAAGGGTATTTCTAAGTTCAGTTATACATTTATCCAATTGAGCAATAGGTTTTTCAAGCATATAATATCCCTCACTCTCCATCATATTTTCTAAGTTTATCTTTATTCCTGTCATTCTTCCCCCTATGCCATCATGCAGTTCCTTAGCTATTCGCTCTCGTTCTTTATTTTCCCCGTAGATAAGAGCTTTGTTAATGTCTATTTTTCTTTCCTGTTCTAAACTAACAAGTTTATGTTTGTTTTTCCTTTTTCTTTCATAAAGCGCATAACTCATTAATACTCCTACACTTATAAACAAAGACAAACTAACCCAAAATATTATTCGTTCTTGTTTGTTTCTTTCCTCCAAATGTTGTATTTCTTTCTGCTGTTCTTTATTTTTATACTGAGCTTCCAAATCCAAAATTTGTATTTTTTCATTTTCAGTCTGTATGGTATCATTTAAAAATTTAAATTGTTCCAGATAAATATAAGCATCTTTATAATTACCCATTATTTTCTGTAATTCAGCCATTTCATTAAGAAGTATAAGCCTGTTTTTTTTACTTCCCATTTTCTTATCCAAAAGTTCAGAGAGTATTTTCTGCGCCTCTAAATATTGAGAAGAGTTTTTTAAATAATTATACTTCTCATAACTCAGGGATAAAAAATCATAATCCAAATTCATTTCCTTTGCTAGGTCTATCCCTTTTTGAATAGCATTCAATGCTTTACTCTGCTTACCTATTTTATTATAATATTTGGATTTCAGCTGATAAAGAAACACATTATACTGAGAATGAGGTAGTTGTTCTAATGTTTTTTCAGCTTTTAAAATATTGTCCTCTACTAAGGCTAATTTTCCTATTTCCAAATATACCGTTGCAAGATTTAGATATGCCCAAACTATTCCCTCGCTTCTTTTTGAGTTTTTTTCTAAAATATCAACTGCTTTTTTTATATAGTCTATTGATTTGTCATATTCTTTTGAATTATTAAAAATCATTCCCATATCTACATAATATCCCGCCAAAAGTTCCTTATTCTTTGACTTTTCAGCAAGAGGAATACATTTTTTCAGCGTAATGTCCAGAAACTCCATATTGTTTCCCTTCATCTGTTCCAATGCGCCGTAATTATGCCACAGTTTCGCTCTGTAGTAAAAAGCCTCTTCGGAGGAAAATGTTTTCAATAGATTTTCGGCTTTCATGTAGAGTTCTTGGCTTTTACTAATGTTTTTATCATAATAAATTCCCGCTTTATAGAAGGCATGAAGCCCATTTAGGAAATTATCTCCTCCTATCAACTGTTCTGCTTCTCTAAGTTTTGAAAAAGCTACTGCTGTATCTCTATATGACCAGTAATCAGAAATTTCCATCAAGATGCGAACTTTTTTCTTTGAATTTTTCGCATTCAGATATTCATTGTTTAGGCTGTCAATGTATTTTTCAGAAGAACTATTCTGCGAAAAAACAATGATTGAAAAAAAGATGAAAAATATACACTTACTCCGTATCATTTATTTAAACTATATGATTGTAAAATTAGTAAAATTATCACTCCAAGCATTATTCAAAAAACAAAATCCCTAAAAACAGGGATAAAATTTTATAAAAATACACGCTTTTGGGGGATTGTGTAACTAGTTTATTCACAATACCTTTGAATTGCTAAAATCATTTTCAAAATCACTAATGTGATTTACAGGCAATCTTTATATTGTTCTGTATAAAATTGCCTGTTTTTAAAAAGACAACTTTTAATTTTTACCATATGAAAAAAATAATTATCGCTGTTTTATGCCTATCTATGGGATGGGCAGCAGCACAAAAGAAAAAAGCAGTAGCTAGTAACAAATCTAATAGAGTAAGCAGCCCACAAAAAAGCTATTCTAAAAATCAGCCGTTCACTTTCGGTATCAAAGCTGGTGGAGGACTCAACAAAATATCAGTTAAAGACGAAACTTATCGAAATCTGAAAAGCAAAATAGGGTTCTATGGCGGACTTTTCGTAAACTACTCTATCAGCGAAAAAATGGCTGTTCAACTAGACGCTCTCTATCAGCATTTTGGAACAAAAATAAACTATAAAGATGATACTAATGTAAAGGGTGTAAAGGGATACTGGACTCTCAGCCACATTAATATTCCTGTTACATTTCAATTTAAATTTATTCCTCAGGTATATATAGAAACAGGTCCAGAGGTGAATATTACTATAAAATCAGAGGAGGTCATCACCGATAAAGCTGGATACAACAATATTCCAGACAAAAAGAGTTTTAAGGAGTATACCAAAGGCGCTTTCTTTGGATGGAATTTTGGAGGAGGATATTTCATCACAGAGAAATTTAGTGTTAATCTGAGATACAGCATGGGAATAACTTCTCCTTACAATGAAAAAGAAGACCATAATGGCAAAAAGGATAGAGCTAAATTCCGTACAGGAAATCTCCAATTAGGGCTCTCCTACCATTTCTAATTATAAATTTGTTTTTTTAAAAATTTCTAAACTAAAATATACCTTCCTCCCAAATTTGGGAGGAAGGTATTTTCTGTGAAAAGCTTTATTTTGTGTAAATGTTTTTTCTGTCTTTTACCTTATTTTGCTTTTTTGGCATAATCGACACAAGCCAAGAAAAAAGTTAGATTTTCAGCCTGAATATGAAAGCTTTTCATTATCACTTAGATGATTATTTTAGTTTAGAAAATATTTCCTCAGCTATCTTTTCGCTGCTTTTGATGCTTCCTCCCTCAGTGATATCCACGAAGCCAGTCTTACATTTCTTTTTCGAATCCAATTTATCGTAATGAAATTCTTCAAAACTACTGTCCGTTTGTCCAGTTTTAGGATAAAGCAACAGCGCTTTTTCGACATCCCAATGCAAATTATAAACGAAAATTTGTTTTAAATCCTCATCCGAAGGGTTATTGGTTTCAATGATTTTCCATTTGGTATCGATGACAAAAGTTTTTTGCTCTATTTGCAAAATAATATCAGGGCGTATACATTTGTTTTTCCAAAATTTCTTGGAATCTTGGCGAGACACCTTCTCCTCATCCTTCTTATGTTTTTGGAGAATGCGGAAAATATATTCTTCCCACAGAGCATTCATATCAAACAAAAGTGTGAGCAAATTTTCGCTTCCGTAGTTCAAACTCGGAGAATAATTCAGGATGATGATTTTAGCAATATCAAACGCCTTTTGGTAGTCGCTGTTTTTTCTGTCAAAAACTATTTTTCGGAAATGCTTCTCGCTTATTTCTATGTTTTCAATTTCTTGAAATTCAAAAAGCAGTCGGTTCAGTCTATCCTTCAAAGCATCATTTACAAAGGTTTTCAGAATCCGTAATCCCTTATACAAAATCTGATGCAGCAGATGATTCCTGTCATAAACCTGATGCTCACAATAAAACCGCTCCCGATGCACCAAATTCTGCTGAATATTTTTCGCAAAAAGCAGTTTTCCTTTTAGTGCATTTTGATTGGATTGGTTCTTTTGGTATCTTTTTATCAGCCCTTTATTTACAAGTCGTTCTATTTCAGCAAGATACATCTCAAAATAAACATCCAAAATAGAATGATGCCTTTTTTTGAGCTGGGTTTCCGAAACGGATTCCACCCGAATACGCTTGCAGACTTTCAGCATATTGAGCAGTACGCTCTGCCACAAATTTTTATCTGCATCAGCCTTTTTATCAGCCTTGGGAAGGATTTCTATGGTCAAACCACCAATCTGAACAACTCCGACATAGTTCTTAAACAGAATTCCTTTATCAATGACTGTAAAATATTTATTCTGATGCAGATCGTTAAACTTCACCATCGCATCAAAATGAAGTTTCTGAAAATCTCCCGAATCATCATACTTCAATTTTTGATGCTCAAAAACCTGTATAAACTTCTTACTCTGCATTTCCTACCTCTCCATAAATAGATCTAAAGGCTTTCTCATCCCAGTCCTTAGAAGGAGTAATATGGTATATTTTTTTGTCTTCTAAAAAGTCTTTTTCGTACTCAAAATTTTTCGGGAATGCTACCTGATTTTCGGCTAGTTTAATAAACTCTCCTCCCAAAACCAAACCTATTTTCCCAAAATCTCCGTAGAAATATTCCTCCAAAAGCGGAATGATTTTATCCTTGAAAGTTCTCCTCAAACCATCTATGTCCTCAATACCAATAAAATACGAATGACCGATCTGGTGGTCTTTATCTATCAGCAACTCTATTCGCTGGTTGATGGTTTCTAAAAGCTTGGATAAATCCACATCTTTATATTTCTCATCGGATAAAATCTTAGGATCAGGCTGCATTTCCACAAACGAAAATCTTCTCCTAAGGGCGGTATCCAGAGCTTCTACACTTCGGTCAGCAGTGTTCATCGTTCCGATGATGTAGACATTATTCGGAACAGAAAACTTTTTGCCAGAATAAGGCAGAACTACCTCGGTATGTTCTGGATTTCCTTTTCTTTTGTCTTCCTCTAAAAGTGTAATGAGTTCCCCAAAAATAGCAGAAACATTACCACGATTGATTTCATCAATAATAAGGACATGGGTTTTGGGTTCTTCATAATCTGGAATTATTCTATTATTTTCTTTAATCTTATTATTAATATAATTTAAAACTGCCCAATATGCCGTAGAATTAGAACCTCCAATCACAGAACGAAACTCCTTATCAATGTTTTTAACGACCGACAAATCTGAGAAAACCCCTTGTAATTTCTTTGCGCGATTATACGAAACGATATAATCAATGTCCAATCGACTATTTTTGGGTTTTATTTTTAAATTTCCGTTATCTGTGATTTCTGTCACATAAACTCCTTTATCCTGCGTAAGAACAGGAAGCAAAAGCATGGAATCTGACAATAAATTTTGTTCTGCTTCGGCTATTAAATCATTCCAGCCTTTATCAAAATCATAGATTTCAATATCGCTATTTTTGGTTTTTTGTTCAATTGCCCGACTGCACAACTGCTTAAAAATCCCATCTTTTACCTCGTAAGTCACATTGCCATCTATGGTTTCAGGTTTTATTCCTTCAATAAAATCTTCGTAGCTCAAGCTCTGATGAAAAGTCGTAAAAACGATTTGTCCTGCTTCTATCAGCTCTTCATATTTCTTGTTAATCTCTTCTCTGATTCTTTCCTTTTTTCCGTTGATAATTTCAACAGCCATTTTCTTCGTGTGGTAGGTTTTCCCTGTTCCTGGAGCACCAAAAAGGATTTTATTTAATGGAATAGCTAGTGTTTTGTCAGTGTTTTTCATTGGTTCATCAGTGATTGTTATTGTTTTTAATTGGTCTAAAACTTCTTTTCGGAAATCAGCATCAAAAGCCATTTTTTCCAATTCTTCTTTGTTATGCCTGAGAAAACCTGAAATTTGAGTTCTATTAAGCTCTTTCTCAATCGCGTTAAATATGGATTGCTGGTGTTTTAAGACTTCTGAAATGTTACTAAATCCATTCCAAAAAGCCGTAGGTTTTCCATCAAAATCCAAATATTTATTACTTATTGGTTCTTCAGAAATTGTGTAGAATTTACTAGCATTTTCACAAGGTTCTATATTCCATATATATCTCTGCCCGATTGTAAAAACAATTTGATTTTTATTACTTAAATTAAAAACTAATCTTTTATCTTCTGCTTGAAGACCAAATCTTTCGATTATTAAATCTAAAAAACCGTAATATTCTTCTAACTGCTGTTTATTGAATTTTTTCAAATTGAGTTCCATAATCCTTTTTTTCAATTTTTGATTATTTACATCTCTATAAAATCATTAGCCACAAATATACTAAAATTTCCCCCGCGCTCCCCCCCTCCCCAAACCACAAAAACTCCGTTTTTTCCGAGTTCATTTTCCCCCCAAAAAACAAAAAAATTCCTTCCTCCCAAATTTGGGAAGAAGGAATTTTCTATGAAAAAACTATTTATTTTACTTCTTCGAAAATAACCACTACTGAAAATCAATATCTTACATTTCTATGGTACAAAAATGAGGATAATTTAGACTATTTTTTATTTCATCATGAAATTTATCTTTAAAATCTTTTCGATAATTAATTAAAGATTTTAATTCCAAAACGATTTAATTTTTTAAGAGAATCGTACACTTTTGCCAATGACTGCTCTTTTACTTTTTCATTCTTTAATAGAGTATTTTGAACATACTTTACATTTGCCAATTCTTTATCATCAAAAATTTTTGTTTGACCTGCTAAATCTATCACACGCTTCCATTCTTCTTTTGATACCAATAGAAGTTTATCATAAATAAACTTAGCTCCAATTATTTCTGTTTCTTCTAGATTAGATAAGGATCTTATATCCTCTTCTAAAAGAGAATTTTCCGAAATATAATTAATAACTTTCACCCCAAAATTAATATCTTTCTCTGTTAAATTTTTGCCTTCCTTTAATTTTTTATATATATCATAAGCAGAGTGAAAATCCTTTGTGTTTTCAGTATTTTTATCTAAATAGATCCTATATCCATCCCAAAATTTCACTCCCATTTTCTGTATTTTATCTATATAAAAAATCGTATTTTCTACATTGTTATTATTAATTTCCTTCTCATTTTCCCTTTGTACTTTTTCTTCTACTGATATTAGATATGGCTCCAATGTAGTTATTAAATCTATTTGATATTCAGTTGCTTTAAGTTTTTCCCAAGAAGAAGCTCGCTTTGCATATTCTGAAACTAAACTATTTTGAGACTCTTGAATGATATGATCATACACAAAAATAAGTAATTTTTTTATAGCTCTTTGTAAAGCCTCATCTATTTTTTGCTCCTCATATATCTTCCATAAATCCAATCTATTGTCCGTTAAAAAATGAAAATATGACAATGTATATGCTACAATTAATGCCTTCATACTAGTGTCTCCAATAGCATCTACACCTTTTCTTCCATAAAGTTTATCAGCAGTTTTAAACAATATAGCATTAGCAATGAGTTTTCGATAAAAATTCTCTCCAGGCATTCTATTTTTAGCCACTAAATCATTTATCTTTTTTGTATAATGAATAAAATTCTTCTGTGAACCTAATGAAACAATGTGAGGCTCTTGTTCCCAAATATTTATAAATTTGGCAATATCAGATTTTACAAATTTTAAGTGTGAAGGATTTTGTTCTTTAAATTTTTTTTGTTGTGCTGGTGTTTGTTTATTAAGAATTTCTCTATATTGTCCATTTGCTCTTTCAAAAAACCAAAGTAATGATTGATTTTTATTTTCAGGATTAAGAACATATTTCTTTCTTGACAAGCTTTCTATTTGAACAAAATAAGGATTATTAGATGATAAATCTAATTCTGAAACTTTATTTTGACTATTTGCAAAACGAGAAATATTGGGTACTTCTATATTTTTTTGATTTTGATCCTTGATCACAGTAAGCTTCATCTGAACGAATATTTTACTCAAATCAACCTCTTTATATTTCTTTTGTGTATGATAAAGAGAAGCCGTAGTTTGCCCTCCATTAACTATTTGAAAATCATTTATTTTAGTTATATACAATTGATTATCTATACTTTTCACTTCAACACTTTCAGCTGTTGATGTTACACCATTATTATATGGCAAAAACATTTGAGGCTTATTTCGAATTGTATCCCTAATTCCTTTGTTAAATTTACCTGTCTGACCTAAAAATGCCCGAACATTACTTTCCAATAGTTCATTAGAATATTCTTTATATAATTTTGCTAAAACTTCTCCTGGCACAATAGCTAAATAACATTCATATAAATCATCAGTATTTGGCACTAGTAAACATTGCAACCCTTTTGATTCTTCAATAAAAGATTCAAAATCAATTTCTATAGGTTCATGTGAACTATTTGATTCATTTACCTTGAATAATTTTTCTACATCCCAAGTATGGATATATACTTCTAAATCACCTACTTCAAACTTCTCTTTATCATGATTTGAAAAACCATTGATTAAAAAATAAACATTTACTCTATCAAACTCTTTTCCTTGGTTTTTGATAACATCTATAAGATAACTCAGTTCAGTATTTGAGGGATCGATATAATCAATATGCCTCTTAAATGCTGCATTAATAAATCGTTTTATTTGATTTAATGTCTTTGTATATTCATCTTTTGTAATATTATAATGATAATCATTTTTGAAATAAGTAATAAACAAATCTAAAGTTTCATAATATTCCTTATCATTAGTTTCTTTAAATGAATCTTTCAAACAATAACCATTTATTTTCCAATCAATTCCTCCTTGACTATTTGGATGAATATATGATAAAACTCTTGCCCCTTCTGCTTTTCCAATTGTTTCAAAAATCTCAATACAATACTCTGTAAATTTATCTTCAAAACTAACACCTTCTCCATCAGAATAAACTAATGCGGCAACATCAGATTTTAATTCTTCTATGTAATTTTGTAATGCTCTTTCCATTGTTATATATAATCCAAAATTTTATTATTATTAATGATAAATTCTCCTATTGCTGATACTTCAATTGAATAGGAGACATCAGAAACTCCCATATTCAAGTCCGTTGTTGTGATTTTTGGAAAACTATCACTTACATAAAAAGTATTAATTTTTTCTAAGATAAACATTTTATTATACCCCTCTTTATCTTTATCAAAATATCCACTTTGTAACAATTTATTATTAAATAAAATAAGCAACTCTTCTAAAACTATTCTATTCTTTGTTCTTTCTATAATAGAATTGAGTGAAAATCCTTCAGATTTTACAGCTTTAGCTACATACAAAACAACAAATAAATGATCAAAGCACTCTCTATCTAATTGCCTTTCACTAGATATTTGTATTTTTGGTTGTTCGGAAGATGTAAATTTAATCTCTACAGCCATTTTGTTAATACTAAAATCTTTTGCTCGAAAATCTTGTTCTACACTTGTCCAATAATCAATAGCTTTATCTACTTCTACACCATTATCTAATAAATAATTTAAAAACAATAATTCACCTATCAATCCCTTTTGCTGTTCAAGTGTTAATCCTTCTGGATTTATTTTTTCAAACATTTTTTTCCACCTAGAAATAGTATTTAATATACTATAAACACCTTGCTCTTCAGTAATACAATGGCTTATACTTTCCAATATATCTTGTATAAAAACTGAGAAAACATGCTTTAATTGAATATCTGATAAAAATATGACAAGCTCAATCGAATTTTCATTTTCAATAGAATAAACTAAAATACTTTTGAATCTGTATTTTGACAAATCTGGAAATACTATACTCTTTGCAACTCTAAATATAAGGGAGATATTTCCCAATTGATAATTTGTTGCTAAAAAACACTCAAAATGACTAATCTCTCTTATTTTAGTCTTTACTATTATTTCTTTTGTAAGTTTATGTTTATCCCATATTGTATTTACATCAATCATATTTCATCATTTTCTGGATTATCATCATCTTCCATCATTTCTAAATCAAAGTTCTTATTAATTGAAGCAGTATAGGAAACTTTCTTTTCATTCTCTATTCTTGGAAAATGCAAACTATATCCAATAATAGGCATTCCATTATTTACATTTGGTGTACCTCTTTCATCCAAAGCATAAATTAGCAATAGTCCCTTTTGTTCTTTAGCTCTTTGCTCTTTAATCTCTTTATTTGTAGACAAATCATCAGTACACAAATCAACCTGTCTATCCTTTAAATCGTCAATTTGATTTTTAGAAATGAGATAATATTCGCTTGTTCTCAAATTTTTAGGATGATTACGGACACTACATCCTAATGTGAGAGTTTCACCATTATGAGTTAGTTGATATGTCATTACATCATCTTTAGGGCTTTGGGAATCATCAGGATTATTTTCATAACGATTAATAAACACTTTTTCACTTGTATTCGACACCACACAAATGGACCATTCTTTAATATTCTTTTCCTTTTCTTGTGTTCTAATATAATCTACTAATGTTGCATTATTTATGCTAGGCTGTTCTATTTTAAAATCATCCAAAAAAGTACAAATACTTTCTATATTAGCTTTCGGATAAAGCAAATATCTTATTTTTCCTTGTTTATTTTTAATTCTATTTTCAATAGTTGGAAAACCTATTGTTTCAATTAAAGAATTGAATGCTTTAAGATTATTCTCTATTGCCAATTTTGTTTTCATCAAACTATATGTCTGTGGATTTTCTCCTGAAAAAGATATTTCAATATCTTCAGTAAAATACAACTTATTTAAACTTGTAATGGTCAACAACCCATGATGATTTCTGACCTTTAAACGAAAGTCCTTGGGTTTCTGATGAGTAATGGTCATTTCATCAAAATCATTTCTCATTTCCTCAGTAACCATTGTAATGTGATTGAACCACTCAAAAATTAAATTAGTAGTATATAATCTACACAAATCCACATATCCTAGTCTATAACCAAACCAACGCCCCATTTGCATAAGGGAATCATACATTCTTGTTGTTCGAATATAATATGAAATTGACAAGCCTTCTAATGTAATACCTCTTGAAAGACGACTTCCTCCTACCGCAATTACATTAAGTCCATTTTCATAACGATTATAATCAATCTCCTCTATATTGTGATATTCAAGATTTGTAGTTGAACGAGTTCCATGAACTGAGCGCACTTCTATTTTTAAAACAGCTTTTTTCAGCTCTTGTTTCACCTCTTCCCAAGAATGCTCTTTTATTCTAACATCTTTATAATCAAGGTTTTTAATTACATTTTTAGTCGTTGGAATAAAATCTTTTTCAAAAAGATTTTGCAATTCATCTAATAAAACTGAGTCTTCGCTTTGAATCGCATTTTTATATTCTTTTAGCTTATCATTTACCAAATAAGCAACTCTATCAATCCATTTCACAAGTAAAGCTGTATGAATTAACATTGAATTATGCTTATTCTGATGTCCCCTCAATCTCCTAATAGCACAAGTTAAAATAAAAGCTTTTATAGCTTCTTCTAAACTAGGAGGTAAATATTCTGGCAAATCATGTTTGTTTTCACGATTTAATTTATTAAAAAAGGGAGGATCATAATCATCTATAGGCCTAAAAATTTCCAAAGGTTCTTTGGTTAGTTCTGGTTTAGGATTTTCATAACCAAATACTTTTGCCGCTCCTATGTAATTAGAAGGTGCTTTAATATTAACAATAAAATCTCTTGGAAATAAATCCTCTCCTATTTTATAAACTTTGTTTTTAACTCGTGTAGTTAATTCCTCATTATGTTCTTGAGAAATAAACAAATTTGCATACGGTGTTGCTGTATAACCAATGAATGTATTTTGATTAAAAATATTAAGCAAAGTTCTTATTAGACGATTAATCGTTTTTGCTTCATTAATATCTCGTGAAGTATTTACAGAGGCAGCATCTGCCTCATCATCAATAATCAGTGCAGGAACATCAAATAATTTGGGACTTCCATCAATTGTTCTAATATTTTCATTTTTTGAAAGCCAATCTATTAGATTCTCTAATATATTTTTATTTTTCTTGACAACAAATACTATAGGGTTTTTACCAATAGGAATATTCAATCTATTAGCCACAGACTGACTAAAATCTCCCTCATCATTTTTATTATAATAAGAAGAAGTTAGAGAATAAATATCTGTTTTTGTTTTGTATTTTCCAACTCCAATTCGTTGATTTTCACTTTCTCTAATAAATGCGGAACTATTTCTACCTATAAATCCTGCATCTATTCGTTCTTGTGTTTGTCTTCTCAAAGAACTAATTGTCCCTGCTATGACTATAATTACTTTATAACCTGCATCTGTGGCTTTATTTATTAAACCTACATAATTTGAAGTTTTACCAGACTGAACATGCCCCACAACCATACCTCTCCTATCCCACGCTCCTGCTTTTTTAGGATTTACACATTTGTCTAAAATTTTATCTGTAAAATCATCTAAATCATTAATTGGAAAAGATGGGGCCTTTTCAGACATATACATTTTATATCTATTCCATAACTCAAAATTAATATTTGATTTTTCTTCATTTAACCAAGGTTCTATATCATCTGATATTACTGTAACTCCTCCATTATCTACACTAAAATCAGCATGAAGAATTTCAAACAATTCTTGTTCATCAAAGTTTTCTCCTTCAATAATATTTATAGCTTTAACTTTTTTAATTACAGATGAAATTGTTTCATCTGTAATCTCACTATGGCTCGATAAAATTTGATGAGCTATACCTCTTGCTATTTCTAATAGATTCATATCAAATATTCATTTATTAATGGGAATAAATTAAATGGTGTTGAGTTCATTATTTTTTGTCTTGCCAAATCACTTGGAATTTGTTGAGCTTTATATATATTAAACAATTCAACAGCTAAATATATAAGTTGATCATCTGGTATCTCAGGTTGTTTTTCTAACTCATGAAATAGAGGGTCTTCGTTTTGATTACTCAATATCAATTCAATTGGAATATTATCTTCAAGCAACTTAAAGACTTTTGTGATCATTTTATCTTCTTGACTGATAACAGTTTTTATCAAAGGATGATTTCTATTGATTTTATATTTCTTAATTCCTTCTCTTGTTTTCTCATCAATCCAAAGAGGTTCTAATGTAGTAGAGCCAAATTCCGAATTGGATTTCTGACCTCTCCAATTATATCTTTTAGCTGATTCTGAAATAGCTTTTTTAGCTATTCTTCCTAACTCCTTTCTTAATTCTATAGGAGGTGTAGCTGTAGATTTTTTAATATCCAAATGCCAATCAAAATCACCTATATTTGAAAAATTTACTGAAATCCTAGCAAGTTTTGAATAATCTCTTTTTTTTTCAAAACCAAGCCAATCTCCTGCAACTAACAACCGATCTCCTCTATAAATATAAAATCCTTGATTTTCAAACCACCCTAAAGAACCTCCTGATTTTTCATAATCCTCCTTTCCTAATTCAGACATGTGAGGCAGAATAAAGTAAGTAATTTCTACACCATCAAAGACTTCTGGTAGCCCCATCTGAGGTTTTGGGGTTAAATTTAATAGAAAAGGATTAGTTGCCTCAATTTCTTCATTTTGAAAGAAAATTTTTATCTTTTTATTTTCAATGAATTTATGAAAAACCAAACTCAAATGTTTTTTTACAGCTATCATTTCACTATAAAAACTACTTTTTACTCTTTCATTATCGATATCTGCTTCCCCAACTATTCTATCTAACTTCTCCCACAAAATAAGTGTTCCAGATTTTTGATTATCAATTCTTTCAATAAATGATTCATCAGAAATCTCATCAAGCAACTGCCATTCATTTTCACTATTAATAAAATCAATATCCCAACAACGCTTTATTGTAGCGTAATTTAATTGTTTAGTAACACATGTTAAACGCTTGCATTGTGAAAAAGAAGCTGTTTTCAACCCCATCCCAAACCGTCCAAGATCCTTTTCGTCTCTTTGAGCTTCTGGGTCCTTACTTCCAGGAGTCATCGCAAGCACTAACTCATCCCTATTCATTCCCTTACCATTATCAGAAATAATAATATAAGAATCTCTTCCCAACCATTTATATTCTATACATATTTTATCAGCTAGTGCTGAAATTGAATTATCCACAATATCTGCAATAGCAGTTGGAAGATTGTAACCAAAACTTCTATATGAATTAATAGTTGATTTTGGATTAGGCTTGACTATCTCTGCTTTTTTCACGATTTATTCTTTTATAAATAATAATACTAAACTATGCTCTTTAATATTTCTTTAATTTTTCTAGCTATTTTTTCTGCCATAAGTGGCGGAACTGCATTTCCTATTTGCTTAAAAACAGCTGTTCTGCTTCCCTCAAAAAAATAATCATCTGGAAAAGATTGTATCCTTGCAGCCTCCCTTATAGTGATGGATCGATTCTGCTTAATATCTGGATGAATATAGTAATGTCCATCCATTGCAATATGAGCTACAACTGTATGAGAAATACCATCCCCATTAACCACTTGAAATCTATTAGTAAATGAACTAGTGTTTTTATGCCTTATAAGGCGTTCTGGTAATTTAGCATAGTTTAATCTTTTCCCTTGATTCATTTCTTCTACCGCCATCCTATAGATTTCCAAATCATTTTCATTATTTGGTCTTGCTATATGCTGAGTTACAAAATCAATTTCACCTCTTATTTTAGATTGTTTTAAATATTCTGTAGTTGGTTTTTTATATTTTACAGCATTCATTGTTCCTTCTCCATTTTTTAATTCTGGAAGATCAGCAAATAAATCTTTCAGAATTTTAAATTTGGGCTCAGTAATTTCAAAATCAGGATATGATAAAGCTAACTCTTTTCTCCAACCTACAATAATTACTCTTTTTCTATCTTGTAAAACACCAAAATTTTTTGAATTTAAAAATTTTTGACTATTAGTAGGTAATGATAACTCATACCCTGCGTTTCGAACTGCTTCAAATATTTTATCTAAATATTCACCATTTTTAGCTGATAAAATACCTGGTACATTTTCAAATACAAACATTTTTGGTCTGTATTTCTTTAAAAATTTAATATAATATTGATAAAGAAAATTTCTAGGGTCTCCATCCATATTCTTCCTTGCTCGACCAGCGACGGAGTATGCCTGACAAGGAGGACCGCCTATAACAACATCAACATTTTTGTCCCCTAAAATAGAATCAATTAATTCAAAAATTTCAGATAGTGTTTCTTTTGAAATTTCTTTATTAATCACTGAATCAACAACATGCTGAGGAACTCCATTCTCTTTCCAAAAAAAATCCTTATCTCTATTTTCTGATTTTAAATAATTATAATATATATTTTCTTTACCATTCTCTCTAAGCCAATGAAAAACAGCTCGTGTTCGAAGCGTATCACACGCATCTTTGTTCATTTCCACATGAGCTATAGGAGTAAATCCCATCCGAGTAAATCCTTCAGATAACCCTCCTGCCCCAGCAAACAAATCTATATAATTCATATCTTCCCCTTTCTATTAAAAATACCTTATTGTAATAATTCCAAAAATAATAAATTATGTAGTATACTTCTTTTTCATATCTCTAAAAACAAGACAAAAATAATGAAGATCTTCATCTTCCTCCATATCTTCTCAGTCTATTTGGAATATTTTATTTACTAATGGCGTGAAAAATTATTTTGATTTTTTACCCATATCCTACAATTATAAATATCCAAATATATCGAGTTATCACTCCATTTTCAAACCTAGTAAAATATAAAACTTTTAATTTTACTTAAAAGAATAACTATATCAAAAATTAATCATAATCATATCTTATTTCCGTTTATTAATTGTTATTATTAGTTTTTTTCCTTTTTCTGTTAAATAATATTTTTGATTAGCACTTGTAGGTTTATCTGGTATCGTAAGAGCCACCAATCCTTCTTCAATAGCAGGTTTAAGATATTTTTTTCTAAAATACTCTCTATCTGATAAATTTAATTTTTCCTGCAATTCACTCCTATAATGAGTTCCTTCAAAAATTCTTAACAAATTCTCAACTTGCGGAGTGACTTGCGGAGTGACTTGCGGAGTGACTTGCGGGGTAACATCCTCTTCTGCTGGTAAAATAATCTGCAAAAAATTTTCTGAAAATTTAAAATATTCCTTGGGATAGACTTGTAAAATTCTTGGTACACCAGAACCCAACTGCTCCACCAATTCTAAGTCCTTATAAATCCGCATCAACTCCTTATTTCTTGGGACAGAATACCCTTCAAAAAATTCTTCTTGAGAAAGCCCTTCTGGAAGCCCTCCGTATGATGTAATTACTAGTCTATCTCTAAAAACCTCAAATTTTGGTGCTACTTCCCGTGTGTAATCATTATGCACAAAGGCATTAATCACTGCCTCTCGTAAAGCAATAGAATTCCAAAGTTTTCGTTCTTCTCGTTCCTTGGGTGTTATTTTGGTAAGTGTCCTATTTTCAAGGTTAAGTTTATCCAAAACCTGCTTAGTTGCTTTTATCAAAGATTCATAACCATATTCTTCATTCTCAATCAAATCCACTTGATTTGTCCCTGAATACTTTGCTACTTTTACCGAAATTCCATTCACATCATTAAGCAGATACGCTACATAATTATATTGATTATCCTCGGTAAGAAGTTCCAGATTTTTAGCAAATTGTTCGTTAAGAAGCTTTCCAGTAGACTGATAATAAATCTGCAACTGCTGAAATCGTAAATCTTGTTTTGGAGATTTTATTTTTCCGATAGAATTTCGGGTTCGTTTACTGAAAAGCTGTTCAATTTGTCGAGTGGGCATCGGCTCTGCACTGCTCCCTACACGAATAAAAACACCTTTTTCCGAAAGCCCATATTTCTTTACATAATAAGGCTTCTCATAGCCTCCTGCCACGATGATTTTCAAAATATTCTTATCCTCATTCCTTTCCAAAGCAATATCAAAAAGCCCCATACAAGAGGGCAAAATATTATGTTTGAATCGGTCTTTCAGCAATAGTTGTTCCTCATCAGTATTTTCTACCCCCACGATTTTCCCCACCTTATCAATCCCAATGTAGATAACACCTCCCTCATTAGAATTAAGAAATGCTACTACTTCTTTTTCTAACTCGGGTGTTATTTTTTGCTTATATTCTATATGTTTGCTTTCGTGCATAGGGTAATTATTTTTGATAAAAAATAAGACAAATATACTAAAAATTTTCCCCGCGCTCCCCACCTCTCCAAACTACAAAAAAACTACTTGTTTTCTGAGTCTATTTTTACCAAAAAAAATTCCTTCCTCCCAAATTGGGAGGAAGGAATTTTCTATGAAAAACTATTTATTTTTTATACTTTTTAAAATTTTGATAAAAAACACCTACAAATTCAGACGATGTATTTTTCTTTCGAGATGCAAAAGAGTTTTTAGATTATTCTTTTGCATAAAATCAACCCCCTTATTGCTTATGATACTTATCTTTCAAAAGGGAAATCATAATTATATCTCATAAATAGTTTTCATTGTTTTTATAAGAGCTTGGATTTGCTGCTGATTTTCATCAATTACTTGTTTAATACTATCAGAATTAATTCGACTTGTATCCATTTTCTCAAAAACAATTATTCCTAAATCTTGTCTTGAGTCCGATTTCTCGTTTTCTATTGTCTTGATAAAAAATGATCTACTTTTCATTCTAATCTTTTTTAATGTTAAATCATCAATATTACAATGTTCCTTAACAAATTTCTTATATTCTTTTCCTGAACCTGTCCATTTAGGAATATCATAAATTAAAAACTCCCCTTTATCCCAACCTTCGCGAATAAACCCTTTATCACATGGGTAACTATCTCTCCCTTTTTTATTGTATTCATTGCTATTGGAATATCTTCCTAATAATATAAATCTATCATTCTGAATTTTATATATACTAACTCTTCCTCCTTGCCCTTTAGAATCTGTAAAAAAATCCGTAAAAATTATTTTTATATAATCTCCACATAATTTAGCGTATTCATCTTGGATATTTTCTAATTTCCTTTGATATTCTTCTATATTCAATATTTTTTTATATTTCCAAATCCTATATACAATAGATGCTATATTTATAATGACTATAATACATATGATATAATGATTTATATCTCTCCACTTTTTATGCTCAAGAAAAAAATCATCCTTTTTATAATCACATAGAAATAAATAATATCCACTTATAAATGCTATAATTTCACTATGGTAATATTTTAAAATATTTTTATTATGTAAAATTATACACCCTATTATAAAAACAAATGCAGGTATTAAAATATAAAGAATTTCCATTTTCTATAAATATTTAACAGACCTACTAAAAAAATAGGTCTGTTACTAACTCTATAATTCAAACTCTTACTTCACTTCTTCGAAATCAGCATCTTGGACATTGTCTCCGCCTTGCTGCTGACCGCCTGCTGCTCCTGCATTTGGCTGTGCTTCGGCTTGAGCTTTGTAGAGTTCTTCAGAGGCTGCCATCCACGCTGCATCTAGGGCTTCTGTTTTAGACTTGATTTCCTCTACATTTTTCGTTTCGTAAGCTGTTTTCAACTCTGCTAATGCTGTTTCTATTCCAGCTTTTTTGTCTGCAGAAAGTTTGTCTCCAAATTCTTTCAGCTGTTTTTCAGTTTGGAAAATCAGTCCATCAGCTTTGTTTATTACTTCTGCATCTTCTTTTTTCTTCGCATCAGCAGAAGCGTTTTCTTCAGCTTCTTTTTTCATTCTTTCGATTTCCGCTTCAGAAAGTCCAGAGCTTGCCTGAATTTTGATAGACTGCTCTTTTCCTGTTCCTTTGTCCTTTGCAGAAACGCTAAGGATACCATTAGCATCTATATCAAAAGTTACTTCAATCTGTGGAACACCTCTTGGCGCTGGTGGAATATCTACCAAGTCAAATCTACCGATTTCTTTATTGTCATTAAACATTGGTCTTTCCCCTTGTCCTACTCTGATGGTAACCGCTGGCTGATTGTCTGCCGCTGTAGAAAACACCTCTGATTTTCTTGTAGGGATAGTCGTATTCGCTTCGATTAGTTTTGTAAATACAGACCCCATAGTCTCGATTCCGAGAGAAAGCGGTGTAACATCTAATAGCAATACATTGTTCACATCTCCTGTAAGAACTCCCCCTTGGATAGCCGCACCGATAGCCACTACTTCATCTGGGTTTACTCCTTTAGATGGCGCTTTTCCAAAGAATTTCTCTACCGCTTCCTGAATTGCTGGAATTCTGGTAGAACCACCCACTAAGATAATTTCATCAATATCAGAAACGCTCATTCCTGCATTAGCCAAAGCTGATTTACAAGGCTCTATCGTTCTCTCGATGAGGTCGTGAGCCAATTGTTCAAACTTCGCTCTTGTCAAAGTTTTCACCAAGTGTTTTGGTCCAGAAGCTGTAGCCGTGATGTACGGAAGGTTGATTTCCGTTTGTGTAGAAGAAGAAAGCTCTACTTTTGCTTTTTCAGCCGCTTCTTTCAATCTTTGAAGCGCGATAGGGTCAGTTTTTAAATCTACACCTTCTTCATTTTTAAACTCATCTGCCATCCAGTCGATGATTACATTATCAAAGTCGTCTCCTCCAAGGTGAGTATCTCCGTCTGTAGCTTTCACTTCGAAAGAAGCATTTCCATCCACTTCATACATCTCTAATACAGAGACATCATGCGTACCACCACCACAGTCAAACACTACTACATTCATGTCTTTTTTGCCTACTTTGTCTAATCCGTAAGCCAAAGCTGCTGCTGTAGGTTCGTTGATGATTCTTTCTACTTTAAGACCTGCGATTTCTCCTGCTTCTTTAGTTGCCTGTCTTTGTGCATCGTTAAAGTAAGCTGGCACGGTAATTACCGCTCTTGAAACCTCTTGCCCAAGGTAATCTTCAGCTGTTTTCTTCATTTTTTGAAGAATCATCGCAGAGATTTCTTGTGTGGTGTATTCTCTATCATCTATTTTTACTTTTACAGTGTCATTTGGTCCGCCTACCACTTCATACGGAACTCTTGAGATTTCCTCTTTGTCTTTTGAGAACTGTGTTCCTATGAATCTCTTGATAGAATAAACGGTTTTCTTCGGGTTTGTTACTGCCTGTCTTTTAGCCGGGTCCCCCACTTTTCTCTCGCCATCCTCTGTGAATGCTACGATAGAAGGCGTTGTTCTTTTTCCTTCTGCATTTGGGATTACTACTGGGTCTTTACCCTCCATTACTGCCACACATGAATTTGTTGTTCCTAAGTCAATTCCTATAATTTTGCTCATAATATTTTATATTCTTTTTTATTAATAATTATTTTAATTTTTACACTTTGATTTTGTCAATATTTATACCATTACTATTTTCGAAGCGAAGAATGACAAATTGTCTTATTTATCAATTTCAAAAAATAAAATCATGACTAAAAATACAAAGAACTTTCATCATTACTGACAAAAGTTCTTCTTAATAATAAATAATATTTTAAAACTAATCTTTATAAATTCGCTCTATTTCGTGGCGAAGTTTGTCCATCACTACTTTTCTTTTAATTTTCAAAGTAGGAGTAAGCTCTCCCTTTTCAATGGTAAATTCCTCTGGAAGCAGCATGAATTTTTTAATGTGCTCATAGGAAGATTGTCCTTTCTGCACCTCTGCTATGATTTTTTGGAATTTCTCTTTTATATTCGGCATCTCCAAGAGTTTCATTTTTTCTGCAAGGTTCAGTTTAAGATAATCCTTAAACTCAGCCAACTCCTGAGAAAGCGCCTCAAAATTAGGAACGATGAACGAAGTCACATACGGTTTTCCTTCAGCTACGACAAGTGCTTGTGAAATGCTCGGATGCGTCTGCAATGGGATTTCGATAGACTGCGGCGCGATGTATTTCCCGTTGGAAGTCTTCATCAAATCCTTTATTCTATCCACTATATAGAGATTCCCATCCTCATCGATACGCCCAGCATCTCCTGTGCGGAAATATCCATCCGCGGTAAAAACTTTCGCTGTTTCCTCTGGATTTTTGTAATATTCCTTCATCACCCCATCATACTTCACCAAAATCTCATTTTCTTCTCCTATTTTTATTTCAACCCCTGGCAGCGCAACTCCCACACTTCCATGAACGAAATTCACAATCGGATACGCCGTAACCGTAGCACAAGTCTCAGACAACCCATATCCTACAATTATAGGCATTCCTATGGCAGCGAAAAACTCTGAAATTTCTTTTTTCAGCATCGCACCGCCCACAGGCATAAAGCTGAGGTTTCCACCAAGTTCATTTCTAATTTTCTTAAAAACCAGAGCCGAATAAAATTTATATTTCAGTCCTAATAAAAACGGTATTTTCTCTCCTTTTCTTACTCTTTCTGAGTATTTTACACCTATTCTAAGGGCTCTTCGAAAAAACTCTTGTTTCAGGCTGCTGGAACCTTCTATTTTATTAAGCAACACTTGATAGATTTTCTCATAAAGTCTCGGTACCGAACACATTGCCCAAGGTTTCACTTCCTTCAATGCCTGAGAAACATCTTTTGGATTGTCTAAAACCGCCACATGTCCCCCCATTGCGAAAACGAAAGTAGACCATCCACGCTCAAAAATATGGCTCAGCGGCAAAAACGCCATAGAAACCTTGTTATGAAGATTCTCTATCTTAAAGAATTCTTTATGCGCTTTAATCACAGCATAAAAATTCTTATGCGTAAGCACCACTCCCTTCGGTGTTCCTGTCGTCCCAGAAGTATAAAGTATTGTAGCTGTGTTATTTATATCTATATCCTTGTATTGGAATTCTTTATCATAAGCATCTTTCCATTTGGGAAGGTAGTATTCTTGTTCTGTAGGATTTTCCAGCTGAACAGAAGAAATCACTTGTAAATCAGCAAACTCCGAATTTTGTTTAATTTCTCTAACTATCTCCAGTTGCTTCTCTGCTCCTACCAAAATTACCTTTATCTCCGTTTGTCTTAGGATAAATTCTACCTGCTCTTTGCTATTCGTAGCATAGATAGGCACTGTAATAGCTCCTAATGACTGATTGGCAAAATCCACCAACACCCAGTCTTTAGAATTATCAGAAAAAATCGCCAATCTGTCTCCTGCCCCCATTCCAAGACTGCTAAGAGCACTAGAAATTTGGGCTAATTCTTCTCCAAACTCCCTCCAGTTCTTTGATTTCCAAACTCCATTTTCCCTAAAAGACAATGCAGGTAAATCCCCAAGAGTTTTAGTATTATTATGAATTAATTTGAGTACACTCATAAATATGTTATTAAGTGTTGCAAAGATAAAATTTTAATTACATTACGCATCAAAAAAAACTTTATTTTTTCAAGAAAAAAAACTAAACATAAAATTATAAATCTTCCAACCCTTCTGTATTTAGATATAAATATAATTTTTCAATATTTAAACACAAAATAAGAAAATCCCATGAAACAGAACTTTCTTATTTAAACTTTATCGTTTTAAAAAACTTCATTTACTATCTGCTTCACCCCTTCACTGCGCCCCATGGAATAGTAATGCAGTGCAGGAACCCCTCTTTCTTTCAGTTCTTTACTCTGGGCTGTGCACCATTCTATTCCTACTTGCTTTATATCAGCTGCGGTTTTACATTTTGTAATTTCAATCACCAAATCATCTGGTAAATCCACCTTAAAACGATACGGAAGCATACTCAACTGGCTTTTAGCAGTGATAGGTTTCAGCCCTGGGATTATCGGAATAGTTATGCCCTCTTCCCTGCATTTATCCACGAATTCAAAGAATTTTTGATTATCAAAAAACATCTGCGTCACCACATAGTCCGCTCCTGCTTCTTGTTTTTTCTTCAGGTTCAATACATCCTGATGCAGACTCGCCGCCTCCATGTGTTTTTCTGGATAACCCGCAACACCAATGCAGAAATTGGTCGGCGATGGCAGTTCTATATTATGGTCAAGATAAATCCCATCGTTCATTTGTTTGATTTGATGAACCAATTCAGAAGCGTGGGCATTTCCGTTTTTTTCTGGTTTGAAATAAGTCTCGGACTTCATCACATCACCACGAAGAGCCATCACATTATCTATCTCCAAGAAATCCAAGTCTATCAGGAAATTCTCGGTTTCCTCCCTATTAAAGCCTCCACACAAGATATGCGGAATCGCATCTATATGATATCTATTTTGGATTGCCGCACAGATACCCACTGTTCCTGGGCGCTTTCTCACCACTCTCCTTTCCAATAGCCCATTTTCACGCTCTACATATTCGTATTCTTCTCTGTGATAAGTCACATTGATAAAACTAGGATTATACTCTAGCAATGGGTCTATGGCATCAAAGAACAAATTGATATTCTGTCCTTTAAGCGGTGGTAAAATCTCAAACGAAAAAAGGGTCTTACCATTGGCTTTTTCTATGTGTTCCGTTACTTTCATGATTGTCTATTTTGTTGTTTATTTTTAAATCTATACGCTACCCCCAAAGCTACGAAATTATCTGATTCCGATTTAAAAACAGAAAATCCAGCTATGGCATCTAATTGTAAATCATTGGTTAAAAGGTATTTCAGCCCAGCAGACAAATTATGTTTTGGTCTGGTCTGTCCGTATTGATAGGCTCTATTTCCTGCTCTTGTCCCCAAACATTTATTCCTAATAATAAGAATAATACATACAAATTCTTTTTCATTCTCAATCCAAACCTGATTTAAATACTTTGTTTTCCTGCCAAAATAGGACTCAGCCATTTTCTAGCAAATTCCTCATCTACGCCCTTTCTTTCGGTATAGTCTTTCAGCTGGTCTTCACAGATTTTACCAACTCCGAAATATTTTGCCTTTGCATTAGCAAAATAATACCCCGAAACCGCCGCCGTAGGATACATCGCCAGACCAGCATCCATCAGCTCTATACCGATAGTCTCTTTCACTTTCAGAAGTTCCCAAATGGTAGCCCTTTCCAAATGGTCTGGACATGCTGGATAGCCTGGCGCAGGGCGGATACCTTTATACTCCTCATCTATCAACTCCTCATTGCTAAGGCTCTCATCCGCTGCATATCCCCAGTATTCTTTTCTCACTTTCCAATGCAGAAATTCCGCAAACGCCTCCGCAAACCTATCCGCTAGAGCCTTCGCCATGATGGTGGAATAATCATCATTTTGGGCTTCATAATATTTCACCAATTCATCCGTACCGAAACCAGCCGTCACTGCGAAAGCACCTATATAATCCTGTTTACCAGTGCTTTGCGGCGCTATAAAGTCCGACAGAGCGAAATACTCCTTCCCTGCCGATTTTTTCAACTGCTGGCGAAGTGTTCGGAAAACAAATTCTTCCCCATCTTTATCTAAAATAATATCATCTCGTTCATTAGAATTAGCTGGGAAAAGCCCAAAAATAGCCTTGGCTTTAAGCAATTTTTCGTTTAAAATTTTATCTAAAATCACCTGTGCATCAGCCCAAAGTTCACGAGCTTGCTCCCCTACTTTTTCATCTTCCAAAATATCTGGATATCTGCCGTGCAAATCCCAGCTTCGGAAAAACGGAGACCAATCCACGAAAGGAAGAAGCTCACGGAAATCCTGATTTTCAATCACTGTAATTCCTAATTTTTTAGGCTTAATGATGGTTTCGTTTTCCCAGTCTATTTTAAATCTCTTTTCCCTTGCTTCCTCTATGGATACATATTCTTTGTCTGTTTGTCTCGCCAAAAATTTCTCTCTGAATTCATCATATTCCTTCTTAAGCTCTTTTTTGTATTCAGCAGATCTTTCTTCGCTCAATAGCGAATTTACTATATTCACCGTTCGCGAGGCATCTCCACCATGCACCACGGTATTTCGGTATTTTGGCGCAATTTTCACAGCGGTATGGGCTTTGGAAGTCGTTGCACCTCCTACCAACAGCGGAAAATCCAGATTTTGCCTGTCTAATTCGGATGCTACATATTCCATTTCATCCAAACTCGGCGTAATCAAACCACTCAGCCCAATGATATCCACCTTTTGTTCTATCGCTGTCTGAATGATTTTTTCACAAGGCACCATCACACCTAAATCTATGATTTCGTAGTTGTTACACGCTAGCACCACACCCACGATATTTTTACCAATATCATGGACATCGCCTTTCACCGTCGCCAAAAGAATTTTACCATTAGAAGGCTTGGAAGTGTCTTTTTCTGCTTCTATAAAAGGCTCCAAATAAGCCACTGCCCGTTTCATTACCCTTGCAGATTTTACCACTTGCGGAAGAAACATTTTTCCACTTCCGAAAAGGTCTCCCACCACGCTCATCCCAGTCATCAGGTTGATTTCTATCACATCCAGCGGTCGTCTTGCTTCCTTCAAAGCCGCTTCCATATCTTCCTCTATGAATTTATCCACGCCTTTTACTAATGAATATGTAATTCGTTCCTGCAAAGGCTGTTCGCGCCAAGACAGGTCTTCTACTTTTTCTTTTTTGACTGATTTTACTTTTTCGGAATAATCCAACAAACGCTCCGTAGCATCATCTTTTCGGTCTAGTATCACATCTTCTACCAGTTCCAAGAGGTCTTTAGGAATTTCATCATAGACTTCCAGCATCGTAGGGTTTACAATTCCCATATTCATCCCTGCTTTTATGGCATGATACAGAAATACCGAGTGCATGGCTTCCCGCACCGCATCATTTCCTCTAAAAGAAAACGAAACATTAGAAACTCCACCGCTCACAGACACATATGGAAGATTCTGGCGAACCCACCTTGTTGCTTCTATAAAATCAATTGCATTTCGCCTATGTTCCTCCATTCCCGTAGCCACAGGGAAAATATTAAGGTCAAAAATAATATCCTCTGGCGGAAAACCTACCTTATCCACCAAGATTTTATACGAGCGTTCCGCTATCTCTATTCTTCGCTGGTAATTATCGGCTTGGCTCACTTCATCGAAGGCCATTACAATAACTGCCGCACCGTATCTTTTTATAATTTTCGCTTGGCGGATAAATTCCTCTTCTCCCTCTTTTAAACTAATAGAATTCACCACCGATTTTCCCTGAACCACCTGCAAACCAGCTTCTAAAATCTCCCATCGGGAAGAGTCTATCATAATCGGAATACGAGCAATATCAGGCTCTGAAGCTATCAGATTGAGAAATTTCACCATCGAGGCTTTCCCATCTATCAG
>CAUSCF010000017.1:0-42708 GCA_963530295.1 uncultured Flavobacteriaceae bacterium
ACTATCCAAAAAAGATTTGAAAAATCTGCGCACACTTATAGAAAATTTGGATTAACATATAATGATGAAAAGCCTTTTTTAGACAGATGTTGTTTGAAAAGGGCTTTTTTCGGTTTTAAATCGTTTGGAATTAAAGGAAATAAAAATTAACTTAGCAACTCAAAAAAATTAATAAAAATGGACTTAAAAAAAGAAATGCTCTACGAAGGAAAAGCTAAACAAATATTCGCCACAGAAAAGCCTGATGAGGTGGTTGTGAGATTTAAAGATGATGCTACGGCGTTCAATGCCCAGAAAAAAGGACAAGTGGACAAAAAAGGGCAGATGAATAATGCCATCACTACGCTAATCTTTGAATACCTGAACGAAAAGGGAATTCCAACTCATTTCATCAAACAGATAGATGACCGCGAACAGCTGGTTAAAAAGGTGAGTATCATTCCTTTGGAAGTGATTGTGAGAAACTATGTGGCGGGAAGTATGGCTCAGCGTTTGGGCGTGGAAGAAGGCACAAAATCACCGATTACCATTTTTGATATTTGCTATAAAGATGATGCGCTGGGAGATCCGCTGATAAACGACTATCATGCGATATTTTTGGGTGCGGCGACGAGAGAGGAACTTGACAAAATGTATGCACTGACAGCCAGAATTAATGAAATACTGATCGATTTATTTGATAAAATGAACATCATTTTGGTTGATTTCAAAATAGAACTGGGTAAAACACCAAATGGTGAAATCATCTTGGCGGATGAGATTTCACCAGACACCTGCCGCCTTTGGGATAAAGATACCATGAAAAAGCTGGACAAAGACCGTTTCCGAAGAGATTTGGGCGAGGTGACCGAAGCTTACGAAGAAATCTATAACCGCCTGAAAAAGGTGCTGAATAAATAAAGAAATCCCTCCAAAAGAGGGATTTTTAGTTTTTTCTGAAAGTGGTTTGGATAAGAGATTGTGAATAAGTGAATTAGTGGAAATGTAAATTAAATTTTTTCTAAACTCAAAAAATCCTTAAATTTGGGCGATTTTTAGATAAACTTTTCAAATGATGAAAAAAAGTATTTTTAAGGGCGTTTTGGCGTTGGTATTATTGGCTTCTTGTAGCAAAGACAAGATGATTTTAGATAGTATGAATGAGTATAATCTGGCTATGGAGACCAAAGGATACCACTTCGGAGATATGATTACTTTCCCAAAGGAAGTTACTGATAATGCGGAGAGTATAAGCATAAGTTTTGGGGACAAGGAGACAGCAATTTTGAAAATAGATCCTGCGTTTTTTACATTGGGTGACAATGCCGTGACTATCAATGTGAGAACTAAATCAGGGGAAAATCTATCCATAGATGCCGTTATCAATGTGCTTTCAAAAACTCCTGAAAAAGAGCTGACTTATGAGGTGGTGGCAGAATATCCACATAATGCAGAAAACTTCGTTCAGGGTTTCCAGCTGGAGGGAAATACCATTTATGGAAGTAATGGGCAGACAGGAGAATCTAAGGTAATAAAATATACACTGGGCTCTACGACCAATACAGCGGAAACCAAGCTGGATGATGAGTATTTTGGAGAGGGAAGCACCATAGTGGGAGATAAAATATATCAGCTTACTTGGCAGCACAGAAAGGGCTTTGTTTATGATAAAAACACGCTTAAAAAACTATCGGAATTTAACTACCCTAGCAGACTGACTGAGGGCTGGGGGCTGACTTATGATGGGAAAAATCTCATTCTTTCTGATGGGACAAAGAATATCTATTTCATATCTCCAGACAATCTTCAGAAAATAGTGAAAACGATCTCCATAGCGGGGCAGTCAGAGGTTTATGAAAAAATCAATGAGCTGGAATATCATGATGGATTTATCTACGCAAACATCTGGCAGCGACCATATATTCTGAAAATAAACCCAGAAAATGGCGAAGTAGTAGGCAAAATAGATTTGACAGAAATCAACAAAAAACACTCTACCGATGCTGATGATGTGCTGAATGGAATAGCATTTAAGGGTGATAATATGCTGATTACAGGGAAAAACTGGGATAAAATTTACGAGATAAAAGTAAAATAGCAGCGAGTTGTTTAGTGTTATTATAAAATTCATTTTTTAAGAAAGAAAATATGCATATAGCAGTTACAGGAAATATCGGGGCAGGAAAGACTACGCTTACGACCATGCTGGCGAAACACTACGGCTGGAACGCCCAGTTCGAAGATGTGGATCATAATCCCTATTTGGATGATTTTTATCAAGATATGTCCAAATGGTCTTTTGCTTTACAGATGTATTTTTTGGGAAGTAGATTTAGACAGGTCAAAGAGATTAGAGAGAGCGGAAAAAATATCATTCAGGATAGAACAATTTATGAAGATGCTTATATTTTCGCAGAAAATCTTAACGAGATGAACTTGCTTTCGGAGAGGGATTATCAGAATTATTCATCTCTTTTTGAGCTGATGAAGGGCTTCGTTTCCGCACCAGATTTATTGATTTATCTAAAAGCCGATATTTCCACCCTTACCAAACAAATAGCGAAACGAGGAAGAGAATACGAGTCGGGAATAAGCATCGATTATCTGATGAGGCTTAATAATAAATACGAAGCATGGATTAACAGCTACAAAGAAGGAAAACTCCTGATTATAGATGTAAATGATTTGGATTTTGTGGAAAGAGAAGAGGATTTTGGATATATTTTGGATAGAATAGATGCCGAACTAAACGGACTTTTTTAAGATAAAAAACTCTCAATTTTGAGAGTTTTTTTGTTTTTAAATGATTTTTGCTTCTTTTAAAATCAGTTCAATATTTCTAAAAGTATTTGGAATAACCTCGGAGAGGATTTCGTCTTTGGATTTCCATTCTACTTTCGTGATGCCTTCTTCGGTTTGTGGGATAAGTTCTTTGCTGTCAGTGCTTTTCATCAGATACCAAAAAGTGGTTTTTAGAATCTGAGCATGGTTTTCTCTTTCCCTGTAAGTGTGATAAGTAGACCCGATGAAGTTCTGTAATTTCAAGTTTTGAATTCCTGTTTCTTCTTCTACTTCCCTTACAGCCGCGTGTTCAAGGGATTCATTAGGTTCTAGTTTACCTTTTGGTAAATCCCATTTTCCCAGTCTGTAGATGAAGAGAACTTTGTTTTCATCGTTTTTCACGATGCCGCCCGCTGCTTCTATATTGGTGAAAGAATCATGGAAGTCATCCCAGATTTTATCAGGGTCTTCGCCGTAGAGGTTTACGGATTTACACGAAGAGTTTTCCAAGATATCCAGAGCCATTTCTATGGTTGCAAAATCCTCATAAGCGATATTTTTTTCATCATCATTAGGAAGATTATTGATGGATAATTTTTTTTCATTGATAAAAACTTTATACATTTGCTGAATCTTTGAAGTTAATATTGCAAAAATATAAAAAATGAAATTAGAAGGAAGAAAAGTGATGGTAAATAAATCCACAAAAGATTTATTTGAAATGCTGAAAAAACCTGAAGACTATAAACATCTGATGCCAGAAAGTTTAGTTTCTTTTGAAACAACAGAAAACGGCTTTAAATTCGGTCTAAAAGGAATGCCCGAAATAGCCTTGAAAATTTCAGAAATGGTAGAGGACAAGAAAGTGGTGCTTACATCAGGAAATCCTTCCTTGGATTTCGCTCTGACAGGGCAGATGGATGCAGTTTCCGAAAATAAATCAGAAGTTCAAATATTATTCGAAGGGCAGTTCAATCCATTCATTAAAATGATGGTAGAGAAGCCGTTACAGAGCTTTATAGATAATCTTACAGATAAGATTGAAGGGTTATAATGGATGAATTCTAAGGAAGGAAGTAAATATACAGCTCAGCATTTACCTGTTTTTCTAAACATGGTAGACAGAAAAATCCTCATCATCGGCGGTGGGGAATTGGCGTTTGAGCAGGTGCTTTATATTCTTGAAAATGCTCCTAATTCTGAAATTCTAGTGGTTGGGGAACAGATAGATGATAGAATAGAGGAGCTTAGAGAGGTCTGTGCTAATCTGTCTATCTCCCAAAAAACTTTTGAAAAAACGGATTTAGAAAATCAAGAATTGGTTTTCATAACTCTCAAAGATACTTTACAAACCAAACAAATAGCCAAAGAAGTCAAAAGTAGAGGAATCCTCATAAATGCGCCTCTTTATCCAGAGTTTAATGATTTTTATATTCAAGTGGATGATGTTCAGTCTTCTGATATTCAGAACTATACAGGGAGTCATTGGAAAAAGATTGCATTTACAAGCATTGCAGCTTTCTTTATTCTGATACTTGGGAATATTTTAAATCTATTTATTTCTTACGATGAATTTTCAACAGGAATAAAATGGCTCGTAGGAGAAATAGATGGGCTGTTTTATTGGATGATTCTCATAGGTTTCGTGGCGCAGCTTATAGACGGGCTTCTGGGAATGGGCTATGGACTTACTTCTACAGCAGCGCTGCTGAGTGCGGGGGTTCCGCTTCCTGCCATTAGTGGTAGTATTCATACGGCGGAGATGTTTTCGAGTGGGGCATCTGGGCTAAGTCATTATAAATTCGGGAATGTGAATAAAAAACTCCTGAAATTTCTAATCATCCCAGGTGTGATAGGCGCAGTTTCGGGGGCAGTTTTATTGTCCATGTTTAGTTTGGAATACACTCATATCATCAAACCAATACTTGCATTTTACACTTTTTTACTTGGGGTGAGAATTTTGGTAAGGGTTTTTGGAAAGAAAAAAGAAACTAAAAAATTGAAAAATGTAGGCTGGCTGGCATTTTTTGGTGGTTTTTTGGACTCTTTTGCAGGTGGTGGCTGGGGGCCTTTGGTGACGACGACACTGATTTCGAAAGGGAAAACGCCGAGATTTGTGATTGGAACGGTCAGTTTATCAGAGTTTTTTATTACATTTGCTAGTGCTCTTACATTTTTTGCTTTTTTAGGGCTGAGCCATTGGCAGGTTATTTTGGGGCTGGTTCTTGGTGGAATGCTGGCGGCACCATTGGCAGCAAAACTGGCAGGAAAACTTCCTACGAAAGCGATGTTTATAGGAGTGGGAGTGTTGGTTATTCTGTGGTCACTCAATATATTAGTTAAATCAATTTTATAAAAAATAAAATAACAATGCCGAATCCTCTTTTTTATGCTAAAATTCTCCTTTTTGGGGAGTATGGGATTATCGAAAATTCTCAGGGATTGACCCTGCCATATAGCTTTTATAAAGGTTGTTTCAAGTTTTCTGCTTTAGAATCAGAGTTTGAAAAAAAATCCAATGAATCTCTGAAAAAATATTGGGAATATTTAGCAGAATTAGAACTTCCAGAGCAGTTCAGATTAGATTTATCAGCATTAAAGAAAGATATTGAAAACGGATTGTTTTTTGATTCTAATATTCCGCAGGGATATGGCGTTGGGAGTTCTGGGGCTTTGGTAGCGGCTATTTTTGACCGATATTCTATAGTTCAGCATAAACCCGAAAAAATCGGGAAAAATGAATTGAAGGAACTGAAAAAAGTTTTTGGAGAACTGGAAAGTTTTTTCCATGGCAAAAGTTCGGGAATAGACCCGCTAATCTGCTACATGAACCTGCCTATTTTGATAGAAAACAAGGAAAATGTGGGCAGAGTGGAAATTCCAGAAGAAAACGAAGGGAAAGGCGCGATTTTCCTTATTGATTCTGGCATAGTGGGAGAAACAGGGCCTATGGTTCAGATTTTCTTTGAAAAATTAAAAAACGAAGGATTTAGAAAAACCCTGAAAGAGGAGTTTATCAAGTATAATAATGCCTGCATTCAGTCCTTTTTGAATAAGGAAATGACACCATTTTTTAAGAACATGAAAGCGCTTTCCAAATGGGCATATGAACATTTCCGACCGATGATTCCAGATAGTGTTTTCAACGCATGGAAAAAAGGATTGGATACCAATGCTTACTATCTCAAACTCTGTGGTAGTGGCGGCGGAGGCTATATTTTAGGCTTTACTAAGGATTACGAAAAAGCTGAAAAAATGCTCGAAGGATTTCATAAGGAGGTGATTTACAGATTTTAAACAATTTCTGAATGAAAAACCTTTTTCTTCATAGGGCGATGCAGTTTGTCAGTCTGCTTTTGGGAGTGAGGATTTTCAGGCTGGTTTTTCTTACTTTTTCGCTTTATGTTTTCACTTTTTTTATCATTAAAACTGTTGATTTTACAGATGTTAAAATTCATGGAATTATCTTTTGTTCCCTGATGAGCATCGCAGCTGGTGGGCTGATAAATCAGTTTTATGACGAGGAAAAGGATAAAATCATCAAACCCTTTCGTGCTAGGTTGCAGGCTTTTTTGAAGAAAAAATATTTCCTTTATTTTTATCTTATTTTGAATATTTTATCGCTGGGAATTTCGCTGTATCTCTCTTGGCGAATATTTTTGTATTTTATTGTTTATCAGTTTTTTATTTGGTTTTACAGCCATAAGCTGAGCAAGATTTTGCTGGTGAATAATTTCACCTATGTACTGCTCTCTGTTTATCCTTTTTTTGGGATATTGGTTTATTATCAGTACTTTACAGTAGGGATTTTTCTCTTGTCAGCGTTTTTGTTCTTGTTCCTGCTGAGTATGGATATTATAAAGGATTTGCTCAGTCGGGAAGCGGATGAAGCTCTTGGATATCAGACTTTTCCGATAGTTTATGGCGTTGGAAAAACATCTAAACTTGTGCAGGTGCTACTTTTATCGGCAGGTTTTCTTGCATTGTTTATATTGACAAATCAGGATTTGGGTTTGCATTCGTATTATTTTGGAGCTACGATTGTTTTCCTTGTTTTTGTTTTATTTTTATTAAGAAATCAAAGCAAGAAAAACTACTTTGCAGTGTCTATTTTACTGAAAATCTGGATTTTTGTGGGAGTTATTTCTATGCTCGTAAGTGCAGTTTTTGTTTAAAACATTTTGAGTTTTCGTAGATTTTTTATCAAATCTTTGATAGCACCTTTTGTTCCTACTTTTATAGAGTTTTCGGCTTTTCCTATGAGTCTGGCGTTGCCTTTGTAGGTATCGTATTGGTTCTCCATTATCAGATTTCCATCGCTGTCATAGAGTTTTAGGCTTACCAATACTTGGTTAGAAAACACATATTTACCGATACCTACTTTGAAGTATTTAACTTTTGGGACGATAATAGCTTCGGCATTGTTATTCTTTCCAACTTCCTTAATGTACTCAGTATCAACATTGTCATAGTCCATAGAACTATCCATTTGAACGGTTTTTATGTTGCCGCTATAAAGGCTCATTTGGTCAGTTACAGCGCTAAAAAACGCTTGGTTTGTTGGATGTTTTATTTCTTCTATTTCAGGGAAAACCGCGGGCTGGAAGTAGATTATTTTCTTTATTTTACCTAATTTATAATCAGGTTTGTAACCTAATAATTTACTCCCAAAACTAGAACAGCCAGCCAAAACAAGCCCAGCTGCGATGCCCAATAGTATAAATTTTTTCCGATTCATATTCCGTACAAAGATACTTTAATTTATTTACAAAAATTAACATAAAAAATTTTTTATTCTAAAAATAATTTTTACATTTGCAGCCTCATACATAATAATCATTTAAATAATATTGGAATGTATCTAACAAAAGAAGTAAAAGCAGAACTTTTCGCAAAACATGGAAAATCTGCACAGGACACAGGAAGTGCTGAAGGGCAAATCGCTCTTTTCACATTTAGAATTAATCATTTATCTCAACACTTAAAATCTAACCACAAAGATTATGCTACTGAGAGATCACTAGTAAAATTAGTAGGTAAGAGAAAAAGACTTCTGGATTATCTTAAAAAGAAAGATATCAACAGATATAGAGCTATCATTGCAGAGCTTGGAATCAGAAAATAATAATTCAGATAAGATAAAAAGCAACTCAGTATTTTGGGTTGCTTTTTTTAATTTTTAAATAAAATGGTAAATTTTCCCTTAAAAAAACTTACCTTTGCATACGAAAATTAATAGAGTATTAACAATATGCCTGCCGAAAGAAGTGGCGCAGGTGTCCGAAAGTAGAAATTTCGGAGTAAAAATTAAAATTTATGAGTAATAAACCTCAAGCAATTACAGAAACTATCGTACTGAAAGACGGTAGAGAAGTAACCATAGAAACTGGTAAATTAGCAAAACAGGCTGATGGTGCAGTAGTGGTAAAAATGGGCGGGACTATGCTTTTAGCAACAGTGGTAGCCGCAAAAGATGCAAATCCAGGGGTGGATTTCCTACCTTTGACAGTAGATTACAGAGAAAAATTCTCCGCAGCAGGGCGTGTTCCTGGAAACTTTTTCAGAAGAGAGTCTAAACCTTCTGATGATGAAGTATTGACAATGAGACTAGTGGACAGAGTAATGCGTCCGCTTTTCCCAGAGGATTTCCATGCGGAAGTTCAGGTGATGATTTCCTTGATTTCCTACGATGGAAAAGTGATGCCAGATTCTTTGGCAGGGCTAGCAGCTTCAGCAGCGGTGGCTATTACAGATATACCTTTTAATGGACCTTTCTCAGAGGTTAGAGTGATTAAAAAAGATGGAGTTCTGAGCATTAACCCAAGCTGGGAAACTTTACAAAGTGGAGTGGAACTGGACATTATGGTAGGGGCTTCTAAAGACTCAATCGTAATGGTAGAAGGGGAAATGGACGAAATCACTGAGCAGGAAATGATAGAAGCTATTTCTTTCGCTCATGAAGAAATTAAAATCCAGATAGAAGCTCAGGAGAGATTGGCAGCAAGAATAGAAAAAGCTCAAACAAAGAGAGAATACTGCCACGAGACTCATGATGAAGAGCTGAGAAAGGAAATCTGGGATTATGCTTACCAAAGATATTATGATATAGCAAAAGACCCATCTGCAAAGCACGAGAGAAGTGATAAATTCAGCGCTGTGGTAGATGAGTTCTTAGAAAAATATACAGAAGAAGAATTGGAAGAAAAAGGAGTTTTAGCAAAAATCTACTTCCATGATGTGCAGAAAGAGGCGGTTCGCCAGTTGATTTTAAATGAAAACATCCGTCTTGATGGTAGAAATAATCAGCAGATAAGACCTATCTGGTGTGAGGTGGATTACCTTCCAGCAGCTCACGGTTCTTCTATCTTTACAAGAGGGGAAACTCAGTCTTTGACTACGGTAACGCTTGGTTCTTTATTGGATGCGAACAGAATAGATTCTGTGATTTCTCAGCATGATGAGAGATTTTTCCTTCACTATAATTTCCCTCCGTTCTCTACAGGGGAAGCGAGACCATTGAGAGGAACTTCCAGAAGAGAGATTGGACATGGTAATTTGGCTCAGAGAGCTTTAAAAGTGATGATTCCAGAGGAAACTCCATATACTATCAGAGTAGTTTCGGATATTTTAGAATCTAACGGTTCTTCTTCTATGGCAACGGTTTGTGCTGGGACAATGGCTCTTATGGATGCTGGTATTCAGATGAAAAAACCTGTTTCAGGAATTGCGATGGGACTAATTACGGATAAAGAATCTGGCAAATGGACGGTGCTTTCTGATATTTTAGGAGATGAAGACCACCTTGGAGATATGGACTTTAAGGTAACAGGAACTGCTGAGGGAATCACGGCTTGCCAGATGGATATCAAAATCCAAGGGCTTACTATGGATATCATGGAAAAAGCCCTAATGCAGGCGAGAGATGGTAGAATGCACATTTTAGGCGAAATGCTGAAAACTATAGATAAGCCAAATGCAGATGTGAAACCTCACGCTCCAAAACTTGTGATGATGGAAATCCCGAAAGATTTCATTGGTGCGGTAATTGGGCCTGGTGGTAAGATTATTCAGCAAATGCAGAAAGATACAGATACTGTAATCACGATAGAGGAGAGAGGAGAAATAGGACATATAGAAATTTCTGGAACAGATAGAGAAAAAATAAATGCGGCGGTGGCTCAGATTAACGAGATTACTTTCGTGCCTGTGATTGGCGAAGTTTATAAAGGTAAAGTCGTTAAAGTGATGGAGTTCGGAGCATTTATCCAGTTGGCTAAAGGAACAGAAGGTCTTCTTCATATCTCTGAAATAGCATGGGAAAGAACAGAAAAAGTGCCATATAAAGAAGGCGATGAAGTAGAAGTGAAATTTATGGGTTATGATGACAGAAAGAAAATGAGACTTTCTAGAAAAGTTCTTTTACCAAAACCTCCAAAACCAGAAAAAAAAGAGGATAAAACAAACGATAAATAGTTTTAAACCAAAAACAAAAAACTCTCACACTGATGAGAGTTTTTTATTAAATAATACATTTGATTATGGATTTACGAGACCAGCTGAAAAATCTTTTTCCAGACCATGTAGAGCAGGATTTCCAGATGCCCGAAGAACAACACAAGCAGCGAGAACCGCTTATCTGTAAATACGAAAAAAAAGGGAGAAACGGAAAGCCAGTCACTTTGATAGAGGGCTTCGAAGGCAGTGAGGAAGAACTGAAAAATATTTCCAAAAAAATAAAAACTACTCTAGGAATTGGTGGTTCAGAGAAGGATGGCGTGATTATCATCCAAGGAGACAACCGCGATAAAATCATGAAAATTCTTTCTGACATGGGTTACAAAACCAAGAGAGTAGGAGGGTAGAGCCTCAGAAATGAACATTGTCAGTAAGAAATCAATAAAATTCCTTACCTTTGGGAAGTTTAAATTTAAAATTAAATAAAAAAGAAAATTATTATGGTAAATAAATTAGCAGCCTCAGAATTGGTTTTAAATCCAGATGGAAGTGTATATCATTTAAACCTTCAGCCAGAAGATATTGCAGAAAAAATTCTTTTGGTGGGTGACCCAGATCGTGTTCCGAAGGTTTCGCAATACTTTGATAAAGTAGAAATTAAGAAAAATAAAAGAGAATTTTATACGCATACAGGAACACTCAGAGGAGAGCGAATCACAGTGATGTCTACGGGTATCGGTACGGAAAATATTGATATCGTGATGAATGAGCTGGATGCTTTGGTGAATATTGATTTGAAAAACAAAGAATTTAAATCAGAGCACAAATCTTTGCAGTTGTTCCGTATGGGAACTTGTGGAAGTGTAAATCCTGATGTAGAGGTGGATAACATGTTGGTTACACAGAATGTGGTAGGTCTAGACGGACTTCTTCATTTTTACAAAGATTATCAGTTTGAGAATGAATTTAGCAAAAATTTCTTAGCGAAATTCCCATACGAAAAGATAAAACCGATGCTTTATTTCTCGGAATGGGCAGAGAGTCAGTATGAATATTTCAAAGATGCAAAATATGTAGGAAACACGGCAACTTTCCCAGGGTTTTATGCGCCACAAGGGAGACAGCTGAGGCTGAGAGCTGTGGATGACCAGTTTTTGGAAGTGCTTAATGATTTAGGAGTTACTAACTTTGAAATGGAAACTTCGGCAATCTATGGAATGTCTAAATTATTGGGACACAAGGCGATTACTATTAATAATGTGATTGCAAACAGAAGAAGAGGAGAGTTCGCAGCAGACCACCATAAATCTGAAAAAATGATGATAGAATGGGTGCTGGAGAGAATAATTAAATAAGAAAAAAATAAAAACCAGAAAATCAAAGTATGAAATATGGAATTGAGGCGGCAAGTTTCTATGTGCCGTCGATCTATTTGAATATCAATGAATTAGCTGAAAATAGAGAAATAGATTCGGCTAAGTTAGAAAAAGGTCTTGGGCTTCACAAGATGGCTCTTCCTGATGTGCACGAAGATACGGCAACTTTCGCGGCAGAGGCTCTTCTGAAGCTCATAAAAGACTATAATATCCAGCCTAAAGATATTGCAAAGATTTATTTGGGAACGGAAAGTGCTTTGGATGCTGCAAAGCCTACTGCTACCTATGCAATCCAAATGGTGGAGCAGGTACTGGGCGAGAGATGTTTTGGGAATTGTGATGTGGTGGATATGACTTTTGCCTGTATTGGCGGAGTGGATGCATTGCAGACTTGTTTGGATTTTGTGAAAGTTAATCCTGATAAAAAAGCAGTGGTAATCGCTTCCGACTATGCAAAATATGAACTGAAATCAACGGGCGAATATACGCAGGGCGCTGGTGCAGTGGCATTATTGGTTTCAGCAGAACCGAATTTGCTGGAAATAGAAGGAAAATGGGGAGTGGCTACGGAGAGCGTTTTTGATTTCTTCAAACCAAGGAGAGAAATTGCTAAATCTGACCTTAAAAATGCACCAGAAACAGCACCAGACAAAATGGAAATTTTCTCTGATGAACCAGTTTTTGACGGGCAGTATTCTAATCAATGTTACCAAAATAGAATTAGAGAAGCGTATGAGCATTACAAGGTTCAAAATTCTTTGGTGAAAACCTATGAAAACTGGCATTATCTGATTTTTCATCTGCCGTATGCATTCCATGGAAAGAGAGTTTTCACAGAGTTGTACAGCATGGAAAACAACCTGCCCTACACGACTGATGAAGAGAAAAAAGCCCTTGCTAAGTCTGAAGAATATTTGGATTTTATAAAACAAAAAATAGAACCGTCACAGAGAGCGAGCTCCGAGATAGGAAACCTCTATACAGCCTCTATTTTTATGGCACTGCTGTCTGCACTGCAGGTGTCTTTTGACAGGGAAGAGGAACTTTCAGGGAAGGAATTAGGCTTTTTGGCTTATGGAAGCGGTTCTAAATCCAAGGTTTTTTCAGGGAAAATAAATGAAAACTGGAAATTCGTTGTGGAAAAATGGCAGCTTTTTGAAACCCTTGGGAATAGAAAAGTGGTGGATTTTTCAAATTATGAAAAACTCCATAGAAAACAGCTGAAAACTTCCGTAAATCCTAATTATAAAGGCTTTGGATTAGTGGAGATTGAGAGAGAGAATCCGCTTTCTTATGGAGCGAGAAAATATCAATTCAAGGGGTGAATTTAAATGAAATTTTATCTTGTTTTTCTGATAGGATTTTTCTCTTTTTCTTGTAAGAAGAAAGAAATAGAATTTATTCCATCAAAGGTTATAGACAATGTTTATTTTGTGGAAAACTTACCAGCGAATGATTCTGTTTTGAAAGGAAAAATAGAGGGCTTTATAAACAACAATAGAAAAAATAAAGGAGGTATTTATTTTTATCGATACACTTCGAATACAAGGTATTTTTTAAATCATAAGGAGGAAAGTACCAATATGCTGGATGATTATCCAGAAGATGAATTGGCGTCTTTTATCATTACTAGATGTGAAACAGACACCGCTAAACTGGTAGGAAATTTTATTTTTTATGGCTTGAGAGGAGCAGAAAAAAATATTTTTAAAGCCAAAAGAGATACTATAATTTATGAATGTAAATAAAGGGTATTGTTTGAAAAACAAAAACTTATGATTAAAAAATCCTTCGTATTTATCATTATGCTTTTGGTTATTTCTTGTAAAGAGAAAAAAATAGAATTTTATCAATCCGAAACAATGAATTTGGTTTTGGTCAAAAATATACCCAAAAACGATTCTTTGCTGAAAGAAGAGCTGAAAAAATATCTAATAAACCAAAAAGTAGAGCATACAGAAATTTATGAATATTCATGGGATACAGAATATTTTTTGACCCATGAGGAAGATGATGGAGGACCTACAAGCTCACATTTTTTAGATTTACACCAAGAAGAAAGGGGAATTGCATATTTTTATAAGGAAAAATGTAAGAGTGATTCTCTTAAAACTATAGGAGTGATAAGATATTATGATAAGTATGGGTATTTTTACCACCCAGATACTATTATAGGGAAGTGTAAATAAAAAATAATTGCCTCAAACAAAAAAAATAATTACTTTTGTCGAATGGAAAATTTCATTGTATCAGCGAGAAAATATCGTCCGCAGGAGTTTGACTCCGTTGTGGGGCAGTCTCATATTACGGATACACTGGAACATGCCATAGAGAATAATCAGCTTGCACAGGCTTTGCTTTTCTGTGGGCCTCGTGGAGTGGGAAAAACCACTTGTGCAAGGATTTTAGCGAGAAAAATCAATGAAAAATCAGGAGCAACTGATGAAGAAGGTTTCGCTTTTAATATTTACGAATTAGATGCCGCGTCTAATAACTCGGTGGATGATATTCGGCATTTGATAGACCAAGTGCGTTTTGCACCGCAGGTAGGGCAGTATAAGGTGTACATTATAGATGAGGTGCATATGCTCTCTCAGGCGGCTTTCAATGCTTTTCTGAAAACACTAGAAGAACCACCTGCACACGCTATTTTCATTTTAGCGACTACGGAAAAACATAAGATTATCCCAACAATTCTTTCTCGTTGCCAAATCTATGATTTCAAGAGAATTACGATAGAGGATATCCAAAATCATTTAAAGAAAATAGCCGAAAAAGAAGGGATAGCTTACGAAGATGATGCTCTGTTTCTCATCGCCCAAAAGGCGGATGGGGCTTTGCGTGATGCATTGTCTATTTTTGACAGGCTGACTACTTTTTCGCAGAAGAATATTACCCTTGCAAACGCTGCTGAAATTCTTAATATATTGGATTATGACCAATATCTGAAAGTGGCTGATTTAGCGAAAGAAAACGATATTCCTGCTATTTTAGCGAAATTTGATGAAATTGTCAAAAAAGGTTTTGACCCACATATTTTTATCGCTGGGCTTGGCAGTCATTTCAGAGATTTGATGCTGGCGCAGAATCCTTCCACTTTGGCTTTAATAGAAATAGGCGAAAATACCAAAGCAAAATACGCTGAACAGAGCCAAAAATGGACAGCGCAACAGCTCATCAATGCGATAGAAATCTGCAATCATGCAGATATCAATTATAAAAACTCCAAAAATCCACGCCTTACGGTGGAGATTGCTCTCATGCAGCTTGCCAGTCTTACCGCTGTGGATTTGGATAAAAAAAAAAGTTCTTAATACTGGTTCCGCCGTTTCGTGATGTAGAAAAACTACGAGAAACTACTCCTAAAAAAAACGAAACTCCCGCGCCGAAAACTCTTACAACAGAGGAAATCACAAAACTAGAAGTAAAAAAAGCTGTCCAGCCAATAGGCAGAAATATAAAGGAATCTTCAGAATTTTCCATTAAAAAACATATGGAAAAGAAGGAGAAGGAAGATGAACTAAATCTTTTTTCTGAAACAGAAGAAAACCTTCCTGACCATCATTTCACGGAAACTGATCTGCAAACAGAATGGCGCGATTTTTTGCTGAAACTTGCCAAGGAAAATAGTTTTGTATTTAATGCCGTAAACTCTTTCATACCAAGAAAAGTAGGGGAGAATGAGATAGAAATCACCTATTCATCAGAAAGTGCCAAGAAAGAATTTACAGCGGTGGAGGGAGATTTTTTGCATCATTTTCAGCATAAGGTAAATAACTTTAAAGTAGAAATACATTACAAGCTGGATCCGTCTCTGAAAAAGGAAGTGGTTACGAAGCGAAAAATTTTTGATAAATTTGCTGAAATGAACCCAGTTTTGAGGGATTTGGAGGATTTGATGAAATTTGATTTTACTTAAAAAAAACTAAAAAATATTTTCTTGAAAAAAGGACTAATTATAAAATCAACAGGCAGCTGGTACCAAGTGCAGGAAATTGCAACAAACACCATCTACGAGGCGAGAATACGAGGAAAATTTAAACTCCTGAAAACAAGGCTTACCAATCCGCTGGCGGTGGGAGATTTTGTGGAATTTGAGCTGGAAAGTTCTGATGTCGCATGGATTACGAAGATAGAACCGAGGAAAAATTATCTCATCCGAAAATCGGTCAATCTTTCCAAGGAAGCACACATTATCGCTTCTAATATAGACACAGCGTGTTTTATTTTCACACTAAAATTCCCTGAAACTTCGCTCGGCTTTTTGGATCGTTTTTTGGTGTGCTGTGAGGCTTATAACATTCAGCCTTTGATTTTATTTAATAAAATAGATACGCTTAGTGCCGAAGAATTGGAACTTTTGGAAGACCTCCAGCAGCTTTATCAAAATATAGGTTATGAAACCCTGAAAATTTCTTCTGTTTCAGGAGAAAACATAGAAACCTTGAAAACCCTTTTGAAAGATAAAGTTTCGGTGTTTTTTGGCCACTCGGGAGGTGGAAAATCTACTTTGGTCAATACGCTAGAACCGACACTTGATTTGAAAACAGGCGAAATATCAGAGGCGCACCTCAAAGGGAAACATACGACTACTTTTGCGCAGATGCATTTTTGGAGTTTTGGCGGAAGTGTTATTGATACGCCAGGAGTGCGAGAGTTTGCGATGGTGGATATAGAAAAAGAGGAAATTCAGCATTTTTTTCCAGAGATATTTGAGGAAGGGAAAAATTGTAAATTTCATAACTGTCTGCATATCAATGAACCAAAATGCTCTGTTATAGCTCAATTAGAGGGAGGAAAAATTTTGGAATCGAGATATTTGACTTATTTAAAATTGATGGAAGAAGCAGAAGAAAATAACTAATTATAAATTAAAATTTAAAAAAATGAGATACACAGAAGGGCAATACAAAGCAAAATTTGAAGAGACTGATTCAGTAGGTTGGGATGCTATAGATGAGGCATTGTTGAAGGTTTATCCAGAGCAGGAACCTCGCCATTATGGACCTGTTTTAAAATTTATGCTCGGAGGGGAAGATCCGCTTGATGGTATTAGTATTTATGATAATGAGGAGCAAATTTTTCATCGGCATATAGTGTCATACGGGATGAGCGACTTATATTACTCGCCTGAAAGTGCTGAAAATGAATTTAGTGGATGGGGCTTTGAGTTTACTTTTCGTGTGGTCCCTTTTGAGAATGATAAGGATTCGGATGGAGCTAAACACGAGCCTTATTGGGCGATGAATGTGATGCAGAATTTGGCTCGCTATGTATTTGAAAGCAAAAAATGGTTTGAAGCCTATCATTTCATTCCTGCCAATGGGCCTATTCGCTTGGAGTGTGATACTAAATTGGTAGGAATGGTATTTGCGCCAGACCCACAGCTTGGCACGATAGAAACGCCTAATGGAGAGGTTGCCTTTTTGCAGATGGTGGGCATTACTCAAGAGGAATTGGACTGGCTTTGGGAAGACCCGAAAACCAGCAGAGTAGAGGAACTTGTCAATAAAATGAGAGAAGATAATCTGATGCTCATCACAGATTTAAAAAGGGAAAAATCATATGTTTGATTTAATTTGTCAGACTAATAATTTTTTGCTATCTTGGGGCGTTATCTATAAAGTTTTTTAATTTTGCATGATAAATAAATGTTTATGAAGGTAGAAGAATTATCCAATATATTACCACAGTTACCCATAGAAGAGGCTTTGGCTTTGTTGGTTGAAAAATTTCCTAAAAAAGTAGTTTTTTCTACGAGTTTTGGGATGGAAGACCAGATAATCACAGATTATATTTTTAAGAATAATCTTCCGATAGATATTTTCACAATAGATACAGGGCGAATGTTCTACGAAACCTATGACACTTGGGTAAATACCAATGAAAAATACAATGTGCTCATTCCAGCTTATTATGCTGATAATCACAGAATAGAGGAGTATGTGAGAAAGCACGGAGTTAATGGATTTTACAAATCTGTAGAGCTGAGAAAAGAGCATGATTACATAAAAAAGGTGGAGCCTCTGAAAAGGGCTTTGGAAGGATATGATGTTTGGATTACGGGAATCAGAGCGGAGCAGTCTCCACACAGACAGCAGATGCCGATGGTGGAATGGGATGAAGGGAATAAAATCATCAAGTTTCATCCTCTATTGCATTGGAAAACGGGAGAACTTTTACCATTTTTGAAAGAGCATAAAATTCCTTACAACCCGCTCCATGAGCAGGGCTATGTAAGTATAGGTGACCAGCCGATGACACGCCCAATAAAAGAAGGAGAAGATATCCGTGCAGGACGCTGGTGGTGGGAGAATGAAGAGAAAAAAGAGTGCGGACTGCACTGGAATGAAGATAAAGAGTAAATCCTAATGAGCGAAATAGTCATCAAATGTGCAGAATGTGGAATCATTTTAACACCTTGTTTAAAGGAGTTGCCAAAGGATTTTGTTTGCAGTTTGGAAGATGAGACAGACTATTTACCGCGAGGATTTTATAAAAAGAATGATGGTGTGGATTGGAATATGGATATAGGACAAATCATTATCAATAAGAATGATTTGGTTAATTCCATTTATCATACTAAAAATAGCCTGAGTGGCTGCTGTGGATTGGATGGCTCTAAGGTTAATAGAATGTGTGCGAATGGGCATGAAATAGCCACGGAATATTCGGATTGCTGGATGCCTTGGGCTGTTGTTTTTGAAACTGAAAGAATAGAAATAGAATATAAATAAAATTATTATAGAGATTAAAATGAATAAAGATAGGACTTTAGATTATCTCGACCAGTTGGAATCTGAGTCGATTCATATATTTCGTGAAGTGGCAGGGCAGTTTGAGAAACCTGCATTGCTGTTTAGTGGAGGCAAGGACTCTATAGTCTTGGTACATTTGGCTTTGAAGGCTTTTCGTCCGTGCAAATTTCCATTTCCGCTGGTGCATATTGACACAGGACATAATTTCCCTGAAGCACTTGAATTTCGTGATAATTTAGTAAAGAAATTAGGCGAGAAACTCATTGTCAGAAAAGTAGAAGATACGATAAAAAGCAAAGGACTTACCGAGCCAAAAGGAAAATTTGCCAGCAGAAATGCATTGCAGAGTTATACGCTTTTGGACACGATAGAAGAATTTGAGTTTGATGCTTGTATCGGTGGAGCGCGCCGTGATGAGGAAAAAGCCCGTGCAAAGGAAAGAATTTTCTCTGTTCGAGATGATTTCGGAGGCTGGGATCCAAAACTTCAGCGCCCAGAATTATGGCATACTTATAACGGAAAAATCCACAAAGGAGAAAATGTGCGTGTTTTCCCTATCAGCAACTGGACAGAGCTGGATGTTTGGAACTACATTCGCCGAGAAAAAATAGAACTTCCTTCTGTTTATTTCTCTCACGAAAGAGAAGTGATAGACCACCAAGGACAGCTGATAGCAGTTTCTCCATACATCCAAATTGATGAAAATGATGTGATTTTGAAGAAGAAAGTTCGCTATCGTACTGTGGGAGATATGACTTGTACTGCGGCGGTGGAGTCTGAGGCTTACATCATAGATGATATTATCAACGAAATCACAGCCACTCGTACCAGTGAGAGGGGAGAAACGCGTATTGATGATAAAATATCAGAAGCGGCAATGGAGGACAGAAAGAAAAACGGGTATTTTTAACTTTTTTGGATTTAATTAAAATGGATATATTAAGATTTTTAACGGCAGGAAGTGTAGATGATGGAAAGAGTACCCTCATCGGAAGACTTCTCTACGACAGCAAAAATATACTAGTAGACCAGCTGGAAGCCATCGAAAGAAGCACCAAAAATCGTGAGGATGGAGAGGTAGATTTAGCTCTTTTGACCGATGGACTTCGTGCAGAAAGAGAGCAGGGAATAACCATAGATGTGGCGTATAAATATTTCTCTACACCGAAGAGAAAATTCATCATCGCTGATGCCCCAGGGCATATCCAGTACACGCGAAACATGGTGACAGGAGCGTCCAATGCAGACTTGATTATCATCTTGGTGGATGCTAGAAACGGCGTGATAGAGCAGACGAAAAGACACTCAATCATTGCTTCACTCTTGAACATTCCGCATGTGGTGGTGGCGATAAATAAAATGGACTTGGTGGATTATTCCGAAGAGAAGTTCAACGAGATTGTAAAAGAATACGAAAAAGTTGCCAATTCATTAGCTTTAAAGGATGTTAAATTCATTCCTATCAGCGCGAAAGATGGTGACAATGTAGTAGATAAGTCCGAAAAAATGCCTTGGTATAAAGGTTCTACGCTGCTAAATCTTTTGGAAACAGTAGAGCTTCAGACATCCCTAAATCATGTGAATGGAAGATTTCCAGTGCAGCTGGTTCTTCGTCCGCAAGTGGATGAGCTTCATGATTACAGAGGCTATGCAGGAAAGGTGGAAAGTGGAGTTTTCGCAGTGAATGACAAGGTAAAAATCTACCCATCTAATATAGAAACTACCATAAAAGTTATAGAAGTCGGCGGGAAAGAAGTTCAGGAATGCTTTGCTCCACAGAGTGCCGTGCTTCATTTGGCGGATGATATAGACATTAGCCGAGGAGATCTGATAGCGAAGGAAGATAGTTTGCTGAAAACTGGACAAGACATCGAGGCGCTTGTGTGCTGGATGGATGAAAAACCTTTGACTATCGGGACTAAATACCTGCTTCAGCATAACAGCAAAACCGTAATCGCTATGGTGAAGGAAATCCGATACCGACTGGATGTAAATACCCTTGAAAAGGAGATGAGCCCAGCCAATGCAGGGCTGAACGAGGTAGTAGAAGTTCTATTGAAAACCTCTGCGCCGCTGAGCTACGACAGCTATCAAAGCATCCGCGAAAATGGAAGTGCTATCTTGATAGACCAGACTAGTTTTGTGACGGTGGGAGCAGTTCTGTTTAAATAAAATAGTTCAAATCAGATAAAATAAATCCTCTTCATACGAAGAGGATTTATTTTTAATTTTTATGAAAAGCCTATTTGTCAGGCATTTTTTTTGGGTTGATTTCTCCTGAGTTGTTGTAGAAAGTATATTCTGTAAAATCATCTTTGGCAACCATTCCGTTCGCTGCCACAAAGACATTCCCTTCTTTATCAGAAATAAAAACTGAATCTTTGGTGTACATCTGTTTATTTCTCTTGTCCCAGTAGATGGATTTCATCACGAAAGTCTGTCCCTCGCTATTGGTCACTTTCACTCCGCCTTTGGCTTCATAATATTCTTTTTTTTCTATGAATTTGGCATAATTGGCTTTCAGAGTTCCAGGAATATCAGGATTTTTTTTGTCATAAAATTCAAGATAAATCCCTTTTTTTGCTTCTATATATGGTGTGTCTATGAACTCATATTCCTCTAAAATAGGCGCTTTGAATCTGATTTTGACAAAACCAGAATCTTTCTGTAGAATGTTTGAATTATAAATAACTCTGGAAGGGAAATTTTTATTCTTGTCTCTATTGACCTCCGTAAGGTCTTCTTCACAAGAATGCAAAACAAAAAATATAGCTACGGAAAAAACAGCAACTATATTTTTTTTGTATTTATTTATTTGAAATTTCATAAAAAGAAAAAACTAGTCAAAGTATTGTTTTTCAAACCATTTGTTGGCAAAGTTTATACCAATGGTGAAATTTAAGAAATTTTCTCTGATTAAATTATTTTGAACCGTTCCTCTTTGTCCTAATTCAATACCTAAATCCAAAGTGCTAAGTCTGGTAACATTGCTTTTTTGGAAAGGTAAAGATGCTCCGAATGAAAGCCCATATTGGTTGATATTCGTGCCTTGTACATTCAGATGACCTTTTTCATAGAAAGCCCCATAACGGTAGGTAACTCTTGAAAAATAATTTCTAAAATTATTGTAGTTAGGAAGATACCAGCCCCCTACAGATACTCTGTAAGCATTGTCATAGCTGTAAGATAGATAGCGTAGAGACTCTGCATTTTTCCCGCTTTTGTAGTCAAACTGACCAGACACAAACCATTTAGCATCGTGCCCAAATCCTACACCGAGGGATAATTTCTGCGGAATAGTATTGCTTGTGTTTTTGGATTCTTGTGCTACAATATCTTCATTAGACTTAGTAGTCCCATTTAGATAATAGGTGCTGTTTGTGTAAGTTGATTTAAAATCCGAAGTGTTTCCAAAAGTATAAGAAGCCCCAAGAGTCAGCTTTTTATTGTTTTTAAGTTTTTTCTGATAAACAGAACCTAATGTAAAATTAAAACTTGTAACACTTGATTCATTTTCTATATTGTTTACTAAAGTAGTGTTTTCATAGGCAGTTTCTTGTACATCAGAAATTCTCCCAAAATATAGATTGTTGGACAAACCTACTGAAAAACTAGGTGTAATGGAATATCCCACCCCAAGCTGAACAAGATTGATACCGCCTTCACCATGGAAATTCTGAACACCAGCAGTTCCATCTGGCAGAGATGTACTCTGTGTAACGCTGTAATCTTTTGAACTATATGGCTGATATCCTATCCCTAATTTTACCTTTTTAGAAAGAGGAAAAGCTAAGGAAATTCCTGAAAGATAGGAGGAATGTTTACCATATTTATTTCCATTATATCCAGATTTAAAATATTGGTTTTCGTTAGTCCCATGAAATCTTAGGGAAGTGATTTCCAAATTCTGGTTTGCTGCAGGGTTTTGAAAATTAAATTGATTGTTAAAATCCCAAACATAAGCAGCAGAAATCCCGCCCATAGAACGAGTTTCCACAGAGTTATCATATTTGATATCTCCGATTCCGTAAGCTGCATAAGGAGAGTTTCCGATATTCTGAGCTGCTGCATGTGAACCTAATGCTGCCACAAAAATTGAAACGACAATTTTATTCATTCTTTATTTTTAAAATATTGCAAATATCTTAATTAATAATGAAACTCAAAAATTTATTTAATGTTAAAATATGTTATTTCTGTTAAAATAGAAAAATTTTCTCCAAAAACACTATCTTTGGGCTATGAATTGGACTCAAATAATAGGACAAAAAAAACTGATAGAAATTCTCCAAGATTCCATCAACAAAGACCGAGTGGCTCACGCTCAGTTATTTGTAGGCGAGGAAGGCTATGGCGGGCTTCCTTTGGTTTTAGCCTATGTGCAGGAGCTTTTTAGAAGAGAGAACGAACATTCTGCTCCAAAGGTGGAAACGCTTAATCATGTTGATTTGCATTTTAGTTTTCCTGTTTTTACTAAAAATAATAATTCTCTGAGTAAGAATTTTTTCCATGAATGGAGAGAGATGATTTTGGCTAATCCTTATGCATCTATTCATGATTGGGGAGAGATTTTAGACGCAAATAAACAGTTACTCATTTCTGTAGATGAAGTGGAGGAATGGGGGAAGATTTTTAGCCTAAAAAGTTATGAAGGAGGAACGAAAATCCTTATTGTATGGGGGATAGATAAGATGAATGCTTCAGCAGCGAATAAATTTTTGAAGTTTTTGGAAGAACCACCAGAAAAAACAAAAATCTTCCTATTGACCAATAGTATAGAAAATATTTTACAGACCATTTTGTCTCGTTGTCAGATAATAGAAGTTCCAAGAATAGAGGACGAAGATATCCAAAATGCACTGCTCAGCCTTTATGAAATCTCGGAAGAGCAGGCAAGAGAAATAGCCTATCAGTCGCAGGGGAATTTTAATGTTGCTCAAAAAATAGCTGAGAAAGGCAGGTTAGATGATGATTTTGAGGAGTTATTCATCACTTGGGTGAGAAATGCTTTTCAGGCAAAGAAAAAGCCTGTTGTTTTGCGAGAGATTATTCGTTGGGCAGGAGGAATATCCGAGTGGAGTAGAGATAAACAGAAGGATTTTTTGAATTATTGTTTAGAGATGTTTCGTCTGGCTCTGATTCAAAATTATGGAGCAGAAGAGTTGGTTTATAAGAAATTGACTAAAAATAATTTTAATTGGGATGCCTTTTCTACATACATTCAAGGAGCAAATATAGAACTTATTTTAGATGAAATCAATTTGGCAGATTTACATATTCAAAGAAATGCCAATCCTAAAATTGTTTGGACAGATTTAGGAATAAAACTGATAAGATACATTCATAAAGGATATTAAAAAAACCTCTTTTTTAAAAGAGGTTTTTTATTTTATAAAAGTCAGAAACTAAGCTTCTTCTTTTTTAGCAGGAGCTGCAGGAGCATCAGATACTACATCAAATTCGTATTCATGCTCTACATCTCTGTGAAGTCTGATTTTAGCAGAGAATTTACCTAATCTCTTGATAGAGTTACCAGGGATCCTGATATATTTTTTATCAACATTTACACCAGCGTTTGCAAGAGCTTCAGCTAGGTTGATATTGTTGATAGAACCAAATAATCTATCTCCAGAACCTACTTTAGCAGCGATAGAAACAGTAGTTTTTTTCAATTGTTCTACGATGCTCTTCGCAGCAGCGATTAGTTTAGCTTCTTCTTCTTTTCTTGCTTCTAGTGTAGCAGCAAGTTCTGCTCTGTTTTTAGGTGTAGCCAAAACTGCTAATCCTTGTGGAATAAGGAAGTTTCTAGCATAACCTGGTTTTACTGATACTGTATCGAATTCAAGTCCTAAATTCTCTACATCTTTTTTTAGAATGATTTCCATTTTGTTGTTGTCCGTTTTGCGTTAGAATTATTTTAATAAATCAGCAACATAAGGCATTAATGCAAGGTGTCTTGCTCTCTTAATAGCTGCAGAAACTTTTCTTTGGTATTTTAAAGAAGTTCCTGTGTATCTTCTTGGTAAAATTTTACCTTGTTCGTTTACGAATTGTAGAAGGAAGTTAGTATCCTTGTAATCTACATATTTTATTCCGTATTTTCTAAATCTACAGTATTTTTTATCAGATTTAGTATTGATATCCAGCGGAGTAAGGAATTTTACTTCAGATTCTCCTCCTGCTGCGGCTTGTTGTGCCATTTCATCTATTGCCATTTGAATAAATTTTTAAAGGGTTAATAAATTAAGCTTTTTGAGATTTTAGTTTAGCTCTTCTTGTAACAGCGTATTCTACTGCGTGTTTGTCAAGTTTAGTAGTAAGGTAACGGATTACTCTTTCATCTCTCTTGAAAGCTAATTCTAAGTCTGCCACTACTGCTCCTTCTCCTTTGAACTCTATCAAAGTGTAGAATCCATTTTTCTTTAATTGGATAGGGTAAGCCAATTTTCTAAGTCCCCAATTTTCTTTTGCTACAATTTCGCAATTGTGCTCCTTTAAAAGGTCTTCAAATTTTCTCACTGCTTCCTCCACCTGAGAATCAGATAGAACGGGAGTTAAAATGAAAACAGTTTCATAATGATTCATAATGTTGAAATATTTATTTAATTAGTTTGCAAAAGTATTGCTTTTTTTTGAACTGTGCAAATTCATTACTAAATTTAATGATAAATAATTGTAAATAGATACATTATTAAATTCACAAATTACATCATCAAAGTATTTATTCTAGGTAAAAAACAAACCAGCCCTCTTTTGAAGGCTGGCTGTTGGTTAATGGATGATTATTTAAAATCTTTATCCGTTGCTTTATTGATTTCGTAGGATTTTACATCAGAGTTCATTTCTATACCACCCATATTTTGGCTGATTTTGAAAGGAAGCTTCACTCCAGAAACCTCCTTGTAATCGGAGTAGTAAGTAGGAACTATGACTTCTTGTCCTTGCATTTTCTGTGTTTGGGATTCACCTACTTTTAGCCCAGTTTTTACGCTGTAGAAGTAAGTTTTATTTCCCTTTTTTATGGCATAAACTTCTTCTCCGTTCACATTTTCAATGCCTCTTAATGTCGTATTTTTAGCATTGAAAGTCAGTTCTGGGAAGATTTCTTTATTTGCAGCCAACTCTTCTTTTAGTTCTGCTGGTAGAGGCTGTTTTTGTCCTTGTGCCATGATGTAGCCGTCCTTTCCATCAAAAACGATTTTCTGCATACTCTGTCCCATCATTTTCATCTCTACGGATGTTTTTCCTCCTTTTGCAGCTAAAGTAATGGTTTCTATGGTCATTCCTTGTACTGATGCAGAAGCATTCATCTGTAATGAATTGATTTTCTCTACATTTGCTTTTCCTCCAATAGCAGCGATGTATTTTTGCCCGATGGATTCAGCGGTAACGCCCGCAGCTATTTTCTTTGTTTCTGGTTTAGAAGCAGGATTCGCAAATTTGTCAAAGTATTTCACTGGATAACCTAATTTTTCTAAACCATCTGCGATTTCAGAGCCTTTTCCAGCCACGAAAATTCTACTTTGGTTAGGAAGGATATTGGCTTTTGCAGCAGCAGAAACATCAGCAGTAGTTACTTTGTCTATGGATTTCAAATAATTAGCATAGAAATCAGCAGGAAGGCTGTAAAGTCTTTCATTAAGAGCAAACCTAGCGATAGTTTCAGGTTTTTCTAATGACATGATGAACTCTCCTTTTAGTTTGGCTTTTGCATTGGCTAATTCCTCAGGTTTTATTTGAGAAATACCTTTTAATTCGTTCATGAATTCTACGACAGCCTTGTCCGTTACTTCGTTTCTTACACTTGCATTAGCAGTGAAGCTTGGGCTGTATTTGTTTGTAGAAAGACGAGAATAAGCTCCATAAGTATAGCCGTTTTTCTCACGAAGATTCATGAACAATCTAGCTTCGCCACCGCCACCAAGGATGTAGTTGGCAATCACTCCGCTAAAATATTGTGGGTCTTTCATTTGGAGAGTGGTAGGGTTCCCTACACGGATAACAGATTGCACAGCTGTAGGTACATCTACGATGTTGATTTCCGTAGCAGGTAGTTTTTTAGCAGGTTCTACCGCAGCGAATTTAGTTCCAGATTTTTTCCATTTTCCGAATTCTTTTTCCACTAATTTTTTGATTTCGGAAGTTTTTACATCACCTATGATCACCAAATAAGCATTGTCTGGTGCATAGTATTTTTTATAAAAATCCTGAACATCTTTCAGCTGGATTCTGTTGATGCTTTCTTCAGTTACAAATTCACCAAGAGCGGTATTTTTACCATAAGTAAGCGCATTATCAACTCGTCTAGCGATTTCACCAGCATCTTTTTCTTTTGTTTTTAATCCCTCGATAGTTCTTTCTTTGGATTTAGATACTTCTTCCGCAGAGAATTTTGGATTGATAATAGCATCCGCCATCAAGCTGATAACCTGCGTAGAGTATTTAGAAAGGGTATTAGCTCCTGCTCCTTCTGAAGAAAAACTAAGATAAGCTCCTAAGAAATCAATTTTTTTGTTGAATTCCTCTTTGCTTAGTTTGGTAGTTCCCATGCCAAGCTGGTCAGCCATGATTTCTCCAACACCTACAATATTTCCTTCATAAACAGGAGGTCTGTCTATAGTAAGACGGATATTTACTCTTGGAAGTTTGTTATTTTCCACTACCAGTACAGTAAGTCCATTTTTAAGTTTAAAAGTGCTGGGCTTTGCAATGTTGATAGCAGGTGTAGGGCCTGGTTTAGGCATTGCATTGATGTCAATATTTTGTGCATAGACCATTCCAGAAAATAGGAATGTAGCCGCGATATATTTAATGTTCTTCATTGGTCAATTATTTTTTAGGTAAGTAGTTAATGATAGCTCTTTGGTTGCTGTTTAGGTATTTTCTAGCAGCATTTCTCAAATCTTCTCTCGTGATAGAGCGATAGATGTTGATTTCTTCGTTAATCAAGTTGGTGTTCCCTTTTAGTAAATAGCTGTCTGCTAGTGTATTAGCGATACCTTCCACAGAAGAGTTAGCATTTACGAAATCGTTTTCCAATTGGTTTTGAAGTTTTTGATAATCTTCCTCTGAAATTAGATCTGTCTGAAGTTTTTTGATTTCAGCATCGATGTCTTTTTTCAAAACATCTTTTGAAGTATTTCCCATAGGAATAGCGAAGAAAGCAAAGATACTATGGTCTACCAATCCAAGGTTGAACGCTTCTACAGCCAATGCTTTTTTCTCATTATCTACTAATTTTTTATAAAGAACAGAAGATTTACCTTTGCTTAGGTAGCTTCCCAGCATGTTTAGAATGTAGGCATCTCTCTCCTTTGCGGCAGGTGTTCTGTAAGCGAAGATATAAGCAGGAATCTGGATGTTAGCATCATATACCGTTTCCTCAAACTCTTGTGTAATAGGAGTTTCTTTTGGGAAATTACGAGTAACAGGTGTTCCTTTTGGGATGCTGCCAAAATATTCGTTAATCCATTTTTTAGTCTGCTCTGGTTTGATGTCTCCAGCGACTACCAATGTAGCATTGTTAGGGATGTAATATTTCTTAAAGAAAGCATTAAATTCTTCTAATTTTGCTGAATTTAAATCCTCCATAGAACCGATAACAGTTCCTTTATAAGGGTGTTTTTTGAATAAAGTAGTAAGAATAGCGTTAAAAAGCCCACCATAAGGCTGGTTGTCCATTCTTAGTCTTTTTTCTTCTTTTACTACTTCTCTCTGAGTATCTACTCCAATCTGATTGATGACAGGATGTCTTAGTCTTTCTGCTTCCATCCAAAGCCCGAGCTGTTCGTTATTAGAAGGGAAAGTTTCATAGTAGTAGGTACGGTCTGGGCTTGTGTTTGCATTGTTAGAACCTCCGTTAGAAGATACTAATTTGAACCACTCGCCTCGTTTGATGTTTTTAGTTCCTTCAAATAAAAGGTGCTCAAAAAAGTGTGCAAAACCAGTTCTCCCAGCAGCTTCATCCTTTGCGCCCACATGGTACATTACCGAAGTGGTCACCACAGGAGCAGAATTGTCTTGGTGTAAAATCACATGTAACCCGTTTGGCAAATCATATTCTTCAAACTTGATTTGCTGCGCATTAAACAGCATTGCGAAAGAAGCTGCCATTGCGATTGATAGAAATCTTTTTCTCATAAAAATTCAAATTTTACTCTATTAGTATAAAAAATAACGAAATGTTACAAAATTAACAAAATTTTTTATTGAAAAGTGTTTTTCTTTCATAATCCGAAAAAATAATTAGAAAAATAAAAGAAAAAATAGTTTAAATTTGTGGGCTTAATTTGTTCAAAAAATATGGATTACCTAAAAGGATTAAATAATGCCCAATATGAAGCTGTGACCACTCTACAAGGGCCTCTGATGGTGCTTGCTGGAGCAGGGTCTGGGAAAACTCGTGTTCTTACGATGCGTATAGCACATCTGATAACCAATGGAGCAGATCCTTTTAATATTCTGGCGCTTACCTTTACCAATAAGGCTGCCCGAGAGATGAAAGAGCGTATCGCAAAGGTGGTAGGAAACAGTGATGCGAAAAGCCTTTGGATGGGGACTTTTCACTCTGTTTTTGCTAGGATTTTGAGGAGTGAGGCTCATTATCTCGGTTTTCCATCGAATTTTACGATTTATGACACCCAAGACTCTCTCAATGTACTGAAAAAAGTCTTGAAAGAGATGAATATAGATTCAGATCTGTACAAGCCAAAGAAAGTGCAGGGCAGAATTTCTCAGTATAAAAATAATCTGATTACAGTAAAAGCCTATTATAACAATCCAGAGCTGATGGAAGCTGATGAACGGGCTAATATGAAGCTGATGGGACAAATTTACCAGAAATATGTGGAAACCTGTTTCAAGAACGGGGCGATGGATTTTGATGATTTGTTATTGAGAACCAACGAGTTACTTACGAGGTTTCCAGAGGTTTTAGCGAAATATCAGGATAGATTTCGGTATATTTTGGTGGATGAGTATCAGGATACGAACCATTCTCAGTATCTGATAGTGAAGGCTTTAGCGTCTAAATTTGAAAATATATGTGTGGTGGGGGATGATGCGCAGTCTATCTACTCTTTCCGTGGGGCTAATATTCATAATATTTTGAATTTTAAAAAGGATTATCCCGATGCGAAAATCGTTTCATTGGAGCAAAATTACCGTTCTACACAGAATATTGTAAATGCGGCTAATGATTTGATTTCCAAAAATATAAATCAGTTTGAGAAAAATGTATTCAGTGATAACGAAATCGGAGAAAAGATAAAAGTCTACCGCTCTCTATCTGATGCAGATGAGGCGAACTTTGTGGCGGGAAATATCTGGGAACAGCATAATTTTAATCAGAAAAAATTTAATGATTTTGCGATTCTGTATCGTACAAACTCCCAGACCAGAGCCTTCGAAGATGCACTGAGGAGGAAAAATATCCCTTACCGAGTGTATGGCGGGCTGTCTTTTTACCAAAGAAAAGAAATAAAGGATTTGCTGGCGTATCTCAGACTTTTGGTTAATGAAAATGATTCAGAAGCCTTGCTTAGAATTATCAATTATCCGATGCGTGGGATAGGAGAGACGACACAGAATAAACTCATTGTTTATGCCGACTCGATAGGGCTGTCTATTGCTAATGTGCTGGATGCTCTGCCGTTTCATGCACCGAATTTAGGGCTAAATAATTCGGCTTTAACTAAACTGAATGATTTTTGGCAGATGATAAAGGCTTTCCAAGTGATGCTGAAAACAGAAAATGTCTATCAAGTAGCGATGGAAGTAGCCAAAAAGAGTGGTTTGATAAAATCCTTGAAAGAAGACCAAACGCCAGAAGGCATCTCACGAGTGGAAAATATTCAGGAATTGATGAACTCCATGCAGGGTTTTATAGATGAACAGCAGCAGCTGGAAGATGGCGACCCGAGTTTGTCTAATTTCCTAGAAAATATAGCCTTATCGGCTGATACACAGGAAAATGATGAGGAAGGTGATAAAGTCTCTCTGATGACGATACACTTATCCAAAGGGCTGGAATTTCCTATTGTCTACATCGTAGGGCTGGAAGAAGGTTTGTTCCCGAGTTTTATGAGTTCTAACTCTCGTGAGGAGCTGGAAGAGGAGCGCAGACTGTTCTATGTAGCCCTCACAAGAGCCGAAAAACAGGCGTTTTTCTCTTATGCTGTTTCGCGTTTTCAGTGGGGGAAAATCACAGATTCGGAGCCGAGCCGTTTTCTCAGCGAGGTGGATACAGATTATTTGGATTTTATCAATCCTATGGTAGAAAATAGGGGGATCAATCGCTCAGGGCTGTCATCTAGTATTTTTGATGATACACCGAGTATGCCAAGGGCTTTCCAAAAGAAAGAACCGAAGAAAAAACTTTCTACCGATGAACAAAAATTACCAGAGCAGCCAATTAAAAGGAATTTGACTCCTGTTTCATCTGCGAAAATAAATACTCCTGACAGCAGCCAGTCCCAAGATATAGAAGTAGGGGACAGAGTAAGGCATAATCGTTTTGGAGTGGGAGAAGTGCTGTTTTTGGATGGAACAGACCCTAATAATGTGAAAGCAAAAATAAAATTTGCCACAGAAGGCGAAAAGAACTTGATTTTGAAATTTGCCAAATTGGAAAAAATAAATTAGAAAAATGCTTAAAAAAGTCAATAAAATAGCAGTTCTGACCTCTGGTGGAGATGCTCCAGGGATGAATGCAGCCATCAGAGCTGTGGTGCGTACATGTTCCTATCATGATGTGGAAGTTTTGGGGATTTATCGTGGTTTCCAAGGAATGATAGAGGGTGATTTTGTAGAGCTAAATGCCCGCAGTGTCCGTAATATTATAAACAAAGGCGGAACTTTCCTAAAATCAGCCCGTTCAGAAGGTTTTAGAACGAAAGAGGGCAGGGAGAATGCTTATAATAACTTGACAAAGAACGGAGTGGAGGCTTTGGTGGTGATTGGCGGTGATGGAACCTTTACAGGCGCGCTGTCTTTTAGTCAAGAATTTGGTTTTCCTGTAATGGGAATTCCTGGAACGATAGATAATGATATCTATGGGACTACACATACTATCGGCTACGATACTGCGTTAAATACCGTAGTGGATGCCATTGACAAAATAAGGGATACCGCGAGTTCTCACAACAGAATGTTTTTTGTTGAAGTGATGGGACGAGATTCGGGGTTTATTGCGCTAAATTCAGGAATTGGTGGTGGAGCAGAGCGAATTATAATTCCAGAAAAAAATATTCCAGCGGAAGTTTTGCTCGAAGATATTGACAGAGGAAAACGAAGAGGAAAAACTTCAAACATCATAGTAGTAGCAGAGGGAAATACAGCAGGGAAGGCGGTATTTGAGCTTAAAGAATATGTAGAGCAGAAACGCCCTGAATATGATATTAGAGTTTCTGTGCTGGGACATATGCAGAGAGGTGGAACTCCTACCTGCTATGACCGAGTTTTGGCAACGAGAATGGGCGTAAAAGCGGTGGAATCTCTGCTGGAAGGGAAGTCACAGTATATGGTGGGAATTAACAATGATAGGATGGAACTTATCCCACTAGAAAAAGCCGTGAAAGAGAATGATGAGAGTAAAATAGATAAAGATCTTATCAGAATCACGGATATTATGAGTATGTAGAAATTAAGATAAAGAATGAACTGGGAATTTGGGAATTACCGATATTTTGGGCTGCTGTTGGTTTTACTGATGGCGGTGTATCTGCTTTGGGATTTTTCAAAATGGAGAAAAAAGAAACGGGATTTTTTTGCGGAAAGCAGGTTTCAGAAACATATTTTTTGCGAAAAATCAAGGTTTTCAGGAGTTTTGGTTTTGTGCTATGTTGTGTCTTTTTTGCTCTTGATTTTGTCTTTTGTGGATATTGTGAAGAATGAAAAAACAGAGATGAGCGTGGAGAAAGCCTCATCAGATGTGATATTTTTGGTGGATGTTTCTAACTCTATGAATTCTAATGATATAGAGCCTTCAAGACTGGAACAAGCCAAATTGATTTTAAATAAAACCTTGAACCAACTCCGCGAAGAGCGAGTGGGAATAGTGGTTTTTGCTGGCGAGGCGCGAACGATGATGCCGTTGACTACGGATTATTCTTCAGTGGATATTTATTTGGAAAACCTTAGTTCGGATTTGATAAAAAGGCAGGGAACGGATTTTCTTTTAGCAATGGAAGAAACAGAAAAAAAGCTGAAAAAAGGAGTTTCAGGATTGAAAAAAGTCGTTCTAATCAGCGATGGAGAAGATAATGAAGGAAACCACGATGCGGCGGTGAATTTAGCCCAGAAAAATAATATTGCTGTGACCAGTGTGGGGATAGGCACGGAAGAAGGTGGAGCGATACCAGAGCTTCAGTTTAACCTTTATCAAGATTATAAAAAAGATGAGGATGGGAATACGGTCATCACTAGAAGAGAAACGCAGGCTCTCAAAACCATTTCCGAGAAAACGGGAGGGGTGTATATAGATGGAAATAGCGTAGAAAGAGCAGCAAATGAGATTATAAAAGACATAAAATCAAGTCAAAAAGATGGCGGTAAAGCGAGTAAAATAAGCATTCTGAATAAGGAGCATTATTATCAGTGGTTTTTGGCTGGGGCACTGGTTTTACTTTTTCTGATATATTTTTTGAATCCCAGAAGAGATTTGAATATATAATGTAAATACCTAATTTTTAGCAATTTTTAACACAAAACAGCTTCTTTTTTAACAAAAGAAAGTTTACTTTTGCCTAATAAATATATGGCAAGAGTTTTATTAATTCTATATAGTTTGGTTTTTGTGATGCAGGTTTCTGCACAAGTGAGCAGTGATGTTCATACATATAGAGGGAACCAGAGTTTTGAGAAAGGAGACTTTGATGATGCGTCGTATCATTATCTGAAGACCTTGCAGGGTAAGTCAGAGGACTTCAGGGCGCAGTATAATCTGGGAAATACTCTATACAAGAAAAACCAATATTCTGATGCCGTTTCCACCTATCAAAAAGCATTAAAAAACGCAAAAACTAAAGAGCAAAAAACAGCTACTCTGTATAATTTGGGTAACGCTTATTTCAAAAATAAACAGCAAAAAGAGGCCGTAGATTCTTATAAACAAGCCCTAAAACTAGACCCAAATAATCAAACCATCTTAAAAAATCTGCAAATCGCTCTGCAGAAAAAGGATTCCAAGCAACAACAGCAGGAACAAGACCAGCAGCAATCTCAACAGCAACGAAATAACGAGCAAAATAAAGGGGGAAAAGAAAATCCTATGGATATGTATGCTCCAGAAAATGACAAATTTAGAAAGGAGCGGCAAGACCACCAACAGCAAGAGGATAATTCTAACAAAGAAGAACCCAATCAGCCAAAAGAACTGGAAAAAGAATTATTACAATACATAGAAGAACGCGAACGCCACACCGCTAAAAGAGCTTTGGGAAAGCAGGGATATGCCCAGCCGCAGAGCAATCGTAAAGATTGGTAATGAGACTGATAGCTTACATATTATTATTTATTTTGCCCATATTTGGATATGGACAAGTAACGCTTTTGTCCGAAACAGATACCAAAGAATACCAAGTAAGAGAACCGTTTAATTTAAGCATCGGACTTGAAATTATTGGGGAAAACTACCAGCAGCAGTCGCCTGTGAGGCTTCCAGACTTATCAAAATTTGAAATCCTCGGAAATGCTACAGAATCCGTAGCAGCCATAGACCCAGAAACAGGAAATGTGGTAAGGCAGGTTCTATATCATCTTATTTTACAGCCTAAACATGCAGGAAAAACCAGAATAGGAAGCGCATTGGTGCAGGTAAACGGAAAGACATACAAATCTGAGCCATTTGAAATTTTGGTGAGAGATGGGAAACGAAAAAATGACACATGGGGAAGAAGTGTTTCTATGGTCATGGAAGTTTTGAATAAGGATGTTTATGAAAATCAGCCAGTTAATGTAGTTTTAAAACTAAAGGCAAATCCTCATAATTATCAAGATTTTAGAAAAGTAAATCATATAAAACTTCCTCAGAATACAAAAAAAATCCATACTGTAAATCTAAAGAGAGAAGATATAGAGATAGATAAAAGTGATGAAATGGCGATGCAGGTAATAGCCTCATTCGTGGTTGTCCCAGAGAAGGAAGGAAATTTCATCGTATCTCCTGCAACTGCCTTGTTTAATGAAGAAAGAATATTATCCAATCCTCTTAGAATTCATGTGAAAAAACTTCCTGAAGGCGCACCGAGTAGTTTTAAAAACGCAGTAGGAAAGTTTGATTTAAAAGTAGAAATTCCAAAAGAAGAAGTGGAAGTAAACCAGCCCATGGATGTCTTCGTAAGGCTGAAAGGAAAAGGAAATATAGCAGATATAGAACTTCCAAAAATTGTAAAATCAAATGATTATACAGTCTTTAAGCCAAATCAAAAAATAGATATTAAAGAATCTGAATTTTCTGGTGAGAAAACAGACCACTATGTGATTATCCCTAAAAAAGAAGGAGAAATTACCATTCATTATGAAAATTTTGCTTATTTCGATATTGATGAAAAACAATATCAGACCATAGATTCAGACAATATAAAAATATTATCATTGTCCAAAGATGCTATGGATTCTCCGAAATCTACTCTAAATAAAGTAATGGATGATACAGGGCATATCCTAAAAAAAGTAAATCTCCTGCCAGTTTCAGAGGAGGAAGATGAAGCAGAAACCTTTGATTTTGGGAAATTAGCAGGAATAGGACTTCTTGTGTTTGGTTCTCTTTTAGCGATTTATTTCTTTACATTTAGAAAAAAGAAGCCTAAACAATGGAATAATGTACAATCAGACAATAAAATAACGACCATCGCTGAAACCGAAGAATTATTAAAAGAAAATATTTCTATCGGGAAAGAATATTATTTCGGGGCAATAAAAAATGCTGTGGATAAGGGGAATTCTGCAAGTTTCTTTGAAAACTATCAGGAACTTCATGAAGAAGCTGAAAATCAAATAAAAAGGCTGAAAAACCAAACCATTTTAGAGTTTTTAGAAGAAACAGAAAATGCTGATTTTGTGCAGGATTTTGAGAGATTTAGAACAAAAATTCAAGAAGCAAAATATGCTCCTGTTCATGGGGATTTATATGAATTCTATAATGACATCGTCAAATTTTACACTAAAATTATGGAATAGTTAAAAAATATTCATATTTTTGAGAAAATTTTAAAAACTAATCTATGCTGGAAGCTATCTCATTTGACGAAATTATCACATGTTTTTTGGTTTTATTTGCCATTATTGACATCATTGGTTCTATTCCTATTTTTGTAAGTTTAAGGAAGAAATTTGGAAAAATAGAATCTGAAAAAGCAACCATTGTAGCTACAGGGATTATGCTCTCTTTTTTATTTTTGGGAGATAAGTTATTGAAAGTCATAGGGTTGGATATCAATTCTTTTGCTATTGCGGGGGCTTTCGTTGTTTTCATCATTGCATTAGAAATGATATTGGGCATAGATATTCATAAAAACGAAGAAATGCAAGCAGCATCTATCATTCCTATCGCGTTTCCTTTGGTGGCGGGAGCAGGTTCTCTTACGGCAACGCTTTCGCTTCGTGCAAATCATCATGTTATCAATATTGTCATTGCTATTTTGCTCAACATGCTATTTGTTTATATTATTTTAAAATCATCTGACTTTTTGTCCAAAAAAATAAACGAAGGGACACTTATGGTTCTCAAAAAAGTATTTGGCATAATTTTGTTGGCAATCTCCATTAAAATGTTTATGGCTAATTTAGTTCAGCTGATAAACACTTTTTCTAACCAAATAAATTAAAATAAATGGAACAGACTAACAGAGTAGAAGAATTTTATAAAAAACTGAGAATCAATTTAGAAGAACAACATAATTTTCCAGAGAATTATCTCTATAAATTCATTCTCATCAACGACAGCGAGAAACTTGCTGAGATTTACAGAATATTTGACGGTTTAGAATACAGCACCACAACTAAAGAAAGCAGTAATGGCAAATACATAAGCTGTAGTATTTCTTGTTTCGTTTTGGATGCAGACCATGTAATCCGTCTTTACAAAGAAGTGGCAAAAATAGATGGCGTTATCATGCTGTAAATCCTCATAAAAACCCATTGTTTAGAACCAAGTTATTTATTATCTTTGTTTAAAAATAAAAAATAATGGAAAATCTAAACAATGAAAATCAAGAAAATCAAGAGCAGAAAAACGATGAGATAAAAATCTCTAAAAGGTCTCTGTATATCGCTTTTTCTATCATAGGTGCGCTGATTTTGGGAGTGAGTGGCTATTTTGTTTTTTTTGGTAAAAACAAGGAAGCAAAAAAAGTGGTTCCTCAGAATGATTCAGTCCTAGTGAATAAAGATTCAGCAAAAGTAGCTAAAAAAGACTCATTATCAGGTGATTATGAGGGTGAATATGACCCGTATACTTTGTATAAAGTAATCAGTAATACTCTTACCCTGCCAAATGGTCAAAAGCTGAATTTTGGTGATGAGGTGTATTTGGATGAGGAAAAATCCTCTTCTGGAAACAGCATTATCTATTTGAACAATCCGCATAAAGTGCCTAGCACCAAGCAGTATCCTATTTCGGTGGATGATGAGGTTTTGATAGATTCTTATAGTTTTACAGAGTTCAAAAATAGTTTTTCACTTCCTCCATTTTCCTCACTTCCTCCAGGTGTGAAAAAAGTGATTTTAGAGGCTGATGGCTATCATGATGGTAGAACATATAATGTTACTCAGAATGCAGACCGTGCCAAATCTACACTCAGCACAGGGGATTTTGATGGGGATGGTGTGAAGGATTATGCTGTAATTTTGGATGATAATGAAGGGCAGGTGAGCAGATTGGTTATCATTAGCATAAATAAAGTCACTAAAAAACCTTATGTAAGTTTTGCAGAAAATTATAATGACAAGCTGAAACTAAAATCCTTTTCTAAAGGAGCATCTATCTATATGAATAGCTCTTCTTTCATAAAAGCTCCTCGTGATGGTGTTCTTATCAGTAATGAAGTAGGAGGTTTGGTTGTAATCTATGATACTAATGCTCAGAAATATAAAACCTATGAGCAGCAGCCAATCGCTACAGCGGATTCTGACTATGTAGAAGAATAATTTTTACAGATTTAATATTTAAAATAAAAAACTAACTTCCATTTTTTGGAGGTTAGTTTTTTTTATTGTGTTTTATGTTTTTTAATTAGAATTGTAAGTAAATAGGCATTACTTGTTCCGCAGATTTGAAATATCCATAAAGAATCAAAAACAAGAAGAAAACCAAGATATAGATCACCATAGGAATGGTTTTGGTTCTTGCGATTACTTTATCAGCCAGATTATCAGGGATTAAGTGAAGAACCATCGCTGCTAAAATCATCCATACTACGCCTTTATAATTATCATAAAAAGGACCAAATACGCTGATATCAAAGTTGTTAAAGATTTGATAAATCATCGTTTTAGCGATTTCTAAATCTTCAGCTTTGAAGAAAATCCAAGCAAAACAAACAAAATGGAAAGTCAAAATACCAGATATGATTTTGTAAATACGGCTTTGGTTAAGGGATGATAAACTTTTGTCAGTCAGCAGCATCCATATTTTATGAATTCCAAGTCCCACACCGTGGATAGCTCCCCAGATGATGAAATTCCAGCTGGCTCCGTGCCAAAATCCTCCCAAAAGCATGGTAGTCAATAGGTTAAAGTTGGCCGCAATTCCGCTAGTTTTTCTTGTGATTAAGGCTGGAATTATAAAAATTAATAATAAAACTGCAGAAACCACTGCTGCCCAAAGATTGGATAAGTGGAACAGCTCTACTCCCATGATGAAAGAACCCACTAGGAATCCTCCCACAAAAATGAAAGAAGCCACAGAGAAATTTCTGTTTCCTCCTAATGGAATATAGAGATAGTCTTTCAGCCATGTAGATAGCGAAATATGCCATCTTCTCCAGAATTCTGTAATGTTTAAACTTTGGTATGGCGACATGAAGTTAGGAGGGATTTTAAAGCCAAGCCAAAGCGCGATGCCTATCGCAATTTCACTATAACCACTAAAATCACAATAAATCACCATCGCATAGCCATAGACTGCCATCAGGTTTTCTACACCCGTGTGTAGGGCAGGATTATCAAACATATAATCCACCATATTTAGGGTGATGTAGTCTGATATGACCAGTTTTTTAATCAATCCTGAAATAATCAAGAAAAACCCTTTTGCGAAGTCGCGTTCCGAAATCACATACGGCTCGTTAATCTGCGGAACGAAATCATGCGCACGAACGATAGGTCCCATCATCAGTTTTGGGAAAAACGCCAAGAACAAAAGATAATCAGAAAATTTATTTGCAGGCTTAAATTCTCCACGATAAACATCTACCGTATAACTGAGATTTTCAAAAGTATAGAACGAAATCCCTATCGGAAGAATGAGGTTCAAAGGATTGAATTTGGTATCAAATAGAGAATTAGAAATCTCGATGAAGAAATCCGTGTATTTAAAATAGAAAAGCATTCCGAGGTTAAATAAAATACTCAGAACCAGCAGGAATTTTTTCTTGCTTTTGCTCTTTTCTCTATAGATAGCGTTGGATAAAAAGAAATCTACCACCGCTGAAACCAGCACCAAGCCGACAAACCAGCCGCTCGCCTTATAGAAAAAATAAAGCGAAAAAAGACAGAATACATATCTACGGGCTTTGTGATGATTCCTCAGAGCAAAGAATAATAAAATAAATAGTGTGAAAAAATACACAAAAAAACCATTGTTAAACAGCAACGGGTTTTTACTATCATATAGAAACTGCTGTAGGAAAGCGTTCCAGTCAAATGTTGCAAAAAATTCTTGTAATGGTTTCATTTATTTTCGTTTGTATTTTTTGTAGTCTTGGATGATTGCATTGTATATTTTTTCGGCTAAAACCTCTGCACCTTTTCCATTCGGGTGGATGTAGTCTTTATTTGCCAGTGGCGGACTTTGTGTAGCCCATCTTACGATAGAGTTTTCTCCACCCATGGATTCGAATTGGTTATAAAATGCCATTTTGTTATCAAAAGCCAGTTTCGCTTGAGTTTGTATCAGATTAGGAATACCAATAGCCGTTTTGTATTCTCCGCCATATCTAAAAGCCCTGTCTGCGGTACTTACCAGCAAGAAATCAGTTTTAGGAAAGGCTTTTCGCATTTTGCTCAGTATAGGCTGCATCATTTTTTCATAATGAGAATAGTTGGTATCTTTTGGTCTAAATAAAAGATTTACACCATACTGAAATACAATCAAATCATAAGGATTGGCTTCTTGGATTGATGCTAAGAAATCCTCATTTATTTTGCTCAATTCCACACCTGTGATTCCTCGGAATGAAAAATTATCCAAAATTATCCCGTTTTCAGATTCAAAACCAACTCCGAATATTGATAATGAAGATGTTTTAGATCTTATTTTTAGAGTATTATCGGTGTCATCAGCTAATATTTTTCTATTAACCAAATGATTTCCTTGTAATGTGTGTTCCATTCCATCTATCTCTATTTCAGCACCTTCTGTTTTTCCATAGAGAATATATTTTTGAATAGGTAAAGTACCGTCTGTGAGGGTTTTGTCTTGGTAGGTTCCACTTCCTGCACCTCTGAAAGTATGTCCAGAGATGTACATATTTTGTGCTTTAGGAGTCATGAAATTGGTGCTTTCCCAGCCCGTTCCAGAAACTCTAGCGGTCTGGCGGAACTGCGCTACATTAGAATGCATCGGCAGAAAACCAACTCCCTGCCCGCCAAACTCCTGCTGTAGAAGTTTTCTCAGCGTTTGGGTAATGAGGTCGCCCTCTATCATACTGTCTCCAAAGTAAGCGATACGGATTTTGCCTTTTCCTGTGTTTTTCAGTTCAGTTAATTTCTGAGCTAAAATAGGCAAAGCAACCACGCTGTCTCCTTTGTGAAAATTAGTGATAAATTCGGGTTTTTTATACAGTTCAAAATCCTCTTGTGCAGCTTCTTTAGCAGGTTTTTCTGCTGTTTTCCCTGCGATAGCGGATTCACCACTTGCATTTTGCTCTTCTTCTGATTTTTTAAAAATATCAGAAACTAAATTTATTTTATCAAAAGCTTCAAACTTCCATCCATATACATATGATAGGATAGATGCTGACAGATAGACCAAAAAACAGGAGGTAACCAAAATTACCACCCTGTGAATTCTATTATTATTCAAAATAATTTTTTTTATTACAACGAAGCGCAAATTTATTTATTTTGCATAAACCGAACAAATTTTAAATAAAAAAAGCTGTCTAGATTTTCAGACAGCTTGTGTTTTTAAGATAAATTAAATTTTTCGATAATCATTTTGACTCTTTTTTTCCATTCTACAGGCTGGGTAGAATATCCCGCTGCAGCTATGGCTTTCACCCATTGAGCTGTATCTTTGATACCTTTTAAATCTGAGTAGTATTTTTTTCTTGAGAGAATCTGACAGAAAGCCTCGTAGCTTTCTCTTGTGGAATCAAAACTTTTGTATTTTGATTTTGTTACTGTATTCTTACCTACAATTCCGAAATGGTTGTTGTAAGTTTTAGCTCCTTTACTTGTTCCGCCGCCTGTTTCTACGAAGGCTACAGCTAGGATAACTCCACTTGGTATTCCGTATTTTTCGGATAACTCTTCTGCTAGCTGCTCGTTAGTTGTGATGTAGTTGTGTTTTTTTTGTTGAGCATTTGCTGAAACAGAAAATAAGGTTAAAACCAAACTCATGATTACTACTTTCAAATAATTAATTTCGTTTTTCATATCATTTAAATTTGGTTGCAAAATTACGCATAAAAATAGAAATGCCTAATTTTTAACAATTTATAACACTGAAAACGGCATATTGTCTTTTATTTAGTTAAAAAAATGTTAAAGTCGTTTGTTTTTTTGGATAATAAATAAAACAAACCAAATGAAAAGACAAGGCAGCAACCAAGCCAAGCCATAAGAGGCAATAGGAAGATAGTCGTGAATAGGCTGAAAGCTCTCAAAACCAATAGCTATCATAAAATCTGGTATCGCAAATATCCCAGCAACCAGCGTAACTCCTCTGAAAATAGAAACCGAAGTCCAGCTCTCTGGAACGAAATTAAGCAAAATAAGAGCCATGATGACAGGATAAATCAGCACAAGAACAGGAACTGCAATAGAAACGATGTTTTCTACGCCTGTCTGTCCTACAAAAACGCCTAAAATACAAGAGAAAACCACTACCAGCTTATAGACCAATTCAGAATTTCCGAAAATATTTTTCATAAAATCTGCCGCTCCCGTAATGATACCGACAGCAGTAGTGAAACAAGCGATGCTGACACTTACGCTCAGTAATGTTTTCCCGATATCGCCCAGAATATGCCAGCTTACCTTAGAAAGAACCTCTGAGCGAGGAAGGTCATCCGATGGGAAATGAGATTTTAGCACTGCGCCCGTATAGATAAACCCTGAATAAATGATGAATAACGCCAGACCGCTGATCAGACCTGCATAGATGGTAAGTCTTCTTTTTTGTGAAAAGTCTAGTGAATTATCCATATTTAGGGAGGTGATGATTACTGCGCCTATGATGATAGAAGCCATTCCGTCAAAAGTCTGATAGCCCTCTAAAAGCCCTAACGAAAAAGGTTTTTCTAAATTTGATTTTGGGATTTCGTTATCAACGAAAAATACGGCTCCTAAAATGATAGTCAAAATGATTATCAATAGGATAGGAGTGAGATATTCGCCCAAAATGTCCAGTATCTTGCCTCGGTTGAAACAAAGATACATCACCAGCGAGAAATAAATAACTCCAAACCATAGAGAAGAAATCTCGATGCTGTCCTTTACGGAAAGTTCGTAAGCTACTGATGCTGTGCGCGGTATAGGAAAAGAAAGACAAATGCCGTAAATCAAAATTCCTATAACTAGCGCAAACACTGGATGCACCTTTTTCCCGAAATCTATTACCGTTCCTTGTATTTTTGCCTGTGCAATAATGCCCATAAGAGGAATCAAAACGCCAGAAATACCAAATGCAATCGCTACAACATCCCAAGAATCGGCAGCCTTGATGCCCAAAAGCGGTGGCAAAATGAAATTACCTCCACCAAATATCATAGAAAACATAGCGAAAGAGGTAATTAGGATTTTTTGAATTGACAACTTCTTCTTCATTTTTCTTCTTATTTTTAAAGCAAGTGACAAAAATAGTATTTATTTATTAAATATTAGTTCATTTTATAAAAATTTTGTTAAAAATGTTTTTGTGCAAAAATAAAATAGACAGGCAGGAGCCCATCTATATTATTATGTTTATCAGAGAA
>CAUSCF010000018.1:0-38599 GCA_963530295.1 uncultured Flavobacteriaceae bacterium
CTTCCCTATTAGGGTCGGTTACACAGTAGGTTACTGTGCCAACAGCATACTTGCCCGTAGGTTTTGCAAAAAGTGCAGGACGGAATATATAGTAAGCCCCTGCCACGAGCAAGAATAACATTAAGGATATAAGGATATAAATCATTTTCTTTTTCATTCACCTAATACAATGAATAATTTAAATCGCAAAGTTAGTGAAAATTTAAAAATACTCTTTCATTGTTCTGATGTATAGAAAACCTTTTTTATTTTTCTTCTGATATATAACATGGCCTGTTTTATTGGTAATACTATTGAGTTCTTCTATCTTATCATAGGTGTAGAGGAGGGTATCATTGATAGGGTCTGAACAATTATCAACTCCTTTAGTCTCGCGGCGTATGAGTTTGTCCCCCTCATAGTACATAGTCTTTTCTCTCCAAGCATTATTATCGTAAGCGGAATGGATTGATTGCAAGAGTCCGTCCTTATAGATGAATATCATAGTATTTATACATTCTTTTTCAACAGAATGTTCAAAGTGATAACTAACAATTTTATTTTCTTCCCGAAAATAAAATGTTTCATAACATTGCCCTTTAAACTCAGTATAACTGCGTTCCACGATAATCTCATCTTTTCCATTTACTCCATATTGATACTTATTGTCAGTATCTTTTGGAGCTTCTTTTAGGATTTTAGACTTTGGAAAACGGTTTTGTTCAAAGTAGAAAGGCTCTAAAGAAAAGAGTCCCACGCCTCCTGCTGCCCAAAACCAACGTACTACTTGTGCCTCTATTTGGGTTTTCAATTTTGGGTAATTCGCTTGGGCTTGGTCATAGAGTTTTCTTGCTTGTTCGTTCATAGGTTTTTATTTGTAAAATGATTAAAGGTTACTAAGTTTTTTCCAGTCTTCAAGGGCTTGTCTGTTTGCCCGATGTTCTGATAGAGGATAGATAAGATCTTCTTCGTTTAGTTTTTTAAGTCGGGTAAGGTACATTTTTTCATATTTTGCCATTAGTTTCTCGTCACCTTTTTGCTTGTATATTTCTTTGAGGTAGAAAAAAGGTTCCCAATCCTTATTGGCTACAGTGGCTTTGCCTGCCTCTACCGCCTTAAGGAACTCTTCTTCAGCTTCTTCTATACGCCCCAAATGGAATAGTGCGTCCCCTAAAGCAGTGCCATAGTAAGCTCTTTGTTTTTCATTAATCCACCCATCGCTATTTCTGTTGAGCGCTTTTTCAAGCCAAGGAATAGCTTCTTCCCATTTAGCTTGATGAAGATACATATTCCCATAGTTATAGAAGATATAGTTTAGAGTAGTATACCCATTTTCAGTTATGTATTTTAAGGCTTTAGCAGCCATTGCTTCCGCTTTGTCATACTGGGCAACATCTGCCAATACGCCAAAGTAATCCCCAAAAAACATAGCTTTGTCAAAATTATCCGAGAGTTCTGTCTCTACCTTAGGGCAGAGCGTTTCATAGATAGCTAGTGCCTCTTCATATTGGTTGGCTCTTTTTAGAGACTTAGCTGTGTCCCATTGTTTGATTATTGGATTCATAAATCAGATTTATTAGTCTGCTAATTTACAGATTTACTTTTTTAAAACCTGAACTCCCCATTTCGGAATGAGATAAACGCCCATCAGGCAGGTAACCATTACAGGAGAATAGGAATGGGTAAAATAACTTATCAAAATGTGCCATACCAAGAAGAAACTCAGTCCTGCAAGATACAAAGTGAGTGCAGTTCTTGTGGCTTTTTCATTTTTTCGAAATAAAAAAGCAATAACCGCTACCAAAGTAAGTTGCCCTATGGAAGCCCACACAAAATATTCAGGGTGGGCTTTTACTAAATGGGCATTCTCGGAAATTCTCGGAAGCTGGAGCCAAGAAGGTATTTTATCTACAAAATCAATATACCATTGCCAGAAGGAAATACTCTCTTCTACTTGATGAAGAGCGTGTAGTCCCATTATAGGCAACCACAAATGCAAGTATTTATTGGTTTTCATAGATTTCCTTTTTTAATGCTATGATATACTTCTGCTGTATGCATTTCAAATTCCAAAATAGAGGTGCCACAAGCCTTAAAAAGAAGTTTTTGATATGTATTTTCTCTTGAAAACAAATTTTAGTTCCTCCGTTATATGATTCAAATTTTCCTTCCCATTCTCCATAGAATAGTTTGTGCTCCATTGTAAAGGCATAATACTCATTTTCTTTCTTTTGAATATTACTAAAAATAGTGTGTCCACCACCTTTGTAGTATTCAATAAAACCATTTTCCAATAGCTCAATGTTTTCCACTTCCTTTCGCCACTGAAAGTTTTTGTTATCAGTAACAATTTTATATACCAATGCTACAGGTGCATCAATCACATCAGTTGTCTTTGAAATGAGAAATTGTTTCATGTTACATCGCATCTATGCTGAAAGTAAGGGATTCCAGCACTTTTAGAATAGCTTCTACGGTATCCATAGAGGTAAGGCATGGGACTCCGTTTTCTACTGACATACGGCGAATTTGGAAGCCGTCCCGCTCAGATTGTTTTCCTTTGGTGGTGGTATTTACCACATACTGCACTTTTCCTTTGTGGATGAGGTCTATCAGGTTTACATCTTCTTCGCCTATTTTGTAGCCTATTTTGGTTTTTACGCCATGTTGTTCAAAGAATTTCGCTGTTCCTTCCGTAGCCCATATTCTAAAACCTATATCGCTAAATCTTTTCGCAAGTCCCACGGCTTCAGCTTTGTCTTTGTCAGAAACCGTGAAGAGAATCGCTCCATGGGTAGGAACTTTTCTTCCAGCGCCGATAAGTCCTTTGTATAGGGCTTTTTCTAGGGTTTGGTCTTTACCCATCACTTCTCCTGTGGATTTCATTTCAGGGCCGAGGGAAATATCCACTTTGGACAATTTACTAAAACTAAAAACAGGAACTTTCACATAGACGCCCTTTTTATTAGGAATAAGTCCATTTTGATAGCCCAAATCTTTTAGTTTCGCTCCGAGAATGGCTTTTGTGGCTAATTTTGCCATCGGAACGCCAGTGATTTTGGACAAAAATGGAACGGTTCTGGATGAGCGAGGATTGACCTCTATGACAAATACTTCTCCATCAGAAATTACATATTGGATGTTCATTAGTCCAATGATATTCAGTCCTTTGGCAAGTCTCTGTGTGTAGTCAGAGAGCGTGTCTATCTGCTTTTGTGTCAGATTTTGAGGAGGATACACCGCAATGGAATCACCCGAATGCACACCCGCCCGCTCGATATGTTCCATGATTCCAGGGATTATGGTAGTTTCGCTATCAGAAATGGCATCTACTTCCACTTCTTTCCCTGTTAGATATCGGTCAATCAACACAGGGTGTTCAGGGCTTGCCTCCACTGCATTTTCCATGTAATGAGCGAGTTCTTCCTCTGTATAAACGATTTCCATCGCCCTTCCTCCCAAAACATAGCTTGGGCGGACAAGCACAGGATAGCCGATTTCATTAGCAATTTTTATGGCTTCTTCTTTTGAAGTGGAAGTTTTTCCTTTCGGCTGAGGAATACCTAAATCTTGCAGTGCTTTCTCGAATTTGTCTCGGTTTTCGGCTCTGTCCAAATCTTCTAATGAAGTTCCTAAAATCTTCACTCCGTGGGAAGCCAGTTTATCAGCCAAATTGATAGCCGTCTGTCCGCCGAACTGCACCACCACGCCTTTTGGTTTTTCAAGGTCGATGATGTTCATCACATCTTCCTCGGTCAGCGGCTCGAAATATAATTTATCCGAAATGGAGAAATCCGTAGAAACGGTCTCAGGATTATTATTGATGATAATCGCCTCACAGCCCATTTCCTTAATCGCCCATACAGAATGCACCGTTGCGTAGTCAAACTCCACGCCCTGCCCGATACGGATAGGCCCTGAACCCAGCACGATGATTTTTTCCTTGTCGCTGGCAATGGATTCGTTTTCTTCCTCGTAAGTTCCGTAGAAATAAGGCGTTTCGGACTCGAACTCGGCTGCACAAGTATCCACCATTTTATAAACAGGCATGATGCCGTTTTCTTTTCTAAAATTAAAAATTTCCCTCTGCGCACAGTTCCAAAGGTGGGCCAGATTAAGGTCAGAAAAACCTAATTTTTTAGCCTTGATTAAAATATCTTTGTTAAATGGATTGTTTTTTATTTCAGCCTCAAAATCAATGAGTTTCTTGATTTTCCAAATGAAGAATTTATCTATTTTGCTCCATTCCACTATTTTCTCCCAGTCGTAGCCTCTGCGCAGTGCTTCTCCAATGATGAAAAGCCTCTCGTCATCGCAGATTTTTATTCTTCTTTCTATTTCTTCCTCGGTTAGGGCAAGGGCTTGTTTTTCTTTTAATCCCAAATGCTGAATGCCCGTTTCCAGTGAACGGATGGCTTTTTGGAGAGATTCTTCAAAGTTTCTTCCGATGGCCATGATTTCGCCTGTGGCTTTCATCTGTGTGGATAATCTTCTGTCCGCCGTTTCAAATTTATCAAACGGAAAACGAGGGAATTTGGTAACTACATAATCCAAAGCAGGTTCAAAACAAGCATAAGTCTTGCCCGTTACAGGATTTATGATTTCATCCAAAGTCAGTCCCACAGCGATTTTAGCCGCGATTTTAGCAATAGGGTAGCCTGTAGCTTTACTCGCCAAAGCCGATGAACGGGACACTCTCGGATTAACCTCGATTACATAATAATTAAACGAATGTGGGTCCAAAGCCAGCTGCACATTACATCCACCTTCAATTCCCAAAGCACGGATGATTTTCAGCGAAGTATTTCGCAGCATCTGATATTCCCTGTCAGAAAGGGTCTGCGAGGGAGCAACCACTATAGAATCGCCAGTGTGTACGCCCACAGGGTCTATGTTTTCCATGTTGCAGACCACTATGGCGTTGTCGTTAGAATCTCGCATTACTTCGTATTCTATCTCTTTGAATCCTGCGATAGATTTTTCTATAAGGCACTGATTTACAGGGCTGTGTTTTAGCCCAAGTTCTACGATTTCGGTGAGTTCCTGCTCATTAGAAGCGATACCGCCGCCTGTTCCTCCAAGGGTGAAGGCAGGGCGCACAATCACAGGATAGCCGATTCTGTCAGCGAAATTCAGGGCGCTTTCTAATGTATTCACAATGTCCGATTCTGGTACAGGTTCGCCCAGCTCGTTCATCAGTTCTCGGAATAAATCTCGGTCTTCGGCGCGATTGATAGCAGAAAGTTTAGTTCCCAAAACCTCTACTTTACACTCATCTAAAATTCCTGATTTTTTTAGTTCTATCGCCATATTCAGCCCTGTCTGTCCTCCCAAAGTAGGCAAAAGAGCATCTGGGCGTTCCTTTCGGATAATCTGGCTCACGAACTCCAAAGAAATCGGTTCTATATAGACCTTGTCGGCGATTTCTGCATCGGTCATGATGGTGGCAGGGTTTGAGTTGATGAGGATGACTCTGTATCCTTCCTCTTTTAGGGATAGACAGGCCTGTGTTCCTGCGTAGTCAAATTCCGCTGCCTGCCCTATGATGATAGGGCCAGAGCCTATGACGAGAATGGTTTTTATATCTGTGCGCTTCATGTTTATTTAGATTTTAGAATTAAAAGTTTTTTTATTTAACGGCATTTTCTCTCATCAGATTGATAAATTCATCAAAAAGATAATTGGCATCTTCTGGGCCTGGGCTTGCTTCTGGGTGGTATTGGACAGAGAAACAAGGGTATTTCTTGTGACGGACACCTTCATTCGTGCGGTCATTCAGCGCGATGTGGGTTTCCTCTAAATCTGTGTCTTTCAGGCTGTTTTGGTCAATGGCATAGCCGTGGTTTTGGGAAGTGATAGAGACTTTATTGGTCCTTAAATCCAAAACAGGATGATTGCCTCCTCTGTGCCCGAATTTTAGTTTAAAAGTCTTCGCACCGCACGCCAGACCTATTACCTGATGTCCCATGCAAATCCCAAAAATAGGGACTTTGCCAAGGAGTTTTCTCACAGTTTCGTGTGCATGAGGAATGTCCTGTGGGTCGCCAGGGCCGTTGGAGAGCATTACGCCGTCAGGAGCCATTAGAAGGATTTCTTCGGCTGAGGTATCGTGAGAAACCACTGTGATATCGCAGTTTCTTTGGGATAATTCACGGATGATGCCAAGTTTTGCGCCGAAATCCATCAGCACTACTTTAAAGCCTCTGCCAGGGTTGGCGTAGGGCGTTTTGGTGGAAACCTGCTCGATTTGATTTTTAGGTAAAATGGTGGCTTTCAGTTCATTGATGATGTTTTGTTCATCTGCATCAGCATTGACGATTTTTCCTTTCGTTACACCTTTGTTTCGGAGAATTCGGGTTAGTTTTCGGGTATCAATCCCTGAAATTCCTGAAAGATTTTTTTTCTTAAAGAGTTCATCCAGAGTAAGTTGGGAACGGAAGTTGGAAGGCATATCGCAGAGTTCTTTGACAATCAGTCCTTTGATGGCTGGTTCTATGCTTTCGTAATCATCACGATTGATTCCATAATTCCCAATGAGCGGGTAGGTCATGCAGACGATTTGCCCACAAAAGGAAGGGTCGGAGATAAGTTCCTGATAACCAGTCATTCCTGTGCTGAAAACCACTTCGCCGCTGGTTTCTGTATCCGCTCCAAAGCCTTCTCCGTAGAAAACTTCTCCTGATTCTAATATGAGTTTTTTGTTCATTTTTATTAGTTGGTGTTTGGTTAATAAACTATTTCTCCGTTTACAAAGGTCGCTACTGGCCAGCCTGTGCATTCCCAGCCGTCAAAAGGCGTATTTCTTCCTTTGGAAACGAAGGTGTTTTTGTCTACTTTTTGAGTTTTTTCAAGGTCAATGAAAGTGAGGTCAGCATGGTATCCCACTTCTATTTTTCCGACTTTATCAAGGTTAAAAACCTCGGCTGGTTTTATGGTCATCCAGTCGATGAGCTGTTTCAGAGACCATTTTCCAGTTTTTACAAATCTTGTGTGCAGGACAGGGAAAGCGGTCTCAAATCCCACAATTCCAAAAGGCGAATCATACATTCCTCGGCTTTTTTCATCTTCGGTGTGTGGAGCGTGGTCGGTCGCAATGCAGTCAATGATGCCTTCTTCCAACCCTTTGATTAGAGCCAATTGGTCTTCTTTGGCGCGGAGCGGAGGGTTCATTTTGTAATTGGTATCTGCATTAGGGATATCATCTTCGGTTAAAACCAAATGATGCGGCGAAACTTCGGCAGTTACACGGATTCCAGCCTTTTTCCCATCGGCGATGACTCTCACAGATTCTTTTGTGGAAACATGGCAGACATGATAATGTGCACCAGCAGCTTCGGCTAATAAAATATCACGAGCGATATGCACTGATTCACAAACACTTGGAATGCCCTTTAGTCCTAATTCTTTGGCTTTTTTTCCATCATGAATACAGCCTCCTAAAATAAGCGAATTATCTTCGCAGTGGGCTACGATGGGTAGATTTACCTTGGTGGATTCCTGCATGGCTTCATACATTACGCCAGCTTCCTGAATTCCTACACCGTCATCAGTAAATCCTATGGCGCCTTTTTCTTTTAAAACCTGAAAATCAGTTAGTTTTGCGCCTTTGGAATCTTCCGTAATAGCTCCATAAGGTCTTATTTTTATGACAGCGGATTTTTGGATTCTTTTTAATAAATCATCGAAACGCTCGGCTCTGTCAGGAACAGGATTGGTGTTTGGCATCGGGCAGATAGTGGTGTATCCACCTTTTGCAGCTGCCATGGAGCCTGTAGCGATGGTCTCTTTGTGTTCGCCGCCAGGCTCACGAAGATGGACATGCACATCGATAAACCCAGGGCTGATGAATTTCCCTTCGGCGTCTATGATTTCGGCGTTTGGATTCTCTATGTTTTCAGAAATTTTGGTGATAAGACCATTTTCTATCTGAATGTCTTTTTGGACTAAATTCCCTTGTTGGTCAAGGATTTTTCCGTTTTTAATAATTTTCATATTATTTATTTTATTTCTTTGAATGTAAAGCCTTTTTGTTCCAAAGTATTTTTTAAAATAGCCATCCGTGCGAAAACTCCGTTTTCCATTTGTTTGAAAATTCGGGAGCGGGAGCATTCCACCAAGTCGGAGTCTATTTCCACATTTCTGTTTACTGGTGCAGGATGCATGATGATGGCGTTGGGCTTCATTTTCTTTTCTCGCTCTTTGGTAAGCCCATATTTTCTGAGGTATTCTTCTAGAGAATATTTTATTTTTTGGTGATGTCTTTCGTGCTGTATTCTTAGGAGCATGAGGACATCAATTTCTGGAATTAGTCCATCGATTTCTCGGTAAGTTCCGTTCATCAGACTGCCTTCGTCAAACCATTCTCTAGGGCCTGAGAAATAGACTTTTGCGCCTAATTTTCTCAAAATATCACAAGCAGAATTGGCAACGCGGCTGTGTTTCACATCTCCTGCAATGGCGATTTTTAGGTCTTTGAAAGAACCAAATTCTTGTTTTATGGTCATCAGATCCAGCATGGTCTGGCTCGGGTGGTTTCCTGTGCCGTCTCCAGCGTTGATAATAGGAATTTTGATGTTTTTCAGCTCATCATAATATTGGTTTTGTCCGTGGCGAATTACCAAGAGATTTAGCCCGATGCTTTCTAATGTTTTCGCGGTGTCGTAGAGGCTTTCGCCTTTGTTTACGGAGCTCTGCGAAGTGTCAAAAGGAATAACAGAAAGCCCAAGTTTTCTTTCTGCCATTTCAAAGCTTATTTTGGTGCGGGTGCTGTCTTCGAAAAAAAGATTGGAAACGAAAATTTCGTCTTGAGCCGTGTATTTTTTACCATTTGCCATTTCAAGAGCTTGGTCTAAAATATGCTCGATTTTCTTTGGGCTAAAATGAGATATTGCCAGCATAGTTCATTAGTTTTTTAGTTTTAAACATAAAAAAAACGAAGCCAACTGAGCCTCGTTTTAATAAATAAAATATCTTTTTGAGCAGAAATCTGCTCTCAACAAACTTTCTAAAAATTCTTGCTTTTTCATTCTTACAAAGATATGAAAAAAAATAGAACCAAAAGCGAAATAAAAATATATTTTGATTTTTTTAGAAAAAATAATATCTTTAAAATCAAAAAATAGAGATGAAGCGGTTGATTATTTAAAAAATATCGTTTTGATCAGCCATTCAGAAAATCAAATTCCACTGGAAGAAATGTTCAAAAAAAATAAGTGATTTTCAATCATATTTCATTAAATTTTCTTAAATTGCCGGCTTAAAATTTGTACAATATAGAATTAACTTTATTTAATAATTCTCCTAAATGAGTAAGTATCTGATAGAAAGTCTTCCAGACTATTTTAAGCAATATGAAAAGTCAGTAAACGACCCTGAAAAATTTTGGGAACAGATAGCAGATAAAAATTTTATCTGGAACAAAAAATGGGATAGTGTGCTGGAATATGATGTGCATAATGCTAAAATAGAATGGTTTAAGAATGCAAAACTCAATATTACAGAGAACTGTATCGACCGCCATTTAGCGGAAAATCCTGATAAAACAGCGATCATCTGGGAGCCTAACAGCCCTGATGAAGAAGCAGTTAAGCTATCTTACAAAGAACTTCATGAGAGAGTAGGGAAGATGGCAGCTGTTCTTCGTAGCCAAGGAGTGAAAAAGGGCGACAGAGTCTGCATTTACCTTCCGATGGTCATAGAACTGCCGATAGCCATGCTGGCTTGTGCGAGAATTGGCGCTGTTCATGTGGTGGTTTTTGCTGGGTTTTCTTCGGCGGCACTTTCCTCTAGAATCAATGACTGCGAATGTAAATTGGTTATCTGTTCTGATGGAAGCTACAGAGGGAGTAAAAAAATAGAGCTTAAAGGTATCGTAGATGAAGCATTAGAAAACTGCCCGAGTGTAGAAAAAGTGCTGACTGTAAAACGAACAGGATGCCAAGTTACCATGAAAGAAGGGAGAGATTTTTGGCTTCAAGAACTTTTGGATAAAGCTGAAGTAAATAATTCTTTTGAAATCATGGATGCAGAAGATCCTTTGTTTATCCTTTATACATCAGGTTCTACAGGAAAACCAAAAGGAATGCTTCACACTTGTGGAGGTTATATGGTCTACACAGGTTATACCTTTAAAAATGTATTTAATTATAGAGAAAATGATGTGTTCTGGTGTACTGCCGATATAGGCTGGATTACAGGGCATTCTTATGCGGTGTATGGAGTTCTGGTAAATGGCGCTACGACTGTGATTTTTGAAGGGATTCCTACTTATCCGAATCCTGATAGATTCTGGCAGACCATTGCAAAACATAAGATTACCCATTTCTACACGGCGCCTACTGCTATTCGTTCTTTAGAAAAGGAAAGTGCAGAATGGGTGGAAAAACATGATTTGAGTTCGCTCAGAGTAATCGGAACAGTGGGAGAGCCTATTAATGATGAGGCTTGGCGCTGGTATAATGACAATGTTGGTAAAAAAAGATGCCCGATAGTGGATACTTGGTGGCAGACCGAAACAGGGGGGATTCTGATTTCTCCACTGGCGTTCATTACTCCTACAAAGCCTATGTATGCTACACTTCCGCTGCCAGGAGTTCAGCCTGTGCTGATGGATGAGCAGAAAAACGAAATTTCTGGTAATCAGGTGGAAGGAAATCTTTGCATCAAATTACCTTGGCCGTCTATTGCAAGGACAATATGGGGCGACCACGAGAGATATCGCGAAACTTATTTCTCTACTTTCCCAGGAAAATTCTTCACAGGAGATGCGGCTCTGAGAGATGAGGTAGGATATTATAGAATTACAGGGCGAGTGGATGATGTCATCATCGTATCAGGGCATAATCTGGGTACAGCACCGATAGAAGATGCTGTGAATGAGCACCAGTCCGTAGCCGAAAGCGCAATAGTAGGTTACCCGCACGAGATAAAAGGAAATGCTCTTTATGGATATGTGATTTTAAAGGATGCCAGCGAAGATAGAAACAGAGATAGAGTCCGCAGGGAGATTAACCAGTTGATTTCTGACCAAGTGGGGCCTATTGCGAAGCTGGATAAAATTCAGTTTGTTTCTGCACTGCCGAAAACCCGTTCGGGTAAGATTGTAAGGCGTATCCTAAGAAAAATAGCCGAAGGAAAAGATGATAATTTTGGGGATACTTCTACGCTTATCAATCCTGAAATTATAGATGAAATCATAAAAGAAAGAATATAAATAACAAAGAGTCATACTAAAAGGCATGGCTCTTTTATTTTTGTAAATTTGTGAAGATAAAAAGATTATTAAATCATGGAAGATATAATATTTACCTGATTGGTATCAATAATTTGTCTTGCATTAATACTCATATCATATAGATTTAGCAAGGGATTTTTTTACAAAAATATAGTTGTTTATTTTCTATATAATGGTGTTTTGTATTACAAATTGTTTTTTCATTCTAAATGGGGAGCAAGTTTATTATGGCTATTTTATCTGTTGGTTTTTAGCGTGGTTCACATATTGATACTGGGGTTTTATTTAGTAAAAAGAGGAAAAGGGTAAAAAACAGGAGGCTTCTTAAGATTAAATCAAATTTGATAAATAACAACCTTGATAAAGGTGTTTCAATCTCTATAAAACAGCTTTCAATTGCATAAAACCGACTTTATTAGCTTTTTCAATACTTTTTTTATTACTTTTGCCAATGTGGTTTTATTTAAAAGATTATGAAAAAGGAATTTCCTGTTTTGACTACTGAAAGGCTCATTCTCAGCCGTCCTGTGGAAGGCGATATGCAGCACATTATTCATTATCTGGATTCTGATAAGGTTTATTCAGAAAACACCGCAAACATACCCTATCCCTACAAGGAGGAGGATGTCGAGTTTTTAATCCACGAGGTGGTGGACAAAGGTTTTGAGAACGAAACGGATTTTGTTTTTGCTATCCGAAATAAAGAAAACGGCTTGATAATGGGGCTTATAGGAATTCATCACTGGGATAAAGCCAATCAAAAGGCGGAAATCGGCTACTGGCTGGGGAAAGAATTTTGGAACAAAGGTTATGTGACGGAAGCCATGGCGGAGGTGCTGGCTTTTGGGTTTAAAGTCTTAAATCTAAATAAAATGTTCGCTAATTTCTTTCCGCACAATCCTGCTTCAGGGCGAGTGATGGAGAAAAGTGGAATGAGGCAGGAGGCTGTCCTCAGACAGGAAATTTATAAAAACGGAAAATTCTTGGATTTCGTTCGGTATTCCATTTTAAAGGAGGATTTTAAAAAGTAAAATATAATTAGAAATAAAAAAATAGTATGCTTTCGCCATTATTACTTTTGTATATTGTTATTGGATATTTTGGACTTTTGATGCTGATATCTTGGATTACAAGCGAGGGGAGTGACAATGATAGTTTCTTCATAGGAAACCGCTCTGGAAACTGGAAATTGGTAGCTTTCGGAATGATAGGTTCTACGCTTTCTGGGGTTACTTTTGTGAGTGTGCCAGGAACGGTAGGAACGGATGGATTCCAGTATTTGCAGATTACTTTCGGCTATATCATCGGTTATATCGTGGTGGCGTACATTCTGCTGCCGATTTATTACAAAATGCACCTTACTTCTATTTATACTTACCTCCAAGAGCGAATGGGCGAAAGTACCTATAAATCAGGGGCGATTATTTTCATCGTTTCTAAATTGGTGGGTGCTACGGCAAGGGTTTATTTAGCGGTAAATATATTGCAGGTGATGATTTTGGACAGCTTGGGCGTTCCGTTTTGGCTTACGACTTTGCTCACTCTTTTGATGATTATCCTTTACACCTACAAAGGCGGCGTGAAAACCATCATTTGGACAGATACTATCCAGACCACAGCGATGCTTTTGGGATTGGTGGCAACGGTGATTTATATCCTTCATCATATGAATATCAGCTTCTCTGAAAGTCTTTCGATGATGAGCGAAAGGGGCTACCTTCGTGTTTTTGATACGAATGTGATGAATGGAAGTTTCTTCGTGAAGCAGATTTTGGCGGGGGCGTTCATTACTATTGCGATGACAGGGATAGACCAAGATATGATGCAGAAAAACATCTCTGTTTCTAACCTGAAAGACAGCCAGAAAAATATGCTGGTGCTTACTTTCATCTTGCTGGGGATGATTACTTTGTTCCTTTATATGGGCGGAATGCTTCATTTGTTCGCGGAGCAGAAAAACATCACCGCGGTGAAGGATAGGCTGTTTCCTACGGCGGCTTTGGAATATATGTCTCCGCTGATAGGGGTTACTTTCATTATAGGGCTTATTTCGGCCTTTTGTTCAAGTGCCGATGGGGCGATGACAGCGCTTACTTCTTCTATTTGTATTGATATTTTTGGAATTAAAGATAAGGACTGGGCTCACACCAAAAAAGAAACTTTCAGAAAGAAAGTGCATATTTTGGTGACGATTTCTTTCCTCATTATGGTGATGGTTTTCAAGTGGATAGATGATGCCTCTATGATTGGACTTATCCTGAAATTGGCAGGCTTCACTTACGGGCCGCTGCTTGGTTTGTTTGCTTTTGGGATTTTTACTAAATACAAAGTGAAAGACCATTTGGTGCCGTATATTTGCATCATAGCACCTACACTTTCTTTCTTGATAGACAAATATCAATCGGATATTTTCGGTGAATTTAAAATTGGTCTAGAGCTTCTGATTATCAATGGATTGCTCACTTTCATAGGGCTGTGGCTCATCCGAAAGAAATAAAAAAATAAAAGTTCTACTTTTTGGGTAGAACTTTTTTATTTTAAATAAAATTTTATCAAAAATTATTTATGTTTTGCCATAAATTCTTCTGCTTTTTCCACCATTTCTACACTTCCACAGAAAAAAGGAACTCTCTGGTGTAGTGAAGTAGGTTCTATTTCTAGGATTCTTTGGAAGCCGTTTGTAGCCTTTGCTCCAGCTTGTTCAGCTAAGAAAGCCATAGGATTACACTCGTAAAGCAGTCTAAGTTTTCCATTTGGTGCATGGGCGTAGGAAGGGTAGATGTAGATACCGCCTTTTATCATATTTCTATGAAAATCAGCAACTAATGAGCCTATGTATCTGGATGTATAAGGCCTGTTTCCTTCCTCTTCTTGACAATATTTGATGTACTCTTTTACTCCTTGTGGGAATTTAGCGTAGTTTCCTTCATTGACAGAGTAGATTTTACCTGTTTTAGGGTAAGTCATATTAGGATGAGATAGGAAATAAGTCCCTACTGATGGGTCTAGCGTAAAGCCATTTACTCCGTTTCCTGTCGTATAAACCAGCATCGTGGATGAACCATAAATAACATATCCTGCCGCTACCTGATTTACACCTTTTTGTAAGAAATCTTCTATTTTTACAGGTGTTCCTGCTGGAGTTACCCTTCTGTATATGGAGAAAATAGTTCCCACAGATACATTGACATCTACATTAGATGAGCCGTCTAGTGGGTCTATCAGCACCACATAGTTGTTCATGTGGGCGTTGTTCTCGTTTCCTTTTATCTCTATGAAATCTTCATTTTCTTCTGATGCGATACCACACACGATTTCTCTGTGAGAAAGGGCATCTATGAAAATATCATTGGCAAAAACATCTAGTTTCATCTGTTCCTCGCCTTGTACATTTTCGTTGCCAGCTTTACCAAGAATATCTGCGATTCCAGCCTTGTTTACTTCTCTGTTTACGATTTTAGAGGCTATTTTTATGGAGCTTAATAATCTGGAAAGTTCTCCACTTGAAAACTTGAAATCATCCTGTTTATCAATGATAAATTCTCCCAAAGATTGTAAAGTTTGGTCTGTCATAACTTGTTTAATTTAAAAGATTTACAAAAATCGTAAATTTATACCGAAAAATATACTTTTTTATATCAATCTTATTTAATACTTTTGTAAGTTTGAGTGGAAGACTATAAATGAATTAAAAAAATCTCGATGAAGATATTCAAATTTGGAGGAGCTTCTGTGAAAGATGCTGATAGTGTGAAAAATGTACTCAGAGTGCTTAGTATACAAGGCTTTGAGAGGTGTCTGATAGTCGTTTCGGCTATGGGAAAGACTACTAATGCACTGGAAAGAGTAGTGGAATTTTATTTTAATAAAAGTAACTATCAGCAGGAAATAGCTAAAATAAAGGAAGAACATATCCAAATTGCAAAAGGACTTTTTGATGAAAACCACCATGTTTTCAGTGAAATCAAATTGTTTTTTGATGATATAGAATCTTTCCTTAGAAGGAATAAATCTCCTAATTACAATTTTGTTTATGACCAAGTTGTAACCTGTGGAGAGATGATTTCATCAAAAATATTAAGCGTGTATCTTTCTGATAATGAAGTGAGTAACCAGTGGCTGGACGCTCGTGATTTTATAAAAACTGACACTAACTACCGTGAAGGAGTGGTAAACTGGGAAGATACAGAGAAGAATATTTCTCAATTAGATAAAACTAAAACCTATGTAACTCAGGGATTTATAGGTTCGGATGAAAATAATTTTACGGTTTCTCTGGGGCGTGAGGGGTCTGACTATTCCGCGGCGATTTTTGCTTATTGTTTAGATGGCAAGGATATGACAATTTGGAAAGATGTTCCAGGGGTGATGACTGGCGACCCAAGGAAGTTTGAAAATGTGGAGCTTCTTTCTAATATTTCCTACGAGGAAGCTATAGAAATGGCGTATTATGGGGCTTCGGTAATTCACCCAAAAACCCTGCAGCCACTGAAACAGAAGAGTATTCCGTTTTTTGTGAAGTCATTTATCAACCCAGAAAAAGCAGGAACGAAAATAGGAATATCAACTGAAAATCAGCTTTTGGAAAGTTATATTCTAAAAGAAAATCAGGTTCTTATGCGTATTTCGACGCGAGATTTTTCGTTCATAGCAGAAGATCATATTAGTTTTATTTTCAGAGAGTTAGCAAAAAGAAATATCAAAGTTTCTCTGATGCAGAATTCGGCGATATCTCTGGCGCTTTGTTTGGAGGATAAATTTAATAATGTAGATGAATTGGAGGCTGAGTTGGAGCAGGATTTTAATACTGAGATAGTTAAAAATGTGTCTCTATTCACGATAAGAAATGCAAGGTTAGAAAATTTGGATAAGCTGTATGAAGGTAAAAATGTTCTTTTGGAGCAGATTACTAAAACTACGGTGCAAATGATAATAAATGGATAAAAGATATGAGTCTTATTTCTAAAAAAGATTTGATGACAGCCTCTGGACTAGATAAATTCGGGATTTTCGCAAGTCCTGCGGTTTCGGCTGTTATGAAATTTGCAAAAATAAATAAAGTGAATGCTCTTTATGATAAGGTTAAAAATTATGAAGGGCAGGATTTTTTCAATAAACTGTTAGAGGAGCTGAATGTCAAATACTTGGCTTTTCAAGAAGATTTGGCTAAAATCCCAAAAACAGGGCCTTTTATATTGGTGGCAAATCACCCGCTGGGGGCTTTGGATGGCGTGATAATGTGTAAAATTTTATCAGAAATCCGTCCTGATTTTAAGGTGATGGGAAATTTTCTTTTAACCAAAATAGAACCGATGGCTCCGTATGTGATTTCTGTAAATCCATTTGAGGGAAGAAAAGAAGCATACAACAGTATGTCTGGGATGAGAGAAGCGTTGCGACATCTGAGCGAGGGGCATTGTCTTGGAATTTTTCCTGCGGGAGAGGTTTCTAATAAGAATAATGAGTTTCATGAAATTTTGGACAAAGAATGGGAAAATCCAGCTATGAAATTGATAAAAAAAGCGAATGTTCCTGTGGTCCCGATGTATTTTCATGCGAAGAATAGCAAGTTTTTTTATTCAGCTTCCAAAATTCATCCAGATTTGCAGACGCTTTTGCTTCCTTCCGAAATGGTGAACAAAAGGGAGAAACCTATAAAAATAAGAATAGGAAGGCCTGTAAGTCCTAAAGTATTATCAGATTATGAAACTACAAAAGAACTAGAAAACTTTTTGAGAAGGAAAGTCTACATGATGAAGTCTTATTTTGAAGACCGAAAATCTGTAGCAGAATTCTTGAAAGTGAAAAACCTAAATGTCACTCCTAAAAAAGAAGAAGTAGTAGAAAACATCATCGATGAAACGCCTTTGGAGGATATTTTACAAGATATAGAAAACCTCAAGAAAAAGGAAGGGAAAGTATTGTTTTCAAATAACAATTATGATGTGTTTTTCACAACATTTGATGAAATTCCTTCCATGATGCGCGAAATCGGTCGTCAGAGAGAATTGACCTTCAGAGCTGTAGGAGAGGGGACTAATCTTCCTTTTGACTTGGATGAGTACGATAAACACTATCATCACCTTATTCTTTGGGATAATTCTGACCAAAAAATCGTAGGAGCTTATAGAATGGCGCTGGGAGCAGAAGTGATGAAAAAGCACGGAATAAAAGGGTTTTATACCAATTCATTATTTGATTTTGATCAGGAATTGCATCCTTTCTTCAATAAAGTTATAGAAATGGGGCGTGCTTATATTTCTATGGAATATCAGCAGAAGCCTCTGCCGTTGTTCCTTTTGTGGAGAGGGATTGTCCATGTTTGTTTGAGAAATCCAAATCATAAATTTTTGATGGGTGGGGTGAGTATCAGTAGCAGATTTTCGGATTTTTCTAAATCATTAATGATAGAATTCATGCGTTCCAATTATTTTGATCCAGCAGTAGCGCAGCATGTTCATCCTAAAAATGACTATAAGGTGCATCTCAGTGAGCGAGATAAAAATCTTTTCTTTGAGGATTTGGACAATGATTTGAACAAATTTGATAAGTTGATAGATGATTTCGAGCCAGAAATGCGTATGCCAGTGCTGATAAAGAAATATATTAAGCAAAATGCAAAAGTTGTTGCATTCAATGTCGATCCTAATTTTAATGATGCTATAGATGGTCTTATGTATATCAGAATCAGGGATTTACCTGAGGATACTATTAAGCCTGTTTTGGAAGAAATAAGTGATCAATTGAAAGAATTTGAAGAAAAAAATAAAAATAATTAAAATAAAATTTGTTTTTATAAAAAAAAGATGTATCTTTGCATCGCTTTAATCAATAACAGAGAAGCAAATAAGAATGGTTTCTTAGCTCAGTTGGTAGAGCAACGGACTGAAAATCCGTGTGTCCCTGGTTCGATTCCTGGAGAAACCACATAAGACTTCTGAAATTTCAGAAGTCTTTTTGTTTTATATGATATTTAAATATGTAATTTTGTGAAAATAGAAATAAATCATATATGGAAAAAAACTACACAACGGAGAAAAAAGGCAGAGTAAATGTATTAGATGTACTTAGAGTGGTAGCTGTAGTTATGGTTATTTTGTCTCATTATTATCTTAACTATCCAGATGTAGGAGAAAAGGTTGCATGGGGGGCGTTAGGAGTGCAGCTATTTTTCATTATTTCCGGTTTTGTGATTTATTCCTCGCTAGAAAATACTAAAAATTATAGAGATTTTATAGTTAAGAGGTTTCTTCGTTTGTCTCCAGCAATGCTTATTTGCTCTACGATAATTTTTGTTTTTTTTAGGTTTTTCTATACAGGAGAAGGATATGCTAACTCTAAATTGTTTTCTAATTACTTGATAGCGAATACATTTATAGATCCTACATTTATAAATGTTTTTTTTGGTAGGGTTAGGTATTATTATTTAGATGGAGCTTTTTGGAGTCTTTGGGTGGAAATTTGTTTTTATACATTGATAGGATTATTATATTTTATAAATAAGAAAAAATTTATAAATTATTATGTAATTATTTGTTTTACACTAACACCTATTTTCATGTTGTTTTATACATCTACAGGACAGAATGTTTTACAGACAACATTTTCATTAACAGCTGAGCAAGCTTATTTATTCAAAATTTATGGGAGAGCACTTGCTTTTTTTGATAATTGTTTTTGGTTTTTGATAGGGATTTTTCTGTATCTTTTGTATAATGATAAGACCAAGAAAAAATATATTTACTATATTATTTTTTTGTTTTTAATTAACATAGTGAAAGATAAATTTTATTTTCCACTGATTATATTTTCAATGATTGCCTTTGCTTTTTTTATGGTGTTTGTCTATGCTTCTCAAAAGGTAGAATTTATAGCACAACCATTACTCTGCAAGATAGGGGTAGCATCATATTCTATGTATCTGATACACTATTATTTAGGTATGGTTGTGGTTAAATATCTAAAAGAAAATGTAGCAGATAGTTATATATGGCCTTTTCTTGTGATGGTAGTTGTTATTCTTTTTGGATTGTTTAGTTACAACTATTTGGAAAAACCTTTGGGTAAATTGTATAAAAAAGTTTTTAAGGTCTGATAATTTTCAATTTAAATTTCAAAAATTTTACTTTCCTCAGTGATATTTTTTACTACATTTTCAGTGCGTTCCTTGTGAGTGTCTGTGATGAAAATCTGCCCAAAATGTTCTTTGTTTACAAGTTTTACTAGTTGATGAACTCTTGAATCATCTAATTTGTCAAAAATATCATCAAGAAGCAAAATAGGAGTTTTCCCAGTGAGTTTTTTCAGTAAATTCATCTGAGATAGTTTTAGGGCTATTAAAAAGGATTTTTGTTGTCCTTGTGAACCTATTTTCTTTATTAGTTGTCCATTCATTTCGAATAGCAAGTCATCTTTGTGAATGCCTTTGGAAGTGTAAGTCAGAATTCTGTCTTTTTCTAAATTTTCTACAAGTAAAATTCTGAAATCTTGCTCTAAATCAGACTGGTATGAAATAAGAACTTCTTCTTTTTGATTAGAAATTATAGCATAATACTCCTGTAAAATAGGAATGATTTCATGGATGAATTTCTTTCTTTTTTCAAAAATAATTTGACCGTATTTTATCAAAGGTTCATCATAGATTTCTAGGCTGTCTGAATCGAAAGTCCGTGATTTTTGGAAATTTTTGAGAAGAGCATTTCTCTGTTGAAGTGTTTTTTGATAATGAATAAGGCTGAAAAGATACTCGCGGTCAGTCTGAGAAATCATGGTATCCATAAATTTTCTTCTGCTTTCGGAGCTGTCCGAAATGAGATTTTGGTCATATGGCGAAATCATTACGGAAGGCAAATATCCTATGTGGTCAGCTATTTTAGAATAGTTTTTATCATTTTTTTTGATGATTTTTCTGCTCTCTTTATTTTGGATTATTCTGACGATGTCTTCTTTATTTTCATTGAAAATAAGCGCTTCTATCGAGAAAAAATCTTTATTTTCGGTAATGTTATTTAAGTCAGAATTTCCTAAAAAACTTTTCCCAACAGAGAGATAATGTAGGGCATCTAGAATGTTGGTTTTTCCGACACCGTTATCTCCCACCAGACAGTTGATTTGAGCAGAAAATTCCATAAATTGTGATGAATGATTTTTGAAATTCTGAAGAGTTAAATTCTTAATAAACATAAAACCAAATTAGCCTCCAAAGGTAAGAAATAAACCTAAACAGAAATGAGATTTCATATATTTTTCTTGATATTTCGGCATAAAAATGCTACATTTGCATATGTTTAGTTGGTAGTTATTGGTTCACGGCGGTTCATTGGTTTTTCTAAAAAGTTTGTCATAATTGAAAACTGCTTACCAATAACTTACAACAAACGATTTTGAGAATATTACTTATTGTTTTGATTGAGAATTTTCTTAAAAGCTAAAACAAAAAATATCATATTATTTCAATATTTTACTTACCTTGCCATAATTTTGTGGCAAGGTTTTTTTTGAAAAAATAAATTTTTGGCAAGAATTTTGTCATTTTTCAATATTTAAATGTAATTTTATGAAAGTAAAAACAGTAATAATCACTTCGGTGGCAGCGGCAGCAGTAGGAGTGGCAGCAGTGCAGTCCTGCACAGCGATAGCTACATCAGCCATAGGAGTAGCAGTGATCAAAAGAGTTTTATTGGGCGGAGTTTCTAAAGGGATGAAGGTCTTTAAGAATAAAAACGAATTTCTTCAGAGTCCATTGATTGACAGTGCTATGCCTTCTGGTTTGAAAAAAATGAATAGTGTTTTGGGAAAAATTTCTCCAGATTTGGTAAAAAAAGAGAAAGAATATATAGCAGAAACGGCCTCTTTTACAGCTACGATAGCAGAGCCTATTTTGGTAGATGCGGTGAACAGCCTTACTAGTGATGATGTGTCTCGTATCATGCAGGGAGAAGCTGGAACAGCAACCCAGATTTTGAGAGAAAAGACTTATAATAAGTTGGTTTCTGCATTTACACCGAAAGTAGATGAAAAACTGAATGAATTTGGGATAGTGAGAGCCATCAATAATGTAACAAGTGCGAACTCTATGCTCGGCTCACTCCTTGGTAATGAGGGCAGCGGTACGACCAGCAATTCCCTGAGTCAGTATGCTACGGAGCAGATGGTGACAGGGCTTTTCTACATCATTCAAGATTATGAAAAGGAAAACAGCCAGCAGTTTTTAGGAAAATAAAAATTAAAAGCACGATTTGTTCGTGCTTTTCTCGTTTTTAATGAGAAAAAGTGTATTTTTACCCAGAGAAATTATAAACTTTATTTTTAAAATGAAAAAAATATTATTGATAGCTTCTTTGCTACCTGCTGTGATGGCTTTTTCCCAGCAGTATGGAGGAATGTGGATGCCTACGGAACTAAACGAGGCTGAAATGAAAAAATTAGGAATGAAAATCTCTGCCAAAGATATTTTTAATCCGAATAAACCAAGTATCAAAGATGCTGTGGCTCAGTTTAATGGGGGATGTACCAGCGAGGTGATATCACCGAAGGGACTGCTTCTGACCAATCACCACTGTGGATATAATAACATCCAAAACCATTCATCAGTAGGGAACGACCTTTTGACTAATGGTTTCTGGGCTAAAAATATGAGCGAAGAGCTTCCTAATCCAGGTGCTACAGCGGATTTTATCGTTGATATTAAGGAAGTTACAGACCAAGTCCTAAACGGAACCAAAGGGCTTACAGATAGAGAAGCAGAGGCAGTTATCGCTAAAAATATAGCAGAAGTAACCAAGCAGTTCAAAATAGAACCATACCAAAGAGTAACTGTAAAATCTATGTTTGCAGGGAATAAATACTATGCCTACATCATAGAAACATATAAAGATGTGCGATTGGTAGGCGCTCCGCCGCAGTCCATCGGTAAGTTTGGTTCTGATACAGACAACTGGGTTTGGCCTCGTCATACAGGAGATTTTGCTTTGTTTAGAATTTATGCAGACAAGAATAATAAACCTGCTGAATACAGCAAGGATAATGTCCCTTACACACCGAAACATTTCCTGCCGATTTCTATCAAAGATATCAAGGAAAATGATTTTACTTTTGTGTTTGGTTTCCCTGGTAGAACCAATGAATATCTTCCGTCTATAGCGGTGGAAAAAATCATCAATGATACCAATCCAGCTAAAATAGCAGTGAGAGATGTAGCGCTGAAAACATTAGACGAAAAAATGCGTGTAGATGATGCTACAAGAATAAAATACGCATCTAAATACGCTTCCGTGGCTAATTATTGGAAAAAATGGATAGGCGAAACTACAGGACTGAAAAAGTCTAACGCTGTTCAGAAAAAGAAAGACTATGAAGCCTTTTTAGCAAAGAAAAACCCTGAAATTTCTAAAATGATTTCAGAATTTGAACATTTGTATAACGCTCAGGCGCCATTTGCCCTTAGTGATGCTTATTTTACGGAACTCCTTAGAAATGCTGAAACGCTGAATCTTGCAAATAGATTTTTGGCATTTATGGAACATTATGAGCAGGGAAAAACCACGCCAGCAGGCATCAAGAAGTTTTCATCTGCACTGGCAGGATTTTATAAAAACTATGATGGCGAGATAGATGCAAAGGTGACGGCTAAACTTTTGGCTCTTTATGCAGAGAAAGTTCCAGCGGCGTACCTGCCTTCTGGTTTTGATAAGTATAAAAATGTGAATCAGAATTTAGAATTGGTAGAGAATTGGTCTAAAAATTCTGTTTTGACAGGTAGAAAAAACCTTAATGGACTTAATATTTCTTCCGATACAGAGAAGGTTCTGGACAATCCAGCAGAGCTTATCAAAGCATTGAAAAACGACCCGATAATTAGTTTGTATAAAGAAATCAGAGATGCTTATCTTCAAAAAGTAGAACCGAAATACACTCAGTATCAGGCTGAAATAGATGCTCTACAGAAGAGATACATGGCAGCTCAGATGAATACAGACAAAGAGAGAAAATTCTTCCCAGATGCAAACTCTACTCTAAGGGTGACATATGGTAAAGTAAAAGGCTCTGAACCAGCTGATGCTGTTAGATATCATTATCAGACTACATTAGATGGCGTGATGGAAAAATATATTCCAAACGACTACGAGTTCGATGTGCCTAAAAAACTGATAGACCTCTACAACAGAAAAGACTATGGAATTTATAAAAACCAAGATGGTAAAGTTCCGTTAGCTTTCACGGCGACAAACCACACTACGGGAGGAAACTCAGGAAGTCCAGCGCTGGATGCTCGTGGGAATTTAATCGGGCTTAATTTTGACCGCCAGTGGGAAGGAACGATGAGTGATATCAACTATGATCCTCGTTTCAGCCGAAATATCATGGTGGATTCTAAATACATTCTTTTCATCATTGATAAATTTGCTGATTCTAAATGGCTTATCGATGAAATGAAAATCGTGAAATAATCTAATCACATAATAAATAAGGCTTCCCATTTTGGGAAGCCTTAAAAATTAACAAATATGAAACAAAATTTATCCAATAAAAAAGGCAAGCTACCTACATCACACCGCTACAACCGATTACCTTTGCTGCGTTCCCACCCTGGAGGATTTTCAGGAGCTGGTTGTGTAGGACTTGCCGTGGCAAATATAGTGAATTATTTGATAATTCCAAAAATGGATATTTTAAAAATAGGATTATGATATGTAACTGTTTGATTTTTAGTGATTAAATAATTTACTCTTGAAGTTATTTTCTTTTTGTGTAAATTTGTCGATTGTATTTTATTTTTAGAAATGAATTTATCTATAGTTATCCCTTTATTGAATGAGGAGGAATCCCTGAAAGAGCTTTTTTCTAGGATTGATAAGGTGTGTGTGGCGAACCAGCTTTCTTATGAAATTTGGTTTGTAGATGATGGTAGTACGGATAAATCTTGGGAAATTATAGAGGGATTTTGCAGGGAAAATGACCATATCCATGGAATAAAGTTTTCTAGAAATTATGGGAAATCACAGGCGCTGCATGCGGCATTTGAGAAAGTGTCTGGAGATGTGGTGATTACAATGGATGCTGATTTACAGGACTTTCCAGAGGAAATTCCAGAGCTGTACGGTATGGTAGTCAATGGAAATTATGACATCGTGTCTGGCTGGAAAAAGAAAAGATTTGATAATGTGATGACCAAAAATCTGCCGTCCAAGCTCTTCAATGCAGCAGCGAGAAAGGTTTCTGGAGTGTATCTGCACGATTTCAACTGCGGTCTGAAAGCCTATAAAAAACAAGTCGTAAAATCCATAGATGTCTATGGCGATATGCACCGATATATTCCTGTTTTGGCGGCGAATGCTGGTTTTAAGCGTATTACAGAGAAAGAAGTGAAGCATCAGGCAAGACCTTACGGAAGCTCTAAATTTGGGACAGAACGCTTTATTCGTGGCTTTTTGGATTTGGTTACACTTTGGTTTATCAGTCGTTTTGGCGGGCGTCCGATGCATTTTTTCGGAGCGGTCGGTACTTTGATGTTTATTATCGGTTTCCTTTCAGCATTTTGGCTTGGAGTTTCCAAACTGATAGCTGTCTATGTTCACAAACAATACGGACATCTAATCGCTGATAATCCGTGGTTTTTCATCTCACTGACGATGATGATTTTGGGAACTTTGCTTTTTATAGGAGGATTTCTTGGAGAGATGATTATTAGAACCAATAGAGAACACAAAAATTATAATATAGAAGAACAAATTTAAGATGAACAGCATATCATTTGGGAAAACCACCATAACGAGTTATCCAGAATATTTCGAGATTGCAGATAACAAGAAAACGAATAAATTGCTTTATTTATCGGCTTCTTTTGTGTTTATAGCTATCTATTTGTTTGACTTGTATCAGAATGATTTTGACTTTGGTAAGGTTTCTCATTTTAAGACCATTTCGGCGGTGCTTTGGCTGGTGATTTTTGCTCTTCAATTTTGGCTAATTAACACCGAAAGTAAGATTGAAAAATCTAAAATAAAGGAAGTAGTGGTGAGAAAAAACCGATGGGCTTCGATAGTGATTCATTACAGAGACAAAAAGCGTAAAATAGATGGTTTCAGCCAAGATGAAGCAGAGCAGATTATAAAATTTTTGATGAATAATAGATGAAAAACCTCCTCTACATAGTAGTTGTTTTGGTGCTGGTTTCTTGTGGGAAAATTCAGCCCGAAGGCAATGAAATAAAGACGCAAGAGGTGAAGATAGAGGAGTTTAGCGCTTTGCATTTGGATGGGAATTTCAAAGTGTCCTATATACAAAGTACTGAAAATAAACTGATAGTGGAGACTTATCCTAATATTTTTGAAAATTTAAAAATCAAAGTTAAGGATAAAGAATTGATTATCAGTGAAAAAAGAAAAACCGAAGGAGTGGAAGTGTATAACATCATTTTGTATTCTTCTGGGAAAATTTCTAAAATGAAAATGCAGAATTCGGCAGAATTTAATATTTCCAGCCAAATGATGATGGATGATTTTAGCCTGAAAATGGAAGATAATACAAAATTAGCAGGAGCTATTTTATCCAATAAAGCTGAGATAAATCTCTATGATAATGCTCGGCTGGAGATGTTTGGGAAAACGCTGGAAGCAGAAGTGGTGATGAGGGATTCTGCTGTGATGGTGTCGCCGTATTGGTTTGTAAATAACTTGAAAATCAAGGCTGAAGATGATGCTTTGGCGGAAATTTCGGTTGAAGAAAAATTAGAAGGAAAACTAAAAAATAACGCAAAACTAAGCTATAAAGGCAATCCTGTAAAGAGAGTTTTGGAGCAAGATAAAGCGTTAGTAATAAAAAAATAAACTATAAAAGTTAAAAGTATGACAACAATAGAAAAAGCAAGGCTTTGGCTTTCAGAGTCTTTTGATGAAGAAACAAGAACTAAAGTTCAGCAGTTGATAGATGAAAATGGAGCAGAACTAGAAGATTCTTTTTATAAAGAGTTAGAATTTGGGACAGGAGGAATGCGCGGAGTGATGGGCGTGGGAACCAACAGACTCAATAAATATACCCTTGGACAAGCTACCCAAGGACTTGCAAACTACCTGCATCAGCAGTTTAAAGGCGAAACTATCAAGGTTGCTATCGCCTATGATGTGAGAAATAATTCCAAAGAATTTGGGAAAATAGTAGCAGATGTGCTTACGGCTAATGGAATCCATGTTTTGCTTTTCAAGGAACACCGCCCTACACCAGAGCTTTCTTTCACGGTGAGAGATAAAAAATGTAATGCTGGAATCGTACTTACAGCATCACACAACCCGCCTGAATATAACGGTTACAAGGTTTATTGGAATGATGGAGCGCAGATTGTCCCGCCGAATGATGAGGCGATTATCAAAGAGGTATATTCCGTTAGATTTGAGGATATTAAATTTAATGGAAATGATGGTTTGATAGAATGGATAGGCGAGGAGCAGGATGATGTTTATATAGATGCTTGTATGCAAAACTCTCTTTATCAGAATGTTGGGAGAGATAATCTGAACATTGTTTTCACTTCTATCCATGGGACAACTTATACTACAATCCCTAAAGCCCTCAAAAAGGCTGGATTTGCAAAGGTGGATTTGGTGAGAGAACAGATGATTCCAAGTGGAAATTTCCCAACTGTGGAAAGCCCTAATCCAGAAGAACCAGCGGCTCTTACGATGGCTACGAACTTGGCGGAAATTACCAATGCAGATATTGTTATCGGGTGTGACCCAGATGGGGACAGACTTGGTATCGCGGTTAGAAACCTTGAAGGGAAAATCCAGCTGCTTAATGGAAACCAGACCAATACTATCCTGACTTATTACATCCTTGACCAATGGAAAAAAGCAGGAAAAATCACAGGAAGTGAGTTCATCGGTTCTACTATCGTGACTTCGGATATTTTCTTTGATATTGCTAAAAAATACGGAATAGAGTGTAAAGCAGGACTTACAGGCTTCAAATGGATTGGTAAAATGATTCGCGAAGCCGAAGGAAAACAAAAATTCGTCTGTGGAGGAGAGGAGAGTTTTGGTTTTATGACAGGGGATTTCGTGAGAGATAAGGACTCATGCGGTTCTATTCTTCTTGCCTGCGAAATAGCAGCATGGTGTAAGGCTCAGGGCAGCAGTATTTTCCAATATATGATAGAGATTTATAAGAATTTAGGGTTTTATCAAGAGGCGCTGGTCAATGTGGTGAGAAAAGGAAGAGAAGGAGCAGAGGAAATCAAAAAAATGATGTCAGACTTCCGTAATAATCCAGTGAAAGCATTGGCAGGTTCTAAAGTGATTCTTGTGAAAGATTTTCAGGAGCAGACTGCATGGGATTTAGTGAAAGATGAAAAAACAGAAATGACCGATATTCCTAAGTCTAATGTGCTGATATACTACACAGAAGATGGCACGAAAGTAGCCATCCGCCCATCAGGAACGGAACCAAAAATTAAGTTCTATTTCTCTGTGAAAAGTAATATTTCATCTGAGAGCGAATATGCTGGTCAAGTTGATAAATTAAACCATAAAATAGAGCAAATCAAGAAAGATTTGAGTTTATAATTATTACTCCCTGTCGTGTATGATGGGGAGTAAAATTTTTGAATAAGGTTTTGTTTTTGGTCAGTTTGTAAAGTTTTTTTACTTTTAACCGCTTAAATTTTTTATAATGAAGAAGCTGGGAATTTTATGTTTTTTTATTCTTTGTATCTGGGTATCAGCTCAGAACAATGAAGAAGTCTATTTTGGAAGTTATACTTTTGATAAAAAAGTAGCCCAAAAAGTAATGGTATCAGATGCAAAAGTAAGGGAACAACCTAGCTATAAGTCTAATAAAATAGACAGCCTGCAGATAGGCGATGCTGTTAATATTACTAACATTACTACTCATACGCATTCTGCGGGGCTTCGTGAAGCACCTTGGTATGAAATCAGCTATAAGAAAAATAATCAGCTGAAAAAAGGCTATATCTGGGGCGGAAATCTTGCTTTGTGGCATCAGAAAAAGAATGGCGTAGAGTTTCTTTTTGGGGCTGTGGGAACGGTCAGTAAGGATGGAGGAGCTTATAAACAGGTGAAAATGGAGGTTCTGGCACTGGAAAACAATAAAGTGATAGACAAACACAATTTTCTTGTTGATAATCTGCATTTTACAAGTATGGAGATACTAAACAACAAGGGGCTTTCAGGAATAAAATCCGTGATAAGGGTAGAAAACTCAGGCGAGGCGTGTGGAATCCCTACCAGTACGCAGTATTTGCTATGGAATGGGAAGAAGTTTTTTCCATTGGATTTGTTGATGAATGTGGGGGATGCAGGTGTTTTTTATCATAGTGAAGAATATATTTTCCCAAGTGATAAAGGCGGTGTAAAATCTAAAATCATCATGAAAATGGAAGAAGCAGAATTCGATGAAGATGACAATGAAAAAGAAACTCCGATAAATCAAAAAACAGATGAAAAAACATTTATTTGGGATGGAAAAACCTTATCTCAAATATTGAAATTAAAGTAAAAAATGAAAAAAAATAAAATAATAGCCGTTATCCCTGCACGATACGAGGCGAGCCGTTTCCCAGGGAAGCTTATGCAGCTTTTGGGCGAGAAAGCTGTCATTACCACTACCTACCAAAATGTGGTGGAAACAGGCTTGTTTGATGAGATTTTCGTGGCTACGGATTCAGAAATTATTTTTAATGAAATAAAAAACGCAGGGGGAAAAGCCCTGATGACTAGTCAGCACGAAACAGGCAGCGACCGCATCGCAGAGGCCGTGCAGAATATCGACTGTGATATAGTGGTGAATGTCCAAGGTGATGAACCTTTCCTAAAAACTGAACCACTAAAACAGCTGATTTCGGTTTTTGAGGCTGATGACAAGAAGGAAATTTCTCTGGCTTCGCTCAAAATTCATCTGGCAGAAAAACAAGAAATAGAAAGCCCGAATAATGTAAAAGTAATTACGGATAAAGATGATTTTGCGCTGTATTTCAGCCGTTCTGTGATTCCATATCCAAGAGAAGAGAAGGGCGTAAAATATTTTAAACATATCGGCGTTTATGCTTTTAGACGAGAGGCTTTGCTTAACTTTGCAAAACTTCCGATGAAACCTTTGGAAATTGCTGAAAAAATAGAATGTCTCCGCTATCTGGAATATGGCATGAAAATCAAGATGATAGAGACCAATTTCGTGGGCGTGGGGATAGATGTTCCAGAGGATTTGGAAAAGGCAAGAGAAATTTTAAGAAACCAATAAACCATAAAAAGAATAACATGAGAAAAATATTTCTGATAACCTTGGTGTTTTTAGCACAAATATTTTTTGCCCAGACTGCGGCTCAGATTATTGATAAAAATATCCAAAACACAGGAGGTTTAGTCCAGTGGAAACTGTTGAATACTATCCTGCTTCAGGGAAAAGTGATTTTGGGAGTGAATGAGGAATACCCTGTGAAAATCTACCAAGCCAGACCGAATCTTACCAAAACCATCGTGGTAAATGGGAAAAAAGAGCAGGTGATAGAGGGCTATGACGGGAAAAAGGGCTACGCTATGAACTACGCCGTTAATAAACTCCAAGAATACCCAAATTATAAGCCAGAGAGCTTCGATACGGATTTTATCAATTATGAACAAAAGGGCTTCACAGCAGAGCTTTTGGGGGTAGAAAAACTCGGAGATAAGGAAGTTTTCAAAGTAGAACTTACCAAAAATGTGAATAAAACCATTTACTATTTTGACAAGCTGTCCTACCTGCTTTTAAAAGAGGAAAAAAGGGGAGAGACCATCACTTATTCTGATTACAAAAAAGTAGGAAATCTTCTGATGCCGTTTCGTATAGAGGCATCATCGCCGAAAAAGGATTCGGACTATGTGATGATTTTTAGTAAAATAGAACTAAACAAAGCCTTTAAAGACGATACTTTTAAATTCTAAAAAAATAAAAATCCCTTCTCTCACAGAAGGGATTTTCTTTTATTCGTTTATTTTCCTCCGAAAGGCATTCCTCCGCCCATTCCTGGGAGTCCGCCGCCTTTGCTCATCATAGACATCAGCTGTTTGCCTTGTGGGCTTTGTAGGAGTTTCATAGTCTTGCCAAGCTGCTCGAACTGCTTCATCAGAGCGGTTACTTCTTCTACTTTTCTTCCGCTTCCTTTGGCTATTCTTTGTCTTCTCGGCATGGTGATGATGCTCGGTCTTCTTCTTTCTTCTGGCGTCATGGACTGTATCATCGCCTCTATATGTTTGAAGGTATCGTCATTGATATCCACATTTTGGGCTACTTTTCCCATTCCTGGTATCATACCCATGAGGTCTTTCATTCCTCCCATTTTCTTCATCATCTGGAGCTGTTTTAGGAAGTCATCAAAACCAAGTTCGTTTTTCTGAATTTTTTTGTTGAGTTTCTTTGCTTCTTCTTCATCGAACTGCTCTTGGGCTCTTTCTACCAAGGAAACCACATCTCCCATTCCTAGGATTCTGTCCGCCATTCTGTCTGGATAGAAAATATCTAGGGCGTCCATTTTCTCGCCTGTGGAGATGAATTTTATCGGTTTATTAACCACGGAACGAATCGTAAGCGCCGCGCCGCCTCGGGTATCACCATCTAATTTGGTAAGGACTACTCCGTTGTAGTTCAGCACCTCGTTGAACGCGTTGGCTGTATTTACGGCATCCTGCCCTGTCATGGAATCCACTACGAAGAGCGTTTCAGAAGGTTTTATGGTCTGATGGACACTGCGGATTTCGTTCATCATTTCTTCATCGATAGCCAAACGCCCAGCAGTGTCTATGATCACTACATCGTGTTTATTTTGTTTAGCGAAATCGATGGCGTTTTGTGAAATCTGAACAGGATTTTTGTTTTCTAGTTCTTTATAAACAGGCACGCCTATCTGCTCTCCGAGAACTCCCAGCTGGTCGATAGCTGCAGGTCTGTAGACATCACAGGCTACTAGTAGAGGGTTTTTGTTCTTTTTCTTTTTGAGGAAGTTTGCCAGTTTTCCAGAGAAAGTGGTTTTCCCTGAACCCTGAAGCCCAGCGATGAGAATAATGCTGGGTTTGTCCGCCAGATTGATGCCTTCTTGCGTGCCGCCCATTAGCTCCACCAGCTCATCATGAATGATTTTGGTCATCAGCTGCCCAGGAGTGAGCGAGGTGAGGACATTCTGCCCGATGGCTTTGTCCTGCACTCTTTTGGTGAGGTCTTTGGCTACTTTGTAGTTTACATCGGCATCCACCAAGGCACGGCGGATTTCTTTAACCGTTTCTGCTACATTGATTTCTGTGATTTTCCCTCTTCCATAGAGGTTGTGCAGTGCTTTATCTAATTTGTCTTGTAAACTCTGAAACATAGTATTTCTTTAATAATGAACTGCAAAAATAATAAAATAAATAAACTAAAAGTGTTTTTTCTATTCCAAAAAATTCTTACCTTTGTGTAGTATTTCTTTAGGTAAAGAGTAAAAACTGATAAAAATCACAAAAAAGAATGAAAAATAATTTGCATATATCAGAAAATAGTGTAAGCACAGATTTATTAACCGACAAAATAATGTGTTTTTACAGAGGCATAGACTACTTATAGGGTAGTCTATACCTCTTTTTTACATCAATATATATAACAGAATAAATAACAAATTAAATTTAATAATATTATGAACAAAGTATTATTTATAGCATTATTGCTGTCTGGAATAGCAGTCAATGCACAGGCCACAAATGGAATGGTAGGTATCAATACCAACCAGCCTAAAGCTACACTACACATAGAGGCTGGAGCAAGTGAGAATAAAGGACTTATTATTCCACGAATTACCCCAGCAGAGATGAAAACCATGAGCAGCCAGCCTCACTTTGGGCAGGATCAGAATGCTATTATTACCTATCTAAAACAAGACCTGCCCGTAGCAGACCGTACAGGTAAGTTGGTAAATGTAGCAGAAGCAGGCTATTACTTCTATAACCATACTGCTGCTAAATGGCAGAAGTTTGGCGGTGGAGCAGAGCAGGATCTTAGAATGGTGGGAAATTATAACCATGTTACCCAAGACGGAGGGATAGGTAATAATGGTACCAGCTTAGGAAATGGCTCTCAGAATATAGGAATAGGGGCGAACTATCAATGGTTTACTAATGCTAGTAGTCTTACAGGAAATAGGAATATAGCTATGGGGGCAGAGAACTACAGTATTCGTAATGGTACTATGTCAGGGTCAAATAATACAGCAATAGGAAGTCTTTTGTTCACTATGAGTAAAGGCGGAAGTATGCAGGGAGAATACAATGTAGCTGTGGGGGCTGATATATACACAACTAACAAATTAAATGCTAAGTTTACAGGGAAATACAATGTTTCTTTGGGAGGTGGCTCATTTAAACTTTCGGATGGAGACTTTTTAGGATATAACAATATAGGTGTCGGCGTAAATGTATACCAACTTCGTAATGATTTGTCAGGGTATAGAAATATTGCTTTGGGGCTAGGTTCATTTTATGCGCTAAATGGTAGTCTTTCGGGAAGCGACAACATAAGTATTGGAAATACTCTATATACTATGCAGAGCGGGGATATGTCCGCGAGCAATAATATCGCTATGGGAAATAGTATATATATTCTCAATAAAGGCACAGGAGCTGTATTTTCAGGAGTTCAGAATACAAGCATTGGGCAGAATATATTTAATCTAATGAACGGTGACTTTATAGGAGCCTCCAATATAGGTATGGGGCGCTCTCAATATATTCTAGGTTCTGGGAATATGGCAGGGGCTATTAATATAGCCATTGGGCAGGAGTCCTATTATGTAGTAAATGGAGACATCACAAACACCGCTAGAAACAACATTGCCTTAGGGAGTAAAATCTATCGTTTGAGTAGTTCCAGCACCTCTACATTTTCAGGGGCTAATAATATAGGAATAGGAGATACTTTATATGACTTGCCTGCAGGAGGAAATCTTACAGGGACTAGAAACATAGGCATGGGGAATGGTGTGTTCAGGCTCTCTACAGGAGATTTCTCAGGAAATGATAACATAGGAATAGGAACTAATGTTATGCAGGCTTCTGGTGGTATCACAGGAAATGATAATATTGGGATAGGAAATAATGCCATGAGCAGCAATACTGGAATTATAGGAAATTATAATTTGGCATTGGGATATGGTGCTATGAGAATTAATAAGGCAATACGAGGAGGACAAAATGTTGCGATAGGATATTTCGCATTAGGAGGAGGAACTCAGGCTGTGGATATGACAGGAGAACATAATGTTGCTATAGGAACACAAGCTCTCCAAAATAATACTACTGGAGAATATAATGTTGCCATAGGTCATCTAACATTATTAAAAAATACGACAGGAATTATTAATATTGCACTAGGTACAGGTTCACTTGTGGCTAATACCACAGGAAGCCAAAATATCGCATTAGGGAACGGAGCTCTTAGTAAGAATACTACAGCACATAATAATATTGCTATGGGGATGCAGGCATTACAAGATAATACTACTGGAATGGAAAATATAGCACTGGGAAGAAGTAGTCTTGCATCTCTAAGCTCAGGGAGTGATAATATCGCTATAGGCCGTTATTCTGGAGAATTTGTTAGAAATGGCGGTAATGGGAATATTCATATAGGAACTAATTATGTTCCATTTGCTAGTCCAGAGTTGGATAATGTAATAGCCATAGGGCATAAAATAAGACCTAATACTACTACAGGTATGGATAATGTGATACTATTAGGACATGATAATAATGGTACTCAAGATGCTCCTAAAATAGGTGTAGGAACTTACAAACCACAGGCTAAAATGCATGTAAAAGGAAGTATCATAGTAGGTAATGATACTAATACATGTAATTCTAATACAGAGGGAGCCATCCGCTATGACAAACCTTCTAAAAAATTCCAAGGTTGTGACGGGACTAGCTGGGTAAACCTAAACTAAGATTGAGGCTGTAGGAAAAATTAGCTCTTTTACTCATAAAAAATCTATGTCTTTTTGGGCATAGATTTTTTATGTTTGTTGTTTTTGGGCAGGGAAAGTAAATTTAAAACTGCTTTTTCACTCTGTTCCACCAGATCATCAGCCCTGTGACAGGCAGAAGAAACCCGATGAGGGACATGAAGAAGTAGAAAATAATGCTGGGCAGTCCCATGATTTCGCCGGTGTGCAGAGGGCGGGCTATCATGGTAAACTGTTTGCTCAGCGGTTTGTCGGCAAAGAGGTCTTTGGATTTCAGCTGTCCCGTTTTGTCAAGGCTTATTTCATCGGTAAACATCGCCCCGAGAGTATTCTCCGAGTTGATTTTCGTAATCTGGTAGCGCGGGCTTTCTGCATTTGGCAGGATGATGGTAGTATTCCCCTCATAGTTGAGGTGTTTCTGTATTTCGGCGAGAATTTGGCTCAGCGGAACGGAATTTACATCCGTGTTTTCTTTTTCGTCCTGCTGGGCGAGCACGTCCTCCATCAGTTTTGCAAATTCATCATCTTCTTCGGGAGCGGTTTTATCGGCATTGATTTCCGAGAGAGACTCCCCGCCGAGAGAAGTGATGATGGCATTTTTGACCCACGGATAAGTTACATAAAGCCCCGTAACGGCTATCAGCAGAAGGAAAACCATGGAATAGATGCCCATAGTCCTGTGCAGGTCATAATTGATTCTCTGGAATTTAGCACTGAATTTTACCGTAAGGCTTTCTTTTAGGAATTTGAACCTTTTCGGAAGCCACAGCACAAAGCCCGAGAAAAGCAGCAACACAAAAATAATGACCGAACCGCCCACTATCTGTCGCCCAAAACTGCCCAAGAGGAGGTTCCGGTGCAGACCAAGCACAGTCTCAAAAAAGCCGTCTAAACTGTGGTCTTGGGCGCCGAGTTCCTCCATAGTATAGGGATTAAAATAAGTGGAATGCAGGTAGCCCTGCGCATCTGTGTAAGAAATGCTCCAGCTTCTGCTCTTGTCTTTTGGGATGAAAAGCGAGGTGATGTTTCTGCCCTTTTGAGTAAAATCTTCCTGAATTTTGTTTACATTGATGGGCGTGTCAGCGCTTTGGATAAAAACTTTGTTGTAATTATAAAGGTCTATAATCTGCGTTTTGAAAGCGTAGATGCACCCCGTAAGACAGATGGTGCAGATGACCAAAAAAGAAACCAGCGCCCCCCAGAGGTGGAACAGCCCCATGGCGTATTTGAAGAGGCTTTCATCCTTGCGCCTTTTACGGATGAGAATTTTGCGTAGTTTTCCCATATTGATGATTTGATGAAAGAAGCACTAAGACAATAGTTTTGCCTTAGTGCTGCAAATATAAAGTAAAATGAAAAAATATTATTTCTTTCTTGGCTTGAAGTTCACTTCTTTTACCACTTCCTCAAATTTAGCATACTGCTCTGGAGAAAGCGTTTTCTTGATAACAGCTTTTCTCTGGGTGTCAAACTTCTCCCAGTATTCTTTGGCTAAATCATTGTTTCCATGGTAGACATCATGCGCATCATTGAAAGATTTTTCAAAAGCATCATTGGCAGCATTTACTACTTTCATTTGTTCGTCAGAAAGCTGAGCTTCTTTTTGGATTTTTGCCAGAAGTTCATCGTTGTATCTTGGTCTTTTTCGGGAGTTTTCATCCACGAATTTGTTGAAGATTTCCATTTGTTCCGGGCTCAGCACTTTGCTCATTTCCTCTGCCTGCTGTTTGGTGATTTCCTCATTTTTAATTCCCAAAGCTACTCTATCCATCTTGCCGGACTGCTTGGCTGCTTGGAAGCTTTCTTCGCGCATTTTTTGGAATTTAGCTGTGATTTCGTCAAACTGCTTTTCCTTTTCTGCATCTAATTTCAGCTCGGCTTTTACGGGAGCGAAATCAAGCGGTTTTCTCTTTTTATCGGCAGGTTCTTCTTTTTTTGTTTCGTTCTGCCCCGCCGGTTTATCTTCTTTCTTTTGACATGATACCACTACTGCGGAAGCCAAAAGTCCTGTGTAAAATAAATGGGATAGTTTCATTTTGAATTTATTTAATGTTGATTAGAATTTATAATTTACCTGCACCGCGAAGTTTCTTGGGTCGTTTCTGTTAAGGAAACCACCACGGTAGTAGGCGTTGTATCCTATGGCATCGGTCAAGTTATTGGCAAACACACGGATGCTGGCGTTTTTGTAGGTGTAGCCTATCTGTGCGTTTATGGTGGTGTAGGCGTTCAGCATAAATGGTTTCTCGCCTGGTTTGGTATTGTGGATGATGGTTTTCTGTGTGTATTCGTTCACTGGTCTTTCGCCTACATAGTAGATCCCTCCCCCGAAACTGAGCCCTTTCAGCCAGCCGCTTCGGAAAGTGTAGTTCAGCCAGCCGTTTGCGGTGTTTTTAGCCGCCATCATCGGTCTGGAGCCGTTTACATAAGCAGGGCTGTCGTGGTATTTAGCGTCAAGGTAAGAATATCCTGCCATGACTTCCAGCTCTGGGAGAATTTTACCGATGAGGTCTATTTCTACTCCTTTTCTGGTAAGGTCTCCTGCGAAGTCATACAATCCTATTCCTTTTTCTGTTATAGGGTTTAAGAGTTCATAGGATAGATTATTCATATCCATTGAATAGAAATTGACATTGAATCTCAGTTTTTCTTCAAACCAATCGGATTTGATACCCGCTTCCCATTGTCTTGTTACAGAAGCTCCTACTGTACCGCCGCCTTGCAGAAGATTGTCATTTCCTCTAAGGCCTGTGGTAGTGGTATAGGAAGCGTAGAGATTTACATTTTCTAAAAACGGCGATATCATAATACCGAAAGAAGGATCCCAAGCGAATTTCTTACCTTTTTGATTATTTCCTTGGTAAGAGCTGTATCTCACGCCTAAGATGGCTTTTACATATTTCCCGATGGACATTACTTCCTGAGCCATCAGCCCGTAGATAGGGGATTTAGGAGAAGAGGAACTTCCTGTTTTCGTCCAAGAATGAATATCTACATTGGAAGGCAGGATGTTAGAAACAGTGCCGGTTACATCAATAGGGGAGAGTTCTTTATAGCCTCCGTTGTAAGTATTGGTAGTAGTATAAGACTCTTTCCAGTCAAAACCAAGCTGGAAAGTGTGTTTCAGAATTCCTGTTTTTAGTTCATGTCCTATGAAATCAGCTTGGAATACTTTGCTGTGGTCTTCTCCGCCGCTTTTAGCAACAGTTCTCTTTCTCAGAGCATAGTTACTTACGGGGTCTCCAACAGTGGATAGACGCCCTGTGGATACTCCTTCTTCGCTATTGTCGCCTTGTAGATAAGCCACTCTTACACGGAAATGTTCGCTGAGTTTTCTATCAGCGTAAATTCCAAAATTAAAGGCTTTTGTTTTTACATTGTCAGAGGCGAAGCCTAAGAATTTATTTTTAGGAAGCTCATAGATGGCATTTACATTATTTGGAGCTAAATTTACAGTTCCTCGGTTGGGAGTTCTCTTGTTGTACATATAGTCCATCTCCGCAATGATTTCCGTTTTGTTGTCTGGCCGGAATGCTACGGAAGGATTTACATACACCCTTTCTCCCTTCACATAGTCAGTAAAGGATTCGTTATGCTGGTAAGCAGCATTGAACCGAATGGCAACTTTCCCTTCGCTGTCCAAAACTCTTTGGAAATCTACTGTGGGACGGAATAAATTCCAGCTTCCGTATCGGAAACCTACATTTCCTGCGTTTTGGAATTTAGGTTTTTTAGTTGTAATGTTAATTACCCCACCGGCAGCTCCCAAAGCAGAACCAATTCCCTGAGTAATTGCCGCAGAACCTCGGATTACTTGGATGCTCTCTACTCCTTGCATATCGGTAAGCATGGAACTTGTACGGAAATCAGAATTCATCAGTACGCCGTTTTTTAGGACAGGAGTTCCTCTATAACCACGGATGGACATAGACTCTGCCCCGCCTCCATAAGTGCTGAACAGCACTACACCTGGGATATTTTTGGCTGCATCTGTGATGTTGAGCGCTCCCATTTCTGCAATGGCTCTATCCGAAATCACAGAAATACTCTAGATTTGGTCTCTTATTTTTAAAGGAATACGGGTAATAACCTCTATACCTTTGTTTTGCTTTCCTCTTTCTCCAAATAGTTCTATTTCCTCTATTTGTTTTTCTTTCAAGCTGTCTTTTTTAGCGGTTTGGGCATTTATATTTACAAATCCTGCTAATAATGTAGCTCCTATAATTATTTTTTTCATGAATAAATCGTTAAATAAAATTTTCGGCAAAGATACTATTTTTATTCATTCTAAATAAGATGATTTTCAAAAAATAAAAAAACCTTACAAATCTGTAAGGTCTTTTGTTTAGACAAGGTCTAGTATCCGAAAATTTCTTCGAGGCTTACCTCTACGAATTCTCCCATTTTGCTGATAG
>CAUSCF010000019.1:0-36866 GCA_963530295.1 uncultured Flavobacteriaceae bacterium
TATTTTTTAAAGAGCGGAAAATTCTATCGGTTTTATAAACGATAACCACATCTCCTTCACGCAAAAAAGAGAGCATTTCATTGAGCCCTTTCCTGTCTTCTCGTACCCCACTGGCGATGTCGGTATAAACTTTCTCGCAGCCTTGCTGCTTTAATAGTTCTATTTGGGTTTCTAATTTCTGCTCAGCAGTAGAAACACGCGCATATCCGAAAATCATGGCTTAAGAAGATTGTAAAGAATAAAATTTCATTCCCACTCTTTTGATGTGGTCTAAAAGATCAGGATTAGTGATTTTTTCTTTTATGCTTAAATCAAAGAAATATGGAAGCAGTAGATCATCCAAATCTACAGCGATTTGATAGATAAGATTTAAAGAAAGATTTTTTCCTTCAAATGTTAAATCTATATCAGAATAAGGCTTATAATTTCCCTTTGCCCTAGAACCATATAGGGTTGCATTTTCAATTTCAGGATATTTTCTAAAGACAGAATGAATCCGAGTGATAATATCATTAGAAAGACCAAAATTCATATTATTCTTCCATTAGGGTTAGCATTTTTTCTTGGAACTCTATAAAAAGAGGAAAATATTTTGAGATGATATGTTCTGTAATTTCATTTGCTGTGTCTTCATTGTAGGTATGAGAGGAACTGTTTCTGCTTTGTATCATTTCCATCCATCCAAATCCATCAGAAATCAAACCAACTTGGGCAGAATATCTTACAGCATCTCTACTTCCTTTTATCTCTGAATTACCTTGATAAACAGCATAATCTTTCATCATATTCCAAGCTAATTCATGAGTGAATTCAAAACTTTGTATCAATCCTTGTTTTAAAATATCAACAGGGGTAGTATTTTCAGCTAAAAAAGTTGAAAAATATTCGATATTATCTTTTAGTCTCTGTAGAGCTTTTTGGTAATTACTGAACCTTTGTTTCCATCTTATATCCTCCATATAATAGAATTTGGTTATAAAAATAGATAAAATTATTTGAATATATTAAGAGAAAGCAGAAAAAGTATTATTACTTTTCCTTTTATAAAATAGAGTGCCCCCTTAATACAATGTTTATTATAAGTCACCATTTATCGAATCAAAAACCATTGCGTAGATTTCTTTGATTAGGTTAATTACTATCAAAAAATAATTGTAAAGAAATGTAATACAAATAGTTTGTAAGATGCATAGCAATATTTTTTTTAATTGTATAAGTTGGTTTTTATAGGAAAATATAAATTCATAATTAATATTACTCAACTTTATTTTTAAAATAAATATAATAAGGAGCAATATAATGATACTAATCATTGCAACAACTATTGAAAATAAAATAATTGTACTAATTTTACTCGTGAAATCTTTATATCGGTTTACATATCTTACTAATTCCTCAGGGGGATTATTACCTATTTTATCTTTCCTTTTATTGTAATTTTCAAGGAGAATAAAAATTACTGAAAATAATAATCCAGAGAAAATACTAATAGAACTAATTACATTTGAAACAAACACATCATCAATAGTTATATTAAAAAAAATAAAAATTAATGAAATAGAAATAGGCACTATAAAATGAAATATTATAGAACATATATTATTTTGACTAATTTTTATTTCAGAATAGCCATCATGTATTAATTCAGAAAGATTATACTTTGAGAACATTATCTATTATAATTTATTTCATCTTTAATCTGTTTTAACATACCATCTGTATATTCTTTAATTTTTTCAAAATTAAAGTGATTGTTTTCTTCTTTCATTTCATCAGGTAAAAATATTGTAGGAGATACTTTTGTTAAATCTCTCATATTTACATTTGCTCTATGCCCCTGTTTGTCTTTGTAATATGCCTTGATTTCACATCCATCTTTTTCATCTATATCTAAATCATCTAAATTAGCTCCAATTAATTTATTATTTTTATTCTTTTTCTTTTTAAATATATCCCAAAAATTATTTACATCTTCTTCGAAGCCAGTTATTCTTATTTCAATTTTTAATTTATCAAATTTTGCAAAAATAGGATTTAATAATCTTCTTTTTCCTCGTGAGATTTTATTATTAATAATTGCTAATTCATATACTTTACTATTTTTCAAGTATTCTTCTTTTACTATTTTGGGTATAAAGGGAGTTATAATTAAGGTATAACCATACTCTTTAAAAAGTTCTTTTAATTTCATTTTCACAAGAGCTGTAACTGTATAACCTGTATAGCTCTGTACCATTAAGATTCCTGAGTTATGGTCATAGGGAGTCCATAGCTTTAAATAAAAAGGTAATGATGCTATTTGTTTTTCTGTAATTTTACCAACAGGTTTATCAGCATTATCTTGGTTATAAATAGTTTGGACAGTACCAATATCTCCACCAAGTATATCACAATCTATAGTATTTGATTGACTACTAAATTTATTATTACCTTTTTTTGGGGAAGTTATAGATTTAGTTTTTTTACTATCTGGAGTAAACTTTCCACCAAAAAGATTTCTAAAATCTGTAATAAACTGATGATATGCTTTATCTTTATTTTGACCTATTTTGTCTAATAATTCCTGAAAGTTTAAAAACTTCTTTTCTCGTGACTTATAAGGTCTAATAGCAATGCTAAAAATTTCAAGTTCTAATCCTTGTGCCATATATATACTTTTTACAAATCTACACTTTTTTTCAAAAGTATCATTTAGTATATGACTAATATTTTTAACAACTCAAAAATGAAACATAAGTAGAACTATAATAGAACTTTAATATATAAGTATTGACAGCTCCTGCCATCACAATAAGAGCAGTATATTAGTTTTAGAATTTCATTAGTAATTTTGTGTAAAAGACAACTTTGATAGTATCAAATGATACTATCAAAGTCATATTTTAATCACTAAGTAAAAAAACTCAGTATTAGTTATTACATATCCTCCAAACTCCATGCATAAAATTCTTTTTTATAGAAATTAAATTGCGGATTTTGGATTAAAAATTCGGCAGCTTTTTGTCTTAGTTTTTCTATACTTATATTGTTCTTTTGTCGTTTTATTTCCGCGAAATCTATGCTTTTTTCTATTTCATTTACTGCTATAAAATCTATTTCAGTTTCTCCTTTTCTATCCCAATAGTTGCCGATGCTCGTATAGACTTGAGAAATTTGAGCATTTTCTCTAAAATACTTTTCTAACATATGTCCGCTGAATGAAGAAAAATCTCTTTCTATGATCTTTCGCAGCTGTTCATATGCCCCTATTTCTATCATTGATGAATATTTATAAATGAACCTAAACCAAAACATGATAAAATTATCTTCTATCTGATATTTTACATTTTTAGTTGAACTTTTTGTAAAAATAGGTTGTTGTTTTTTTATTAGATTAAAATCTCTTTCCATCTTGGTTAAATAGCCTCCAATTTCCTTTTTTAACAAGTTTTCAATCTCAGCTCTTGTATTTTTCCCTTCAGAAATAGCTGTTAAAATGCTAAAATAAGTTCCATACTCTTTTCCAAACTCATCTATCAAAAGATTTTTCCCTTCTGAAATGAAAATAGAATTCTCATCTATCATTCCCTCTATCATTTTCTCTTTGCTTGTCCAGCCATTATCCATAAAAAGCTGAACATATTTTGCCACACCTCCTGTGAAACTGTACAAAGCCAATAAATCATCAGGGGTATAGTTGGGGTTATAATCTGATAAAATTTCTTTTAAAGTATTGGTTTTAAATGCTTGTAGCTTTATGAAATGATTCGCTCTTCCGAATAAAGGTTCTTTATAATTTTCAAAAATTTTGTACATCAATGAAATTACAGAACCTGAAACTATTAGATTCAGCTTAGCCTTATCCTTATGCAAATCCCAAATTCTTTGCATATCACTATAAACCGATGGATTTACTGTAAAAAACTCCTGAAATTCATCAATTATCAGGGTAATGTTTTGTTCATATGATAGCTGAACAATATATTCAAAAAGTACAGAAAACGAATTTACTTCTCCCAAAATAGGCGGATTCAATTTCTCTTTCAATTCTTGTAGAAAATCCTGGCATAAGATAACCTCTGATTTTTTTGCTACAAAAAAGTACAGAAACTTTGTATTTTCATAGGATTTTAACAAAAGTTGAGTTTTTCCAATTCTTCTTCTCCCAGTTACCACACTAAATTGAGCATTCTTTTTTGATTGCTCTTTAATTTCGAGTAGTTTTTTGATTTCTTTTTCTCTGTTGTAAAATTTCATGTCACAAAAATAAGAAATGTGCATTTCCGAAACAAGCATTTCGGAAAATATGTTTAATTTATAAAAATCTATGAATCAAAGTTGAAGGTTTTATTGATGTATATTTTGAGTTTTGTTATTAGTTACAGTTCTAAAAACTATTTTAAAATAGAACTAATAAATAAAACGGAAAAAGGAACTGTTTTTAGAAAGGATTTTTTGGAGGAATTATAGTTTCAAAAAAGGGTCGGTTTTTAGGAAAAATGTAACGGTTTAATTATTTCATATTAAAATGAATTTGGTTTAAAAAAAAGTTTTATTTTTGTAAGAATTTAATTAAAAGTTGAGTTTATGACAGAAACATTACATTATTTTCCTGTTCATTGGATAGATGGAATGAAGATTAACAAAGGTCATTTTTTATCTGTCCAAGATAGTATGAGTGATATGCTCCGTGATGGAATTGGTATCCATTTATCAATGCAAAATTATGGTCTGCTTCCTGTTGAAGACTCACTTAAACTGAGTTTAAGTATTGATAATCATAAACTTCTTCGTGTACGAGTAGAAGAATGTCAAGCAGTAACTCCAAATGGCTCCCGAATATCCATTGGAAAAGGCGTTGCTGAACAATTGCAATTATCCATTCCTTATCCAGAAGCAGCATATGAGTTAAAAGACGATGAAAATATAACACTTTTAGCATGTATTTCTGTAAACCCATTTAAACGAATTCCTTTTGGGGAGCCAGATCCAGATGAGAATCCGCCAAGATATCCATTTACACAACCTGAATATAATCTACATTTAATTCCCGAAAATGAGCTAAAAAACACCGTAGGGTTTGGGCTTAGCTACCTTACTATTGGCAAGGTTTTAGTAAATGCTGGAGAGTCACGTATAGATGAAAATTATATTCCACCTTGTGTGAATGTTTCTTCACATTTAAAATTAAAAGATTTATATTCATCTATAGAACATTTTTATGGTCAAATGGAGCTTTATTCAGTGCAGATAGAGCAGAAAATTCGGGTGAAAAATCAAAATAATTCCTTAGCAGTAATGATTGGGCTTTTAGCAGAAAAGACACTTAATTATTTAGGAATGGAGATCAATCGTTTCCGTTGGTTGTCACCACATCGTCCACCTGTTGAAATGTTCCTTTCTGTAGTGAGTTTAGCAAGGGTTTTGAAAAATTTTATTGATGCTAGATCTGGTGCAGGTAAGGAGGAACTACTCAATTATTTTTCGGAATGGTGTAATCTGACACAAGGAAATTTTGAGCAAATATTTACTGAGGTTATTAATTCTGATTATGATCACAATCAGATGGATATTGTCATCAAAAAAATTATAGTTTTTATGAAAACATTAGAGGAACTGTTTTCAATTCTCAACCGCTTGGATTATATCGGCAAGAAGCGAGACGGCAGTATTTTTGTTTCTGAAAACACAGACGAACGAGAGGCTGTTGTCCATGCAAAAAGAAGTAGAACTTTCTTGGCTGATTAGATCTTGATTATAACAACCTTCAATAATTAAAAACAATAAACAACTCCAAACAGACAGTGAAAAATGGAAGTATTAAATAAAACAGAGCGTAGAAAATCATTTTTATTTTTCTTAGTATTTTTTGGTCTTACGATGGGATTGCTTCTTATAGCAGTGTTTTTCAATGTTGCTTTTCCTTTTGTAGAAAATCAGCTGTTAAAAAAAGAAAACCAAAAGATGAAACAGGAAATGGAAATTCAAAATCGATTTTCGTTTCAGTTGGAGCAGGTGAAAGGTGCGGTCGATTCTATTGGTATTGCAGGACAAAATGATTATTTTAACGAAAAACTAGCACTTTCTGTCTTGGCAGATATGTATAAACAACTTCCTAAGGACTCTTTACAAAACAAGACAATGTATAACAATACCATCATGACTTACAAAAGTCTGATTGATGCCAAAAAAGAAATCAAACATTTGTCTATGAATCGAGAAACCATGGATAGTTTGAGTAGTCTAAACAAAGCTCTAAAGGAAGAATATGATAAAATGAAAACCGATCTGGAAGTATGCAGACAAATTTATCAATCCCAATAAGAGATGAATATTCTTAAGTTTTTTCTATTGGGGTTTAGTTTCATTGCTGTAAATTTTGCTTTTAGTCAAGAAAATGAAGAAATCCCTTGTAATATTTTAGAAAATCAACAGAAACTGCACAAAAAACATTTTTTGAGTGGGAGTCCTCTTCTTTTGATGGTTGATAATGCTGAAAACCTTTATGTAAAAGCGCAGATTGGAAAAAGAACAGATAAAATATTTTTATATCTGAATGTTTTAGCGCCAAATGTCTGTATTGAAAAAGGGAGGAATGTTGATGTTTATTTTCATTCTGGTGAAATTCTACACCTAAAGAATGATTTTCGACTGAATTGCGAAGGAATATGGGTAAAACAATTGTCCCAAAAAGAGCTTCAGAAATTTACAGAATATCCTATTCAGCATATTAAAATTTTTTCTTACCATAAAGATTATGAGTTGAATATTTCTGAGGAACAAGACCAAAATATTAAATCCCAGATAGCGTGTTTGGAACGACTTAAAGCAATAAAATAGACAAAATTTTAACTCAAAAGACAAAAACAGAAATGTCAAGCAGGTTGCCCTCTCTTAATCTTCGTCTGGGAGATTTTCAATCCCATAAAAAAATTGATAATGAGAATGAAATCTCCAATGTTCTAGTCAGAACAGATTCAGAGATGAAGAAACATACAATTACTCTTACCATTACAGATAAGGAAATTGGGACTGCAGAAATTGAAGTAGAGGGACAAGTGCTAAAAATCCCAACATATCAATTGAGAGTTACTGATGATAAAACTGAAGAAATTAGAGATTTTCAGGTCATTAGAGACTTTCCAAAGATGAAAAAGAAAGAGATTAAAAAATCATGGTTGTCTTTTTTAGGAATTTCTTGGTTTGATAGTGAAAATTATTTTTACGAAAATGTGTCTTTTGAACCTAAATACAATGAAATAGAGAAATTTCAACTGGTAAAACACCGACATTTGGAAGAAAACCAGCTAGTTTATGAGCTTCAAAACGCTGAAAATAAAGTCATTGTTTTTTCTGGAAGTATCCCTAAACTAAATAATAAATCAGAAAATAACCCGTATTTTTGGATCATAGATCATGTTGAAGGTCAGAGTTTTATAGGAGATATATTGTATCGTGAGAAATTTTTGAAATTAACTCCTCAAATAGAACTTTTATTAATAAAAAGGAAGAAAACACCTAAAAATATAGAGAGTAACAGCAAAGGAGAAATCCAGCGGATTATTTATATATAATTAGTAAAAGAAAAATGAAAGGACTATACTATAAACTTCCCTTGGATTTTCAAGGGTTGATGAAGCGAAAGGACATAGATAAAATATCGATAGAAGACTCTATTCGACAGCATATTTTTTTGATTTCTACAACCTCTTTTGGGGAATGCAAATTTGATGAGAGTTTTGGTTCAGAGATTTGGGAAATGGATTTTGACCTGCTCAAAAGCAACAACAACTTACGAGAGATGATGATGAATAGTCTAAAGAGAGATATTTCTAAAAACGAGAAACGAGTAGTTTTGGAGGATATAAGTGTTGAAATTTCAGATTATAATCTCGGAACAATGGGCAAAACAAGAATGAAAAAGCGGGTGCAGCTTACCCTAAAAATGCTGATAAAAGAGACCAATCGTCCATTATTTTTTCAAAATTCCTTTTTTGTAGGACCAATTTCTTATTAGATAGTTTTAATTATTTAGCAAAGGTTAAAAATTATTTTTAATAAATTATAAAAAGTATAATACTATAAATAACTTTTATAAAGGTTATAAAATTATTAGGAAAGTATAAAAAACTTGCACAAGAAGAAAAAATTGCTATCTTTGTAGGAGAGTATTGTTCTGAAAAGAGAAGCCATATTTGGTTGTATTGAATATTAAAATTAAATTAAAATACTATGTCATTTAAAGCAAAATTAAAAGTTGCAGGAAAAGAACGCAACATCTTGTCAGTAGATTTTGGAATGCTGCAAGAAACAGATCCTACAGGAAGACCCTCATCAGTAACTAGAGGTGGAAAAATCCACATTGTTGTAGAAGGCACAGGTGAAACTGACCTTTTTGAATGGATGACCAACTCCTTTGAGCGAAAAGATGGAAGTATTGTTTTTTATAAGCGAGACAGTGATGCTACCCTGAAAGAATTAAAATTCAAAGAAGCCTATATTGTAAAATATAGAGAAGATTTTGATTCCACTGGTGATACTCCATTAAAAGAAGTTTTCACACTGAGTGCTAGAGAAATCGAAATGGGAAATGCCATTCACACTAATGAATGGGTGTAAGTTCAATTAACAAAAAACATTAAAAATTAGTTTTATGTCATTTAAAGCAAAATTAAAAGTTGCAGGAAAAGAATATAATGTACTGAGTGTAAGCTATGGATTGTTCCAAGAAACTGATCCTACAGGGCGTCCTTCAACAGTTACAAGAGGAGGAAAAATAGATATTACTGTAGAAGGTACAGGTGAAACTGACCTTTTTGAATGGATGACCAACTCCTTTGAACGAAAGGACGGATGTGTGGTTTTTGTCAAGAGAGACAGCGATGCTACTCTGAAGGAACTAAAATTCACAGAAGGATATCTTGTAAAACACAAAGAAAACTTTGATTCCACAGGAAAAAATCCGCTTACAGAAAGTTTTACAATATCTGCAAGAAAGATAGAGATGGGAACTGGCGCTTACGAAAACGAATGGGTATAAGCTGGAAGATCAGCCCATTTACAAAAACAAAATAATAAAAAATGGACAATAAAAAACTAATGCTTAATTATGTTTTTTGTTGTTCGTTTTTCTTTTTTAAGAATCTAAAATATCAATAGATTGAAGGATTAAAAAAGAAAATTAAGAGAATAATCAAATAAAAGATTAAGATTAAGATTAACATTAACATAAATCATTAACTATTAAATATTAAGAAAAATGTCATTTTTATCAAAATTAGAATTGGACGGAGGTAGTTATAATATCCTAGAATGTTCATATGAATTTACCCAGTCAATAGACAGTATGGGAAAACCGCAGGGAATGCCTAAAGGTGGCGAAATTAGAATAAGAATAGAAAGCATGGGTAATCCAGACTTGCTCAACTGGATGCTGGATCACAGTCAGACCAAAGACGGAAAAATTATTTTCTTTAGAAGAGATGCGATGAGCAAACTGCAGGAACTGAAATTTGAAAAAGCCTATTGTATCAACTTCAAGGAGCATTTTAATGCTAATGATACCCAGCCTTTACAAATTGAAATGGTGTTGATTGCTAAAACATTAGATATTAATGGTGCTGCTCATCAAAAAAATTGGAGGTAGACAAAGCCATCAAAAAAGATTGAAAAATTAAAATAATAAAATAGAAAAAATTAACCTAAAAACTGTAGAATAAAGATGAATATCAATAAAATCCGTTCGTTTGGGGAATGGCTTAGTGACAAAGAAAATCCTATGGTCTATTGTCTGCTGAGCCTAGATGGTGAACCCTTTTTGTCCCGAAACAGCTATGAAGTGATTCTTGAGCAGAAAACTAATGCTCATGATACATTCAGTATTATTGTTCCTGATGATGCGCTGGACACTTATGAAGGCTTTGTGATGGAAAATTCCAAGAAACTTTTGGGGAAGAAAATCAGTTTGAGTTACTGGCAATATGGTTCTGAAAACCAAGTGTTTTCAGGAATTGTTACAGGACTGAAGAACCGAAAAGAGAGCGGCTACGGAAAGCTTATAATTACAGGGCACTCGCCAAGTATTCTGCTTGAAAATGGCAGAGCAGACCACAGTTTTGAGCAATTATCTTTATCGCAGATTGTCAAAGAAATAGGTGTGAATTATCCTCAGGAAGGAAAAATCCATGCTGAAGAACAGGAGCTCAATGTGAGAAGAGTTCTCCCTTATACCGTTCAGTCACAGGAGAGTGATTTTGGTTTTATCCAAAGATTGGCAACGCGCTATGGAGAGTATTTTTACTATAATGGTAAGGAACTCATCTTCGGAAACAAAGCAGAGCCTGTTCTGGAACTTTCAGAAGGCAGAGAACTGATAGAGCTAGAGTTTGAATTAGGTCTAAGAGCTCAAGGATTCAGCGGTCTTGTCTATGATGCAGAAAAAGGTGAAAGTATCCAGCATAATGCTCAAGAAGTTCAGACAGAATGGAAAGAAAACGCCCTGCAGGCAGTGGCTGTACAGGCTTCCAAACAGCTCTTTGGGAATGCGCCAAAGAGTGTATTCAGCGGAAGTGAAAAATCTCAGGAGTTAGAAGAAATGCTTTTAAAGGAGAAAGAAAACCGCGAGAGTTTGATTTGGGTAAGAGGCAGAAGCAGAGATTCCAGACTGAAAAACGGCAGTAGAGCGAAATTAACAGACATCAACGGACGGGCGATGGAAACTTATAGAATTGTAGAAATCAGACATTACTACAATGGTGATGAATACTACAACGAGTTTGTAGGTGTATCTGATGTACTTCACCCGCCATACCAGGATAGTGGAGCCTTTCCAAAGTCACATGAACAAATGGGCAGAGTGGTAGAAAATGCTGACCCGCTGGGACTAGGCAGAGTAAGGGTGCAAATGATGTGGCAGAAGGCAGGAAGCGAAAAGACCCCTTGGATAAGACTTTTACAGCCACACAGCGGAAGTGGAAAGGGATTTTATTTTGTTCCAGAAATCGGTGAAGAAGTATTGGTGGGCTTTCAGGGAGGAAATGCCGAGAAACCGTATGTCATCGGAACGCAGTACAACGGCAAGGAAAAGTCTGGCTATGCTGATAAAGAAAACAGCATCAAAGCGGTGCATACAAGGAGTGGGCATAAATTGGTTTTCACAGAAGATGAAAGTATTCTAATCACAGATAAGTCTGGTAATGAAATACTTCTGGATACCAAGGGAAGCAACATCACTATAACAGCTCCAGAGACAATGACTCTCAATGCGAAAAACCTGAACATCAATGTTTCTCAAAATATGACTACGAATGTGGGAATGAACGCTTATGAGAATATAAGCATGAACAAAACCACAAGCATCGGGCTGGTAAACCTACTGAATGTAGGTGCTGATTTTATGACCAATGTGGTGGGGAAACTATCATACTTCATCAAAGGAGATATGGAAACATATGGAGAAAAAGACAGAAAAATAACGAGTTTAAAGGGCATAGAAACAATAAGTGAAGGACAGCAGGAATACCATTCAGAAAAGGAAATGAGAAATAACAGCGGTGAAAAATCCAAATTGTTTTAGAAATGAGTATAGAATATTTTGTAGAGGGGGATATAAGAGAGCATTTTAATGGAGATATCAAGGTTTACACAAAGGGAAACATTGTGTACAGCAGCCAAAAGAGTGTTCAGATGTCAAGTGAAACAGGCATCACTTATGGCACCCCCGATAAGATTAACGAAAATGACAGCCCAGCTAACGAAATAGATGTTGTCCTAAATCTCTTTTTTGATGGGACACAGAATAATAAAAACAATACCCAACTAGGTGAAAAAAGCTCATTATCTAATGGAGATGATGACAGCTATACCAATGATTATTCTAATGTAGCCAAAGGATATGACGCTGTAGACCCTAATGCTGATAGACAAGTTAAAGTTTATATAGAAGGAATAGGCACGGTAGACAGCAAGCGGGACAACCTCTCGTGGGCTGGTATTATTCCTAATAATATAGGCTCTCCTATGGGGGAAGGTGATAGAGGTATAGAAGCAAAAGTAACCAGAGGCTGTATAAAAGCTGCTCAAGAATTATTTAATAAATTTGAAACTACAGAAATATCTGTATTAAAAATTAATGTTTTTGGCTTCAGTAGAGGAGCGGCAGCAGCAAGACATTTTGTGCATATTTGTCATAAACCTGCACTAGTAATGATAGTTGACCGCTATAATATGAGGGTTCTTCCGCCCAAAGACTATGAACACCCTGAAAACGAAACAAAAACAGAAACATCTTTCCTTTTAGACAAACATGAAAAAGATTTTACGGATCGGTATGGCTATTTTGGAGCGTGTCTATTAAAAAGTGGAGTAAAAGTAAAGGAAATACGGTTTAATTTTGCTGGGTTGTATGACACTGTAGCTTCTTATGGACTAAACCATAGGGGAAATTGGTTTGTTAAAAATGACTCCGAGCAATTACACTTAGATGCAGTGAAAAACTGTAGAGTGGTGGTCCAATTCGCTACTCAAGAGGAGTTTAGGGAGAATTTCAGCTTGACAAATGTTAAAAAATCGGGTATCAGAGGTATAGACCTTATCCTCCCTGGTGTGCATTCAGATATTGGAGGAGGATACAAGAATAATGTTAGGGAAAATGTTCTCATCTATAAAGGAACAAAGGAAAATTGTGAGAAATATAAAAAAATCCTAATAGAGGAAGGGTGGTACAAAGACTCTAAAGAAGAGTTAGAAATTGAGGAGCGGCATACAAGAGATTATAGTACTTATAAACTTATTGGAAAAAGAGTATTGTCCAATCATTACAGCAGAATACCTTTATTAAGAATGATAGAATATTCTGAACAGTTTGATGTCGTTTATCAAACTTCAATGATAGAACGATTTCAGATTACAGACCCTTTTATAGAGGTTATCAATACAAGTCTTTCTCGTTATCTTAATATTTGTCATAGTCTAAGAAACAGCTATATATACCATATTAGGACTGTTAAGAATGAAGAGTCTTTAAAAATAATGAATGATAAATATATAAGCGAATTATGGGCTATGCCTTACACTAGTTTTATTGATACAGAGCATTTGAAAAAGCTAAGAAATAAATATTTACATTGGTCAGCCAATGGTTATAAAACAGGAATGGGGGCAAGAGTAGACAAGCCTTTGCCATATACAGAGCGGACAAGAACCAATTTAGATGGATAGAAAAATGAGAAACAATATATTATTAATCAGTTTATTATGTATAATGCAGCTTATCAGCTGCCAAAAGAAAAAACCAATGCCTATGTATTATGTAGAAATCTGCCACCCGAGTAATGAATATCAGGTAACCCCTATCCGTGATAGTATTATCACTTTAGAAGGCAGAAGAGCCTCTCTGCCCTACGGCAGTACCTCTGGAAGATGGGGAGACTCTGGAGCAATGTTTACCGAGCAGTACGGCACTCCTATAGGAGCAGATATAGTGTATTATGCCCGCTATGAAGATAAATTCTATCATCTGAAAGCAGAATTTCCTGTAGAGAAGATGAAAGATCTAGTAAGCAGAGCCTATGCAATAAGCTATGTAAGGAGTCATAAAGAACCGCTAAAACCATATATTGTAACAGATGAGAGAATGGTGTTCTCCGCATATGAAAACCCCTACAGCAGTATGACTCATCTCGTTTTTGGATTTGCTCCTAAAGGTATGGTGGTGGTCTGGATAGGATACAGTGGCGGTGCTAGGATAGAAATAGGAAGATTCCAAGCAGAGGAAGTGGAAGATGAGGAAAAATATGAAGAAGAGCGTTTTGAGTATTGGAATATGAGTAGAGAAAAAATGAGAAGCAAACTATATCTTCCCAATGCTTCTCCTGAGGAATGGGAAAATTACCGCAATAAATATGAATGGCGTCCTGTATTTAGTTCAGATAATGATAGTTTTTTTATTTTAGAATATGGAAGTCATTACTATAATGGGGAACGGGAATATTTATTACAGCCCTATATTCTGAAAGCGGAATACATTAAACGCGCAATACCAAATGAAATAGATTTGTTTTGGAGAGTGGGAGGTGCGCAGTATGAAGGTCGTGTATTTTTCAAATGGGATAAAATGGATAAGATACTCAAGGAAAAAGGCAAAACTAAAAACGATATCCGCTTTCATATTAACAGAGATAATAAGATAGAAGTTTTTCTTAATGATGAGCCATTGGAAGTGGAGAGCATAAGGGTGTATGGGGATAGTAATATAAAATTTCAGATATAATTAAAATTACTACAAAACAGCAAACAAAGCATAATGGAAAAAATCAGAGTGATAATATGTATGATGTTCTTTTTGCAACTGGTAAGCTGCCAAAAGAAAAAACCAATGCCTATGTATTATGTAGAAATCTGCCACCCGAGTAATGAATATCAGGTAACCCCTATCCGTGATAGTATTATCACTTTAGAAGGCAGAAGAGCCTCTCTGCCCTACGGCAGTACCTCTGGAAGATGGGGAGACTCTGGAGCAATGTTTACCGAGCAGTACGGCACTCCTATAGGAGCAGATATAGTGTATTATGCCCGCTATGAAGATAAATTCTATCATCTGAAAGCAGAATTTCCTGTAGAGAAGATGAAAGATCTAGTAAGCAGAGCCTATGCAATAAGCTATGTAAGGAGTCATAAAGAACCGCTAAAACCATATATTGTAACAGATGAGAGAATGGTGTTCTCCGCATATGAAAACCCCTACAGCAGTATGACTCATCTCGTTTTTGGATTTGCTCCTAAAGGTATGGTGGTGGTCTGGATAGGATATGACGGCGGTGCTAGGATAGAAATAGGAAAATTCCAAGCGGAGGAAGTAGAAGATGATGAAAAATCTTCTCAAACAAGAAAAGAAATAATTGAAAAAGAAAATGTTCCCAATGCTTCTCCTGAGGAGTGGGAAAATTACCGCAATAAATATGAATGGCGTCCTGTATTTAGTTCAGATAATGATAGTTTTTTTATTTTAGAATATGGAAGTCATTACTATAATGGGGAACGGGAATATTTATTACAGCCCTATATTCTGAAAGCGGAATACATTAAACGCGCAATACCAAATGAAATAGATTTGTTTTGGAGAGTGGGAGGTGCGCAGTATGAAGGTCGTGTATTTTTCAAATGGGATAAAATGGATAAGATACTCAAGGAAAAAGGCAAAACTAAAAACGATATCCGCTTTCATATTAACAAAGATAATAAGATAGAAGTTTTTCTTAATGATGAGCCATTGGAAGTGGAGAGCACAAGAGTATATAAGAGTAACTTAAACTTTGAGATATGATCTTTGTATAAAATAATTTTGCATTAATGAGTGTTCAATGATTCGGAGGGAAGCATTTTAATAGAAGACCCTAGTGGAAATACTTATCATATGGACGGACAGGGAAATATCAAAGTCTCTGCACCAAAAAACATCAGCTTTACAGCAGGACAGAATATCAACATCAGTGCTGGCCAGAACATTACCACAACTGCTGGAATGAACATCAGTGCTTCGGCTGGAATGAATTATACCCATATAGTTGGTGTGAATTTCGTAAGCACAGTGGCTGGAAATGCAAATCATTTTATCAGTGGAACTTTGACTGAGCTTATCGAAGGAGATGTCCATAATGAAGTAATGAAAGGCAAAACAACTGTGAATAATGATGGCGGAATAGAATATTTTTCCGAAACGACCATCAGCAGAAGTGCAGAAAAAGAAATCCAAAATAACAGCGGTGAAAAATCTAAATTGTTTTAGAAATGAGCAGAACAAGAATTGTAAAAGGTAAAATAACCGAACGCGTAAAAGGAGATATTTCTATTTACTCTGCGAGTAATATAATAGAAACTTCGCTGCAGAGTATCGTAGAAACAGGAAAAGAAAAAGGAATTAGTTTTGGGCAGCCCAAAAGACCGCCTGAGTATCAACCAGAGAATACGATAATTCTCTACATAGGAATGTTTTTTGACGGAACAGGGAATAATCGTTTTAATTCTGAAAGTCTGTATTACACAAAAGTAAAAGGAAATAATGATAGAATAAAATCATCTGAAATTCCCACTCAGTTGTCTTTTACTCTCACACCAGAAAAGATAAAGGAGAAAGATATTAGTAAAATAAATATTTCGAATAGAGACAGCTATTGGAACCCCTACTCTAACATTGTAAAACTCCATGACTTATACAAAGAAAAGAGTGAAACAGATTTACGGACAAAAAAGAATAAATATACTCTCAAACAATATGTTGAGGGCATAGGTACTGAAAAGTATAAGGAAGACAGTATCGGTGGTTCAAGTATAGGAAGGGGAGATACAGGAATTATAGCGAAGGTAGAAAGAGGAATCAAGGATTTAGTAAGAGAAAAAATCGCTACTCTTCCCAAAGACAAAAAGATTTATAAAATCGTATTTGATGTTTTTGGGTTCAGCAGAGGAGCAGCGGCAGCCAGACATTTTTGTAATGAGGTAAAAAAACCAGCCTATTATGTAACAAGAACCAAACGGGACCCTTATGACAAATATGACAGAAATGCAAGAATACTTACGGACGAAAAAGATCTAGTGAAGCATGCAGGTGGAATTTTGGGAACGGAACTAAATAAAATAGGCCTTAAACCCTACGAAGAGACCTATAACAATATAGAAATAAGATTTTTAGGATTATTTGATACGGTAGTTTCGGATTTAGTAGTGAAAGAAAATATAGGCTATAAATTAGCTCCATTTTTTAATGGAATCCCCATCATTGCATAGGAGTATTTAGAAGACATTAAAACCAATATATCAGGTTTAGGAATAAAAAAAGTCTTCCAAATAAGAGCAAAAGATGAGTGGCGGGCGAACTTTGCCTATACTCCTACAGAGAAAGGCCACACACTGTATATGCTGGGTGCTCATTCTGATATAGGCGGAGGCTATGCGGAGCTGGATAAGTATACTTCTATACTAGGTTTTTTCGATGCTACAAAGGACGATGAGGAAATGTTTAAACAGCAAGAAAAAGTCCGAAAATATTTCATAGATGAGGACTATTGTAAGGAAAATGAGATATGGTTTGAGAAGATCTATAAGCATACTTCAGGTTTCTATATAGAGTCTTCTCCTACGGAGACTACCCCCATTTATGAAAAGATTTCTGGTCATTATATCCTGAAAACTTCCCGCTATATTTCTAACAAATACAGCCTTGTGCCAATGTATGTCATGCTCCAAAAAGCCATTGATTATGGAGTGCCTTTTTATAAAAATTATAAAGAAGCTGCAGATGATGATGCTGATGTAAAAAATTCATTTGAACATGAAATCCCAGATACAGAAGAGTTTAAAATGCTGAGAGAGTATTTAAAGGAAATGTTAGATATAAGCAAAAAAATAGACATAGAAGAAGACAAAGACAAAAATGAAAATAAAAATGAAACTGAAAACAAAAATGAAAACGAAAATAATAAGACCTACAGTCTTTCATCAGCAAAAATGTTTGAACATATACGCAATCGTTATGTGCATCTGTCCTCGCATTATGCAGGGCTTGACACTTTGGGGCATAAAGATGGCGACCACCATTTTTCAGGAGAGTTATTATTTATCAACCGACCTGTAAAATACAAAGAAGATGAAAATGGAAAGATTTTTTATGAAAGGGAGATATATAAGTAGCATATTGGTGCTGTTGGTGCTGGCAGGCTGCAGCCCAAAAGATAAATATGAATGGAATGCAGGAATGTCTGCACCTAAATATTACGGGAATGGAGGTCCAATGGTAGAGTATTTTTATAAGGGTAAAAGTGTAGCAGGGGCTTCTGCTAATATAGGTTTCTCTCCAGGCTGGGGAGTGACAGCGGGAGGCTATTCTGGAGGAGACCAATACAAGGATATCCCTGATAGTGTTGCTGTCAGCTGGATATGTGCTACCGATAGAATAGAATACAGAGGAGGAGCACGGCTTCCAAGGGAGCGTATGCTCGAGCTTTTTAAAAATGGGTTTAAGACAGTCTATGGCATGAAAACCACCTACACCTCTATAGTAGCAGGAATGGCTCCTGGAGGAAATGCTACCATATGGCTGCGTGGCTCCGAAAGACTTACAGAAATTATCAGGTTCAAAGCAGAGAATAATGGAATATGGAAAGAACATGATGAAGACTATAACAGATATAAGAAAGAAGTAACTTCTTCAAAAAGTTATATAAATTCTGAAGGTAGTATATTTCGGTATCTTCATGGTGTGCCCTATGATGTTTGGGAAAAAGGAGACAAGGAATATGACTATGATATAGGTTTCAGTAGTGAGGGAGGACAAAAAATAAAACCAAATGTTTTTACATTTTACACCAAAGACGGCACATGGTACCAGCCGAGCAAGGGAGATTTGGCTTTTCAGTCTGTAGACTGGCAGGAATGGGGTAAATTTGAGTATAAAGAGAATAATAATCTTATTAAAAATCTGAAACTTCCTGTTGAGATTCATTTTTCGGTGGATTATAATGATGTTCTTTATATGGGGAACATCGTCCTTCCCCAAGATTTCAAGAAATATTTTGAAAACCAAGCCAATAACAGGATAACGATAGGGGTGGAAAAAAAATTGGAGACAGGTATTTTATGGGTATCGGGAAAGAAAGGCTTTCAAAAAGTAATGAGATTTAAATTAGTAGAAGTTAAAGATGAAGAGCAGCCTTATTTTTATTCCCTGCCTAAAGGATTTAAAATTCCCAAATGGAACGGAAGAACTCCGATCGCCACGCCAGAGTTTGACTACTGGCAGGAGGAGTAGGGTGTATTGTTAACCGACCTGTAAAATACAAAGAAGATGAGAATGGAAAGATTTTTTATGAAAGGGAAATTTATAAGTAGCATATTGGTGCTGATGGTGCTGGCAGGCTGCAGCCCCAAAGATAAATATGAATGGAACGCAGGTTTATCAGGACCTAAATACTATCCATCAGGAGCACCAAGAGTAGAGTATTTTTATAAAGGTAAAAGTGTAGCAGGAGCTTCTATAGGAACAGGAGCTGATCAAGGCTGGGGGGTGACAGCGGGAGGCTATTCTGGAGGAGAACAATACAAGGATATCCCTGATAGTGTGGCGGTTCAATGGGTATGTTCTGTGGATAATTACTTATACAAAGGTGGAGCACGGCTTCCGAGGGAGCGTATGCTCGAGCTTTTTAAAAACGGGTTCAAGACAGTCTATGGCATGAAAACCACCTACACCTCTATAGTAGCAGGAATGGCTCCTAGAGGAAATGCTACCATATGGCTGCGTGGCTCCGAAAGACTTACAGAAGTTATCAGATTTAAAGCTCAAGAACGACTAGAAGACCCTTATATAGACAAAGATTATAGAGAAAAAACTGTTAAAAACTGGGGAAATTATCTGACCTATTGGTATCTTCATGGTGTTCCCTATGATGTTTGGGAAAAAGGAGACAAGGAGTACGACTATGATATAGGTTTCAGCAGCGAGGGAGGACAAAGAATAAAACCAAATGTTTTTACATTTTACACCAAAGACGGCACATGGTACCAGCCGAGCAAGGGAGATTTGGCTTTTCAGTCTGTAGACTGGCAGGAATGGGGTAAATTTGAGTATAAAGAGAATAATAATCTTATTAAAAATCTGAAACTTCCTGTTGAGATTCATTTTTCGGTGGATTATAATGATGTTCTTTATATGGGGAACATCGTCCTTCCCCAAGATTTCAAGAAATATTTTGAAAACCAAGCCAATAACAGGATAACGATAGGGGTGGAAAAAAAATTGGAGACAGGTATTTTATGGGTATCGGGAAAGAAAGGCTTTCAAAAAGTAATGAGATTTAAATTAGTAGAAGTTAAAGATGAAGAGCAGCCTTATTTTTATTCCCTGCCTAAAGGATTTAAAATTCCCAAGTGGAACGGAAGAACTCCTATCGCCACGCCAGAGTTTGACTACTGGCAGGAGGAGTAGGGTGTAGTATAGAGAACATAGAACATTTTATAAATAATTACTATGGATATATTAAAGTTATAATAATATCATTTTTCCTTGCTCTCTTTTTCATAAATAGAAAATGCAAGAAAAATAAAGAAGAAAGACTGAGACAAAATAGAATTGCCGATAGACCATTAAAAAACACATATTCAACTTTTCCTGTTAATAATCAGCATAATACATGATATTTAGTAAAAATCTCTATAAAAGGTATTGTGTTTCAGATTTTTATTTTTAAATTTGGTTTTGTTTGAAATTTGAATAGATTTTAAAAAATTTGTATATGTTATCAAGTAAAGGCATTGGAGGAAATGAAGTTCCATTAGATGCGAGTGAAGCCATCTTTGAAATTCCTCAAAACAGAACACTTCTAGCACAAAAACTTACAGCAAATGACCCTGTAAAGCCAGAATTAGTGGAAGGATTAAACTCCATTGAGGCGGTTTTCAGCCATTTTAAGCCAGAAATCAAAGTAGATTTTGAAGATGCTAATGGAGCTGTAAAAATGGAAAATCTTCAGTTTAGAAACTTGGGAGATTTCGGCACAAAAGGAATTACTGCTCAAAGCAGTTTTTTAGCTGGACTAGAAACCGAAAAAGACCAATACCAAAAGATTATCAAACAACTAAAAACTAACAAAATACTGAAAGCAGCTTTGGAAGATCCAGAAGCAAAGAAAGCTTTGTTTGATACCCTGCAAAATCTCATCAAAGAACTAGATGGGAATAAGTAACACACTCATTTTTAATGTTTAAACTATTATGGCAAAAGAATTACAACAAGCATCTTCTGCTTCTGAAAATATTTCACAGAAATTTAGTGATGAAACTCAAAAATCGGCTCTTTCTATTGAGAAAAGCCTTGAAAAATTGGCTCGCTACGGTGGATTTGATTTATTAGAAACCTCCATAGAAGGGGTGCAAAACATCAACCCTGATAGAAAAGCTAGAAGAAAAATTTTCCTTACTGAGAAAGGAAAAGAAAAAGAGCGTGAAACTTTGAAAAAAACACTTGAGCTTTGGGCAGATGTCATCAGTAAGAATGATGTACTGACAGATATGGTGGCTGATTGCGAAGACCAAAGAAAGTCTGCTGAAGACCTTCTTTCTAAAAACCTTGCTAGAGCTGTAGAAATTACTAAAGAACTAGAAACTAACTACCGTACCATAGGACTTTTCTACAAGAATACAGAGGCTGATAAGGTTAAAAATATTACGGTAGTAAATGCTACTTTGGATCAGTTAAAAGACTTGGACAACACTCGTTTTATTGATACTATCCACGCTGAACTTTCTAACAATTATGATAGATTAGACCTAAAGGACAACTATGGAATTTTGGTTATTCCAGGATATTTAGGATCTAATAAAGTGGTAGAAAAATGGGCAAAAATTGCTCACGAAAACAAAGTAATGCTCATTACTGATTTCGAACATTTAGATGAACCTGATGATGTTATGGAAATGTTTGATCAAGCTTACCTAACGGGAGGAGATATTTACAGAGCTAATGTTCTTATGACTTGTAACTGGCTGGTAGGTAGAGGAAGATTTGAAGAAATAGATGAGTTGGAAGATCTTTTTGTTCCACCTTCTGCTGCTTTAGCTGGGAAAATATATAAAACTCTAATGTCCCAAGTTACTGCTGGGAAAAAATTTGGAGGTATCAATGAAGTGGATGGAGTAAAATTTGACTTAAAGAAAAGTGAAATTGCCAACCTTGAAAACTTAGGATTGATTCCTATGGTGAATGAATATGGAAAAGTGATGGCTTTCTCTGGGAAAACACTATTTAATGGAGATAATCTAGGGCTTCAGACCTACTCTGTGGTAAGGGTTTTTGATTATGTTACCAAAGTTTTGATGGATTTCCTTAACCGAAGAGCATTTGAAAACTTCACTGCTGTAACCAGAAAAGAAATTATGAATCAAATTGTAAGATTCTTGGACAGCATCACAGGACCTGGAAAACTGATAGAGAACTTCGAAATCCGAAGATTTGAACAAGATCCTGTTCAAAAAGATAGAGTTCATCTTGATATTCATATGAAACCTTATTTCCCTGCAAAAAATTTCCTTATTAAAATGGACGGGCATAAAGGTGATGAAGGAAATCAATGGGAAACAGAATACGAACAAAAATAAAATATACCATTTTATAAAGGAGCGGAAAAAACTAATTTTCGCTCCTTTTTTGTTATTTTAATTTGTTATATATTATATGTAGTATATATGATATGATACAACATATACTTTATATATTACATCAAAAAATTATTTGTTAATCAATCTATAAGGATAGATGTTTGCTGAATTTTTTTCTAGATAAAGTAAAAAACTATCACACAAATATTGCCATTCAGTTTCTGATAAAGGAGGTTGAGAATTCTGATTTCTAGTAATATAAACATCTATTGTACGGGAAAATCCACCTTTATTAGAAACCTCTTTTTTGGTTCCTTTTTTTATTTCTATTCCTGAAATAGTCTGTTTAAAATGTTTATTTCCAAAATTTTTAATATCTGCAGCCGTAACTATTCGTCCTCTACTGAGCATAGAACTACGATATTCTAAGATTTTGTCTTGAACAGATAAACTTTTACGCCCCCCAAATGAAGACTTTAGCATTACTGCTTTTGAAAATGACAAAGACTTACTATTATCTATCTCTAGGTTTGTTCCTGGTTTAATATCATTACCTTCCTCACCTGTTGTCAACCAATATGAAATATCACATGAAAGAGCATCTCCATTAGCAGATGAAATAACAAGGTAAGGATTACTTGCTTGAACAAAATTTTTCTCTTTAGAGAGCTGTTCTAATGCTGCCACATTTTGCTGAATACTTCTGAGAGTTTCTCGTGTCATATCTCCACCAATACTTGAAAAAGCAGCTGATTCATCTTTTATCAGTTCCAGAAGGTATTGTAATAGTTCTGAAGCATTCCTTTGATCAAATCTTGCCACTCCTCCTCGCCTAAGAACAACATTTATTCTTTGATTATCATTTTTTAGGTCGAGTCTATCTCCTTCATCATTTTTTACATAATCTAAATCTAGAAAATGGTCATCTGATTGTATAGAGACTATATCGAGTTTTCCACTCATTCTTCGAAATAATCGTGTATTTTTTATATTTACAATAGGAAAACAGTTTAAGTTAAAACTTACATTTTGAAACACCTCACTAGTGAGCATCTCCGAAAATTCTAATTTTAACCATATAATATCTTCTGCATCAGATAATTGATGTTCAGGAAAATTCTCTCTAAAAATAATAGGTTTCTCTGTCTGTTCAGCAAGAGATATTTTTTCCTTCAAAGTAAAAAAATAAGGCTTATAAAAATCATTTATTTCACTATAAATCTGTGATAAATAATGATAATTTTTAGATATAATCCCTTCTAAATCAATATTTTTTAGTTCTACATTGTACCCCTCTTCAAATTGCATTTCCTTATCTCCAAAATAAATTTTGGCCTGCTTAAGATGATAAAAAAAGAATTCTTTTTGATAAGAATTATTGATATCAATATAAAATTGTAGATTTTCTATATTTTTTTCTTTAAAACAACGGATTCCCAACCATAATTCGCCAGATTTTAATGGGCGATTTGCTCTGCCAATCCTTTCTGTAAAAAAATAACTTTCTATTTTATTTAAATCATTTCCAAAGGCAATATACTCTACCTTTGCTTTATGTAGTTGGACTTCTATTGTTGGAGAAAAATAAATATCTTTGAGGGTGTTTTCGGAAGGATTAAATATATTTACAATATTTTTAGTTGTTCTAAAAGAATCATACAAAGATAGTGAAGGATTGTCATCTTGTGGTTCTACTTGAACCAGTGAATAAGCTGGATGAACTCCTGATATATTTTCTGGAAATAAAAGTTCTAGAATGCGCTCTATCATACGAGAATTAGAGCTTTCCAAAGCGAAACCCAAACGCTCCAACTCAGATGCTATAGCAGATAATAATAAACCTACTATTGGGTCAAAAGAATTTTCTGATTCTAATTCATTATATCCCCATAATCGCAATGCTCTGCGCAATATTCTATCCTTAATCCTATCTTGATTCATGTTGTTTTTAAAACTAAAACAAAAATAAACATTTATTTTTTAATTTTAAATTATATTTAATACTTTATATAAAGTATAATAAATACTTACATACTATAAAAAAATTAACTCTTATCTTCCTTTTAAAATAAAAAAGACTTTTATTATATTTTAATATACTTTTAAGAAATTCGTTTGTTCCTTTATTTAAGGGAGATAGAGCTCGTTTTGAAGGGAGTGGAATTCCGAAAATGAGAGGAGTGGAATTCCGAAAATCCCTTGTTTTCAAGGGGAGTGGAATTCCGAATAAAGTATTTTTAGAATTTTTTGGGGAGTGGAATTCCGAAAATAAGTGTTTTTTTCGTTGTTTTTTTCTCATATTTGAAGATTAGGGAGTGGGATTCCGAAAATAACAGGAGTGGAATTCCGAAAACAGGAGAGTGGAATTCCGAAAACAATAAAGTTTTAATTTCTTGATAGGAGTGGAATTCCGAATTATTTATCATTTGTATATCATCTTTATTTTTTAGAGTATTTTGGGGTATCCTTCTGGAAGTATTTTCCCTGTATGAGTTTGTCTATACAAAATAATAATATACTCTTGAAATTTTTGCAAGAATGATTGACCAATAAATTCTGTTGCTTTTTTGCCATTTCTTCTATTATCTTTTACAAATTCTTTATAGGCTCGTTCCAATAGAATCCTACTGTTTATTATATTTTTATAGTGATATATAAGATGAGTCATTTCATTTTCTGATAATCGATGTCGCCTCATAAAATATCGTAATCTTTGTCTTACCAAAGTAGCATCTTGGGTCTCTTCAGAAATAGTATCATCTTGAATTCTTTTTGTAGCATATGGTTTTATATGAATTTTATTCTTGTCAATGCTATAATTAAATGATGTTTGATTATACCTGTCTAGATTTTCTCTTATTGGTTTCAAAAATTTACTGCAAAAATCTTTAGTTGTAGAGTAATTTATTCCAAACTTTTCGTTAAAAGTGTCTAGTTTCAAAGTAGTTCCTTCATAAGGTATTTTTGCTAGCCAAATCGCGAAAATAACATGTTTGTTATTCCTAATATTATAAACTAAATTATATAATGTTGGATTATATTCAGGAATTACAATAAGTTTTTTGAGCCAATAACTGCTGATTAAGAAAGAAGTATACCCGCGCTTATCATATGTAGGTGCGGTTATAAGGCCTCCAAAGATCCTAATTTCCTTACCTTTGGAATTTATTGAGCTATACCACCCCATTTTAAATTTTGTAAGAAATTCGACAGCTTCTATCACTTGCTTGGAACTTCCACTTGGAGAAATTAAACTATTTTTAATTTTCATTGAAGCAAATGTATTATGCTCTGACTCAAATTCTTCCCAAATATTTAGGAGATTTCTTATCTTTGTAGAACACTTTTGACAAAACATAATGGAGGCAGAGGAAAAATTGGTAAAAATATTAACCAAATATTTTAGTGATGTTCTTGATGAAATAGTTGTAGAAACGCTTTGGGTAGAAGTAATCGATGAGGAAAAAGGATGGTATAAAATAGATAATGTACCTTTTTATGGAGCGGAGTTTTCGTGTGGAGATGTTGTTTTAGCGGAATATGATGAGGAGGAAATGTGTCCTGTTTATAGAAAAGTAGTTGAACATTCGGGAAATTCCACTGTGCAAGTTGTTATATTTGAGGACGGATTTGATATAGAATCTTTACGAGAGGAATTTAACGAATTGGGATTTTACTCGGAAAAGACAACGAGCAGCTATTTCGTGTTGGAAATTCCTTTTGAAAAAAATTATAATATTATTTATACTAAACTCTTAGCACTTCAAGACAAAGGCTTATTGGAGTTTGCAGAACCAGTTCTTTCGGAAAAACATTTTAAAGAAAAATAAAATATGTCATTAATAAAATCAATTTCAGGAATTAGAGGGACTATTGGAGGAAAAGTGGGAGATAATCTCACGCCGCTGGATGTGGTGAAATTTACTTCTGCATTTGGGTCTTGGCTTCAGAATAACAAAGGTAAAAAGGACTTGACGCTCGTTATCGGTAGAGATGCCAGAATTTCGGGGCAGATGGTTTCTTCGCTGGTTTCTGCTACTTTGCAGGGGCTGGGTATCCATGTGATAGACCTTGGGCTTTCTACTACGCCTACGGTGGAGGTGATGGTGCCAGAACTTGGGGCAGATGGCGGAATTATCCTTACGGCTTCGCATAACCCTAAACAGTGGAACGCTCTGAAACTTCTTAATGAAAAAGGAGAATTTATCAATGGAGAAAACGGCGCTGAGGTTTTGGCGCTTGCTGAGCGTGAGGATTTCGGCTATGCGGAGGTGGATAACCTTGGTAAATACGAAACCAGAGAAGATGGCTTCGCGGTTCATATCGCTAAAATTCTTGCCCTGCCGATGGTAGATGCAGAGGCAGTGAAGGCTAAAAAATTCAAAGTAGTGCTGGATGCCGTAAATTCCACTGGTGGAATGGCGCTTCCGCCGCTTTTGGAACAGCTTGGCTGTGAGGTGGTTAAGCTTTATTGTGAACCAAATGGGCATTTCCCTCATAACCCAGAACCTTTGAAAGAGCACCTTACGGACATTTGTGATTTGGTGAAAAAGGAAAAAGCAGATTTGGGAATCGTGGTTGATCCCGATGTGGATAGACTCGCTCTTATCGATGAAAAAGGAGAAATGTTTGGTGAGGAATATACTTTGGTAGCCGTAGCAGATTATCTTTTAAGACATAAAAAAGGCGTGGCGGTGTCTAATCTTTCTTCCAGCCGTGCACTGCGAGATGTAGCGAAAATGCATGATTCTGAATATTTTGCGAGTGCAGTGGGAGAGGTGAATGTAGTAACCTTGATGAAGGAGAAAAATGCGGTGATCGGTGGAGAAGGAAACGGCGGAATTATCTATCCAGACCTGCACTACGGAAGGGATTCATTAGTTGGGGCAGCATTGTTTTTGACACATTTGGCGAAAGAAAACAAATCCGTTTCTGAACTAAGGGCTACATATCCTGCCTACTTTATGGGTAAGAAAAAAATAGAACTGACACCAGAAATCAATGTAGATGAGGTTCTAGAGAAGATAAAAACAAAATATCAAAACGAGGAAATCTCTACGATAGATGGTGTGAAAATAGATTTTGCGGAGAACTGGGTTCATCTTAGAAAATCCAATACAGAACCGATAATCCGTATCTATACCGAAGCAAAATCCCAAAAAGAAGCCGATGAGCTGGGCGATAGATTTATCGAAGAAATTAGAAGTTTTATAGTTTAAATAAAAATAAAAAACCATCTAAACAGATGGTTTTTATTTTTGTTTTTATTTTAGTTTAGTTTGGGTTTTTACCTAGTTCGTCAAGTTCTTGTTTTAGAATACTATCAGCTTTATATTTTTCCCAGTTTACAACGCGAGTGTCTGACCAGGAGTCATGCCATCCATCATTACCTATTAAAAAAGAAAACCCATCAAAAGGCACTAATCTAGAGATATTTCTGATCAGAAAATCTTTCTGTGTAGGCATTGTCCCATCGATAGAAACAACTTGGGTTTTGGTGATGAATTTTCCGATGCTTTTACCTTTTGTAAGATATTCAATAGAGAATATGTAAATGAAATATAAGATGCTGGAAAATAAATAATCAAAAGCAGGAATCTCATCCAGATACATAAAAAATCGTAGAGGGGCTTCTATCCCTATCGCAGAAAGTATTCCTAAAAATACACCCAAAAAGAAAATAAGAATGTAAAATACGACAGCATCTATAAGATAATTAGCAAGTCGTGTACCTTGTGTAGCCTTGTTGAGTACTACAGTAGGAGAGAGTTGTTTTGGTACCATAATAATAGTTTTTTATATATTTCGCACAAAAATAAAAATAAATTCTCATAGTACAATAAAAAAACTTTTACCTTTGTAGGAAAAATTAGCAGATTTTGGAAGAGGAATTTTTTGAAAATGAACTTGTAAAAAAGTTCGAAGAAATGATAGAAAATAACGAGGAATATTATTTCAGTTCAGAGGAGCTGGAAGATATTATCGTGCATTATTTGGAGCTGGGAGATATTGCATTTGCGGAGTTGGCTGTTAACTATGCGCTGAGACTGCACCCTAACTCCATAGAAATAAAAACCAAAAGATTAGAAATTCTTCTGGAACAGGAGAAATATACACAGGTAAAGGAGCTGATGGTGGAGCTTAAAAATTCATCGATGGAGACTATGGATTTTCTGGTCTGCTGTGCGAAATATTATTCCAATCTTGGAAATCCGAGAAGAGCCATAGAATATTGCGAAAAAGCTCTGAAATACGGAGAAGAGCAGAACTTCCTGCATAATTTCATCGCGGATGAATATGTGAATTTGGAAGATCCTTTTAATGCGCTGAAAAACTATAAATTAGCCCTGAAATATGATGTCTACGATGATTATTCATTGGAGAACATTATGATTTGCTATAATCAGCTGAATAAAGCCGATGAAGCAAGGAAATTTTTGGAAAATTATCTTGATGAGTTTCCGTTTTCCGAGATGGGCTGGTATGAATATGGGCAGTTTCATTTCAATAAAAAGAATTATAGAGAGGCTATCAAGGGATTTGATTATGTGCTGGCAATCAACAGCGATTCTCTGTCTATTTATGGGAGCAAAGCAGCGTGTTATGAAGCGCTGAACGAATGGGAAAAAGCCATAGAAGTCTATGAGGAATTGCTGGAATTAGAATACACCAAGGCCTTTACTTACTACAAAATAGGGCTTTGCTATAAGGCACTGAAACAATGGGCTTCTGCACTGAGTGCCTTCCAGCAGTCGCTCAGAGAAGACCCGCAGTTTTATATGTCTATGATGGAGCAGTCGGATGTATATTATGAGATGCACAAATATGAGGAAGCGCTATATTTCGCGAAAGAGGCTGTTTCGCTCAATGAAGCTAATCTGGATTATCAGAAAAAATTGGCTTTTCTATACATAGACGGTGGAAAATTTGAAGAGAGTATTTCCTGCTTGAAAAAAATCGTAGAAATGGAGCCAGAGCGCTTCTACAACTGGTATGCATACAGCGAGGTGCTTATGCTCATTGGCGAGTATGAAGAGGCTGTTTCGCTTTTAGAAAAAGCCCTAAAACAGCATCATAGAGCAGAACTTTTCTATCAAATGAGCAACTGCTATTTTCATCTGAAAGAAGAGCAGAAAGCCAAGGATTTCCTTGAAATAGCGCTTGATTTAGACCCGTCCTTATCAGAAGATATGCAGCAAAAATATCCGTATATAAGGGAAGAAGTCAAAAATAAAATAAAAAACAAAAGACAGTAATTAGTTACTGTCTTTTTCGTTAGAAAATTTATGCGTTTTTTTCGTTCCCTCGTAGGTTTCGTATTGTAGAAAACGGCATTCCAGTTTTCCGTTGAATAGTTTGACTTTTCTGGAAGGGCGAAGTCCTATTTTCTTAACCGCTTCTAAATCAGAGGTTATAATCCAAGAAAGCGTGTTGGGATAGCTTTGTTTAAAGGTATCGCCTATTTTTTTGTAAAAATCCTCTTCCTTTATGGAAATTCTTTTGTCATATGGTGGATTAAACATCACCATCAGAGGGAAAAGCTCTTTTTTAGATTCAAAGAAATTTTGTTTTCGGATTTCTATAATGTCTTCCATTTCTATGGATTCTACATTGGTTCTTGCAGCTTTTATAGCAGAAGGGTCAATATCGTAACCGATGATTTTTCCAGAAAATTCGGTTATTCTATTCAGTCTAAATTCCCTGATTTTGCTGAAAAGTTCAGCATCATAATTTTTCCAGTTTTGAAAGGCAAATTTCTTTCTAAAAATTTGCGCTGGGAGGTTTAGGGCAATCATAGCAGCTTCTATCAGAAGGGTTCCGCTTCCACACATAGGGTCTAGGAAATTTCCCTTGCCGTTCCAACCAGCGATTTGGAGCATTCCTGCCGCCAAAACCTCATTGATAGGCGCTTCTGTCTGCTCTTTTCGGTAACCTCTTTTAAATAAAGCATCTCCTGAACTATCCAGTGAAATGCTTACCAGCTCTCGGTCTATGTGCAGCTGGAGTTTTATTTCTGGGTTTTTAGTGTCTATATCTGGGCGTTTTCTGTATTTTGCCTTGAAAAAATCTACAATGGCATCTTTCATTTTCAGAGTCATGAACTGGGAATGCCTGAATCTCTCGGAATTTATCGTAGCATCTATGGCAAAGGTCTGGTCTGGACTTAGAATTTCGTCCCACGGGAATGCGAAAATTTTATCATAGAATCGGTCTTCGTTCCATGCCTTGAAGGTAAGTATCGGCACTAAAATTTTCAGCGCTGTTCGGCAGGAATAGTTGATTTTATACAAAAATCCTAAATCTCCCTCGCAGGTTACCGCTCGGTTTTTTATTTCGACATTTCTTCCGCCCAGTTTTTTAACTTCCTCAGCGAGAGTGTTTTCCAATCCAAAAAATGTTTTGATTTGAATATTGATGTTTTCTGTATTCATTAATTTTAAAATATTCTGCAAATTTAGTCAATAAAAGAGAAAAACTAAAAAAGAGAGAAAAATATAGAAATTTCTTTAGGTTTCGCTTCATAATGATTAAATTGCACTCCATTAAAAAGTATAATTTATGAAAAGAATAATTTTATTTTTTATGGCAGGGCTTTTTCTCGTTTCTTGTAGTAGGGAAAATGATAAAATGACCGATGAAACATTAGCAAATAGCGCAAAAATGCAGTTGCCAACTAAAGTAACAATAGCAGAAAACAAAAAAGTAATATCGAAAAGGTTTGAATACCAAAACGATAACGAACTAAAGGAAATAATAGACGAAGGAAGTGGCGAGAGGATTGTTTTCGTATATGAAAAAGATTTTATCACATCTAAAATCAGATATTCTCAGGCAGGAGAAGAACTTGGGAAGGCTAATTATCAGTACAACAACGGAAAATTGTCATCAGTAATAGATGAAGTTGTAATATCAGATTCTGGGATTCAGTATAAGAGAGTCGTTACACGAGAGTATCATTATAACGGCTCAGAGGTTTCAGTGAATGAGAATATAAAATACCATTCAGAATCATATGCTTATAATCTTAGAGATGAAAATTTTACACATACTTATGTCCTAAATGGAGAAAATATCACAAAAATTCATCATGAGATAAGCAAAAATGTTCCTAATGGGCATTTTTACCTAAATCCCAATAATATGGTGGTAGTAGATGAAGAGGTAACATATGATGCTAAAAACAGTCCATATAAAAACATTAAAGGTTTTTCCGTTTTAGCCGTTGAGTTTTGTGGTTTAGATGAGGATGAAAATACTATTGCTGATTATCTGAATTTCAGGTGGGTAAGTCATAATCCTACTTTAATCAAAAAATCAATAAATTTGTATGGAAGTGGAGCCGATAGTAGTGAGTATAAATTCCAATATGAATATAAAAATAAATTCCCTATAAAAACGAAATTGAATATTGATAATCAAAATGTCACTACGATGGTTTATGAATATAATAAATAATATAAATGCCTTCTTTATTTGTGAGAAGGCATTTATTATTTCTATGGAGGTGTTTATTTTAAAAATAACTAAATTTGCATTTCGTTTTATTCAATTTTTTTCGGATGGTAGCTTTTTTTCTTGTTCTCAGTGTTTTAGTGGGAGTTTTGTTAGGGAATTTTTTTGGGAATAATGAAAATTTAGCCAAAAGACTGCTGGTGCTCAGCGCTGGGTTTCTCATTGCGGTCTGTGTGGTGGAGGTTTTTCCGCAGATTTATAACTCTGGGAATGAGAATATTGGACTTTGGGTCATCATCGGAGTGGTTTTGCAGATGGTTTTGGAAGGCATGACCAAGGGATTTGAGCACGGACATTTTCATTATGAAAAATGTAATATTTTCCCTGTTGGACTGCTGGTGGGAATGTTTATCCATGCATTTATAGAAGGGATTCCATTAGCTGGAATGCATTTGGATTCGCCGTATTTGCTGGGAATTTTGGTGCATAATCTACCGATTTCATTTGTGTTGGGAGCTTTTCTACTGAGAGAGAAGAAAAACAAGCTGATTGCATGGGTTACCATCGCGTTTTTTGCGGCGGCATCTCCGCTGGGAATGATGCTTGGGAAATACTTTAAACCCGAATGGCAGGCGTATTTCTTGGCGCTGTCGGGCGGGATTTTCCTGCATATTTCTTCAGTGATTATTTTTGAAAATAATAGTAAAAGCCACCAAATAAACTGGGAAAAAATGTTTTTGGTGATTTTGGGCGTGGGTGTGGCTCTCGTGGGGCATTTATTTCACGAACATAGCCATCATTAGCCAAGTAATATTATCTTTGTAAAAAATTAAGTTTAAAAAATCAAATAAAAATATGTTTCGAACACATACTAATGGCGAATTGTCGCTGAAAAATCTAAACGAAACCGTTACTCTTGCGGGTTGGGTGCAGACTATCCGTGACAAAGGATTTATGATTTGGGTGGATCTGCGTGACCGATATGGCATCACTCAGCTTGTTTTTGATGAGGAAAGAACTTCCAAAGACCTTTTGGAAAAGGCTAAAAACTTGGGGCGTGAATTTGTCATCCAAGTGGAAGGAAAAGTCATAGAAAGAGCCTCTAAAAACCCAAAAATCCCAACAGGAGAAATAGAGATTTTAGTAGAAAAACTCACTGTTTTGAACGAATCTGTGCTGCCTCCTTTTACCATCGAAGATGAAACCGATGGCGGAGAGGAGCTTCGTATGAAATACAGATATCTGGACATCAGAAGAAATCTAGTGAAGGATAAACTTATTTTCAGACATAAAATCGCACAAAAAGTCCGAAATTATCTCTCTGAGCAAGGCTTTATAGAGGTGGAAACGCCTGTTCTTATCAAATCTACTCCAGAGGGAGCGAGGGATTTCGTGGTGCCGAGCCGTATGAACGAAGGGCAGTTCTATGCACTTCCGCAGTCGCCACAGACTTTCAAACAGCTTCTGATGGTGGGCGGAATGGACAAATATTTTCAAATTGTAAAATGTTTTCGTGATGAAGACCTCCGTGCGGACAGACAGCCTGAATTTACGCAGATAGACTGCGAAATGGCTTTCGTGGAGCAGGAAGATGTGATGAATGTTTTCGAAGGTTTGGCAAAAAATCTATTGGAGGAAACGACAGGAAAGAAATTCGGACAATTCCCAAGAATGACTTTCGCAGAGGCGATGAGAAAATATGGAAACGACAAGCCAGATATCCGTTTCGGAATGGAATTCGTGGAGCTGAACGACCTTGTGAAAGGGAAAGAATTTAAAATCTTTGATGAAGCAGAGCTTGTTGTCGGAATCAATGTAGAAGGGAAGGTAGACTACACGAGAAAGCAGATAGATGAACTTATAGACTGGGTAAAACGCCCACAAATCGGAGCGAGCGGAATGGTTTGGGTAAAATTCCAAGAAGACGGCGTGCTGACTTCTTCGGTGAATAAGTTTTATAACGAAGATGATTTGAAAGCTATTGCCGACAGATTTAATGCTCAAAAAGGCGATTTGATGCTTATCATGAGCGGTGATGCTAATAAAGTAAGAGCCCAGCTTTCTGCGCTGAGAATGGAGTTAGGAAATAGACTTGGTCTAAGAAAAGGCGATGAATTTGCGCCGCTCTGGGTTGTAGATTTTCCGCTTTTGGAATGGGATGAGGAGAGCGGAAGATACCACGCGATGCACCATCCGTTCACTTCACCGAAACCAGAGGATATTCCGCTTTTGGAAACTTCGCCAGGGGAGGTTAGAGCCAATGCATATGACCTCGTGTTGAACGGCAACGAGATTGGTGGCGGGTCTATCCGTATCTATGATAAAGACTTGCAGTCCAAGATGTTTGCCCTTTTAGGATTTAGTCCAGAAGAGGCGGAGGCTCAGTTCGGCTTCCTGATGAATGCGTTCAGATATGGCGCCCCTCCTCATGGCGGATTGGCCTTTGGGTTTGACCGTTTGGTTGCTATTTTGGATGGTAACGAGGTTATCCGTGACTACATCGCCTTCCCGAAAAACAACAGCGGAAGAGATGTGATGATAGATGCACCTTCGCAGATTAGCCAAGATCAGTTAGATGAACTATATTTAAAAGTTAATTTATAGAGACATGATTAGTGTGTATAATCCCATTTTTTTGGTTGTAACTATAATCATAGCTGGTTTTACAGCTTATTTGATTAACAAGAAATATAATGTATATGCAGCAGAGACATCTGCTAATAGATTTGGTAGCATTGATGCCTTGAGAGGACTTTTGGCGCCTTTTGTATTTGTGCATCATTCTTCCATTTGGTATCATTATGTACAGGCAGATGAATGGACAAAACCAGAAAGTCTATTGTATACACACTTGGGGGCGTCTAGTGTTCGGTTTTTCTTTATGATAACTAGTTTTTTGTTTATTGGTAGAATTATCAGCGGTAAAGAAATAGACTGGAAAAGACTTTATAAATCAAGGTTTTTTAGGATTGTGCCTCTTTATGTTTTTGCTGTCGTGTCTATAGTGACAATAGCAATGGTAAAAACTGATTTTGTTTTACATCAGAGTTTTTTTGATTTTATATTAAGTATATTACGCTGGCTTTCATTTTCCCAAGTACCAATAAATGGGTATGAGGATACTCCTCTAATTGTATCAAGGGTAGTTTGGACGCTTTCCATAGAATGGTTTTTTTACTTTATGTTGCCTTTCTGGTACTTGCTTTTGAATAGAAAGATGGTTAATTTGGGAATCTTGCTTCTTTGTAGTGCATTATCCATATTTTTCTATTTTAATTCAGGTGGAGGGAGTTCTATTGTTTTCTTTATGGGAGGTTTTGTGGCAGTATATTGTATAAAATATTTGAAAAATAAGATTGATAATTTTAATGCTATTCCTTATACATTGTTGGTTATAGGAGGTGTGTCTTCCTTGTTGTTTTTGGAGGAGAGTAATAAGCTGAATGTGCTGGTTGTCACCCTTATTTTCACGCTAATAGCCTTAGGGAATGATATTTTTGGATTATTAAAAATCAATGCTCTAAAGGTTTTGGGGGAGATTAGTTATAGTATTTATTTACTGCATGGAATTGTTCTTTATGTAATGATAGATTTGGTTTTGGGGCGTGATTTTGTTAAGGGACTTACAGTATTAGAATATTGGCTAATGATTTTTGGGCTGACGCCTATTTTGGTGATTATCTGTACTTTGACATTTAAGTATATAGAGAAACCATTCATTAATAAAGGGAAAAAATAACATCTTTTTTGAGAATAAAAAAACACAAATGAGAACTTGAAAGTTCTCATTTGTGTTTTAGAATTTATATGAATGTGTTTTTGAGTTCTACCCAATATTATCAATATCTGTGCCAAAATTGAATTTTAGTTGCTATCAGTCTGTGGAACGCTTATTTTACTGAATAATTTTTCTTTCCAAGAAACCCAGTTATATTTCTTCGCAAAGATAAAAATGATTAAAAGATATAATGTAAACATTAGAATGATATGATAAAATTCAATACCAGGCGAGGAGAGTTCTTTGAAAAGCGCTGGTGTCTGGAAGACTGACCAGTCCGATGTAGAGAGAATACACGCAAAAAAGTTGTTAGCAAAATGAATCCCAAGGGCTAGTTCCAGCCCATCATCCATCAGGGTAACGATACCTAACAGGAATCCCATTCCGATGTAGAAAAACATAATTTTGTAGCCCATTTTGGAAACTTCGGGATTAGCGAAATGAGCCAGTCCAAATAAAATGGAAGAAAGGAAAAGCGGAACCCATCGGTTTTTGGACAAAAGCCCGAGCCACTGCATAAAATATCCTCGGAAAAAATACTCCTCAAAACCGATCTGGACAGGCAGTAACATCAGAGCCATAATGCACAACATAAAGAACTGCAAAGGCTGGAAATTCCATGCGTAGCCAGAAGGATTCATAAAATATTCTAAAAAGAAAGTCCCTGCAATAATTCCTCCATAGACTAAGAAACTGAAAGAAATTCGTCGGAAATCTATTTTTTTTCGGCTGGTGGTGAACTGGGTGATGGATTGGTTATGAAATACTTTAACAATAAAAAACAAAGGGAATAGAAAAAAAGCAAAGCTGACCAAAATCAAAGCAAAAGTCGGGAGTTCGCCTATTTGACTTATCATTTCTTTCATCACTTTTTCTGTTTCATTATTATTTTCTTGGAATACTCCTTGGAATAAAAGTAATAAAACAATGGCGCATACTATGGCATAAACTCGTTTGCTTTTCGCTGAAAAAACCTGTGAAATGTACATAATAAAATTATTTAGAATGATTTTTATCCATTAGTATACTTTATTTATGATTTGTTACAAAGATAATTGAATGACGATGATAATTTGGGATGATTTAAACTATATTCCATTTTTTATTTAAAAACTTTGTGGATTTAGGAAAATATATTATGTTTGTAAAAAATAACAGATGTTATATTACAATTGTTATATAAAAAAATATATGCCGAAACTAACAACAATAACCCAAGAAGTAATTATAGAAACAGCTTTTGAGATGGTGAGAAAAGAGGGCTTTGCAGTGCTTTCAGCCCGAAATATTGCCAAGCAAATAGGTTGCTCCACTCAGCCCATCTATTGGTGCTATAAAAATATGGACGACCTTAAAGCCGAAATCTGCAAAAAAGCACTGCCCTTCCTGCAAAGTGTAGTGCTCAGTTACTCAAAAACAGGCAATACTCTTTTGGATTTAGGACTGGGGTATGTGCGGATGGCACACACCGAGCCCGCCCTATTCAAGGCTTTTTATATGGATAATGTTA
>CAUSCF010000020.1:0-35766 GCA_963530295.1 uncultured Flavobacteriaceae bacterium
TTCCAACATTGATATACTTGGCTATAGGCTTGTATTTAAGAAGAATACGCAAAAGCAAAGAGTGTCTTCAATCATAATGAATAAATCGTATAAACTAAAATTTCAATAATATGAGCACAAACAATGAAAACCCTGTAAATGTTGCTTCTTGGGATAAGATTTTCCCTAAAAGTGATAAAGTTGAACACAAAAAAGTATCATTCAAAAACCGCTATGGTATCACCCTTATTGGCAACTTGTATTTCCCGAAAAACAGCAAAGATAAAAAACTTGCTGCTCTTGCTGTTTGTGGTGGTTTTGGAGCTGTAAAAGAACAAGCCTCAGGATTTTACGCCCAGACGATGGCTGAAAGAGGCTTTGTAACCTTAGCTTTCGACCCTTCCTATACGGGAGAGAGCGGTGGAGAACCTCGCAATGTAGCATCGCCCGATATCAATACCGAAGATTTTTCGGCAGCGGTAGATTGCTTAGGAATCCAACCCTTTGTAGATAGAGAAAAAATAGGAATCATAGGTATTTGTGGTTGGGGAGGTTTTGCACTGAATGCTACAGCTATTGACACACGTATCAAGGCAGTGGCTACTATGGTAATGTACGATATGTCACGTGTTTTTAGCAAAGGTTATTTTGATGCCAATACACCCGAAATGCGTTTGGAAATGAAGCGTTCACTCAATGCTATCCGTTGGAAAGATGCCGAGACAGGAACCCCTACACCAGGTTACCCTATGCCCGATGAGCCATCGGATAAAGTGCCTCAGTTCTTAAATGATTATATTGAGTTTTACAAAACGCCACGAGGTTTTCACGAGCGTTCAGTTTCTAATCACGTTTGGACAGCTACTACGCTGCTTTCATTTATGAATTTCCCTCTGTTAGCCTATGCGAACGAAATAGAAGTGCCAACCCTTATGATTGCAGGAGAAAAAGCCCATTCTCGCTATATGAGCGAAGATGCCTACAAGTTAATTGGAACTGAAAAAAAGAACTGCTAATTGTTCCCAATGCACGCCATACTGATTTTTACGACAATCAAGCTGGAGTAATTCCATTTGATAAGTTAGAGGCGTTTTTTAGTGAAAATCTTCAATAAAACAAAGTATAAGATCTAATATTAATATTTCATAAAATAGGGTGCGTCAGAATTCTGATGCACCCTATTTTATCTTTGATTCTATTTTTTTTGTGTACAAGTATTCATACATTAAAATATAAACTTCATTATGAGAATTTTTGGTTTTGAAATTATTATGAATAGAAGGTTATTTATGCTTTCAAGTTTAATGAATTTAACATGTTTTTGGGGTGGGAGAGAATGATTATTAGAAATAAAAAAGAAAATATGTTTCTCTATTTCAAAAATTATTCATACCTTTGCAAACCCTTTATGGGAAAAGTATGTTTAATCATAAATGATAAATTGTGAATACATTAAGTTACAAAACAGTATCAGCAAACAAGGCTACCGCTAATAAAGAATGGGTTGTGGTAGATGCTGCTGGGCAGCCTTTGGGGCGAATGGCTTCCAAAGTTGCAAAGATTTTGAGAGGTAAGCACAAGACGAATTTCACTCCTCATGTAGATTGTGGAGATAATGTAATCGTTTTGAATGCAGGACAAGTTGCTTTATCAGGCAATAAGTGGGCAGACAAGGAGTATATCTGGCATACAGGATACCCAGGTGGACAGAAATCATTAACAGCTGAAGAATTGCAAAAGAAAGACAGTCTGAGATTGATCGAGCATGCAGTAAGAGGTATGCTTCCAAAAAACAGATTGGGAAGAGCTATTCTTAAAAATCTGCATGTTTATGAAGGAAGTGAGCACAAACACGAAGCTCAACAGCCAAAAGTAATTAACCTTAACGAAATTAAATAATTATGTCTATAGTTCACAAGATAGGAAGAAGAAAAACTTCTGTAGCAAGAGTTTATGTGAAACCAGGGACAGGAAATGTTACTGTTAATGGGAAAGATGCAAAAACTTATTTCTGCACAGATGTATTGGTTTACAAAGTAAATCAGCCGTTTTTATTGACTGAAACTGTTGGTCAGTACGATGTTACTATCAATGTAGTAGGAGGAGGAACAACAGGTCAGGCAGAAGCTATCAGACTTGGAGTATCTAGAGCGCTATGTGAGATTAACGAGGAGTTTAGAGCTGTTCTAAAACCTGCAGGACTTCTTACAAGAGATGCAAGAATGGTAGAAAGAAAGAAACCAGGTCAGAAAAAAGCGAGAAAGAGATTCCAATTCTCTAAGCGTTAATATTTTGTATTCAATATTCAGTTTCATCTGTATATTGTTTCGCAAAAACTATTTTATACACAAGTATGCGAAGCGTTTCGCTTAGCAGAAAGTAAAAATTGCCCGTTTAGTTTAGCATCTAAACAGTTCTCCCATCAAAGAACATGTTGATTGCGTAACAGCGGAAAGTAAACTAACAAAAAACAAAAAAATGGCAAAAGTTCAAGTTAAAGACTTATTAGAAGCAGGAGTACATTTCGGTCACATGACTAGAAAGTGGAATCCTAATATGGCTCCATACATTTTTATGGAGAAAAATGGTATTCACATCATTGATTTACATAAAACAGCTGTGAAATTAGAGGAGGCTTGTTCTGCTCTTGAAAAAATCACTTCAGCTGGTAAAAAAGTTCTTTTTGTAGCTACTAAAAAACAAGCTAAAGAAGTAGTAGCAAAACACGCTCAAGAACTTAATATGCCTTACATCACAGAAAGATGGCCAGGTGGAATGCTTACTAACTTCGTTACTATCAGAAAAGCGGTAAAGAAAATGAACGCTATCGATAAAATGAAGAAAGATGGTACATTCGAAACTTTATCTAAAAAAGAAAGATTGCAAGTAGACAGACAAAGAGCTAATCTAGAGAAGAACTTAGGTTCTATCGCAGACATGGTTCGTCTTCCTTCTGCTATCTTCGTAGTAGATATCATGAGAGAGCACATCGCTGTTACAGAAGCTAAAAAATTAGGTATTCCTGTATTTGGTATCGTGGATACTAACTCAGATCCTAGAAAAGTAGACTTTGTAATTCCAGGAAACGATGATGCTTCTAAATCTATCGATATGATTCTTTCTATCGTTTCTGCTTCTGTAAAAGAAGGTTTGTCTCAAAAGAAATCTTCTGAAAAAGCAGCAAAAGAAGAATCTGCTGAATAATAAATTTAGAAGATAGAAATATATAAAAACACCTAATTTATTAGGTGTTTTTTGTTTTATCTAAAGATGTGTTTAAAGATGTTTTTTGAAATAAAAAAGGAAAAGAGAATGACTACTCTTTTCCTTACATTTTTAATTGAATATATCGTTTTTATTTTAAATAAATAATAAAATCAGCATCTGGGCAATGAAAATCCTTAGAATGGTTACCATCGGATAGACCTGCGCATACGCCTGAACAGGTATGTCTGAATCTAAATAAGAAGTACTGAAAGACAGCGCGGCAGTGTCTGTATAAGCTCCACTGATTAGTCCCGATAAGCTTAGGAAATCCAGCTTAAAGTAAAATCTTCCTACTAAAATAATGAAAATACAAGGGATAAGCGTAATGATAGAGCCATAAAACAGCCATAGCCAACCATTGTAATGAATGAAATTGTCATAAAACTTAGCGCCAGCAGTTATTCCTAATGAAGCGAAGAATAAACAAATTCCCAGCTCTCGCATAAAATGAATTCCCCCATTATTGAAATAAGAATAAATAAAACTAATTCTTCCATAACGGCTGATGATAAGGGCAGCTAGTAGAGGTCCCGCAGCGAAACCAAGTTTTATCGGCAGCGGCATAGATGGAACAAAAATAGGTATAGAACCGATTAAAATCCCTAAAAGAATCCCTGCGAATAAAGACAAGAAATCTGGTTTCAGCAGGACTTTTTCCGAGTCACCTATGAGTTCTTTTGCTTTTTGGATAGATTCTTCTTTTCCTACGACACGGATTTTGTCTCCATAGAATAGAACAAGCGAAGGTCTCGCTAGAATTTCTTCCCCAGCACGGAAAATACGGGTGATTTTCAAGTCATATTTTCCGAATAAATCAAGGTCGGATAATTTCTTATGCACTGCAGTTTTTTTGGTCACAAAGAGATTTTTGACCATGATTTCTCCTCCCTCAATGAAGGAATCTGATGAAATTCGCCCTATTTGACTGATGAAAAAATCCACATCAGGCTCAGTTCCTACAATCATGAGGACATCCCTGTCATTTAGAATCACGCTGGATTCAGGAGTGATAACCTCTTTGGTGCCGCTTCTTTTTAGGTGCGTAACGATGATGTTTTTGTCAATTTCTTTAACCGCTTCACGAATGGTTTTACCCACGAAATGAGGATTTGTAATTCTACATTTCTTTGGAATAATGGGCTGGGAACGATGAATAATTCGCTCTCTGAATTTGACCAATTCTTTCTGTGGGTCTATTTTTAGCAAAACTCTTGCAATAATAATAGAGAAAATTACTCCCAAAACTCCCATAGGATAGGTGATGGCGTAGCCTATGGCAGGGCTGTTCAGATGTCTGTCAGGGAACTGTGGGCGTAGTTCGTCAATCATATTTTTTGCGGCTCCTAGGGCAGGTGTGCTGGTTACCGAACCAGACAAAATACCCACCGTGTTTTCTATTCCTAAATCTGTATTTAGAAATATGATGAAAGCTAATGAAGTGCTGAGAAGAATACCGCTCGCTGCCAAAATATTATATTTCAGACCTTGAGCTTTAAAAGCTGAAAAAAATGATGGACCGAGCTGTAAACCAATAGCATAGACAAAGAAAATAAGTCCTAAATCTTTGATAAAGTTAGAAATGGAAGTATCCATCCTATAGCCGTAATGTCCTAAAAAAAGCCCAGCAAACATTACTGCTGAAACTCCTAAAGATGTGTTTTTAATCTTTAAATTCCCTAAAAATACCCCCAAGCCTATCGTTAAAATCATCACAATCAGAGATTGTATAGCTGTAGGGTTTTCATTCGGTAATAAAAGTTGTGAAATCCAATCAAGCATCGATTATATATAGTTTTTATCCTTTGCAAATTTAAAGCAAATCTTGAAAAATAAAAAAGACTTGATAATAATAAATTGAACTTTTATTTATATTTGAACTAAAATTTATACATTTGGATAAAATTTAAAATATGAAAGTAAAAGTTTTAGCCTCAGGGTTACTATGTTCAGCAGTGTTTGTAGCTTGTGTTACGAACCCTATGACAGGGCGAAGCAGTCTGCAGTTTCAGAATGACAGCGAACTAGCGCAGATGGCACTCACCCAGTATAGAAATACTTTGTCTCAATCAAAAGTAATAAGCAATACCAATGAAGCAAAACAAGTAAAAAATGTAGGACAGAGAATAAAAAATGCAGCGGAAAGTTATTATAAAGCAATTGGTAGGGAAAAGGCTTTGTCAAACTATAACTGGGAATTTAACTTGATTGAAGACAAACAAGTCAATGCATGGTGTATGCCAGGCGGGAAAGTAGCATTCTACACAGGAATTATGCCTATATGTAAGACAGAAACAGGTGTGGCCGTGGTTATGGGACACGAAGTAGCCCATGCACTGGCAGGACATGGAAATGAAAGAATTTCTTCAGCAATGTTAGCTCAAGTGGGAGGAACCTTGGTCAGTGGAGCGATTAGGAATAATGCAATGGCATCGGTTTTTAATCAGCTGTATCCAATAGGAGCGCAAGTGGGGCTTCTAGCATACGGAAGAAGGCAGGAGCTGGAAGCAGATGAAATGGGACTTTACCTAATGGCGATAGCAGGGTATGACCCTAGGGAAGCTCAGCCATTCTGGCATAGAATGGAGGCGGCATCTGGTGGAGCAAGACAGCCAGAGTTTCTCTCTACCCACCCAAGTCCAGAGAACAGAAGAAAAGATATGGATAAATACATGCCTAAAGCATTAGAATATTATAGAGCATCAGGAGGAAAATAAAAATTAAATTAAAAAAGAATATGAAAAGTTTATCAATAGTAGGAGGGATTTTGCTGCTTATCTCGGGAGCATTATTTTATTATTCCACAGATTTTTTGTTAGAAAAAATCACGATGTCCCACATGATGGGAGTGATGGGCGGAATAGGAATCGGCCTTATCATCGGTGGAATAGTGGGCTATATCAGTAAAGGTTCTGCGATAAGAGAGGAGGAAAAAAGAAAACAGTTTGCCCAATTACAGAAACAAAACAAAGAATTAGAAAAGAAAGTGGAGAACATCAATAATGGTTCTTCTAATGTTTAAAGAAATAAAAAAAAAGCTTGGGAATTTTCCCAAGCTTTTTTTGGTTTAATGATAAAAATTTAAATCTAAAACTCATACCCAACCCCCAGAACTACGAAGCTAGGACGGTTGTCATATCTCACAGTTTCGGAAATGTTGTTGTTGATAAAATCTCTTTGGTCTTTGGAGAAACTTCCTTCGTATCTCGCATTGATGATGAAGTTAGACAATCTAGCCTCTGCACCAACCTGATAGCCAACTGTGAATTTGTTCCCTGCATTTTCTTTGAAATTATTCCATGTATTTTCTTTTGCAAGGTTGTAGGAAGCCACAGGCCCTACGAAAACACCTAAATTATCTGAAATGAGATTCACTCCGACTAATACAGGAACATCTATTCTGTTGGTTTTTGCTTTCAAAGTCGTTTTAGTTCTTCTTTCAGTGAATGAATTATTAAAAGAAGTGTAATAAATTTCAGGCATGATGAACAAGGGAGTTGAAGGAAGGTTTACTCTAGCTGAAAGCCCTACATTAAACCCCGCGCTCTTGCTGCCAGAATCTGTGTAATCTATTACAGATCTTTTTATTTCAGACCATTTGGAAGAACTAGTATTAAGCAAAACATTCGCTTTTACACCTATTTTCACTTGTGAAAATCCCATTAATGAAAGCCCTAAAAGAGCCATACTTGAAATCTTTTTCATAATATTTGTATTTAATATGATAAGACTATAACGGAACTTAAACATTTTTATTGTTATTTAATAAATATTGTCTCAATTCTTTGAATAATTCAGAAGAATAAACAAAATCTATTAAATATTGGCTTTCTGCATTGATGAGGATATCTTTATTCCCTTCCCATTCTTTCACACCTTTTCTTAGATATACGATTTTTTCACCGATGGTCATCACCGAGTTCATATCATGGGTGTTGATGATAGTAGTGGTGTTATATCTTCGGGTGATTTCTTTGATTAGATCATCTATAACTTTCGATGTATAAGGGTCTAGTCCAGAGTTGGGCTCATCACAGAAGAGATATTTAGGATTGTTCACGATGGCTCTCGCGATGGCTACCCTTTTCTGCATTCCCCCAGAAATTTCGGATGGATACTTGTGGTCTGCATTTTCTAGATGAACATCATCTATTACTTCTTTTACCCGTTTTTTCTTTTCGGTATAGGTAAGGTTAGTGAACATATCCAGCGGGAACATGATGTTTTCCTCCACGGTCATAGAGTCAAATAATGCACTCCCTTGGAATACCGTTCCTATTTCTGCTCTCAGCTCTTGTTTCTGCTTTGGCGTCATTTCTACGATGTTTCGCCCATCAAATAGGATGCTTCCGCTGGTAGGTTCGAAGACATTTAATAATGACTTCAAAAATACCGTTTTCCCAGAACCACTCTGTCCTATAATTAGGTTTATTTTCCCTGACTCCAGCGTGGTGGTTATTCCTTTTAGGATTTCGGTGTCCCCAAAACTTTTCTTTAAATCTACTACTTCTATCATTAGCCTAAGAACATTTGAGTTAAAATTAAGTTAGCGATGATGATGGCTACAATAGTCCAAACTACCGCTTGGGTACTTGCACGCCCTACTTCCAGTGATCCGCCTTTTACATTATAGCCAAAATACGCAGGAATGGTTGCAATCAGAAACGCAAAAACAGCCGTTTTCATAAAAGCATACCAAATAAAGAAGGTAGGAAAATCCATCTGAACCCCAGTGATATAGTTGGATTCTGTCCAAGAGCCAGTGAAAACCCCAGCCAGATATCCTCCGAAAACTCCCACTACGATACTGATAGCAATGAGCAGAGGATTAAAAATAATACAAGCCAAAATCTTCGGAAGGATAAGGAAGTTAGCCGAGTTTACTCCCATAATATCCAGAGCATCAATTTGTTCCGTTACTCGCATTGTCCCAATGGAAGAAGCGATGTAAGACCCCACTTTTCCCGCTAAAATCACACTGATAATCGTAGGTGAAAATTCCAAGATGAGAACCACTTTGGTAGCGTGTCCTACATAAGGCAGCGGAATGGGAATAGATGCTGTACTAAAGTTATTATACATCTGTATAGCGACCACCGCCCCCACAAATAGGGAAGTGAATAATACTAAACCAAAAGAATCAACTCCCAAATCGTTGATTTCTCTCATGAAAAGCTTTGAAAAAACCTTGGATTTCTGTGGTTTTCTCAGAACCTTTCCTAAAAGGAGCACATATTCTCCTAAACTTCTGAACATTCTAAACATGATGCAAAAATAATCTTTTTTGTTTAAATTGCACCACCTAAAACATCATTTGTGGCAAAAGTAAAAACAGCATATTTCTGTCAGAATTGCGGAACGCAGTATTCGCAGTGGCTCGGACAGTGCAGGAACTGCGGTTCTTGGAATACTCTGGTGGAGGAAATTCTAGAAAAATCAAAGTCGCCTACCTACCATATTTTGGGCGAAGGGAAACAAAAAGTGGTAACGATAACAGATGTGGAGGTCAATGCCGAACATCGTATAAAAACTCCTAGCGAGGAGCTGAACAGGGTGCTGGGTGGAGGCATTGTGCTGGGCTCTGTTACCTTGATAGGCGGCGAACCAGGGATTGGAAAATCTACACTGCTCCTGCAGCTTGCCTTGAAAATGAAGAAGAAAATACTCTATGTCTCAGGCGAGGAGAGTGCATCACAGATAAAAATGAGAGCGGACAGACTTACCGAAATCCAAAATCCAAATTGTTTCCTCTACACCGAGACTTCGGTCGAAAAAATCCTTTCCGAGGCGAAAAAACTTGAGCCAGATTTTGTGATTATAGACAGTATCCAGACGCTTCAGTCCCAGCTGATAGAGAGTTCGCCAGGGACAGTCTCGCAGATTAGGGAATGTTCTTCGGAGGTCATTAAATTTGCTAAAGAAACCAATATTCCCGTGTTCTTGGTGGGACACATCACGAAAGATGGGCAGATTGCAGGGCCGAAAGTCCTAGAACATATGGTGGATGTGGTTCTCAATTTTGATGGCGACAGAAATCACCTTTTCCGACTGCTGAGAGCGAGTAAGAACAGATTTGGTTCCACTTCTGAAATTGGGATTTATGAAATGATTTCAGCAGGATTAAAAGAAATAAAAAACCCATCCGAAATCCTCATTACCAAAAAATCCGAAGACCTTTCAGGGAATGCAGTGGCGGTTACTTTGGAGGGAAACAGAGCTATGCTTCTGGAAATTCAGGCGTTGGTAAGCAGTGCGGTCTATGGAACGCCACAGCGTAGTTCTACGGGCTTTGACAGCAAGAGGTTGAATATGCTCCTTGCGGTTTTAGAAAAGCGGGCAGGTTTTATGCTCGGGGCGAAAGATGTTTTCCTGAATATCACAGGAGGAATGAAAACGGGCGACACGGCGCTGGACTTGGCGGTAGTGGCGGCTATTCTTTCTTCCAATGAAGATGAGACGATACCCGATAATGTTTGTTTTGCGGGAGAAATAGGGCTTAGCGGAGAGATTCGTCCTGTTCCGCAGGTGGAGAAAAGAATTTTGGAGGCGGAGAAATTAGGCTACGAGAGGATTTTCATTTCTAAACAAAACAAACTTCCTAAAAAAGGCTTTAAAATAGAAATTGTGGAAGTCAGCAAAATAGAGGATTTTCATCAAAGATTGTTTTAGGAAGTCGGTGGTTTTCATTGGCTTTATCAACTTTAAATGCGGAATACAAAATGAATTTTTTAGCTCATTCTTATCTTTCTTTTTCCGAGGAACAGCTCGTCGGCAATATGATTGCGGATTTTGTGAAGAACAGAGATGTTGCCCGCCTTCCAGAAAGCATACAGAAAGGCATAAAACTGCATAGAGCGATAGATACTTTCACGGATGCACACCCGCTGATACACGAGGCGAAAGCGCCTTTCCGACCGCTGGTAAGATTGTATTCTGGGGCGTTTGTGGATGTGGCGTTTGACTATTTCCTCGCAAATGATACCACTGAAAATTCCCAGCGCGAGTGGCAGGAGCATTCGCAGAGGGTCTATGCTGTCCTCCGCCGATACGAGGAATTTCTGCCCGAGGTCTTCAAAAAAGTTTTGGATAAGATGCAGCAGGACGACTGGCTCTACAACTACCGAAATGAGTGGGGGATAGAGTACAGCTTTCGGAATGTGGTGAACAAAGCCCAGTTTCTGGACAAAACCACCAATGTGTTCCCTGCGTTTTTAGCAAATAAAGATTTCCTCCGTGAGAAATACGAAATTTTCTTCCCTGAAATAAAATCATTCGCGCAGGATTTTGTGGATTAAAATAAGAAATTGTTTTTATTGGATAGAAAAATTTTAATATAAACTTTATTTAAGAATGTAAAAGTTATAGATATGAAAATAATTGGTATAGAAACACGCACGACAAATCAAAATGGACAAGCAATGAAGGACATTGGAGGTCTTTGGAATCGGTTTTTTTCTGAAAATATCATCAGTAGAATCTCAAATGCAGTGAATAGCAATGTTTATGCTATCTATACAGACTACGAAAGTGATTATACAGGTGAATATACCACGCTTTTGGGACTGGAAGTATCTTCGCTTGATGAAATCCCAAGCGGGTTGGTCGGAAGGGAGTTTCCTAAACAGAATTTTAAGAGATTTCTTGCTAAAGGAGCGATGCCTCAGGCTGTAGCAGAAGCATGGCAGAAAATATGGGAGCAAGATAAGGAGCTAAATAGGCTTTATCAATATGATTACGAATTGTATACAGAAAAATCTCAGCAAGGCGACCTCTCGGAGGTGGAGATTTTTATAGGTGTAAAAGATTCCAATATATAAAAAGACAATAAACCTAAATTTTTAAGAAGAATTTGAAATAATTCAATAAAGAAACATTGGTATATAACTCCATTCCCTTTACTGAAGTAAAGGGAATTTTAGTTTTTAAAGCTATGCAGTTTTGTTTTTAGCAAGATAGGAAAAGTTTTCTGATGAAAACGACTGTATCTTTGTCCCATAAATTCAATGAACGATAGATATGAAACAGAATACCCGAAATGATTATGTCCAGCGCATCAACAGAGTGGCGGAATACATCAATAACCATCTGGACGAGGCGATAGATGTACGAAAATTAGCGGAAATAGCCCATTTGTCTGATTTTCATTTTTGCAGGATTTTCAAAGCGATTAAAGATGAGTCGCCCATCGCTTTCATTGCTCGTTTGCGCATAGAAACAGCAGCACAACTCCTGCGCTACTCTTCTCTTTTGGTGGAGGAAATAGCCTTTAATGTAGGGTACGAATCTCCTGCCTCTCTTTCCAAAGCCTTTAAAAATCAATACGGTATTACACCTACTGAATACAGAACCAATAAAAATATTTACATTATGAAAAAAGAAATCATCAATCCAGATTTAGCCCTAAAAGCTCCAAAAATAGTAGAACTTGAACCAAAAAATCTTATTTATGTCTCTCTTAAAGGAGCGTATGGCAGTCTCAACTATGAATGGGCTTATCAACAGCTGTGGGCGGTTATAAAAGAACAAAAACTCTTCACGAAAGGGATAGAATCTATATGCATTTCTCATGATGACCCAAAAATAACCGAAGCCGACCTACAGCGCACTGATGTTTGTCTTGCCATTCACAAACCTGCTCAGCCCTCAGGAGAAGTTAGCTGTAAACAACTTGCAGGAGGCAAGTATGCAGTTTTCTTTTATCAAGGAAGTTATAGTAATCTTGGCGCTGTATGTGATGAAGCGATGCGCTGGGTGGTCAGTAGTGAGTATGAACTCCGCGATGAACCGATATTTGAGAAATACCTGAATGACCGCCGCCGAACTACTGAAGAAAAACTAAAAACCGAAGTCTATATTCCTCTAAAATAACCAATCTTATGGAAATTACAAGAACAGAAAAAACAGTGGGGATAGTTTTGGCGTTTATTTTATTGCTACTCACTCTTTCGGGGAGCTATTATTTCTTCTTTATGCTGAAAGTAGATTTTGTGCAGTGGTTTGTTTATAACGCATGCTCTCCAAGCAGTTTGGTTTATCTGCTTTGTTTCATCATTTTTTTAGCAAAAAGGAAAGTTTCTTACCTTCCTTTAGCATTTCTTCCTATGTATTATTTTGGAACGATGGGGCTTTTTACTTTTACATGGAGCGGAGCCAATGTTTTTGCACAGCTTTCGCATATTACGATGACTCTCAATTTGCTTTGGGCAGGGTATATGCTCCATCGGGTAGGAAATCATAAAGCAGCTGCACAGGGTTTGTTGTGGAGTATTTTATTCTTTGTTCCTTATATTGCTTTTGTGATGTATTATTCGCGAACGCATGCTGAAGAAATCAGTAATTTATTACAAATGACACCTTAAAATATAAATTAGCCCTATTATAAAGGTAAAAAAAGGAGGGAGAATTATTTTTAATGAAAAATTGTTGAATTTTTATTACATTTGAAATCATATGTTATAATCTATGATGGATTATAACATTTTTAAATTATTTGATATCCGAAAAACTTTGGTTTTTTAAAGTTTTTTTAACGGAATATCAGCGAAGAAAGAGTTTAATTCAAATAAAAATTTGACAGCAAAAAATCATGGAAATTTCCTCTGAAATACTTGAAACCTATTTTACTGAAGTGCATTTTAAGAAAGATGAATTTCTTACCGAGATAGGAAGTGTTGAAAAATGGCTCTACTACATAGACGAGGGAATTATTCGCTTTTTTTATTATAATCCCACCACACAGAAAGAGACTACTGTAGACATATGCTCTACAGGTGATTTTTGTATGTCTTATGCATCGTTTGTTAAACAAGAGCCGTCTCTGCTCTCCATGCAGGCGATAAAAAAAGTAAAGGCGTATAGAATAGGAAGAGATTCGCTGGAAAAACTTATTGAAAGCCCTGAATTTCTCCAGATAAAAACCCAAATACTAGAAAATCTTCTCTTGGAAAAAATGCATCGTGAAGCGCAGTTTCTTACGCAATCACCAGGGGAAATATACAGACAGCTGCTGGAAAAAGACCCAAAACTCATTCAGAATGTTCCGCTGAAATATATAGCCTCCTACATCGGTGTAACTCCGCAGGCGCTGAGCCGTATCCGTAAGCGTATTTTTTAACTCAGGTTCATTTTTAATTCATATTTCTATCGTTACTTTGTGTATATAAAGTAATGGATATGAAAATGAAATTTAAAATATTAGTCATGAGTTTATTAATGTTTTCAGGGCTAAAAGTCAATGCCCAAAATGATGATTTCATCCAGTTAGTTACCGCAGCCACACAAGCGCCCTCTGGGCATAACTCTCAGCCATGGCTCTTCGAAATAGGAACAAATGAGATTACGATTTTACCCAATTTCAGCAGGGAACTTTCTGCTGTAGACCCTAGTCATCGTGAGTTTTTCATGAGTTTGGGCTGTGCGTTGGAGAATTTATGCATAAAAGCAAGCAGCCTTGGCTATGTTACTCAAGTGAATATCAGTCAAGAAGGTGTTATCAAAGTAGGATTACAGAAATCAGAGGCTGTTAGAGCAGATTTACTTTCGGAATATATTACCAAACGCCAGACTAATCGTTCTGTTTATGATGGGAAGCTAATTCCCGAAGCTGTGCTGAAAAACCTGTTGAAAGATTTTAATTCTGATAAAGTCAGTATTCAGATTTTTGATAAAAATACAGAAGCATTCGGTCAGCTGACAGATGCTGTGATGCAGGGAAATACTATACAAATGAACGACCCAGCATTCAAGTCAGAATTGCTCTCATGGATACGCTTTAATAAGAAACATTCTGAAAGCACTAATGACGGGATTAGCTATGCTGCTCTGGGAGCGCCCAATCTTCCGCGATGGATTACAGAACCGATTGTGAAAATGAGCCTTAAAGGTAAAAAGCAAAATAAAACCGATCTAAAGAAAATCAATTCTTCTTCCAATATCGTGCTTATCACTAGCGTGGCGGATGATATGCAATCATGGATAGATGCAGGGCGTACGCTCCAGCGGTTTCTGCTCTCGCTTACGAAGGAAAATATTGCGCATGCCTATATCAACCAGCCTTGCGAAGTTCCTGAGGTTAGAAATCAGCTTCGCGAAAAGATAGCTGTCAATCATCAATTTCCGCAGATTCTGCTTCGTATAGGATACGCCAAGCCGCTGCCTTATTCCAAACGAAAACCCATACAAGAAGTTATAAAGAATAAATAATTATTTAATAAAAATTTAAAAAGAAAAAACTGTTTGTTCGCTCAATTCCCTTTATTTTGGTAAGGGGAATTTTGTTTAATTATAAAATGTTTAATACTTTTGAATTAAATTAAAAAAATGAGAAAGCTTTTATTTACACTTATTGCAATATCATTTATCAGCTGTACGCAGGCCCAAAAAGCCTTGTATCAACAGGAAGAAACATACACCCAAGAAGACCGAACGCTGATTGTTTTTTATAATGATAATGAAATTTCTCTTCCGAAATTAAAAAGAAAAGTGAAGTCCTATGGAGCAGAAATTATCTATGAATACAAGGAAATGAAAGGCATCGTAGTGAGAATCTCCCAAGGAAAGTCCATAGAGCAGGGGAGAAAATACTTTGAAAATATAAAAGGAGTAACCAATGTCATGAAAGACAGAAAGGTAGAACTGCATTAGAGCATTTTCGGAGAAAAAGCACAAAAATTTCAAGGAAAAATTTAACCAAAAGCTCATAAAAAATCCCTATCACAGATAGGGATTTGTTTGTTATTTCTTTTCTTCGCTATCCTCAGGAAAACGGCTGAGGGTAAGGTCTTTGGATATTGCTGCCAATTCCATTTTCAGCTTACCAGAAAGCGTCTCGATGACTACGCCATCTTCTGCAATGGAGAAGATACGACCATGGATACCAGAAGTCGTTACGACTCTTCTCCCTGGTTTCAGATTCTCCTGAAATTGTTTTTCTTTTTTCTGTTTTGTGAGCTGTGGTCTTATCATTAGGAAATAGAATGCACCTAAAATAAGCAGCATTGGTATGAACTGTTGTAAGTTTTCCATTTTATATTAAAGTTTTTCTAAGTGTTTATTGTACATTCGCCTTAAAACTCAGTGTGACAGGAGAGTTTTCTGCGTTCATGAATACTTGTGCTGTTTTCGTTACAGCTCCAGAGAAGTTTTTGGAGTCAAAACTCAGCGTTACTTGTCCCTTTTCTCCTGGCGCGATGGCATCTTTGGTGTAGTCTGGCGCTGTGCATCCGCATGCAGGCTGCACGGAGTTGATGTATAGAGGCTTGTCGCCCGTATTGGTTACCTCGTAGACATATTGCACCACTTCGCCTTTTTTCATTGTCCCAAAATCGTGTTCTTCTTTAGCAAAACTTGCCTTCGTCATTGGTTGTTCTGGTTTAGCTTCTTCCACAGACTCTGGCATTGGGTCTGCTTTTTCGTTTTTTTGGCAAGATACTACTGCAAGGAGCATCATTAGTCCTATTCCTGAAAGTTTCAAAGTATTTTTCATTTCTTTTTTGGTTATTTTAAGGTTAAAATTTAATTTCTATTGTTGCTTTTGATGTATCGGTCAAGGATTCCATTTACAAAGATTTGGGATTTGTCAGTAGCGAAAGCCTTTGCGATTTCTATATATTCATTGATGATGATTCTGGCAGGCGTCAGAGGAAAATAGTCCAATTCTGAAATAGCGGTAGCCAGAATGATTTTGTCCATTAGCGAGATACGGTCAAGATCCCAATTCTCCAGTCTTTCTTCTATCTTTTTTTCGGTTTCTTCCCAGTGGTTCAGGGTTTCGTTGAGCAGTTTCAGAGCGAAATTTCTATCGTCTTCATCTTTTATCATCTTTATCAAAGTATGCGAAGGCTTATCCTTGCTGAGGAAACCGAGAGTTTTCTGCGTCATGGAGTTGGCGATGTGGAAATCATCCGCCCAGTGAAGTTCTAAGTCTTCCAAATGGTTCTGGAAGTCTTCGTTTTCTGCGACATACCTTAGGAAAACTTTTCCGATGAATTTTTGATCTTCCTCGAAAGAGAATTCATCTCCTTTCATGTAATCTTGAAAGAGTTTGCTCGCTTTTATTTTGTTAAAAACCTTGATGAGCAGGTCATCATGGATGTCCCAGATTAGATTCTGATGTTTAGTGCTGAAAGACAATCTTTCTTCATTTTGCTCGAGAAGTTCTATCGCCTGATTTCGGATAAATTTCCGATTGGGATTGAGGTCTTCTTCGGTTTTTATATACTTGTTTTTGTTCAGCTCCATTTGTTTCTCCGCGATTTTTTTCAAGGCGATGAGAAAATTAAGCTGATAGATGTACAAAGAGTAAATCTTATCTATTTCGGCAAACATATTTCTTGCTAAAACATCCTGTTTTATAGGATTCTGCTGATAAGAATAGATGGCTTGGATGGTTTTTTCTCGTAATTGTCTTCTTCCTAACATTTTTCAAAGAACTTTAAGTGGGCAAAGATAAAAAAATAAAATATTCAATATCAAACATCAATTATTTTTTTTTGATGAATTTTGTATCTTTACGCCGTTATTAAGCAGATTAAAAGTGAAAAGAAGAATTATCTTTTGGGCAGTTCTTTTAGGGCTGTTTTCTTGTGAAAAAAAAGAGAATTTGGAAAAAATATCTTCCAAAGAGAATGGTGATTCGCTCAAAAAAATAGAACGCCCACAGCCAGAGGAAAAAATTAAAAAAGATATTATAAACATAGTAGCGGTGGGCGATATCATGATAGGAAGCGCCTATCCGTCTAAAAAATATCTTCCGAAAGATGATGCAGCAGGAAGTTTTTCAGAGGTGAAAAATCATCTCAAAGGAGACATCGTTTTTGGGAATTTGGAAGGCGTTTTTTTAGATGAAGGCGAATCCCAAAAATGCGAGGACAAAGAGCCGCAGCACTGCTATGTTTTCAGAATGCCCGAGCGGTATGGGAAAATCATCAAAGAAGCTGGGTTTAATCTGATGAGCACCGCGAACAACCACGCAGGAGATTTCGGATTGATAGGAAGAAAAACCACAGCCAAAGTCCTTGATAATGCAGGAATTTATCATGCAGGGACAAAGGAATATCCAGTCGTGATTTTTGAGAAAGATAATATAAAATACGGCTTCTGCGCCTTTGCACCGAATAAAAATATGCTTTCCCTATTGGATGTCAAAAAAGCAAAAGAAATAGTGCAGGAACTAAAATCCCAGACGGACATTACCATCGTTTCTTTTCATGGCGGTGCGGAAGGGACAGAACATGTGAGAGTTCCTAAAAAGGCAGAAATTTTTTACGGAGAAAATAGAGGAGATGTGCATCATTTCGCGCGTTCCGTGGTGGATGCAGGAGCGGATATCGTGCTGGGACACGGCCCGCATGTGACCCGTGCGGTGGAAGTTTATAAAAATAAATTCATAGCCTACAGCCTTGGGAATTTCAATACTTATGGGAGGTTCAGCCTTACGGGGGACAAAGGCATCGCACCTTTGCTGGACATAAAACTAAAATCCAACGGCGATTTTCTCTCTGCAAAGGTGGTTTCTGTAAAACAGACCAAAGAAAAAGGGCTTGAATTGGATGCAGAGAATAGGGCTTTTCAGCGGATAAAAAAACTCACCAAACTAGACTTTCCAGAGCAGAATCTGAAATTCGAAGAAAACACGATAAAACTCTGATTTTTCGGTTGAACAAAGATAAAATCCTATTCGAGGGTGTAAAATGACAACTCGGTAGGATTTTTTCTATTTTTTTAGATATAAAATTTTAAATTTGAATATTTTTAAATAAAAAATCATTAATTTATTTTAAAATTCACTACTATGTATTGCATAGTTTCGAAAAATTATTTATGTTTGCGACAAGAAATCATAAAATTAATATAAAATGAAAAAGCAAATTGCTGTATTATCGCTTCTTATTTCTGTGATGGGATGGGCACAAGAAGAAAAACCACAAACCCAAAAGAAAGAAAAGGAAATAAAAGAAGTAACGATTACAAAAACCAAAAAAGCGGTGGAGCAGAAGGCTGACCGCACGATATTTGATTTTTCTGAACAGCCGAATCTCAACACGGGAACGGCTTTGGAAGGAATCAAAAAACTGCCAGGGCTTATCGTTTCAGACCTTACAGGGATGGCGTATCAGGGGAAAATGCTGGATGTCTATATGGATGGACGCCCACTGAATATTACCAGCAATGAGTTAAGCGCCTTTCTGGAAGGAATGCCCGCAAATGCCATAGACAGGATAGAAGTGGTAACCAGCCCAGGGGCGGAATATCCGGCGACTTCTGGTGGTGCGATTCTGAATATAATCACTTCAAAATCAGCGAAAAGCTATCTTACTGCGACTTATTCAGGAAATTACTCATTTAGTAATTATGACAAATACCGAAGTAAAACGAATAACTCTATTTTGCTCAATTCCAAAAATAGATGGTTCGGCTGGCAGCTGAATGTAGGGCAGAACTATCTCGAAAATATGAAAAATAATGAAGTAGATGGTATTTCGAGTATATTTAATGATGAAAGGAACAGAGGGTATTTTGCAAAAGCGGCTTTGACTTTTGATTTTAGCCAAAATGATAGATTATTGCTAAATTACAACCTGAATTACAGCAATAATGATGCTGCAATCCAGAGTAATGGGATATACAGCGGACTGAGCTACAACAGACAAGATGAAACCGAAAGCATGAGGCTGAGACATGAAGCTTCGGCAGCATACCAAAAAAGATTTAGCGGTTCGGATAGAAAACTGGATTTTAAATTCACTTATACTAAAAGGGACAATGATTTTGAACAGAAAAACTTATTCTTAAATCAAATTCCTACTAATCAGCTTGTTTTGGATAATAGTTCGGATGCGAGAACAGCTGAATTTAGAGTAGATTTTTCCCAGCCGCTCAATATCTTTGACAAAGGTAAAATCAGCGTTGGCGGGCTTTACGAGAGATTGGATTTTACTACGGAAAGCAGAGGAATTACCAATTTGGACTACCAGAGACAGACTGCATCTTCTTATGTAGAATTGCAGACTACGATAGGGAAGCTAGATTTTATCCTCGGAACTCGTGCCGAAGATTATGACATCAGCGGGACTACATACAACAGCAATACTCATCAATACGATGATTTGCATAAATTCAAACAATACCGCCTTTTCCCAAATGCCAGTGTGCAGTATAATTTCATGAAAGGAGTGAATTTTGCAGTTAATTATAATAAGAAAATCAGTCTGCCGAGTATTTCGCTTTTGAACCCAAATAACAATACTTATGGAAATGGTAACTTTGGAATATCAGGAAATGCAAATTTACAACCAACAATTTTTGATAATATAGAAGCGAAGATTTCTGCGTTTGATTATGTATTTCTAGGGTATAATTTAAGCTTGGTTAATAACCAAATTATACAAAAAATGATTCGTCGCGGCGATGAGGTCTCTGTAATCAATGAAAATATTTCCTCTGTGAAAATACATAATTTCAATATAGGATTCCCAATTCCATTTATGATTTTTACAAAGTCAATCAAGGAAATCATGGGTTCTATGAGTACAATCAATCCTGATAAAGTTAGCTTTTTGTATTTCTTTGCAAATTATCAGTTGCAGAGGCTTTCGGAAATCAAGCCTAATGGACTTTGGTTTTTAAACTTAAATGCTCAAATTGTATTACCAAAGGGAATAAAACTGAATGTTAACTATAGTTATATTCCAGCAAAGGTAGGATATTTCTATTTCCAAACTGACGAACCATTGAATAATACGCTGGATATCACACTATCAAGAAAATTCATGAGTGACAGATTAAATGTTTCATTGTATGTGAATGATGTGTTTAATACGAATAAAATGTCCTCTCGCTCTGTTTATCAGACACCTAATGTGTTGATCAGAGATAAGAGTGATACCCGTACTTTTGGGATTTCTGTAAATTATAAAATCCCTACGAGAAATAAATTAGCCAAAGAAAATCCTAATATGCTGGGCAGTGACAAAAAAGAAGACGAAGGCGGATTGATAAAATAATAAAAAATCCCTCATTTACGAGGGATTTTTTTTTATTTTAGTTAAGGTCAAAAGCTGCACCGATTTGGAAAGTAAACTGGTTGTTTAGTCTTTCGTATCCAGCTGCGCTTGTTTTGTATCTTGCGATAGGAAAGGTGATTTCAGAGAATACTCCAAAACCTTTATTAAAGAAGTATCTCGCACCGATATGCCCTCCAAAGTTTTTCAAACTTAAGCTCAAACCTGGGTAAACATCCAACTGCTCAGGCAGGTTCATAACTCCACCTAAATTAGCATTGAATCTCCCACGAAGGTCAAATCTATCTCCGACAGGAGCTTTTTCTACTCCATTAACATTATGTTTTGTTCCCAAAAGATAGCTCATCTGTAATCCTACTGAGAAGCTTCTTCCCAGTCCATAGTCAGCTCCTGCTGTGACACCTGTACCTTTGCTTTGGATGTTAGCTCCTACATAAGCTCTGATATCATTAGCACCAGTGAATGCTTCCTGTGAATATGCCACAGAAGAAATTGCTAAAAGCAATCCTGCAAATATTTTTTTCATAAATCAAATTATTTTTGGCAAAAATAAAAATTATTTTTAAAATCAATATTTTCAATTAAAATATAATGATAATTCCGAAAAAAAAGCAGAAATTTGCAGATTCTATTCTGAGAAATAATAATCGAACTAAAATGATGGAAAACAATAAAGAAAACTTGAAAAAAGCTGCTCTGGACTATCACAGAGCCGAGCCCAAAGGGAAAATACAAATGGTGCCGTCTAAACCCTACGCCACACAATGGGATTTGAGTCTGGCGTATTCTCCTGGGGTGGCAGAACCTTGCCTTGAAATAGAAAAAGACGCCTCCAAAGTCTATGAATACACTTCCAAAGGAAATTTGGTGGCTGTAATCAGTAACGGAACTGCTGTTTTGGGGCTTGGTGACATCGGTGCTGAGGCTTCTAAGCCTGTGATGGAGGGCAAAGGGCTTTTGTTCAAGGTGTTTGCGGATATCAATGTTTTTGACATAGAAGTTAATGAAAAAGACCCTGATAAATTTGTAGAAATCGTGAAAGCGATAGCGCCTACTTTTGGAGGGATAAATTTGGAAGATATCAAAGCGCCAGAGGCCTTCTATATAGAAAAAAGACTGAAAGAAGAGCTGGATATACCACTGATGCACGATGACCAGCACGGAACGGCGATTATCTCCGCGGCAGCATTGCTCAATGGTTTAGAAATAGCAAGAAAAAAGATAAAGGACATAAAAATGGTGGTAAATGGCGCAGGTGCGGCGGCTATTGCGTGTTCTAAACTTTACATAGAGCTGGGCTTGAAAAAAGAAAACATCATAATGTGCGACAGTAAGGGAGTTATCAGTCATAAAAGAACTAACCTTACACCTGAGAAATTGGATTTTGTTCAAAATACTGAAGCGGAAACTTTGGATGAGGTTTTGGAGGGAGCGGATGTTTTCATCGGACTTTCTAAAGGGAATGTTCTAAAACCTGAGATTTTAGCAAAAATGGCAGAAAATCCTATTGTTTTTGCTTTGGCTAATCCTATTCCAGAAATAAACTATGATTTAGCAAAACAGACCCGCCCAGATGTGATTATGGCAACGGGAAGAAGCGACTATCCTAATCAGGTGAATAATGTTTTGGGATTTCCTTACATATTCCGTGGTGCGCTGGATGTGCAGGCGACTGACATCAATGAAGAGATGAAAATAGCAGCGGTTCATGCCATTGCAGATTTAGCGAAAGAACCAGCAACAGAAGAAGTGAAACAGGCTTATAATTTGGCTGAAATCAGCTTCGGGAAAGATTATTTCATTCCGAAACCACTTGACAGCAGATTATTTGCAAAAGTTTCTGCCGCAGTTGCCAAAGCAGCCGTAGAAAGCGGAGTTGCAAGAAAACCAATCAGCGATTTTGCTGAATATGAAAAGCAACTTTCCGAAAGGAAAAAATAATTTTAAGTTTATAAAAATTCTCTTTTATTAAAGGAGAATTTTTCATTTTAAAATATTAAATTTGCCTAGAATTTTAAATTATTGATTTATGAAAAAGCTTAATTATTTATTGATTGCATTATTTTCTTTTTTAGTGCTTAGTTGTAACAGGAGTGATGATATGCCTCCGCGCCCGCAGGACGATCTGATAGGAAGCTGGTCTCTTACAAAAACGAGATTGAAAGGAAATATCACTGTGCTTGGAATAACCACAGCTATAGATATGGATGTGCCGATTACTTCTTGCGAAAAAAAGACAAAGACTACTTTTTTACAAGGTGGAACAGGAACTACAGAGGTGTGGGCGAATTTATCTGGAAGCTGTCAAAAGAAAAGAGATGGCAATATTACCTACACTTTTGACAAGGATACGAAAGAATTGGTTGTGCATCTAGGGCCAGAGACCACTCGTTCCATTGTGAAAAAACTTACAAGTACAGAGCTGGAAGCAGAGGAAAGCGTTACTAATCTACAGGTAAGAGGACTCCTATTTACAGGGACAGTTTATGTGACAATGCAGAAATTATAATTGTTTTGGGTTAAAATATTCACAAGCCTTGCTTTTTAGTAAGGCTTTTTCATTTCAAAATATTAAATTTGCCTCTTTAAATCATCAGACCATGTTTTACAATCATCAAGAGATAGAAAAGAAATGGCAGAAGTTCTGGGAAGAAAACCAAACTTTCAAAAGCCAGCAGCCGTCAGAAAGCAGCAAACCGAAATATTATGTTTTAGATATGTTCCCTTATCCATCGGGGGCGGGGCTTCATGTGGGGCATCCGCTGGGGTATATTGCGAGTGATATTTATGCCAGATTCAAAAGACACCAAGGGTACAATGTCCTTCATCCTGTGGGCTATGACAGCTTTGGGCTTCCTGCTGAACAATACGCGATTCAGACAGGGCAGCACCCTGCTGTTACCACTGAGGAAAATATCAATAGATACGAACAGCAGCTTAAAAAAATAGGCTTTTCCTTTGATTGGAGCAGGGAGATTAGAACCTCTGACCCAGCTTATTACAGATGGACGCAGTGGATATTCATAGAGCTGTTTCACTCTTGGTATAATAAGGCTGCGGACAGAGCAGAGAATATTTCTACTCTTGTGGCTCATTTAGAAAAATTTGGGACAGAAAACCTTGATGCCGTTCAGTCTGAGGAACTAAATTTCACTGCGGAGGAATGGCTAAACGCTTCTGAGGCGGATAAACAAGATATTTTATTGAACTACAGAATGGCTTACCGAGCAGAGACTATTGTAAACTGGTGTCCTGCACTCGGAACGGTTCTTGCCAATGATGAGGTAAAAGATGGTAAGTCTGAGCGTGGCGGATACCCTGTTTATCAAAAGAAAATGATGCAGTGGTCTATGCGTATTACAGCTTATTCGGACAGACTTTTGAGAGGGCTGGACGGGCTGGACTGGTCAGAAGCAGTGAAAGAAAGCCAAAGAAACTGGATAGGAAAATCTGAGGGCGCTTTGGTGAAATTCGGTATTAAAGGTTCTGATGATTTCATAGAGGTTTTCACTACTCGCCCTGATACTATTTTTGGGGTGTCTTTCGTGACGCTTGCTCCAGAACACGAATTGGTTTCAAAAATCACTACGCCAGAGCAGAAAGAAGCAGTGGAAGCCTATATAGAAGCCACTTCCAAACGCTCCGAAAGAGACAGAATGGCGGATGTGAAGACCATTTCAGGGGTGTTCACAGGGGCTTATGCGGAGCATCCTATTACTAAAGAACCAGTCTCTATTTGGCTGGGTGATTATGTTCTTGCGGGATACGGAACAGGCGCTGTGATGGCGGTTCCTGCGGGGGATGAGAGAGACTTTGCCTTTGCGAAACATTTTGATATTGAGATAAAAAACATATTTGACCAAGATATCTCCGAGAAGGCTTTTACCGAGAAAGAAGGTATGGTTTATCAAAATTCGGAGTTTCTAAATGGTTGCAGTAGTTATCATGAAGCAGTGAAATCGGTTGTGGAATATTTGGAAAATCATAAAGTAGGAAAATCCAAGATAAACTACCGCCAGAGGGATGCTATTTTCTCACGCCAAAGATATTGGGGAGAGCCGGTTCCTATTTATTATGAAAACGAAATGCCATACACTCTGCCCGTTTCTGCGCTTCCGCTTGAGTTGCCAGAAGTAGAAAAATACCTGCCGACCAAAGATGGAGACCCGCCGCTTGGGAATGCTAAAAATTTCGCTTGGGATAAGGTTAATCAAAAGGTGGTATCTACGGAACTTATTGACAATCAAAATGTTTTCCCGCTTGAATTGTCCACTATGCCGGGCTGGGCGGGAAGCTCTTGGTATTTCTTAAGATACATGAACCCAAATAACGAAGCCGAGTTTTGCGATAAAAATACATCGGACTATTGGGGGCAGGTAGATTTGTATATCGGTGGAAGTGAGCATGCTACGGGGCATCTGCTTTATTCTCGTTTTTGGACTATGTTCCTGAAAGACAGAGGATTTATCAGCCACGAAGAGCCTTTCCAAAAAATGATAAATCAGGGGATGATTTTGGGGGTGAGTGCTTATGTATATAGACTTATAAATATTGATAAGATATTAAAAGACATTAACAAAAAACCAAAAGGTCCATATATAATATCACCTATTGAAGCAAGGCACATAGTATCATTACCTATTGAGCAACAAATAGAAAAAGTATCAGAACTAATAAGAGATATAGATTCTAATGTAGAAAGAGTAGAGAGAGGCGAATTTCAAAGAATTCCTATAGATATTTCTCTATTAAAAGGAACTTCGGACGAGCTAGATTTGGATAAGTTTAAGGCTTGGCGACCAGAGTTTAAGGATGCTGAATTTATCTTGGAAGACGGAAAATACATCACAGAAAGAGAGGTGGAAAAAATGTCTAAATCCAAATATAATGTAGTAAATCCTGATGATATTTGCGAGGAGTATGGAGCTGACTGTCTAAGGCTTTATGAAATGTTCCTTGGGCCGCTAGAGCAGTCTAAACCATGGAATACACAGGGCTTGAGCGGGGTTTATGGTTTCCTTAAGAAGTTCTATAATCTTTATTTTGATGGGGATACTTTTTCGGTTTCAGAGGAAGAGCCTACGAAAGAAGAGCTTAAAATCCTGCATACATTGATTAAAAAGGTGATTTACGATATTGAGAATTTTTCGTTTAATACTTCCGTGTCGCAGTTTATGATAGCTGTGAATGAATTACAAAAACTAAAATGTAATAAAAAAGCTATCTTAGAGCCGCTCGCAGTTCTGATTTCGCCTTACGCGCCGCATGTTTGTGAGGAGCTTTGGAGTCTTCTTGGTAATGCAGAAAGTATAGATTTTGCGCCTTTCCCTGTTCTGAATGAGGCGTATTTGGTGGAAGATGAAATAGAATATCCAGTGAGTTTTAATGGGAAGATGAGGTTCAAACTTTCTCTTTCTGCTGAACTTTCTAAAGAGGAAATCGAGGAAATAGTAATGAAAAACGAGAAAGTAATCCAGCAGTTGGACGGAGCTAAACCAAAGAAAATCATAGTGGTACCGAAGAAAATCATAAATATAGTATCCTAATTTGATAAAGATTTTAAAATTTGGTAAACTTTTTGATTATTCTATAAATATAGGAGCTTATTTTAATAAAAAAACATATTTATTTCTTGAAATTTTCAATTTTTGATGAAATAAATTTGTGTAGAAAAAAAAAAAGTAGTTATTTTACGCAATCAAAAAATAATTTATAATTTAGTTTAGATATGGAAATGAATGTTTCAACTCAAGAGCAACAAGTAGTTGCAAGAAAAACAGGAGGTCTTAACCCATTTTTAGTATTACCACTTTTATTAGTAGTCGGTATTTGTATTTATCTATTTGTTTTTGGTAATCCAGGTAACTTTAAAAATGAAGGACTTTCTGGAATGTCTGTCGCTTTTAGTGATATAGCAGCTAAGGACTTGGTGCCTGGGCGTGTCATTGGAATGGTTTATTTGGGAGGGTTTATTGTACCTGTTCTTATTACATTTGCTGTTACAGTATTGGTATTTTCTTTAGAGCGTTTCTTCGTTTTGAATAAAGCAGAAGGAGCAGGAAATCTTGAAGGTTTCGTTTTGAAAATCAGACAATTGTTGAAAGAAAATAGAATTTCTGAAGCACAAGAGGAATGTGATAAGCAGAGAGGTTCAGTAGGAAATGTTGTTAAGGAAGCTTTGACTACTTATAAGGCTCTTAGCAAAGATACTACAATGAACAGAGAACAAAAAATGGCTGCTCTTAACAAATCTATCGAAGAGGCTACAACTCTAGAAATGCCTATGATGGAAAAGAACATGTCTATCCTTTCTACATTAGGGACAGTAGCGACATTGGTAGCGTTATTAGGTACCGTAATGGGGATGATTGGTGCGTTCTATGCATTAGGTTCAGGAGGAGGAACTCCAGATGCTGCGGCTCTATCTATCGGTATCTCTGAAGCCTTGATTAACACGGCATTAGGAATTGGTACATCTGCTATTGCTATCATATTTTATAACTTCTTTACATCTAAGATAGATGGTATGACATTTAAAATCGATGAGATTGCAATGTCTATTCAGCAGTCTTTCGCTGAAAATCATAAATAAGATTTAGTGAAAATTCATCTTGATTTTCATCTAAATTTAGTAAGAAGTTTAATTAAAATATAAATAGATAATGGCAAGAATCAAACCAAAAAGACACGGAGTAGTTACTGATATGACTGCCATGTGTGATGTTGCATTCCTGCTTCTTACCTTCTTTATCTTGACAACGGAGTTTAAACAACCCGATGTTGAAGACATTGTAACCCCTTCTTCTATATCAAAATCTAAACTTACAGAAGGAGATAATACAATGACTATTAGTGTAACAAAAGACGGAAGATATTATTTTTCACCAACTAATAATCCATCTCAAAGAGTAGAATTGTTAGAAACAATGGGTGAAAAATATAATATAACATTCACAGAGCAAGAAAAGACAGCATTCCAAAACACTCAGTTTGTAGGGGTTCCAGTTGCACAGTTGAAGGCTTTTCTTCAATTACCAGAGGATCAGAGAAAAAAATACAAAGGTTCTATACCAATGGATAGTGCAAATACACAACTAGTAGAGTGGGTACAGAATAATGCAAAGATTAATAGAGAAGCTAAACTTGCTGTAAAAGGTGATGGAAGCGCATCTTATGATAAGTTTAAAGTCCTATTTGAAGGACTGAGAGATATAGAGTTTTATAAATTTGTGTTGGTGACAACAGAAGAATAAACATAAAAGAATAAAAATGGCAGAAGTACAAGTACAAGACAAAGGTGGTAAAGGAGGAAAAGTACGCTCCAAAAAGCAGTCTACTAGAGTAGATATGACACCGATGGTGGATTTGGGATTCCTATTGATTACATTCTTTATGTTTACCACTACTTTCACCAAACCAAACATTATGGATTTGGGGCTTCCTGCAAAGCCAAAACCAGGGCAAGAGGTGCCAACTCCAGAGATTGATTTGACAAATTCTATTACATTTGTTATTGCAAAGGATAATAAGTTGTTTTATCATCAGAAAGATGCAGCAGGTCTTAATGTGGAAACATTAGTAGAGACTACCTATGATCGTGAAGGAGTAGAAAAGGTAATAGCTCAAGCAAAAAGCAGAGCGAAGAAACCAGATTTCTTTACAGTGATTATCAAACCGATGGAAGATGCAAGTTTTAGAAATTTTGTTGATATCCTTGATGAGATGGAAATTACTGGTAGTAAGAGATTTGCTATAGGAGAGATTAAGCCTTTTGAAAAGGCTGTCTATGAACAAAAAGTGAAATAATTAAAAACCAACAGTATGGTAGACAAAGAATTAGAATACACAGATTTTGAGGAACTTGTATTTGAAGATAGAAATAAAGAATATGGTGCCTATGACCTGAGAAAAAGTTATAAATGGTTTTTAACTAAAGCTTTCTTTTTGGGGACAGTAATTTTTGTTGCGGCTATTATTTTACCACTTGTTTATGTTGTAGCTACAGAAGGGGAAAAAGTAAAAGAAACTCAGGTGGATATTGATCTGCTCCAGCACACTGAGGCTCCAGAAGAAAAAATAGAAGAGGATAAACCAAAAGAAGATGAGGAAATCCATGAATCAAAACCCGATGAACAAAGTATTCAAGATTTAGCTCAAAAGGTGGATGATATTCCTCAGCAACAGACAATTCAGGATTTAGTTCCAGAGCCTAAAGCAGAACCTAAAAATGAAACCCCTCCTCCTACAAATGATGAGAAGAAAGATGTGGCTACAGGAGTCAAGACTCAAGAAGGAACTAAAGATACAGGCTACCAAGGAGACCAAAGAAGAGATGGAGTGGAAGGTGGACAAGGTAACCAATCTAAGAGAGATGATAGTAAAGTGGTAGAAAATAAGGTAGACACTAATATCGTCCATACTTCAGTAGATGTAGAAGCTGACTATGGTAATGGAGGATTGAACGGGTTTAGAGCAAAAGTTATGGAGAACTTTGATAACGAAGCAGTAGAGGGAGAAGGTGTTCTTACTACAACAGTTAAGTTCGTTGTAGAAACCAATGGTACCGTTTCCCAAGTAAAAGCTACAGGTTCTAATGCGGACTTTAACAGAGAAGCAGAAAGAGTAGTAAGGTCCATAAAAGGATGGAAACCAGCTAAAAAAGGAGGAGTTAATGTAAGATCTTATTACAGCCTTCCATTGAAGATGAAGTTTGAATAACTTTTTTAACTTAATAATAAAAAAGAGGAGTAATTTTGCTTCTCTTTTTTTATTATATTTGTCACTATGTTTTATAATTTGTTATCATTCATTGTAGGGGTTTTATATATCATTGTGGGTATTTTTGTGATTATTACAAAATCATTTGGTGTGAAATTAGAGCCGATGCCTGCAAATGTGCTGGGTTTTTTACTCTGTATTTATGGTGTATTTAGGTTAGTTAGAGCGTTTATTCGTTTAAGAAAAGAAAGAAGAGATGAGGAATAATTTAGTTTTATATATTTTATTGGCATTTTTGGTTTTTTCATGTAAAGGAAAAGAGCAAGAAAAAACGGCTAATGTTCATACCAGTGGCGAAATCACCCTTCAATATGATGATTCTTTTACTAATATAGCAGAAGCATTGTCTCATCGGTATATGAATGCTTACCCTAACACAAAAATAAACTTAAAAGTCAGCAAAGAAGACCAAGCATTGGAAGATTTGCTCAATCATAAGGTGGATGTTATCATCATGTCTCGTGAGCTTACAGAGCAGGAACGAAAATACTGGGATGTGAAGACAAAGCTTCCATGGCAGCCCTCTTATTTTGCGGCGGATGCAGTGTGTTTTGTGGTGAATAAAAACTCCGAAAAACAGCATGTTTCTTTGGAGGAAATAAAGGAAATGCTGAAATCTGGAGACAAAAAATTGATTTTTGATGGTGCAAATACAAGTAATCTGAACGCGGTGCTTCAAAAATTAAATTTAGATATCAAAGATGTGAAATATTCCCGATTAGAAGGGAATGAGAACATTATAGAAAGTTTAGAGAAATTTTCTAATCATATCGGTGTAATCAGCTATAACACGATTAGCCGCCCATATGGAGAGAGAGCCACTAAATTGAGAGAAAACATTAAAATTCTTCCAATAAAAGTAGGAGATTCTCTACTTCTGCCAAATAAAGAAAACCTAAAAACTCAGAAATATCCATTGACCAAACTTCTGTATTTCCTGACAGACGAAGGGACTTTTGGTCTGGCGAATGGGCTGATAAGATATTCATGCACTCATATTGGGCAAAAAATAGTTGATAAAGAGGGACTTCAGCCGTATAATCTTTATCCAAGAACCATAAATATAATTAACAATTAGAACAAATGAAATTAGATATTTTAGCGATAGGTGCTCATCCTGATGATGTAGAATTTGGATGTGGCGGAACACTTTTGAAATTAGTTTCCGAAGGGAAAAGTGTAGGAATTATAGACCTTACACAGGGAGAAATGGGAACTCGTGGTACCATAGAAACAAGGTATGAAGAGGCGGCCAATGCAGCAAAATTACTAGGTCTGAAAGCCAGAGAAAACTTAAAGATGAAAGACGGTTTTTTGGTTAATTCCGAAGAATATCAGTTGCGAATAGTGCAAATGATTAGAAAATACTGCCCAGAGATTGTTTTTTGTAACGCTTGGGAAGACCGTCATCCAGACCACGCTAAAGGCTCTAAACTCGTTTCTGATGCGTGTTTTCTTGCTGGACTTAGAAAGTTAGAAACAGAATATAACGGCGAAAAACAGGAAGCGTGGAGACCAAAGCATGTTTTTCATTATATCCAATGGAAACACATTACGCCTGACTTTGTAGTGGATATTTCTGATTTTATGGAGAAGAAAATGGAAGTTTGTAAAGCTTACAAAACACAGTTGTTTGATGCAAATTCCAAAGACCCGATAACACATACTGCAACTAAGGATTTCATGGAAAGCATTACATACAGGGCTCAGGATTTAGGAAGATTGAGTGGAGTGGACTATGCAGAGGGCTTTGTGAGTGAGCGATTGCTGGCGTTTAAAAATTTTGATGGAATTATTTGGTAGTAAAGAAAAAATTATTATCTTTGCACCGCTTTATTATGGTGGCTGTAGCTCAGTTGGTTAGAGCGTCAGATTGTGGTCCTGAAGGTCGCCGGTTCGATCCCGGTCAGCCACCCACAAAAAAACACATTCTAAAAGGAATGTGTTTTTTTTATTTATATTATTATTTTAAAATATATTTTTGGTGGTATTTTACTAGATTTTCTATGGGCTTTTGTACGATAGTTCCTACATTTAGGCGGTAGTAAGAAGCCACAGATTTTAGAATATCTTGGTAAATATAGGATATAGAACCCACAAAATTGATTTCACAAGAGAAACAGTTTTTATAAGAGAGAATATGGTATTCAAAGAACCTTTTCATTTCTTGAAATACTAGATTTTGTAGGTAAGGATGGTTTTTCCTCTCGGCTACAAATTTATTGAAAGAGGCTAGATAAGAGTTAGCCATAGGAGAGTGGTAGATTTTCTGAATCAGCTGAGCTGCAGATAGTTGGTAGGTCTGCTCAAATTCATCAGCCAAATCTTTTGGTAATTTTTTCATGAAAAAATCCCTCATGACAGCTTTTCCAATGGCGCTTCCGCTGCCTTCATCTCCCAGCATATGCCCTAGTGAAGGGAGTTCTCTGTGTAGAGTTTCTCCATCAAAGAGGCAGGAATTAGACCCTGTTCCTAAAATACACACAATGGCAGGAGTTCCCTGATAAGCGGCATAAGCAGCAGCTGTAAGGTCTTCCTGCACAGAGATTTCTGCATTTGGGAAGACTTTTTGAATTTCGCTTTTTACGATTTCTTTATTTTCATCAAAACCACAGCCTGCACCATAGAAATAGATACTTTTAAGGTCGTTTTTGATTTTTATAAGGTCTGGATTTTTTTCTATTTCGCTGGCTATTTTATCATGTGCTATGATATTAGGATTTAGCCCAATGGTCTGTGTTTTCAGCAGTTCTTCTTTGCCGTTTTCTTGTAAAAGAACCCAATCACATTTGGTGGCTCCTCCATCTACGATTGCAATCATATTTTTGTGTAATTTTTTGGGAACGAAAATAAGGAATAATTTTTTAATTTTAATCAAAATCCATGGCGAATCTTTTTTCACTCAAATGAATTAAAAGTTTAAATTTGCCCTCGTAAAACGAAATGAATGATTTTAAACCAAAATAAATATTTTTTTGTTTTAGTTTAATAATATTAACAGATAAATTATTGATATTGAAAAAGATACTTGTTTATATCTGGCGAGGCTGGTTTGTGCTTTTAGGAATAGTTTTGACGCTGTTTTTTGGTTTTTTTGTTTATTTTTTAGCATTGAATGACAAATACACCAAACAATGCAGCAAACTAATAAGAATGTGGTGTCTTGGGATGTTCTATGGAATGGGCTTTCGGTATGATTTTATAAAAGAAACAAAAAAAAATATAGATCCTAATAAACAGTACATCATCATAGCCAATCATACCTCTATGATAGATGTGATGCTTCCGTGTATTCTGCATCCAGAGCATCCTATTTGTTTCGTAGGGAAGAAAGAATTGGAAAAAATTCCTATCTTTGGCTCTATCTACAAAAGGGTATTTGTAAGTGTAGATAGAAGTGACCCGAAAAGCAGGGCAGATGTCTATGCCAAGTGTGCAGAGCGTATAAAGGAAGGAAAAAGTATAGCGATTTTCCCAGAGGGAGGCGTTCCAGATGATACTTCTATCATGCTAGATGATTTTAAAAACGGAGCTTTTTCTATGGCGGTGCAGCATCAGATAGAGATAGTGGTTTACACCTTTGTAGGATTAAAAGAAATGTTTCCTTTTGATAATAGTAAGGGATATCCTGGTAAGATGAAGGTTTATTTTAATGATATATTAGAGCCTAATACCGATATGGAAACCCTGAAACAGAAGGCTTATGATATGATATTGAAAACAATAGAAAAAAATTAAATTTTAATATGAAACAGCAGGAGCAACAAACGAAGTGGTCGCAGTTTATTCCACTGATAAGTGTATTTTTCTTTTGGGGATTTGTGGCGGCGAGTAATGATATTCTGATCCCTGTATTTAAAAACAGTTTTACGCTTTCACAGCTGGAATCTCAGTTGGTGAATAATGCTTTCTATGCGGCGTATTTCGTGGGTTCGCTGGTGTTTTTTATCATTTCAATGAGGGGTGATGTCCTCCAAAAATTTGGATACAAAAAAACTCTTGCTTTTGGGCTTTCTATCTCAGCTATAGGAGCGTTTTTGTTCGTTCCAGCAGCTTCTTTGAATAATTATTGGATTTTTCTGACAGCGCTGTTTGTAGTTGGTTTAGGTTTTTCTGTTCAGCAGATAGTGGCCAATCCACTTGCCATAAAAATGGGAAGTCCAGAAACTGGGACGCACCGTCTGACAATGGCTGGTGGAATCAATTCGCTGGGAACTACGATAGGGCCGATTATCCTTGGAATTGCGATTTTTGGGAATGGAAATTCTTCATCAAGCCTTAATCTGAATGATGTCAAAATTCCTTTTGTTATTTTAGGATTGGCGTTTCTTTTAGTTGCGGCGTTTTTGATGTTTTCTAAAATAGAAGACCCGTCAAAAGAAGAAGAAACCCAAGATGAAAGCACAGAAGAAGGATTTAATATATTAAAATACCCACAGCTGATGATGGGAATGCTGGCGATTTTCATTTATGTAGGAGTAGAGGTTTCTATCGTGAGTAATCTTCCTGCTTTGCTCCAAACATCCGAATTTGGAGGGCTTTTAGAGGAGAATTTAGCGCCGTTTATTTCGCTTTATTGGGGAAGTTTGATGATTGGCCGTTGGAATGGCGGAGTCAATGTATTTGATTTCTCTAAATCTACCAATATGGTTCTGAAATTCATCGTGCCGTTTGTTGCCTTTGGAATTATCATAGGAGCCAATATTCTCAGTGGTAAAGATGTTTCTTCGTTTTATATTTATCCTGTGTGGATAGTTATTTTTGTGCTGATGAGCTTTTTAGGCGGCAAAAATGCAGGGAAAACCCTTATGATTTTTGGTTTGGCTGGGGTTCTGATGATGTTTTTTGGTTTGGTGTATCCAGACAAAGAAACAGCGAGATATTTCTTTATTTCAGGAGGTCTGTTCTGTTCTATCATGTGGCCGGCTATTTTTGACTTGGCGATTACAGGGCTTGGCAAAAACACAGGGAAAGCTTCTTCCTTCTTGATAATGATGATTTTGGGCGGTGGGATTATTCCACTGATGCAGGGCGCGATTTGTGACTTTGATTTGAAAAATCCAAATGGAATTTTTGGGTTTTCATACACTCATTTTTCGTACATTATTCCGTTGTTTTGTTTCGCATATTTGGCGTTTTATGGATTTATAACGCCTAAAATTTTGAAAAAACAAGGTGCTGCTTAATCATTAAAATAGAATAAAAATGTTGTCAAAGAGAAGATTTTGGGTAGGGTTGTTCGTTATTCAGATTCTTCTCTTTTATCTGTTTTCTCGGTGGAGCGGAGCAGTCTATTTCGTTGATTTTCTTTTTGAACAAAAGAAATATCTTTTTCAGTCTATTTTTTCCAAAATTCCTTTTTCGATAGGAGATGTTTTTTATTTTGTTTTGGGGTTGCTTTTGGTTTTTAGCCTTTTCAAATTATTTAATTCTAAAACGAGGAAAGTCTATTCATTACGGCTTTTGAAGGGACTTAATGTTTTTTATTTCGTTTATCAGTTGGTTTGGGGGATGACTTATTTTCAGCGACCGATTGTTTTGGCTTTGGATGAAAAAGAACCACAAATTACAGAAATAAAAGCCCTCGCGCTGAAATATCTGCATCAGGCGAAGCATACCAGAACGCTCGTAAAAGAGGATGAGGAAGGTGTTTTTCAGATTCAGGATTTAGAAAAAATAAAACAAGAAATCCTCTCTCAGCAGAAAAAAATCCCTGCTTTTTTAGGGAATAAAAATTCTACTGAAATTGATAATTTTAAGCCAAGTCTGTATTCTGTATTTATGAATTATACGGGAGTTCTGGGGTATTATAATCCGTTCAGCACAGAGGCGCAGTATAATTCTCATCTTCCTCACACCTATCTTCCTTTTACTTTGTCCCATGAATCTGCCCATCAGCTGGGGTTTGCCCGTGAGCAGGAGGCTAATTTTGTGGGGTATTTGGTGGGAATTGATTCTGGAAATCCAGAGCTGAGATACAGCACTGAATACTTTGCCTTAAAGAGTCTTCTCAGGGCTTTAGCCACAGAAGATGAAGATTTTGTGAAAACAATAATAGCGCAATACAGCAACGAAATGAAGAGGGATTATCAGGCGGAGAAAGATTTTGTGGAGGAATATCAAGGTCCTATGAACACATTTTTTGCGTTTACAAATGACCTGTTTTTGAAGACAAATCAGCAGGAAGGAGCCGTTACTTACAGCTATTTTGTGGATTTATTGGTTCGTTATGAAAGGATGAATCACGGCAAATAAAAACCCTCATATTTAGCATATGAGGGCAAAAACACAAATGATGAAAAAATTATTACTTTTAGCAATGCCTAACAGGCTTTTTAAAAGGGTGAGCAAAAGTAACAATAAATTTTATAATAAAAAAATAATTTCACGATAAATTGTTTAATTTTTTGATTAAATAAAAATGTTTTGAATGAATATCTTTTAAAGGATTTATTTTATAATTTGTATGTATGTTTGTTTTTTTTTGTTTAATTTTTTGTAAAGCGAACAAATTCATATATTTATAAATAAAAAAATAGAATTTTTTAAAAACAAATTTTATGTCCTTTCATTCCTTTTTATGCTATATTTTTAAAAAGAATGATGGAAAGAAACCGATAAATTTCTTACTTTTGTCACCATTAGTGAAAAATTAGAATTATGACTTCGAAAGAAATACGCCAGAAATTTTTAGAATTTTTTAAAAGCAAAGAGCATGAGATAG
>CAUSCF010000021.1:0-30772 GCA_963530295.1 uncultured Flavobacteriaceae bacterium
TATTTTTGAACCTCTTTTTTTATCGTTTGATAGAAAAAGAGGTTTTTTCGTTTTTGATGGTTTTGGACTGAAAGAGGGGGGAGAGGATTACTTGAACTTTGTTAAAGAAATAATGAAATTTAGAGAAAACGATATTGTAGTATCAATAGTGGAGATATATCGCCAATTATAAGTAAAGGTACAAAAGGTGTCATATTATCTATTTTAGAGGAAGATAAAGTATTTTTAGTAGAATTTGTTGATGAAAAAGGAGATGCCATAGGAGATGGAATGGAAACTGTTTATATTTACCAAATAATAAAATATACGAAATAAACCTATGTATCAAGTAATAAACAATTTACCGATTGATTATGATTTTCAATCTAAGACGAAGGAAGAGCTTAAGCTATACGCTAAATGGTTTGAGGAGAATGTAGAAACAGAGAAGCTTTCAGAGGAAGAATACAAAGAAAAGAAAGCTGCTGTTCCAGATTATATAGAAATAAAAGACTGGGATATTACAATAAAGACCCGCTCATCGGCTGTAGATATTGGGATTTATTTTGGAGAGGTATTTATAAAGAACCACAAAGGTTTAAAATGGGAACAATATTTTTCTCGTAGTAAATATCTATGGATAAAGGACATATGGTGATAAAAGGTTTTGGAAAGGATGTACTTAACAGTATATGGATAATTTATGTACTGGCATCTGGATTAGCTAAGAAAACGAAAAAAGGTACAAGATTATATGAACTTTATAATGTATGGAACAAGATTTAGGATAGATATATAAATAAAATTAGAAATTTGAAAATAATGGATTAGCAAACAGCTAATCCATTTTATTATATTTTTTCATTAGATTTTCGTAGGTTTTTTGTGGCAGAATCCATTTGAGAGGAATACCGATTTTTTGCCCAAATTTCCCAAAATAGTAATGGGCTTTCCATTTGTTTTTGAGCAATAGTTTTTCGATGTATTTCGCCACTTCCACAGGCTCTACTCCATGGTCTACATGGGAATTCATAGTAGAATAAACTTTGTAAAAAATATTTTTGTAAGGCTCAGAAATGGTGGTTTTGATTCGGTTTTCTGCAATATTGGTTTTTATATCGCCCAGATGAAGAGAGCAGAGTTCTATATTCCAAGCCGAGATTTCGTATCTCATGGCTTCGGTAACTTTATCCAAAGCCGATTTGGAGGCAGAATAAAACCCTCTGAAAGGCAGTCCCATTTCTGAACCGATGCTGGAAATATTGATAATTTGCCCTGATTTCTGTTCGCGCATTTTGGGCATCACGGCGGTCATCATCTGCACAACTCCGATTAGATTCAGGTTAAAAAGTTTCATAATTTCCTCTTTATTAGAGTCTTCTACGGCTCCCACCATGCCCATTCCAGCATTGTTGATGAGAATATCAATGTGATTTTCTTTGGATAGAATTTCCTCTATGGCGCGGTCTATTTGGCTTTTTTCGGTGATATCGGTCGGAATGGATGTAAAAAGCTTAGAATCTGCCTTTTTTCTGCTCAGTCCGTAGACCCTGTGTCCTTGTTTTCCGAAATATTCTGCAAGGGAAAAGCCGATTCCAGACGATGTCCCTGTGATGATGATTGTTTTTTTCATTTAGTCGTGTTATATGGTTGATTCTCCATTTAGATTGGTAGTCAGTGCTTCGGTCATGAAGTCAAAAAATGGGCGCATTGCTTCCAGACCAGTTGTTACTTTTTCTAAAAAATCAGGGCTGAAAATTTCCTCGTTTTTGAAATTTTGCACCAAAAGAAATTGTTTTTTCTTTAACAAATGAACATAAGGATGCTCTTTTTCAAAGCCTTTTGGAGCGGTTTTTAGTTCTTCGCCCCAGAATTCTCCTCCGAATAATTTTTTGGCTTTCGCTGAATTTAAAAATGTATCCAAATCCTTTCCGTTTAGTTCTATTTCTTTTCGGATTCTGTGCAAATCATCTTTATTTGGTGCAAAAAATCCGCCGCCGATAAAGCAGTTATCAGGCTCAATATGAAGATAATATCCGCCTCTGTACTGTGGCTGTCTTCGGGCAAAGTAACCTCCGAAATGGGTTTTATAAGGAGTTTTATCTTTGGAAAATCTCAAATCTCTGTGAATTCGGTAGATTTTCGGCTCTGAAATGAAATCATTTTTGGCAACTGCGCTGTGTACGGCTTGGAAAAACTCCGAAAAATCAGTCTTTGCCTTTTCGTAGTCGGATTTATGGGAGCTGAACCAGTCCTTATTGTTATTCTTTTTTAGCTCTTCTAAAAAAGCAAAAATATTTTGTGATATTTTAGAATTCATTTGTTTAGGATTAAATAGCAAAGTTAATAAAAAACCTTTGTTAAAAAGTTTTTCAGTTTTAGAAATGAAACTGGGTTATTTGACAAATTCCCAAAAGTCAGGGAAAGATTTTTCTACCACTTCGGGATTTTGTATTTCTATTTCCTGAATTAGCGAGTAGGGCGCGAATGCCATAGCCATGCGGTGGTCGCCATAGGTAGCGATGGATATGTTTTTTTCGGGATTGGTGTAGAGGACGGATTTTATGGAATTATCCGTGATTTCTGTTTCGCAGCCTATTTTTTTTAGTTCGTTTTGAAGAGCAGAGAGCCTGTCGGTTTCTTTTATTTTAAGAGTGACAAGTCCGCCGATTTCAAAAGGAATTTTCAGTGCAGCCGCCGTTACACAGACTGTTTGGGCGATGTCTGGGCAGTCGTTCATATTGAGCTGAATGGACAGAGGAAGGTTAAAATTGTTTTTTGGAATCAAAGTGATTTCCTGCTGATTTTCATTAAAAATAGTATCAATTCCGAAAAACTGGGAGTAAATTTCGGTAATTCTGGAATCGCCTTGCAGAGAATTTTTATTAAAATTTTTAAGTGTAATTTTTTGTCTATCCAAAGCCGAAAACGAATAAAAATAAGAAGCCGAAGACCAGTCGGATTCCACAGTGAAGACTGTTTTTTGAGTTCTGATGTTAGGAATTTGGATGGTTTTGTCTTTTAGGATAATTGATTTTCCACTGATTTCTGAAAGCAGTTTCAGAGTCATTTCTATGTAAGGCTTTGATGTGATTTCTCCCAAAAGCTTTATGGTCAAGCCGTTTTCTAATTTTCCGCTGACAAGAATAAGCGAAGTGATGAACTGCGAAGAAATATCCGCAGGAATTTCCACGAAATTTTTTTCTAACTTTTTTCCTTTTATTTTAAGAGGAGGAAATCCCTCTTTTTCTAAATATTCTATCTCCGCTCCCAGCTCTATAAGCGCTTCTACCAAAGGTTTTATGGGTCTTTGTTTCATTCTTTCGGAGCCTATGAGGATTTTTTCTGCGCCCTCCTGAACTGCAAAAAATGAAGTCAGAAACCGCATCGCTGTGCCAGCGTGATGGATGTCTATTGTTTTCTCATCGGAATTTAAGGCTTTTTGTAAAAGTTTGGTATCCTGTGAGTTAGAAATGTTTTTTATTTCAATATTTCCAAAGAGTTTTTGTAAAATTAATAGACGATTGGACTCGCTTTTAGAGCCTGTGATTTGTATTTTATTTGGAAGAACTGGACGAAATAATTTCATTTAGAATAAACTTTTATTTTAGTTTTTCATTGTTTTGGTGCCTGTTTTGGTCTCTTTCTGTCTTTTTTTTCATTTTCTTGTCAAAGGCATCTTGCAGGTCTATCCCAGTTTGATTGGCAAGGCAAAGCGTTACAAAAAGCACATCGGCAAGCTCTTCTCCGAGGTCTTTGTTTTTATCACTTTCTTTTTCGGATTGTTCGCCATATCTTCTGGCGATGATTCTCGCCACCTCGCCGACTTCTTCTGTTAGAATCACCATATTGGTCAGCTCATCGAAATAGCGGACACCGATTGTCTTTATCCAATTATCTACTTGTTTTTGTAGTGTTTTGATTTCCATTTAGTCTATTTGATTTAGTTCTCTTAGCCGAGTAATATTTTTGTAAATTCTGTAAGGCAAAATAAAAACACCCAAACAGCCAGAGATTAAAAATTTAACCACAAAATAAATCAACCAACCTATAATTGGCAAGAAAAGGAAATAGTCGGCCGTAATTCTGTTTAGAAATCTCCAACCTGCAACTAGTGAAGAATAAACATAAAAGAACATAATGTATGACATTATGGGCAAATCTCTGTTTTGAGAATTGAGAAGCGATAAAACAATAAAAGTAATCACTGCACCTCCGCCAAAAATAATGAAGAAATCTTTGATAATTTCGCTTCGTTCATGAGAAATTCTATTTTTATTACACTCTACACAAATGGGAAATGTATAGCGTGAGGAACATTCTATACAAAGACCTTTATTACAATCTATACAGCTGCTAACTGCAGGTAAACTAGGGTGGTTATAACAGTTCATATCATTTAAATAGTTTAAGATAACTTTAGAGGATTAATATAAGTTCTTTAAGCAAACTTAAATATAAATTTTTGTTTCTGCAATTATACCTAAACTCATACTCCTTTATGTACAAATAAAGTTATGTTTGCGTATACCTCTCAACTTTGAAAGTCGTATTTTGCACAATCCCCAAAAGTTCTCAACTCCGTTGATATGATTGTGTCCAAGAGCAAATTCATTGTAGGAATGACTAACCCTAATTTCTTAAAATTATCTCGCGCCAGATTAATTGTATTTTTCAATTTTAGATAAAATTTTCTGATTATTTTTTTCTTTATTTTTAATTAATAAGAGATGAATAATCTTTTGGTAAAATTCTTTTATTCTTGGTTTGACAACAGGGTTGATTTGAATAATTTTCCCATCGGAATAATCTATCATTATATTCACTGTTAATCCATCAATTTGTGGAATAAATTCATTCTCCTCAGAAAGTTTTTTATTAGAATTTGGTTTTTCTTCTTCTACAACTTGTTCGCTGAAAGAGGAAATAATTGCTCTAATTTCCTGAATTTCTTTATCGGTCATTTCTGCACGAAAAGGAATAAGTTTTAGATTTTCAGAAATAAGTTCATTATATGTTTTTACCTGGCCGGTTTCCGAAGGTGGTGGAATTTCGTGGTAATAAGCCTCAGGAGAATAAAAAACCAAATATTTTTCTTTTAAATTGAGAAGAGTTTCTGCTGGCTGTCCAGCATTTGCTGCGTAAAATCCAATTTTAATGAGATTTGATGTTGCCGAATTTTCAATTTTTTTCGGGTTTTTATTATCACAAGAAATAAAAACTAATAGCAAAGAAAAAAAGAAAACAAATAATTTCTTCATATTAAATCTTATTGATAAGCTCCGATAGTAGGATTATTCGTTCTTGAAACGCCTTTGATATCCTGAGGAACGCCAGCCGCTGTAGATATATTTCCTTTCTTTTTGGCAGGAGAATCATTTGCGGTGCGAAGGTTCATTTTCGCGATGGAATGGTTTAGGAATTTTGGATTTTCATTTTTTATAGAGTTGATTATCTGCGGGTTAGCATCAAAATTATAACCAGCTTTGTCACTATATTTTATAAGAGAATGACTGATAAGATAATTAAAATTATACCCAGAAACAGGCTCAAAGGAAATAGAATTTTCCTTTTTTCCGTAAATGATAGAGTTTCTGATGTTTAGTTCCAGATTTGCATTTTCCGTATTCCCAGAATTATTTCGCCATTTATTTGTAGCATAAATTCCCAAAGCAGGTGAAGCAGAACTCTGATACCAATAATTGGCCAATGTGCAATGAGTAAGATTAGCCTCACCACCACCGAATATCGCCAAATCTGCTCTTCCACAGTTGTTCATCACCATGTTTTCAGCATTGATTTTAGATTTCACGGAATAAATTCCATACTCCTGAAAAGTATGAATAATAGAATTTTTGATGTTGGCTGTGGTTTTGTAAAGATTAAGCCCAGACTCTCCTCCGAAAATCTTAGCGTAATTCATTTTCAGCACTGCATTTTCTTCAAGGTAAATCCCATCCCAGTTGAGCGGAATAGTGTCATATCTTATATCATTTCTATCGCCGCGGAAAATGACTTCTTTATCTATCAGCCCATTGATATTGAGTTTTGCGTTTTTAGAAATTTTCAAACTGCTGTTTTTGGTGAAATAAACTTTCGTTCCTTCCTCTATATCAAGGGTTTTTCCTTCGGCTAGGGTAAGCTCTCCGAAGATGATTTTAGCCTTGTCATTTCTCCAAGTTGTATTGGCATTTAGGATATTTGGATTTGTATCAGATTTTATGAAAAATTCGGCATCCTGCACCACAGAAAGGAGTGTCACATGCTGGTTGCCTCTCGGTGAGCTGAAAACTATTTTGTCCTCAGCGATGGCTTCTTTTGCATTGGCTACGGGAGCTATCTCTATGAAGATAATGAGGCTGTCGTTTTTTCTCAGCGGCACATCAAAAAACTCTGTCCCTGCCTTTCCATCCACATTGATACGGTATGGCGAGGAGCTTCCGCCTTCTAATGTAATTTTTGGAATTCGGACATCTTTATTCTCTCTGTTATAGACTTTTACGAAATAAGTTTCAGAGCGAACCTGATTATAAACCGTATCACAAAAAACGACATCTTGTGAGAATTTTAAGTCCGCAGAAGGAGTTTCAAAGTTGATTTCATCCCTTTTGCATGAAACAAATAACAATAAAACCCAAAAGCCCAGTCCAAGCAAGAATTTTACTTTCATATGTATTAAAATAATATTCAAAGATAAATATTTTGAGATAAATATTTAAAGTTTTTGTGAATTCAAAAAAAAAATAATATTTTTGCAGACTGAAATACCGATATAAGGATAAGATGTCCATTACCATTTTATCCAAATAATTGAATTTAAAAATAAAAATAATTTCTAGAATATTATGAAAAAAGGAATCCACCCTGAAAATTATAGACTTGTTGTTTTCAAAGATATGAGTAACGACGAGGTGTTTCTTTGCAAATCTACAGCAGAAACAAAAGATACGATCGTATACGAAGGACAAGAGTATCCATTAGTAAAAATGGAGATCTCTTCTACATCTCACCCATTCTACACAGGAAAAGTGAAATTGGTAGATACTGCGGGTAGAGTAGATAAGTTCATGAACAAGTACAAAAAATTTGCTAAGTAACATTAGGAAAATATTAAAAGACCTTCTGATTTTTTCAGGAGGTTTTTTTTGTTTAGAAGAGGAAAAGAATTAAATTTGTTACAAATAAAAAAATATGCAGTTAGTATTTTCTGATGCCCATTATTGGGAAAATTTTCTTCCGCTGACTTTCACTAGACCAGTGGCGGAGATGCGATGTGGAATTCTTACTTTTTCTGAACGCTGGAAAAAGCTTTTGAATACGGATGAAATATCCTACATCACGGAAGATTATCTTCAGCAGAAATTCGCTAGACCAGAGGGAAAAGAAAGCTTGTTCATCACGCCTAATTGTATTCCTTCGGATAGAGTTTTGGAGCAGATAAAGGGACTTCAGCTCGGTGAGGCTTTGGTTTATGAAAATGAACTTTTGGCGGCAAAGGTCAATGTGGGAAATTTTAGCTTGGACCAAATAACAACTATGATGGATGTGGAAGGAGAAATTTTGTTGTTTAAACAGCCTACGGATTTATTTTCTTTCAATGATAAAGCGATAGATTTTGATTTTGAACTACTTACAAAAGGAAGAACCTCGCAGCCGCTCTCTTCTACAAATGGTTTTTTGGGAAAGACCGAAGATTTGTTCATAGAAGAAGGTGCAGTGGTGGAATATTCTACACTTAATACCAAAACGGGAAAAATATACATTGGGAAGAATGCAGAAATTATGGAAGGCTGCCATCTTCGTGGGCCGATTGCTCTTTGTGAAGGTTCTAAATTTAATCTCGGAGCCAAGGTTTATGGCGCGACGACTATTGGTCCTCACTCAAAAGTAGGCGGCGAGGTGAATAATATCGTCATCTTTGGTTATTCTAATAAAGGGCATGATGGTTTTGTGGGAAATTCGGTTATCGGTGAGTGGTGTAACCTTGGAGCGGATACCAATTCTTCCAATTTAAAAAATAATTACGCCAGTGTGAAACTTTGGAATTATAAATTGAAAAAATTCATAGATACAGGGCTTCAGTTTTGCGGATTGATAATGGGTGACCACTCTAAGACAGCGATAAACACTCAGTTGAATACAGGAACGGTAGTGGGTGTGGCTGCTAATATTTTCAAGAGTGGCTTTCCGCCGAATTTAGTCAATAGCTTTAGCTGGGGTGGTATGAAAGATGATGAAAAGTATAATCTGAATAAGGCATTTGAAACCATAGAAAAAGTAATGGCTCGTAGAAAGGTTGATTTCACGGATGAAGATAAGAGTATTTTGTCACATTTATATAATGACAAATAAATTTTTATCAATTTAAACGCTAAAAGGTATTGTTTTTGCTATATAATCAATCATAAAAATAAAAAATATGAAAAAGAGAATTTTGGGTGCGATGTTCGCACTATTTGCAACAGGATTGTTTTTTGCGCAGGATGACATGCCAATTTCAAAAAAAGACATGCCTTCTGCTGTGCAAAGAAATGTAACAAAGTATTTTGGGAAGAAAGCGATTTCCTCTGTGACCAAAGATAGAGAAGATGGTAAAATTGTTTATGATGTTCATTTTGAGGATGGTACAAAAGCTGAATTTAGCAGCAATGGAAATATCATAGAAGTGAAAAGTTACAGTGGCGTTCCTTCTTCTGTAGTTCCTTCTAAAGTTCAGGCTTATGTGAGAAAATATTATCCAAAGAATAAAATAGTGCACTGGGAAAAAGAGTGGAATAAACAAAAAGTGGAACTGGATAACGATTTAGATCTTGAGTTTACGCTAAGAGGAGATTTTCTTAGAATAGACGATTAGAGTTAGATTTTGAATTCGTTACTCATAGCACTTTCTTTTTTAAATTAAATTTTTTAATTTTGCAAAGAAAGTGCTATGTCTATTTATGATAAAATTGTAGAGACAGCCATCACTTTCGATGATGTGCTTCTAGTTCCTTCTTATTCAGAAGTTTTACCTAATCAGGTTTCTTTAAAATCCAGACTTTCGGATAAAATAACCCTAAATGTTCCTATCGTTTCTGCGGCAATGGATACCGTGACAGAGGCTGATATGGCGATTGCACTCGCAAGAGTCGGTGGGCTGGGGTTCATTCACAAAAACATGCCTATAGAGGAGCAGGCTTCCCAAGTCAATCAGGTAAAGCGCTCCGAAAACGGGATGATAGCTAATCCTGTTACTCTTTCTAAAGACCATACTCTTGCAGAGGCGAAGGCGCTTATGGCTCAATTCAAAATTTCTGGGCTTCCAGTGGTGGATGAAGAACATAAGCTCGTAGGGATAATTACCAACCGAGATGTGAAATATCAAGAAAATCTCTCTGTGAAAGTAGAGGAGCTTATGACGAAAGAAAATCTCATCGTTTCTAACGAAGAAGTTAATTTAGAAAAAGCAAAAGAAATTCTACTGAAAAACAGAGTAGAAAAACTTCCTATTGTAGATAAATCCAACAAACTGATAGGTCTGATTACCATCAAAGATATAGATAATCAACTAGAATATCCGAATGCAAACAAAGATAAATCAGGAAGACTGATAGTGGGAGCAGGTGTAGGAATCGGAGTGGATACCATTGAGCGTGTTTCTGCATTGGTGGAAGCGGGTGTGGATATTATCGCGGTGGATTCTGCGCACGGACACTCCAAAGGAGTTTTGGATAAAATAAAAGAAATTAGACAAAATTTCCCTGATTTGGATATTGTTGGAGGAAATATCGTAACTGCTGAAGCAGCAGAAGATTTGATAAAAGCGGGAGCAAATGTACTAAAAGTAGGTGTAGGGCCTGGTTCTATCTGTACTACAAGGGTGGTAGCAGGAGTAGGAGTTCCACAGCTATCTGCTATATATAATGTATATGAAGTTGCTAAAAAGCACAATGTGGCGATCATTGCTGATGGAGGTATCAAACTTTCAGGGGATATAGTGAAGGCTATCGCAAGTGGAGCAGGAGCTGTGATGCTCGGGTCTCTATTGGCGGGAACGGATGAGTCACCAGGGGAAGAAATCATTTTCCAAGGAAGAAAGTTTAAATCTTACCAAGGAATGGGTTCGCTTTCTGCAATGAAGAGAGGAGGTAAAGAAAGATATTTCCAATCGGAAGCAAAAAAATTCGTTCCAGAAGGAATAGAAGGAAGAGTTCCATATAAAGGAAAGTTAGAGGATGTTATCTTCCAGCTTACTGGAGGACTGAGAGCAGGAATGGGCTATTGTGGTGCGAAGGATATTGTAACACTACAGCAGGATTCTAAAATGGTAAGAATTACAGGTTCTGGGCTTAAAGAATCTCATCCTCATGATGTGATTATTACACAGGAAGCACCAAATTATTCTTTATAAAGGCCAAAAACCCTATATTTTGTTAAAAAACAGTTAAAAAAGAACGCTGAAAAAGCATCATTTAGTAACACTAAATTTAAAAATAACACTTTTTGTGTTATTTTTTTTATTTTTATGATATTATTTTGCGAAAAAAAGGCTTTTTATAAAGAATTAAAAAATATGTTAAATATCATAAATGAAAAAATGGGAAAAGTATTGTAATATCATAAATAATCTCTACATTTGTTACATCAAAAAAGGATAAGAAATAATAGTCCAAATGAAAAGAACAAAAATTCATAAAGTAGTATTTCAAATGTTGGTTGTAATGGTCGTGACTAGTTCATTACAGATGCTTTTGAAAAATGGTTCTGCCACAAAAGGAGGGAGCACTATGGGGACTAAAAAAATATCCTTAACTGATATTACAGAAGGAGATGACTCCAAAGAAGGAGTAATAAAAGTTAAATACTTTGATGATGATGGGGCAGATAAAACATTTGAAAATAATAATAACAGAATTCTAAACACTATAAATAGTCAGCATATATCCTTTAATTCTCAAACTGCTGAATATTCAAAACCTCAATTATTCTTACTTTACCGATCTTTGAAAGTAGACTGCTAGTTCTTTTTAGGATATATCTTGAAAAGAGTTTAGAGAAGTAAAGATTTGTAAAATGCATGAGATTTATTTAGTCAAAAATATTTTTGACAGAATACAGGAGGAATTTCCAGAAAAATATGAAGATGTTTCAAGTGTTCATTTAAAGGTGGGATTGTTGAGTAATGTACAGCCTATCCTTATCCAGAATGCTTACAAAGCCTATGTGATGGAGTGTCCAGAGTTTTATCATACAGAATTGGTAGTAGATGTGCTTCCTGTGCTGATAAAATGTGAAGAATGCGGAGAAGTCACAGAAGTAAAACAGAATAAATTTGTATGTGGTAATTGTGGGCATCCTACAAGGAACATAATACAAGGAGAGGAGTTATATATTAATGAAATAAATTTTAGGAAAAATGAGTGAAGTTAAACCAAAATCATCAAGACTTACAGCAGGAAGCATAGATACAGAGCATGTATCACTTAACTTGCTGAAAGCAAACGATTTTGTTGCGGGAACAATTCGTGAAAAATTAAAAAATATATTAGTAATTAATGTTTGTTCTTCGCCAGGGAGTGGAAAAACTACTCTAATGCAGAAGACAGGAGAGTTACTAAAAGGAAAAGCAAAAATGTCTGTACTAGTGGGAGACCCAGAAACAGATAGAGATGCACAAAGAATGAAGGATGTAGGAATAGATGCTCTTCAGATAGTGACAGGAGGAATGTGTCACATAGAAGCTCAGATGATTCTACAAGCGATAGACCATATGGATCTTAGCAACACAGATGTATTGTTCATTGAAAATGTAGGAAACCTAATGTGTCCATCTTCTTTTGACTTAGGTGAGGATTACAGAGTAACATTGATAGCTGTAACAGAAGGAGATGATAAGCCAAGTAAATATCCTAAAATGTTCTTAACAAGTGAGTTGATGCTTGTTTCCAAAACAGATTTACTTCCATACCTTCCGTTCTCAGTGGATGCAGTAACAAAAGATGCAAGAAGCGTGAACCCAGATATTGAGGTAATGGAAATCTCAACTCTTACAGATGTTGGCATGGAGAATTGGGTAAATTGGATTCTAGCAAAAATCAAAGAAAAGAAAGAAGCTAAGAAATAACAGAAACGAAAATAAATAACAGATTCTAAATTATAACAATTAAAACAGAAAATTATGAAATTGATTAAAACAACGCTTGTTGGGATAGGACAAATCTTCCTACAAGACAATGGTTGGTCTGGATTGCTAATTACAATCGGTATGTTTTTTAGCCACTGGACATTAGGTGTAACTTGCTTCTTGGGATCTTTGATAGGAGTCCTTACAGCAAAAGCATTAAAAGCTAAAGATGGAGACATAGAGTTTGGTCTTTATGGATTCAACGCGAGTTTGGCTTACATGTGTGTAATGTTCACATTTGCAACTAACGATGCTCATGCAACATTAAATGGTGCAAATCCAATCCTTTGGGTTCTTGGAGCAGTAGCAGCAGTGATAGCAACAGTAATTATGCATGTTTTTGTAACTAAAGGATGGACTGCATTTACATTCCCATTTGTAGTAACATGTTGGGTTCTTTGCTGGGCATTCGCTAAATACAATGTTTTAGGATTAGAACAAACTACACCAGCGTTACCTGATTACACAGGAACAGTAGATGCTATTACAACTCCATTCTACGGTTGGGCAGAAGTAAACTTCGGTGCTAATTTCCTTACAGGGGTGTTTATCTTCTTAGGATTGGCTATTAGCTCACCTTCAGTAGCTATGTGGGGAACAGCAGCTGCAACATTGGGAGGATTATTTGCTCACTATGTACTTGGAATAGATGCTAATGTATTGGCAAATGGGCTTTATTCATTCTCTCCTATCTTGGTAGCGTGTGCGTTCGTGACAAAATCAGGAGTTTCAAGAGCAGACTTTGTTTACATCGTTGTTGGAATCCTTTTAGCAGTGTTAATCCACTATGGAGTTAGTCAGTTTATGGCAACTTACACTATTGGTTTCATTGTAGCAACTTGGATTATGGAAGCTGTTCAAAAAGCAGTGAACAAATCAAACCCAAATACTGAGGAATTAGTAAAATCATTAAATCCTTAATAAAAAAAGAAAATATTCAAAACCTGTGTTTTGATATATAATAATAACTTAATATTAACATTTTAAATTTTTAATTATGCATTTAGTACCTAGAGAAACTGAGAAGCTAATGCTTTATCTAGCTGGTAAAGTAGCTGAAGACAGAAAAAACAGAGGGTTGAAACTTAACCACCCTGAAACAGTAGCGTATATCGCTCACAAATTAATTGAAGGTGCAAGAGAAGGAAAATCTGTAGCTCAATTAATGCAAGAAGGAACTACATACTTGAGTCGTCAAGATGTAATGGATGGAGTTGCTGAAATGATCCACGATGTGCAAATCGAAGCAACTTTCCCTGACGGAACAAAATTGGTAACAGTACACCACCCAATCCACTAATTTAAACTTCTAAAAAAATAAAGTTATGAGTAATAATAAATATGTAGTTCCAGGAGAATACATCTTAGCTTCTGGTGACATCGAATACAACGCTGGTAAAAAAGTTCTTAAACTTAAAGTTACTAACACAGGAGACAGACCAATCCAAGTTGGATCTCACTTCCACTTCGCTGAAACTAACTCTGCTCTTCAGTTTGACAGAAAAGCAGCTGAAGCTCACAGATTGAATGTTCCTGCAGGTCTTGCACAAAGATTCGAACCAGGTGAATCTAAAGAAGTAGAATTGATTCCTTACGGTGGAGCTAAATCAGTAAGAGGATTTAGCCTTAGACACTTAGAAAGAAACAAAGAGGCTCTTAATTCACTAAAAAAATAATTATTAACTATTAAAATTTAAAATCATGGCTAAATTAGATAGACAAAAATATGCCTCAATGTACGGACCAACAGTTGGGGACAAAATTAGACTAGCAGATACAGAATTGTTTGCAGAAATCGAAAGAGACTTCACAGTATACGGAGAAGAAAACAAATTCGGTGGAGGAAAAACTTTGAGAGATGGTATGGCTCAGTCAGCTACTCACCTTAGAGATGAGGGAGTGTTAGACTTAGTAATTACTAACGCAACAATTATCGACTACTGGGGAATCGTAAAAGCAGATATCGGTATCAAAGATGGAAAAATCGCTGGTATTGGTAAAGCAGGTAACCCAAATACAATGGATGGAGTAACATCAGGAATGGTTATCGGAGCATCTACAGAAGCGTTAGGAGGTGAAGGTCACATCTTTACAGCTGGAGGTATCGATACACACATCCACTTCATCTGTCCACAACAAATCGAAACTGCATTAGCAGGAGGTATTACTACATTCATCGGAGGTGGTACAGGACCTAACCACGGAACATTAGCTACAACTATTGCTCCAGGTGCTTGGAACCTAAGAAAAATGTTCGAAGGTTTAGACAGCCTACCAATGAACTTTGGATTGTTCGGTAAAGGTAACTCTTCTTCTGAAGAAGCTCTTGTAGAACAAATCGAAGCTGGTGCTCTAGGTCTTAAATTACACGAAGACTGGGGTTCTACACCATCTGCTATCGACTCTTGTTTGACAGTTTGTGATCAGTTAGATGTACAAGCTACAATCCACACGGATACATTGAACGAAGCAGGATTCGTAGAAGATACAATGAGAGCGATCAATGGTAGAACTATCCACACCTTCCACACAGAGGGAGCAGGAGGTGGACACGCGCCAGACATCATCACAGTAGCATCATATCCGAATGTATTGCCAGCGTCAACAAACCCAACTAAGCCATTCACAGTTAACACAATTGATGAGCACTTAGACATGTTGATGGTGTGCCACCACTTGGATAAAAATGTAAAAGAGGATGTATCTTTCGCAGACTCTAGAATTAGAAGAGAGACTATCGCAGCAGAAGATATTCTTCACGATATGGGAGTATTCTCTATCATGTCATCAGACTCTCAAGCGATGGGTAGACCAGGAGAAGTAATCACAAGAACATTCCAGACAGCTGACAAAATGAAGAAGCAATTCGGACCATTGCCAGAAGATGAAGGAACAGGAAATGATAACTTCAGAATTAAGAGATATATTTCTAAAGTAACTATCAACCCAGCGATTGCACACGGTATCCAAAGATACATCGGATCAATCGAAGTAGGTAAGATGGCAGACTTAGTAATGTGGAGACCAGACATGTTTGGTGCTAAGCCAGAATTGATTATCAAAGGAGGATTCGTATCTTACTCTAAAATGGGAGATCCAAACGCATCTATCCCAACTCCACAACCAGTATTCTGGAGACCAATGTTTGGTAACTATGGTAAAGCAAACACTGAAACTTCAGCATTCTTCGTATCTAAAGTATCTTTAGAGAGAGGAATCGTTCAGTCTTACGGATTAGGTAAAAAATTATTACCAGCAAAAGGATGTAGAAATATCGGAAAATCTGATATGATCCACAACGATGCAATGCCTAAGATTGAGGTAAATCCACAAACACACGAAGTGAAAGTAGATGGTAAACCATGTGTATGTGAGCCAGCTAGCAAACTTCCAATGGGACAATTATACTTCATGTTCTAATAAAGTATATAACACCATATTTAATCAGTCATACCTTTTGGTATGGCTGATTTTTTATTGCCTAAATGTTAAAATACAAGAAACATAACAAAAATCATGTTTTTTAATTTTTTTTCTTAAAAACATTCGGTAAATTTGCACATCAATTATTCGTGACATGTTTTTTTAATTCTTAACACGAATACAAATGAAATAATAAAAATAATTACTTATGGCAAAAATCGACAGACAGAAGTATGCCTCAATGTACGGACCAACAGTTGGGGACAAAATTAGACTAGCAGATACAGAATTGTTTGCAGAAATCGAAAGAGACTTCACAGTATACGGAGAAGAAAACAAATTCGGTGGAGGAAAAACTTTGAGAGATGGTATGGCTCAGTCAGCTACTCACCTTAGAGATGAGGGAGTGTTAGACTTAGTAATTACTAACGCAACAATTATCGACTACTGGGGAATCGTAAAAGCAGATATCGGTATCAAAGATGGAAAAATCGCTGGTATTGGTAAAGCAGGTAACCCAAATACAATGGATGGAGTAACATCAGGAATGGTTATCGGAGCATCTACAGAAGCGTTAGGAGGTGAAGGTCACATCTTTACAGCTGGAGGTATCGATACACACATCCACTTCATCTGTCCACAACAAATCGAAACTGCATTAGCAGGAGGTATTACTACATTCATCGGAGGTGGTACAGGACCTAACCACGGAACATTAGCTACAACTATTGCTCCAGGTGCTTGGAACCTAAGAAAAATGTTCGAAGGTTTAGACAGCCTACCAATGAACTTTGGATTGTTCGGTAAAGGTAACTCTTCTTCTGAAGAAGCTCTTGTAGAACAAATCGAAGCTGGTGCTCTAGGTCTTAAATTACACGAAGACTGGGGTTCTACACCATCTGCTATCGACTCTTGTTTGACAGTTTGTGATCAGTTAGATGTACAAGCTACAATCCACACGGATACATTGAACGAAGCAGGATTCGTAGAAGATACAATGAGAGCGATCAATGGTAGAACTATCCACACCTTCCACACAGAGGGAGCAGGAGGTGGACACGCGCCAGACATCATCACAGTAGCATCATATCCGAATGTATTGCCAGCGTCAACAAACCCAACTAAGCCATTCACAGTTAACACAATTGATGAGCACTTAGACATGTTGATGGTGTGCCACCACTTGGATAAAAATGTAAAAGAGGATGTATCTTTCGCAGACTCTAGAATTAGAAGAGAGACTATCGCAGCAGAAGATATTCTTCACGATATGGGAGTATTCTCTATCATGTCATCAGACTCTCAAGCGATGGGTAGACCAGGAGAAGTAATCACAAGAACATTCCAGACAGCTGACAAAATGAAGAAGCAATTCGGACCATTGCCAGAAGATGAAGGAACAGGAAATGATAACTTCAGAATTAAGAGATATATTTCTAAAGTAACTATCAACCCAGCGATTGCACACGGTATCCAAAGATACATCGGATCAATCGAAGTAGGTAAGATGGCAGACTTAGTAATGTGGAGACCAGACATGTTTGGTGCTAAGCCAGAATTGATTATCAAAGGAGGATTCGTATCTTACTCTAAAATGGGAGATCCAAACGCATCTATCCCAACTCCACAACCAGTATTCTGGAGACCAATGTTTGGTAACTATGGTAAAGCAAACACTGAAACTTCAGCATTCTTCGTATCTAAAGTATCTTTAGAGAGAGGAATCGTTCAGTCTTACGGATTAGGTAAAAAATTATTACCAGCAAAAGGATGTAGAAATATCGGAAAATCTGATATGATCCACAACGATGCAATGCCTAAGATTGAGGTAAATCCACAAACACACGAAGTGAAAGTAGATGGTAAACCATGTGTATGTGAGCCAGCTGACAAACTTCCAATGGGACAATTATATTTCATGTTCTAATATAATTGAAATTTAGAAATAGAACCACCTTTATTAAAAAGGTGGTTTTTTGTTACTTTTTTACAAAAAATAATAAAAATGTTTTTTTTATTTGGAATAAGTTTTATAAATTTGTGTTATTAAAATGATAAAGATAACACCTTTCGAATTGTTTTTTAGTAATCTATTATAATTTAGTCGTTGAAGTCAGAGAGAGGCCCAATAAACTTGTAATATCATTTTTAGCTTCGTAATATTTTGGTTTTTAGATGGTTATTGGGCTGTTTCTGATTTATTTTATTGGAAAAACAAAAAGGCTGTTATATATCATATAATTATGATGCTTTTATCTACTTTTTTTATTGTATTTTTGAACTCGTTTAAATCCTGAATGGATGGAAACGGGATTTTTTATTTTTTAAGATATTGATAATTTAAAAATGAGCCTATGTTAGTGGTTTCTGAGGTAATTCGAAATGCAAAAGGAGAGGATTTGTCCTCAAAAGAAGTAGATTTTTTTGATATAGAATGGTTTGAATCTACAAGAAAACTTCTTCGCAAAGTCAGTCATAAAGGAGAGGAAGTAGGTTTAAGAATATTGAAAGAAAATCTTAGACTAAAACATCACGATGTGCTATGGGAGGATGGGAATAAAATATTGCTGGTCAATGTATTGCCGTCTGATGCAGTGGTGGTTCAGCCTAAAACAATGAGAGAGATGGGAACTATTTGTTTTGAGATTGGTAATCAGCACATTCCTATTTTTATTGAGAATGATGAGATTATCATCCCTTATGAAGATCCTATTTTTAATTTGCTGAAAAAAGGCGGATATGAGCCGTTCAAAGCACAAAGAATTTTTGAAGATATGCTGAAAGCATCATCTGACCACGAAGCACCTGCAAAGGATCACAAGATAGACACTGATCAGCTTTTTTCAAAAGTTTTTCCAAGTAAATAAAAAGACTAAATTATAATAGATAAAAAACAGAAATAAAATGAAGGTAAATTCACTAATAAGTCTATTACACATTGCGGACCCGACTTTGCCGATTGGGGGATACTCTCACTCAAATGGTTTGGAAACCTATGTGCAGAAAGGACTTGTAAACAGTACGGAGACGGCGGCTTTATTTCTTAATAATATGCTGTCCAGCAGTATATTACATAATGATGCGGCTTATGTGAGATTAGCTTATGAAGCTATGAAAGAAAAAGACAGCTACGAAAGAATAGTTGCTTTGGATGAGGAGTGTAGTGCAATGAAGAGTCCAAGAGAAATTCGTGAGGCGAGCCACAAACTAGGAACGAGATTGCTGAAAATCTTCATAGAAGAAGGACAAAAGTGCGATTTCTTGACAAAATTTGGGAACTATGTAACTAAAAATATCAGCGTGGGGAATTATCCTGTGGTATATGGTGCATTGTGCTATTTGATGGAAATTCCTTTGGAAGAGGCGATTACAGCATTTTATTTCTCTACGGCTACAGGTATGGTGACTAACGCGGTTAAGTTGGTTCCACTTGGTCAGCTTGAAGGGCAAAAAATTCTTTTTGAAGTGAAAAAAAATATTCCTTCTTGGGTAGAAAAAACCATGAATTTGGAAGAAGATAAAATCGGTCTTTCTAATGTAGGATTTGATTTGAGATCTATGCAGCACGAGAGATTGTATTCAAGATTGTATATGAGTTAAGGATTAAAATTATTGAAGTATAACAAAAAATTATAACAAAATGGCAAATAGAAAATATATTAAAATTGGTGTAGCAGGTCCTGTAGGTGCTGGAAAAACTGCTTTGATAGAGGTTTTATCAAGAAAAATGATGGATGATTATCATGTTTGTGTAATCACCAATGATGTTTATACTAACGAGGACGAAAAATTCCTTCAAAAAAACAGTAAATTACCAAAAGATAGAATTGCAGGGGTAGAAACAGGAGGATGTCCTCACACAGCGATTAGAGAGGATGCGAGTATGAACCTAGAAGCAGTGGATGAAATGGCTGCTAAACACCCAGATATGGAAATTCTTTTCGTGGAGAGTGGTGGTGATAACCTTTCTGCTACATTTAGCCCAGAATTGGCTGACTTGACAATATTCGTAATCGATGTGGCAGCTGGTGAAAAAATCCCAAGAAAAGGAGGCCCTGGTATCACAAGATCTGACTTGTTGATGATTAACAAATTTGACTTAGCTCCATTAGTAGGTGCAGATTTAGCAGTAATGGAAAGCGATGCGAAGAGAATGAGACAAGGGCGTCCATTTGTATTCACAAACTTGAAAACAGAAGAGGGAGTAGATGCTGTTATCGGATGGATTAAAAAATATGCTCTTTTAGAAGATATTGAAGAACCTGCAATTATCAGATAATTATGAACGGAATAATAGGGGAATACACCAGTAAGATGAGCCTAAGGACTGAGATCCGAGATGGGTTTCATCACTTGGCGGAAATGTTTTATACCAATCCGTTTGGATTGATGAGATTTGATAAGAGAAGTGCTCATGACCCTTGGTTGAGATACATGATAAGAAGCTCCACTCCAGGGATTATGGCGGGGGATTTCTACGAAATGTCTTTTAGAGTAGCGAAAGGAACTAATTTAGGTCTTGAAACTCAGGCTTATTCTAGAATCCATTCTATGAAACCTGGTGGGTTTGCTAAGCAGACAACTACCATAGATGTAGAGGAAGATGCTATGCTTCAGTATATTCCGCATCCTACTTCGCCACACAAGGACTCTGTTTATGAAGCGATAAATACTATCAATATTGCTAAAACATCTAGAGTAATATGGGGAGAGGTAATTACTTGTGGAAGAAAACTTTACGGAGAAGGAGAAATTTTTGAATTTAAAGAATTTAAAAACTACACGAGAATATTCCTTGATGGTCATCTTATCTTCAAAGATAGATTGTACATGAAACCAAGCGAAATGGATTTGACTACAATGGGGCAGTGGGAAGACTATACCCACCAAGCTACTATCTTTATCTACGACCAGCAGCTGGAAGAAGATCACCTTTTAGAACTTTTAGAAAAAGCACTAAAAGATGATGAAGGCGTGGAGTACGGTATCACAACTACTGTAGGAGGTGGTATTGTGATAAGAATCGTAGGGCATGGCGGAGAGCAGCTCTATAACATCGCTAAGCGATTCGAATACAGTATTTTAGATGAAATCATAGAACCGATTTAATAATATTGTAATACTAATGAAAAAACAGTTGTATCAGAAATGGTATAACTGTTTTTTTTGCATAAATTTTAAATAACTTTTTGTCAGTTTTAGAAAAAGTTGTACTTTTGCAAATCAAATAATTTAATATAAAGCAATAAAATGCCTACTATTCAACAATTAGTAAGAAAAGGAAGAGCCACAATTGCCAAGAAGAGCAAATCGGTTGCTTTGGATTCTTGTCCACAGAAGAGAGGTGTATGTACAAGAGTATATACAACTACACCTAAGAAACCTAACTCTGCACTTAGAAAAGTTGCCAGAGTAAGACTTTCTAATGGTAAAGAAGTTAACGCTTATATCCCGGGCGAAGGACATAATCTCCAAGAGCACTCGATAGTATTGGTAAGAGGCGGAAGGGTGAAAGACCTACCGGGAGTTCGTTATCACATTGTAAGAGGTGCTTTGGACACTGCAGGTGTAAATGGAAGAACACAAAGAAGATCTAAGTATGGGGCTAAGAGACCTAAACCAGGTGCGGCGCCAGCAGGGAAAAAGTAATCATTAAATTTTAAGGAAAGAAACAATGAGAAAGACAAAAGCAAAAAAAAGACCGTTGTTACCAGATCCTAAATTTAATGATCAATTGGTAACAAGATTTGTGAATAACTTGATGATAGATGGTAAGAAGTCTATCGCATTTAGAATTTTCTATGATGCACTAGATATCGTAGAAACTAAAAAAGAAGATCAGGAAAAAACTTCTCTTGAAGTATGGAAAGATGCGCTTACTAATGTAATGCCGCATGTAGAAGTAAGATCAAGAAGAGTAGGAGGTGCTAACTTCCAAATTCCTATGCCGATCAGAGCTGATAGAAAAATTTCTATGGCTATGAAATGGTTGATCAAATATGCTTCTTTGAGAAACGATAAATCTATGGCACAAAAATTAGCTGCTGAGATTATCGCTGCTTCTAAAGAAGAAGGAGCCGCTGTTAAGAAAAAGACAGATACTCACAAAATGGCAGAAGCAAACAAAGCATTCTCACACTTTAAATTCTAATCTGAAATGGGAAGAGATCTTAGATATACAAGAAATATTGGTATTGCTGCACACATCGATGCAGGGAAAACTACCACTACAGAGAGAATTTTATTTTACACTGGTAAAACTCATAAGTTGGGTGAAACTCACCAAGGTACATCTCAGATGGACTGGATGGAGCAAGAAGCTGAAAGAGGGATTACAATTACATCTGCAGCTACTACTTGTAACTGGAATTTCCCAACTGATCAAGGAAAAGTTTTGCCAGAAACTAAAGGATACCACTTTAACATCATCGATACCCCTGGACACGTTGACTTTACTGTAGAGGTAAACCGTTCTTTGAGAGTATTGGATGGGTTAGTGTTCTTGTTCTCAGCAGTTGACGGAGTAGAGCCACAGTCAGAAACTAACTGGAGATTGGCTGACAACTACAAAGTTGCGAGAATGGGATTCGTAAACAAAATGGACAGACAAGGAGCTGATTTCTTGGCGGTTTGCCGTCAGGTAAAAGAAATGCTGGGTTCTAACGCTGTTCCTATTGTATTACCAATCGGTGCTGAGGAAGACTTCAAAGGAGTGGTAGACCTTATCAAGAACAGAGCTATTGTTTGGCACGAAGATACTCAAGGTATGACATTTGATGTGGTTCCAATTCCTGAAGATATGAAAGCTGATGTATTGGAATACAGACAAAACCTTGTGGAAAATGTGGCAGAATATGATGAGTCTTTATTAGAGAAATTCTTTGAAGATCCAGATTCTATCACAGAAGAAGAAATCAATGAAGCTTTGAGAAAAGCTACTATCGATTTGTCTATTATTCCAATGACTTGTGGTTCTTCATTTAAGAACAAAGGAGTTCAGTTTATGTTGGATGCTGTATGTAAATACCTTCCATCTCCACTAGATAAAGATGATATCAAAGGAACTGACCCTAAAACTGATGCTGAAATCACAAGAAAACCAGATGTAAATGAGCCGTTTGCTGCATTAGCATTTAAGATTGCTACTGACCCTTATGTAGGTAGATTGGCATTCTTTAGAGCTTATTCTGGTAAATTGGATGCAGGTTCTTATGTATTGAACACAAGATCTGATTCTAAAGAAAGAATCTCAAGAATCTATCAGATGCACGCGAATAAGCAAAATCCTGTAGAATATATCGAAGCAGGAGATATCGGTGCAGCTGTAGGATTTAAAGATATCAAAACTGGGGATACACTTTGTGATGAAAAGAACCCTATCGTTCTTGAATCTATGATTTTCCCAGATCCAGTAATTGGTATCGCTGTTGAACCTAAAACTAAAGCCGACCAAGATAAAATGGGTAATGCTTTAGCGAAGTTGGCAGAAGAGGATCCTACTTTCCAAGTGAAAACAGATGAAGCATCTGGACAAACTATCATCTCAGGAATGGGAGAGCTTCACTTGGATATCATCGTAGACCGTTTAAGAAGAGAGTTCAAGGTAGAAGTAAACCAAGGACAGCCGCAGGTAGAGTACAAAGAATCTCTTACAGCTACAGCTAACCACAGAGAAGTTTACAAAAAACAAACTGGGGGTAGAGGTAAATTCGCGGATATCATCTTCGAAATTGGTCCTGCTGATGAAGGAAAAACAGGTCTTGAATTTATCAACGAAATTAAAGGTGGTAACATTCCAAAAGAATTTATCCCTTCTGTTGAAAAAGGATTCAAAGAAGCTATGAAAAATGGTCCTTTGGCTGGATTCGAGATTGAAGGAATTAAAGTTACACTAAAAGATGGTTCTTTCCACCCAGTGGACTCTGACCAACTTTCATTCGAATTGGCTGCTAAACTTGGATTTAGAGAAGCTGGTAAAGCTGCTAAACCAGTAATCATGGAGCCTATCATGAAATTGGAGGTTGTTACTCCAGAAGAATACATGGGGGATATCGTAGGTGACCTTAACAGAAGAAGAGGTACAGTAAATGGTATGGATGATAGAAATAATGCTAAAGTTATCAAAGCATTTGTTCCATTAGCAGAAATGTTTGGATATGTAACAGCTCTTAGAACATTATCTTCTGGTAGAGCAACATCTTCTATGGAGTTTGAAAAATATGAACCAGCTCCACAGAATGTGGCTGAAGAAGTAATAGCTAAAGCAAGAGGTTAATTAAAATTTAGATTAAAATGTCACAAAGAATCAGAATAAAATTAAAATCTTACGATTACAATTTAGTAGATAAATCTGCTGAGAAAATCGTAAAAACAGTAAAATCTACAGGTGCTGTAGTAAATGGGCCAATCCCATTACCTACTCACAAGAGAATCTTTACTGTGCTTAGATCTCCGCATGTTAATAAAAAAGCAAGAGAACAATTCCAGCTTTCTGCACACAAGAGATTGATGGATATCTACTCTTCTTCTTCTAAGACTGTAGATGCTCTTATGAAGTTAGAATTACCAAGCGGTGTAGATGTAGAAATCAAAGTTTGATAAAACAATGTATTTATACATTTTGCTATGATAAAAATCCTTTCCTAAGAAATTGGGAAAGGGTTTTCTTTATTTGAAATACTTTTGATATTATTGCAGAATAAATTTTAGTATGGGGAATCAAATTAGTAACAACAAAATCAGACAGATAATCCTGCTGGGGATGATTTTTGGATTTTTGTTTTTGATAGGATTTAATTTAAGTAATTTTTTGCCATCATTTCTAGGCGCTATTACACTTTATGTCATTTTTCGCGATTATTATTTTAAGCTTACGGAGGAGAGAAAATGGAAACCTTGGCTGGCGATTGGTTTCTTGATGTTGCTTTCCCTTTTGGTTATCATCGTTCCGATTTATTACATAGCGGAGACTTTGGTGGTAAAACTGGCGAATTCCCGCGACTATATAGAGGTTGGCATAGAGCATATCAATAAAATCCATGAATATATAAAGAATAAAACGGGTTATGATATCATCCAATCCATTGATTTAAGGAAAGTAGGAGAGTGGGTGACTGTTTATACTTCATCTTTGTTGAATAAGACAGTGGATATCGTTACTACAGTCGTTACAGCCTATTTCATTTTGTATTTTATGCTAGTCAATTCTCGAGCGATGGAAAGGGCAATGGAAAGGGCTGTTCCACTGAAAAAATCTAATATTAATAAGATAGGAGAGCGTTTCCGAAAACTTATCATTGCCAATGTGGTGGGAATTCCTGTGGTGGCCATTGGGCAGGGGCTTACAGTTTTCATAGGGTATCTCATTTTTGGGGTTTCTAGTCCGTTTTTCCTATTTATTTTAACGGCTATGGCATCGCTTATTCCTATTGTAGGAGGTGCGATTGTCTATGTTCCAGTGTCACTTATGCTGCTGGCAAGCCAAAATCCAGTGGGAGCGGCGGGAGTTCTATTTTTCGGTTTTCTTTCTGCGGGAGTGGATAATATACTGAGATTCACATTTTTAAAGAGAATAGAAAACATTCACCCGCTTAATTCTGTATTTGGGATTATTTTAGGGTTGAAGGTTTTTGGTTTTATTGGGTTGATTTTTGGACCAATATTGATTTCCATTACTGTATTGCTGATTCAGGTTTATCATGATGAATTTTCTGAAAATGACAAAAAAGAGGAAAACAGCACAGATGAAGCTGAAGAAATTTCTGAAAATGTGTCTTCGGAAAAGCCCTAAAATAGGAGTTTTTGAAAAATTAACATTTTAGGATGTAAAAATTTGATGATTTGTTAATTTTAGTTAAAAAATTAACCGTAAATTTGCGACATTTAAAATTTAGAAAACCAAAAAATTTTATGAAGACAAACTTTTTAAGGAGATCTGCGATAGCAGCATTGACTTTAACAACGGCAAGTTTTTATTTTGCACAAGAGGAAACCCAAGGTTCAGAAAAGAACATTGATGAAGTAGTTCTTGTGGGAGTAGCAGACATCGCTAAAGACAGAAAAACTCCAGTAGCTGTATCTACAATAAAAGAAGGAGCTATTGTAGAAAAGCTTGGAAACCAGGAATTCCCTGAGGTTTTGAACTCAACTCCTTCTGTATATGCTACAAAAGCGGGTGGTGGTTTTGGAGATTCGAAAATTAACATTAGAGGATTCCAAAATGAAAACATTGCCGTAATGGTAAATGGTATGCCAGTGAATGACATGGAAAATGGTAAAGTTTATTGGTCTAACTGGGCAGGACTATCAGATGTGACTTCTGCGATGCAGGTTCAAAGAGGGCTTGGAGCATCTAAATTAGCAATAGCATCTGTAGGAGGAACTATCAATATAATAACTAGAGCAGCGGATAAGAAACAGGGAGGCTTGGTATCGGTAGGAGTAGGGAATAATGGTTATCACAAAGCTCTATTTACATATAATACAGGTAAAGGAAAAACAGGATGGTCTACATCTTTCTTGTTAAGTAGAACAGCAGGAGCAATGTATGCAGATGGAACAGACTTTGAAGGGTATAACTACTATTTTGCTTTAGGGTTTCAGCCAAATAAGAAGCATGATTTCCAACTAACAATTACAGGAGCTCCTCAATGGCATAACAAGAGACAGACTTCTATCACAATTACAGATTATTTAAAATACGGAAGAAGATATAACTCTGACTGGGGCTATCTTACAGGAAATGATGGAGTATCTAGACAATATTCTATGGCGGTGAACTATTATCACAAACCTATTGCATCTTTGAACTGGGATTGGAATATCACAAAATCATCTAAATTGAGTACTGTTGCTTATGCTTCTTTTGGTAGAGGGGCAGGAACAGGAAATTTAGGAAATGTAAATGGTAGAGGAATTGATAGATTTAGAGATTCAGATACAGGATTATATTTGTTTGATAATATAGTAACAGCTAATAAGGCTTCAACTCCAGCTACAGGGCAATTGATAAGAAGAACCTCTGTAAACTCACATAACTGGTTTGGTCTCCTAACTAATTTTCAACATGAAATCAATAAAAATTGGAAATTTAGCGTAGGTTTTGATGGGAGATATTATAAAGGATATCATTATCAATTAGCATCGGATTTCTTAGGTGCTTCAGGGTATCGTGATAGTTCTGATAAAAATAATCCTGTAAGGACTATTACAAATTCTTATGAAGCAGTTCCAAGCTGGAATCCTTTTGCTAAAACGCAACCATTAAGTGATAGAATAGGGTTTAGTAATGAGGGGGAGGTTATATGGTATGGAGGATTTGGTCAGGTAGAATATACTACAGATAAATTCTCAGCATTTGTACAAGGGTCTGTTTCTAACCAAGGTTTCCAAAGAATAGATGACTTTATTATAGATGGAGTTACACCATCTAAAAAAGGCCAAGTAATGAATACCAAAACAGGATTCCAAAATAAAATAGGATATAATGTGAAAGGAGGGGTAAATTACAATATCAATGAACATCATAATGTATTTGGAAATGTAGGATATTACAACAGACAACCTTTCTTTAATGCAATCTATAGAGGAAATGAAAATATAGCAACTACAGGAAATACGAACGAGAAAATTTTAGGTATAGAAGTAGGATATGGTGTGAAATATGGAGGGTTTAATGCTAATTTAAACTTGTATAGAACAACATGGGATGATAGATATCTCAGAACAGCATTATATAAAGATGGGGCAGGAACTCGTTATTATGGAGAGGTTAATAATTTAGATGAAGTTCACCAAGGGATAGAGTTTGATGCATCTTATAAAATTAACAAGATTGTTACTGTAAATGGTATGTTCTCTATAGGAGATTGGTTCTATAAAGGGAATGCTCATGCAGAAATGTTTAAAGAAGATAATACTAAATATATCCCAGCAGGAAGAACAACAAATGAAGTAGATTTGCTTTTGGATAAAGTAAAAGTAGGAGATGCTGCTCAGCTTACAGCTTCTGCAGGAGTAACTGTAGAGCCTGTTTCTGGATTGAAATTGGATGTTAACTGGAGATATGTTGATAAGCTTTATGCTAATCTAGATGTTTATTCATTCAATGTAGAAGGTAGAAAAGCATTACAATTACCAAGTTATAATTTGTTTGATTTAGGTCTTTCTTATAAGTTGAGGTTAAGAGATAATAAACATTCTTTTACTTTCAGAGGAAATGTTTATAACCTATTTGACACTACTTATATCTCAGAATCTTACACAAGTGTATTTGCAGGAGATAGTGGTGCCACAGGTATTACTTATAAAGGAATAGACACAGGAAACAAAGTTTATTTCGGATTTGGAAGAACTTGGGCTGCTAGTGTAGCATTCAACTTCTAGTAAAAAATCAAGAAGATAATAAATGGAAATCCTAACTTTTTAGTTAGGATTTTTTATATTTGCGTTTCTTAATTTAGAATAAAATGGAGGATTTATTTAATAGTGTATATAGTACTCATAAGGGAATTTCTTTTTCCACAGTGGTTGTTTTTGGAGCGTTTATTTTTCTAATATTACAGGTTCATCTTAGTTATAAAGGGAGAATATCAGATGTTTTGAGAAAAACAAGTTTTTTCTCGATGATATTGTTATATATACAGGGGATATTGGGTGTTTTTTTAGGAATTTATTCACCAGAGTTCTCAGAGACTTCGGGATTTTCTTCGTATTTTAGGCTTTTTGAGTACGGAATAATTATCCTGACCTGTGCAGGAATGATAACCTATGTATACATGTTTCTAAAAAACAATCAAATTTTAACCCTAAAAATGCTAATCATCGCACTGGTGGCGGCGTTACTTTTTGAGTATGCATATCCTTGGAGAATTATTTTTGGTTAATTAAAATTTTGAATTTACTCATATGAAAATTGCGGTAGTGGGTGCTACAGGAATGGTAGGACAAATTATGCTGAAAGTTTTGGAAGAAAGAAATTTCCCTGTGAAGGAAATTATCCCAGTGGCTTCGGAAAAATCTGTTGGAAAAAAAATTAGTTTTAAAGGCAAAGAATATTCGGTAGTGTCCATGCAGGATGCCATCGACATGAAGCCGGAGATAGCGCTGTTTTCGGCTGGTGGGGGAACTTCTCTGGATTTTGCGCCGAAATTTGCGGAGGCAGGAACTACGGTAATTGATAATTCTTCGGCTTGGAGAATGGATATTACTAAAAAACTGGTCGTACCAGAGATAAATGCCGATGTTCTGACCCAAGAAGATAAAATCATCGCAAATCCTAATTGCTCTACGATTCAGCTGGTAATGATTCTAAATCCGCTACATAAAAAATACGGATTAAAAAGAGTGGTAGTCTCTACATATCAGTCAGTTACGGGAACAGGCAAGGCGGCAGTAGACCAGCTAAACCAAGAAATAAAAGGCGAAGAATGTGAGAAAGTTTATCCTTATCAGATTTTCAAGAATGCACTTCCGCATTGTGATGTTTTCGCAGATGATGACTACACAAAAGAAGAACTAAAACTAATGACCGAGCCTAAAAAGATTTTGGGAGACCGCAGTTTTGAAATCACAGCGACGGCAGTTCGTGTGCCTGTTCAGGGCGGACATTCGGAGAGTGTGAATATTGAGTTTAATGAAGATTTTGATATTGAAGAAGTTAAGCAGATTCTTTTAAACACGCCAGGCGTTATCGTGGAGGATGATGTAGCTAATAAAAAATACCCTATGCCGTTCTATTCCGAAGGCAAAGATGAGGTTTTTGTAGGGAGAATAAGAAGAGATAATTCCCAGCCAAAAACACTCAACTGCTGGATAGTGGCGGATAATCTAAGAAAAGGAGCAGCTACGAACGCTGTCCAAATCGCTGAATATTTGGTCAGAAATCAGTTGGTATAATTTTGGTATCATACCGTACACATAGTACGGAAAATGAAAATAAACTTTATTCAGAAATTTTTGATGATTTGCTCTGGTGCGAATCTTCACATCTTAAAGAAAACTCCTTCCGAGTGGAATAAATATTCCGGCATTGGAGGGATTGTTTTATTCACAGGTTTTTTTGCGGGAATCTCCGCAGGGTACGCCACCTATACCATTTTTGATGATTTCCACGCAGCACTGGCGGCGGGATTCATATGGGGACTGATGATTTTTAATCTGGATAGATACATCGTGTCCTCTATCAAGAAAACGGTTTCTTGGAAAAACCAACTTCTGCTGACGCTTCCTCGTTTGGTTTTGGCGGTATTTTTGGGAATTGTTATTTCAAAGCCATTGGAATTAAAGATTTTTGAAAAAGAAATCAATAAACAGCTAAACACCATCATCCAAAGGAATAAAACCGAACTTCAGGAACAGATGAACAGCAGAATTCTACAGCAGTCAGGGCCTTTTGCAAAAGAAAAAGAACAAATCCAAAACCAGATAGAAACTTACCAAAAAGCCTATGATTCTGCAGTGGTGGATTTGGAAAGAGAGGTTTTGGGTAAAGAAACAGGACTTACGAGCGGTAAGGCTGGTTTTGGACCAAATGCAAAGCGAAAAACCGAAATACGCGACAACAAGAAAAAAGAGCTGGAAGCCTATCAAAAACAGATGGAACCACGGCTGAAATATCTGGATGAGGAAATCTCTAAAGTCTATACCAACCTACAAACAGAGCAGAAAAACAGCGAGGATTCGGAAAATAGGTTCAATGGTTTCGCGGCACGGCTTCAGGCACTGGATGAGTTAGGCACAAATCCTATTATGGCTGTGGCGGCGATGTTCATCATGGGACTTTTCATTTGTTTGGAGATTTCGCCTGTTTTGGTCAAATTGATTTCTACCGCAGGGCCTTACGATTACCTTTTAGAAAAAACCGAAACCGAAACCAAGCTTTATGCGAAAGAAAAAATAGAAAAAGGAACGATCTCCACGGATTTTAGAATAGAGAAATTCAAAAAAGATTTGGATAATTTGTAGAAAAAAATCAAGGCTTATTAAAATGAGCCTTGATTTATTTTATAAGATTTTTTCTGTAATAAAACAGCGGAACTATCAGTAAAATAGGCAGAGGCTGAATCACAAATCTTCTGATGTAAAACGAAAACAAATTCCCAAAACTAAATTCCGTATAGACAGAATACAGATAAATAGGGAAGAAAAGAACAAAAGATAAAGTGATTAAAACCATCGCTTGGAAAGTCCATTTTTTATTTAAAAACA
>CAUSCF010000022.1:0-25888 GCA_963530295.1 uncultured Flavobacteriaceae bacterium
AGAATGCCGCCCTGTCACGGCGGAGGTCGCGGGTTCGAGTCCCGTCCGGATCGCACCATAATTTTAAGGTTTTAAAAATTTGTTTTTAGATCCGGTAGTTCAGTTGGTTAGAATGCCGCCCTGTCACGGCGGAGGTCGCGGGTTCGAGTCCCGTCCGGATCGCATCCTCTTCATTTTATGAAGAGGTTTTTTTGTTATTATAGCTAAGATTAAATACCATTCTTAAGTAAAATTTATTTACTTTTGCAGTTTAATTAAATAAGATTGAAAATGTCATTATCAGAACAAGAAATCATACGCCGAGAGAAGTTAGAAAAACTTACCCAAATGGGAATCAATGCATTCCCAGCAGACGAATATACTATTACAGACTCTGCACAGTCTATAAAAGAAGGTTTTGAAGAAGGAAAAAAGGTAAAAATAGCAGGAAGACTTATTTCTAGAAGAATACAAGGAAAGGCTTCTTTTGCCGAATTACAGGACTCTTCTGGGCGTATTCAGGTTTATTTCAATAGAGATGAAATCTGCCCTACTGATGATAAAGAACTTTATAATGAAGTGTACAAACATCTTTTGGACATCGGTGACATCATCGGTGTAGAAGGAGAATTGTTCAAAACTCAAGTTGGAGAAATGACAGTAATGGTGAAAAATTTCACTCTTTTGACTAAAACTCTCCGACCGCTGCCTTTTGCTAAAATAGATGAAAACGGCGTTGTTCATGATGCTTTCAACGATCCTGAACTTCGTTACCGCCAGAGATATGTGGATTTAGTAGTAAATCCAGAGGTGAAAGATGTTTTCGTAAAGAGAACTAAACTATTCAATGCAATGCGCCAGTTCTTTAATGATGCTGGATATTTTGAGGTAGAAACGCCTATTTTACAGTCTATCCCTGGGGGAGCTGCCGCGCGGCCATTTATCACTCATCATAATGCTTTGGACATTCCATTATACCTTAGAATTGCTAATGAATTATATCTAAAAAGACTGATTGTCGGTGGTTTTGATGGTGTATATGAGTTTTCTAAAAACTTCCGTAATGAAGGAATGGACAGAACCCACAACCCTGAATTTACAGCAATGGAAATCTATGTGGCATATAAAGATTACAACTGGATGATGGACTTCACCGAAAGACTTTTGGAACATTGTGCCAAAGCTGTAAATGGAACAACCAAAGCTGTTTTCGGAGAACATGAGATAGACTGGAAAGCTCCTTACGAAAGGATTTCTATGACAGATGCCATCAAGAAATTTACTGGGTATGATATCACTGGGAAGAATGAAGAAGAACTTAGAACATTCGCAAAATCCATTGGTATAGAGGTAAATGATACAATGGGTAAAGGAAAACTAATCGATGAAATATTTGGAGAAAAATGCGAGGGCAATTTTATCCAGCCTACTTTCATCACAGATTATCCAGTAGAAATGTCGCCTTTGACTAAAAAACATAGAGATAAAGAAGGTTTGACTGAGAGATTCGAGCTGATGGTCTGTGGTAAGGAAATTGCAAATTCATATTCTGAGCTAAATGACCCAATAGACCAGCGCGAAAGATTCGAAGAACAAATGAGACTTTCCGAAAAAGGAGATGATGAAGCGATGTTCATAGACCAAGATTTCCTGCGTGCATTGGAGTACGGAATGCCTCCAACAGCAGGTCTGGGAATAGGTATGGACAGACTGATAATGTTCCTTACCAATAACGCGTCTATCCAAGAAGTGCTGTTTTTCCCTCAGATGAGACCAGAGAAGAAAATGCCAGCCATAGAACTGGGAGATGATGAAAAACTGATTTTAGAAATCTTAAAATCTGGTGAAGCGATGCCACTTTCTGAGGTCAAAGAAAAATCCCAACTTTCTGGTAAAAAATGGGACAAAGCAACCAAAAATCTTACGAAAAGCAACATTATAAAAGTAGAAAAAACAGAAACTGATTTACTGATAAAATTGGTTTAGTAAATAAAAAAATAAAGGTTATTCTTTTTGAATAACCTTTATTTTTATAAAAACTCTATTGCTTTTTCTAATGCAATTCCTCTGGAACCTTTTAATAGAATATTTTTATTTTTAATCGGGTTTTGTTTTAAATATTCTATAAGTTCATCGGTATTTTTGAATGATTTTTCAGAAGGATTCACCTGCTTAAAAATACTGCCCACAGTTATGATTTCATCTAAATTTAGGGATTTCGCTTGTTCCCATATTTTTTGATGCTCCGTAACACTCTCCTCGCCTAGCTCCAGCATATCTCCTATGATAATAGTCTTAGAACCAGTGAATTGGCTAAAATTATTCAAAGACAAAGCCATACTACTGGGATTAGCATTATAGGTATCCAAAACCAATGTTTTCCTATTTTTCTCTACAACTTGTGAGCGCATATTGGTAGGTTTATAATTTTCTATTGCTGATTTAATTTCATTAAAATCAATATCAAAATGCAAACCTAAACTTACCGCTGCACAAATATTCATAAAGTTATAATCGCCTGTAAGGTTGGACTGAATTTTCTGTCCTTTATATATAACTCCTACCAAATTATTTTCTACAAACTTTTCAAAATAATACTGAGAGTCATCTGCACCAAAAGTGATTTTTTTCGGATAATTTTTAGTTTTTTCTCGCTGAATTTCATCAGCTTCATTTACTAAGATTGTCTGATTATTTTCTTTCAAATAATCATAAAGCTCTGATTTTCCTTTTATTACACCTTCATAACCTTCAAAACCTTCTAAATGAGCTTTACCAAAATTAGTAATATAACCTATATTTGGTTCTGCTAATGAACAGAGAAGTTCTATCTCTTTTTGATGATTTGCTCCCATTTCTATCACAGCAATTTCGTGTTCTTTCGTTATGGAAAGCAAGGTAAGCGGGACTCCTATATGATTATTTAAATTCCCAAAAGTATATTGAGTTTTGTATTTTCTAGCCAATACAGAAGAAATCAGTTCTTTTGTTGTAGTTTTTCCATTACTTCCTGTAAGTCCTATAATGGGAATTTGTAATTGACTACGATAAAATAAAGCTAAATTTTGTAAAAAATCTAGCGTAGAAGGAACATAGAATATCTTTTTATCTATATTTTCATATTCTTTTTTCTCTACTATTACAGCTGCAGCTCCGTTTTGTATGACATCTTCTGCCTTTGTAGCAGCATCAAAATTCTCTCCTGAAAAAGCAAAGAAAACAGTTCCCTTCTCTATTTTTCTACTATCTATACTTATCTTTCCAGCTTGAAAATAACTGAAGTAAAAATCTTTAACATCCATAGTTCAAAAATAAAAAAACCTTTCCAATTAGGAAAGGCTTTTTTAATATTTAGGGATATATTTTATCTTTTTGATCTTACATTTGAGTTATCCTTCGCATCTTGTGCTACACGGAAACCAATCCATCCGAAAGCTTTATTCTCATCCTTAAATCTTCTTTGTCCTGGATCTAACCAATAAGCTGTATCAACCCAAGAACCTCCTTTTACTACTCTAATAGAGTTAGACATGTTCGTAGATCTGTCTTTTGTATCTTTTTGTAGAACTACTCTTCCTTGTCCATCTACGATAAATCTTCTTTTTACAGAGTTATACATGCTAAACTTAGCTGCAGCACTATCTTCAAGAGCTCTACCATATCCAGATTCCATAGAAGACATATAGTCACCGTCCATAAAGTTACTGTTATCTTGTCTTACAACTCTTTCATATTGTCCAGGCAATCCTTTATAAACCAATCTACCATCAAAAAGGGTATCATATGCTATAGTATTTCCTTCAATTTTCTTGAATGAACCATCTGAATTTTTAACAACATCTTTAATCATATTACCTCTATGATAGTTGAAATCATTAGCTTCTTCATCTATTATAGGTCTATAGATATCCGATGTCCATTCAGCCACATTTCCTAGCATTCCATAGATACCTAAGTCATTAGAAGGATATCTTTTCACATCAGATGTTGAAGGAGAACCATCATTATTCCATCCTCCTATACCAGAGTAGTCTCCTTTACCTTGTTTGAAGTTTTCAAGATAAAGTCCTTTGTTTCTTCCTCTTGTCCCTCTCAATACATTTTCTTTAGGAGTTTTTCCTAAATAATTATTGTAGTTTCTATTTTTCTGAAGTCCTAGAGCAGCATATTCCCACTCAACCTCAGTTGGAAGTCTAAACTTAGTTACTAAACTAGCTGCTGCATTTCTGTTAGCTGCTTGAATTCTAGCATTCTTAGTTTTTATACCTTGTTTTTGCTCCATTCTTTTAGCGTCTACATAACTTTGAAGCTCAGGATCATTAGCCTTGAACTTATCTAAGTTAAATGTATTTGCTCCTTGGTTGTTGGCATCACTAGTGTAGAAATCTTTTTTGATAACTCCTTGATCCATCAAAGCTTTCTCATTAGCTCTGTCTGTCAACCAATCACAATATCTTGTTGCTTGAGTCCAAGAAACCCCTACAACAGGATAGTAATCATACTCAGGTGCACGGAAATAAGACTCTGAATAGTCATTACGAGATAACTTGTTATTCCAAACTAATGTATCTGGAAGCGCCCCTGAATAGATATTTTTGAAACTTGGGTCAGAAGATGGAAATACGAATTTCAACCATGTTACATATTCACGGTATTCGTAGTTCGTGATTTCTGTTTCTCCAATAAAGAAAGAACTAACCTGCATTCTTCTAGGTGTATTGTTCCAGTCCCTCATCACATCATCTTTTACCAATCCCATAGTAAAAGTTCCACCTCCTACATACACCATTCCTGGCCATCCTTTCTGTTTCTGTTCCTTTCTTGTGAAAAACCAACCTTTTTGGTCATTTGGTTTCCAACCTGTTTTACTTGTGAATTTTTTTGTTCCTCCACCACTTTTAGCAGAGCCTCCTCCTCCACAACTAGTAAGTAGAGTCAAAGCTCCTAAAGCAGATAATGAAAACAATTTCATTTTTTTCATAATATGTATTCTTATAAACTTTAAATTTCAAAGTGCAAATAACGCTAAATTATTTCTTTTATCAAAATTTCTTTACGACTTTTTAACAAATATTTTTTGTTTTTATTGTGTATATAAATCAAAAATGAATATACAAAACATCATAAAAGTCACATTTTGAATAAGTTAAATAAAAAAATAAAATCTTAAAATTTTCTTAAAATATTTAAATTTTAAAATCAACTCAACCTTAAATTATATAACCAAATACTTTATATAATACAAATATAACTTTTTTTAACTAAAAAATATAAAAAAATCATAAATTTTAAATTTAAATTTTTATTTTTGCATGATTATTAAAACATTAATATGAATTTGAACAAAAAACTTATCATCATGTTAGGATTGGGAGTAGCTGCTAATGCTTATTCTCAAGATCTTACAAACATTCGCCCTGTCTTGACAGGTGCTCCTTTCCTAAGGATAGCTCCAGATGCGCGTTCAGGAGGTATGGCTGACCAAGGGGTAGCTACTACACCAGATACCTATTCTCAATATTGGAATGCTGCGAAATACCCTTTTGCTAGTGCAAAGACTTCCGTGGGTGTTAGTTTCACTCCATATATGAATAAAATTACCAATGATATATTCTTATTATATGGTTCTTTTTACACAAAATTAGGAGAAGAAGATAGAAGTACACTGAGTGCAAGTATCTATTACTTTAACATGGGAACAGTGGATTTGTCTAGAATCGTAGGAGGAGTTGCAGTAAGTGAAGGACAGTCTAAACCTAATGAATTCTCTATCGATTTAGCCTATGCTTTGAAACTTTCTGAAAGTTTTTCAATGGCGGTTACGGGTAGATATATCCGTTCAGACTTATCTAGTTTAGGACAAAGCAGCAGCACATTACAAGCAGCTAATACATTTGCTGTAGATATTGCAGGATATTACCAATCTCCTAAAATGCAAAGTTTTGGTGAGAAAGAAGGTAGAGTAAGAGGTGGGTTTGCCATTCAAAATGTAGGACCAAAACTTAACTATAGCAAAAGTATAGACTCAAAATCTTACCTTCCTACTATTGCAAGATTGGGAGCTGGATATGATTTATTCCTTGATGGAGAAAATCGTCTGGGACTTACTTTAGAAGCGTCTAAACTATTAGTTCCAGGAGCTGAAGCTGTGGTTGACCCAGTTACTAACAGAGTTTCTTATTCATATCCTGATGTAAGTGTGATCAATGGTATGGGAAAATCTTTTAGCAATAAGAAAAGTGTGATGTACAGTATCGCTGCTGATTATTCATACAATGATACTTTTGATATAAGAACAGGATACTTCCACGAAAGCGCTGAGCAAGGGGGAAGACAGTTTGCGACTATAGGTGTAGGACTGAAATACAAATCTTTTGGACTTGATGTTTCTTACCTTATCAATACTGCTAAAATCAATAACGCATTGGATAACACCCTTAGATTTGGACTTGTTTGGGACATTAGTGAGTAAAAACAAATATTCATAAATAAAAAATAGCACCATAATTTGTGGTGCTATTTTTTATTGTTTCTCTATTATTGCTAGATAATAATTTTCAATTTTTTCTAAATAAGCTAAAAATTTATCTTCTCTATCCTTATCAAAAACCTTGCATTTTATTTTAGAAAATTGATCTAAAAGAAATTCATCAACCACATAAAATTCCTTAAAAGACCATTGTTTCGAGGAATGTATTTTGAATAAAGCCTCTTTTATGCACCAGATAGCCGTCAGATACTCTATTCCAGATTCTGCCCTACTGAGCCAATCTATTTCATTGGGATGCAGGAATTTATGTTTGATTTTACCAATTCTATCTTTTATCTGCTCTATATCTACTCCTATTTTTTTTTCAGAAATCGCCAAAACCGCATAAGGAAAAGAATGGCTGACCGACACGAACTTATCAAATGGCTCCAAGTATGGCTGCCCATTTTCATAGTATCTGATTTTATGCTTCGGCAGGATTTTTTTGAGCATTTGCCTTACCATTTGTTTTTCTATCAGTCTTTTAGGTGATTTTTGCTTTAAATTTTCAAATTCTTTTTCATCCGAAATCAAATCAGCAGAAAATTCTTCTTCTTCTGAATATTTCCAAATCAAAATTTGAGTCTGTTCCGATATTATTTCCTTAAAAATAGGCATTATTCCTTAAAATTTAAATTATCTGAAACTCCACAGGAGCATCTATTTTAGGATATTTTTTATCACAAACAAATTTCTTGCCCTTGCAATCTATCTCCTTCCATCCCTTCTTTTTTCCAACATCACCCACTTCTGCTACATAAGGGATAAATTCTATCTCTTCGCTAGCTTTGGTCTTAATTTCTTTATATTGGACTGCAATATCCAAAACACATTCAAAATCAGTATTTAACCTCACATTTCTGTATATAATATCATAATGAGATTCTTTGTTTTCTGGAATTTCAAAATAACTTTCATAGCCAGACACTTCTCCCTTCAAATTCCCTATCGCCTGCAATGCATAAAATAAAGCTTTTGTATAAAACTCCCTCGTTTTTTCTCTTTTATAATCATCAATAAAATGTCCGCCTTCAAACAAAACCACAGGAATTCCTGCTTTCATAAAATTATCCCCCGAAGATGTAGGATAAAAAGTATCCGTATAGCGCCCTATATTATTAGGAATTTCAGGTTTTAATTGTTGATAAATCTCGGCAATCACAGCCATACTTTTCTTCCTGTTTTCCGTCAAATTTCTCTCCACATCCTCCGAAGGCGAAAGGAATGAAAGCGTGGCAGGGTTTTCAAAATCAGTACTAAAAATAGTCCTTTGTTCATGTAGGTTTAGGGCATAATCATATTTTTTAGAAAAAGCCTGTGTTTTCAAAATTTTCATCTCGATGCTAGATTCTTTTAGAAAATCTCTATTTATATCTATTTCTAAAATATTTCTCCTTGTCCAAATCTCTGAGCCATCAGGATTGAGCATAAAAATGAAATCCAAACGAATTCTATCCCAAAAATCAGCCACAGGATTTTTTTCTAGTGAAGCCAATAAATCCAGCATTGCCAAAGTTGCATTACTTTCATTTCCGTGCATCTGCGACCAAGCCAGCACAGAAATTTTTCCTGTTCCTTTAGAAAAAAGATAAATTGGTTTTCCTAAAGTTGATTTTCCTATTTCTTGAATTTCCGCGCCATAATTCTCTTCTAAGTATGAAAACAATTTTTCGGGAGAAATATAGCGATTTGGGAAGTTTACATTTTTAAAATATTTAAACAGCATATTTTGTTACCTTGAAAATTTCTGCAAAAATACAATATTTTTACTTTACAAATGTATATCAAAAATCTTGTTATCACAATCTACTTCTGTCAATTTGTCAGTATATAAGTTTGTTAATTGTATTTTATTTAATTAAAAATTATTGTTTATTGTAAATCAGACTTTTATGAGTTTTATATAATGTTATTTTTAATTTTACTTTAACTATAGAAATCACTGTTTTATAGAGTTTTTGAATAAAACATTTGTAAAACACCTGCATTTACTTTTGTGTTAAAACTCACTGTTTACATTTGTTATCTTGAATCATTTTTTATTCAATATATTTGCGAAATAAACTTTACAACAATGTCAAACGAGATTATATTTTTAATAAGTTTTTTATTATTTATTGGGCTAATATTAGCACTAGATTTAGGTGTTTTTGCTAAAAAAACAGGAAACATCAGCTTAAAACAAGCTGGGTTCATGAGTTTTTTTATGATATTCATTTCTGTAGTTTTTTATTTTATGTTGGTCAGCTATGGTCACCTACTCCACGGCATTGACAGCATGGAAAAACTACAATACATTATAAATAAGAATTCTCATCCCGTGGATATCATTCCTAATAACCTAGAACACAGCATCCAGCTTTATAATATGAATTTAGGGCTTGAATACATGACAGGATACATTGTGGAAAAGGCTCTTTCTGTGGATAATATTTTCGTTATTGTTCTTATATTCACTGCCTTTAATGTAGAAAAGGAGAACTATCACAGGGTTTTATTTTGGGGAGTTTTAGGGGCTATTGTGATGCGTTTTATTTTCATTTTCATAGGAGCAGCCCTGATTACTAAGTTTAGCTGGATTATGTATATTTTTGGAGGTTTCCTTATTTTCACAGGAGCAAAAATGTTTATGCCTGAAGATGAGGAGAAAATAGACACAGAAAACCACCCTGTCGTAAAGTTTGCAAATAGATTTTTTAAGGTTCATAATCAATTTGTAGGTAATAAATTTTTTGTAACAATAGATGGTGTAAAAAAAATAACTCCACTATTTCTTGTTTTGATTATCATAGAATTTACAGATCTCATCTTTGCTGTGGATTCTATTCCAGCTATTTTCTCAGTGACCAAAGATCCATACATCGTATTTTTCTCCAATATTTTTGCCATCTTAGGACTTCGTTCCATGTTCTTTTTATTGGCTGGAATTATCGATAAGTTTAAATATCTAAAAATCGGATTAGCCTTTTTATTAGTTTTCATTGGGTTAAAAATGATTTTACATTCGTACTTAAACGAATGGGGATTCACCACATCTCATTCTTTGATGATAATTTTAGGAATTTTGAGTGTAAGTATTTTTGCGTCATTATTAGTTCCTGATAAAAAATCAAAATAAATTCTAAAAAATATTTTTACATATAAATAATTTATAATTTATTAAAATTGAATTATTTACAGTCTTATTTACAAATGTAACAAAAGTAAAAATTAAATAATTTACAAATGTTTTTACAAGTGTAAAATATATTTTTTACATTTGTATATGGATTTAAACAGTCGAGTTCAAAAAATTATTAATTATTCTGAATTATCCTCTTCTGAATTTGCAGATGAAATAGGAGTTCAGCGGTCTAATATTTCTCATGTTCTTTCTGGAAGGAACAAACCTTCGCTTGATTTTCTCATGAAAATAAAAGATAGATTTCCTGAGATACAATGGGAATGGCTCATCGAAGGAAAAGGAGCAATGATTTTTTCTGAAGAAGAAACAGCCTCTACTCCTTCTACTTATTTGCTAGAAGAAAGTAAAATAAATGATGATGAGCCTATCATCACAGGGCTTTTCTCTATTCCTTCTCAAGAAATGGATGAAAATACAAAACAAGAAGAGGAGAAGTCTGAAATTTCGGAACCAATACAATATAATAATATAGTAGAAAATACTCCTGAAATTTCAGAAAACAAAAGTATTCCAGAAACAGAAGCTCCCAGTGAAAAGGGCAACAACATAAAAAAAATCGTTTTCTTTTATGAAAATGGGAAATTTGAGGTTTTTGAGCCTTAATTTTTGCTAACAATATTTGGCAATATAATTTTTTTTATTAAATTTGCACCTCGTTAATCAACCTCTGACGAGAGCCGTGTATGTTGTTTGACTTTAAACCTTTTATTTATTTATAAAAAATGGATTTAATTAAGTATGTTCAGGACAAGTACATTACAAAAAAAGAGTTTCCTGAATTCAAAGCTGGTGATTCTATCACTGTTTATTATGAAATCAAAGAAGGACAGAAAACAAGAACTCAGTTCTTCAAAGGAGTTGTTATTCAGTTAAGAGGAACTGGAGCTACTAAAACCTTCACTATCAGAAAAATGAGTGGTGATGTAGGTGTAGAAAGAGTATTCCCTATCAACATGCCTGCTCTACAAAAAATAGAAGTTGATAAGAGAGGTAAAGTTAGAAGAGCTAGAATCTACTACTTCAGAAGCCTTAGAGGTAAAAAAGCAAGAATCAAAGGTAGAGGTTTCTAATCTAAACCTTAGACATAATAAAAAAACCCATGAAATCATGGGTTTTTTTTATTTCTTTTCGCTTTGGTTATACGCCAAAATTATTTTTTTTACGATAGGATGCCTTACTACATCAGATTCATTCAGGTGTATAAATCCTATTTCTTCCACATTTTGGAGGATTTTCATAGCTTCCTGTAATCCAGACTGTTGATTTTTAGGCAAATCTATCTGGCTCGGGTCTCCTGTAATGATAAATTTAGCATTCATTCCCATTCTCGTAAGAAACATTTTCATTTGCGAATGAGTTGTATTTTGGGCTTCATCTAAAATTACAAAAGCATCATCCAAGGTTCTCCCTCGCATAAAAGCAAGCGGCGCCACTTCTATCACTCTTTTTTCTATAAAATTTTCCAATCTTTCGTGTGGAATCATATCATGGAGAGCATCATATAATGGCTGTAAATACGGATCCAGTTTTTCCTTCAAATCCCCTGGGAGAAACCCTAAGCTCTCTCCTGCCTCAACAGCTGGCCTTGTGAGGATAATGCGTTTTACATTTTTTTCTTTAAGGGCTTTTACCGCCAGAGCTACACTCGTGTAGGTTTTCCCTGTTCCCGCAGGACCAATAGCAAAAACCATATCCTTTTTTTCGGATTCTTTGACTAGTTTTTTTAGATTGGTCGTTTTTGCCTTTATTATTTTTCCATTAACACCTTTTACAATGATGTCTTGGTCAAAAATCAGCTGTTTTTCGGTTTCATCTTTTATGCTCAAGATATTTTCTACATCTTTTAGCTCTATTGTATGATGATTCTGAATAAATTTTACAATATCATCCAGTTTTTGCTCTAAAATATCCAATGCCTGCTGATTTCCAGCCGCAAAGATATAACTGTCACGACCTGTAATTTTTAGGGTCGGGAATGTAGATTTTATCAAGTTAAAATATTGATTTTGAACACCATAAAAGGTTTTAGTGTCAATGTCTTTTATTTCGTAATTTAATTCAAACATTTATTTTATTAAAGATTTATTGTTTTAAATATCCAAAAATAAGCAATATCTTTGTAAAATAGAAAAAATACGATGTCGATTATTACACTTACTACAGATTTAGGGACGAAAGACCACAAAGTTGCAAGCATTAAAGGAAGTATTCTCAGTTTGGAGAAGAATGTTCCTATTGTAGATATTACGCATCATATTAAGCCTCACGACATAATACAGACCGCATACATTGTCAGAAACTCTTATTCGCATTTTCCGAAAAGGAGCATCCACATGATTGCAGTGGATTGTTTTTATCATAAAGATAGAAAATTTTTAGTTTTAGAAGCGAACGGACATTATTTCATAATGCCTGATAATGGGCTTTTTAGCTTAATTTTTCCAGAGATAAAACCTGAAAAAATCTATGAAATTTCTCACAATGCGTCTGATGATGATAGAGTATTCACGCCCATAGATATTTTTGTGCCTATGGCTGTACATTTGTACAAAGGAAATGACACCAAACTTATAGGAAAGCAAATCAGAAGTATAAAAGAAGTAGTTTTCCCAAAACCTAACTACAATGAAGCCCAAAAAATGATTGCAGGAGAAATCGTCTATATCGACCATTTTGGGAATGCTGTTTCTAATATCAGCAAGGAAATTTTTGAAAAGCATCTTTCAGGAAACCAAAATTTTAAAATAAAATTCAGGGAATGTTCGATGAAAAATATAGTCAAAAAACATACTGATATTATCACAGATTGGGAAAAGGAAAATCTTTTCTTGGCAAAAGAATTGGCTTTATTCAATGAGGCTGACTTGCTGGAAATTGCCATGTACAAAGGAAGTAAGACCAACGGAGCTGCTCCTCTAATGGGACTAAATATCGGTGAAAAAATATATGTTGAATTTAGCTGATTCTATTTTTCGGATAATTTTATAAGGCAGAAAACTGCATAATTCAGCATATCAAAATAGTTGGCTTCTAAGCCTTCGGATACTAATGTTTTACCTTCGTTATCTTCTATCTGCTTGGTTCTCAGTATTTTTTGATAAATCAAATCAGTCATTGAACTGATTCTCATATCGCGCCAAACTTCACCATAATCGTGATTTTTCTTCTCCATCAAGTCTCTTGCTTTTTGGATAAAATCATCATAAAGCGCTAGAATTTCGGCTTTATCTTCTTTGCCCAAAACCTCTGAAACTCCCCTATCTAGCTGGATAAGAGCAATAATGGAATAATTTACAATCGCTATAAATCCCTCCTCTTCATCTTCATCTATCATCTTTTTGTCGGTCATCTGCAGAGTTCGGATTCTATTAACTTTGATGTAAATTTGGTCCGTCACCGAGCTGGGACGCAGCACTCGCCACGCAGCTCCATAATCTGCTAATTTCTTCTCAAAAAGACTTCTACAAACTGCAGAAATTTCATTATATTGATTTATAGTGTTTTGCATTTTGATAAAATATTCGCCCAAAGATAAGAAATTATTATTTTTGTAGTATGAAAAATTTACAGTTATTTTCTATCAATTGCCGTGGAGTTCTTCTGGATTTGACAATTCCAAAAATCATGGGAATTCTCAATCTGACACCAGACAGCTTCTCTGATGGAGGAAAATTTAATGATGAAATTTCAGCTCTAAAACAAACCGAAAAAATGCTTTCCGAAGGAGCTTCTATCATAGACATAGGTGCACAATCTACCCGCCCGAACGCTACATTTCTCACTGCAAATGAGGAAATTAACCGACTGAAAAATATTATTTCATCCATCAAAAAGGAATTTCCTCAGGCATTGATTTCACTAGATACTTTTCATAGCGAAGTTGTCTATTTTGGGTATAATGAGGGCATTGACATCATCAATGATATTTCTGGCGGACAATACGACCCTAATATGTTCCCTACGGCAGCTAAAACACAGCTTCCATACATCCTGACGCATGGTAATTCCACCTACAAAACCATGCACGAAAAGGAAGATTATCAAGATATTATCCTCGTTCTGAATCAATTCTTTTCCAAAAAAACAGCGGAATTACTAGATTTAGGAGTGAAGGACATTATCCTAGACCCTGGTTTTGGTTTTGGGAAAACTATTGAAAATCAAAACCAAATGGTGGAAGAATTAGAACATATTTCCTTCGGAAGATATCCTATTTTAGTGGGAATTTCACGGAAATCCTTTATTTATAAACCTCTTGGGAAATCGCCACATGACATCAACGAAGAAACCCAGCAGCTTCACCTAAAAATGCTGAAAAAAGGAGCTAAAATCCTGCGTGTTCACGATGTTGCAGAAGCAGAACGAACCCTTCAAAACTTTTTATCATTGTAATTTATAAAAAATATAGATATGCTTAGTTCAAAATTTTTATCTCATCTTCAAAATGAATTGACTCAAATAGAAAATGATGGTCTCTACAAGAGAGAGCGCATCATCACTTCTTCACAAGATGCCGAAATCGTAGCCAATGGAAAAAAACTACTGAATTTCTGCGCGAATAATTACCTCGGACTTTCTAATCATCCAGAAGTGATAAAAGCATCGCAAAGCACAATGGATACACACGGATACGGAATGTCTTCTGTAAGGTTCATCTGTGGAACACAGGATATTCACAAGAATTTGGAAAACAAAATTTCTGAGTTTTTAGGTATGGAAGACACTATCCTCTACGCTGCTGCTTTTGATGCAAATGGCGGAGTTTTCGAACCGCTTTTCACAGACCAAGATGCCATTATTTCTGATGAGCTGAACCACGCTTCTATCATCGATGGTGTAAGACTTTGTAAAGCAGCAAGATACCGCTATAAAAACAATAATATGGAGGATCTGGAAGCCCAGCTGAAAGCTGCTTCGAAGAAAAATCACCGCTTTAAAATTATCGTAACAGACGGCGTTTTCTCTATGGACGGCATCGTGGCTAATCTAAAAGGAGTGTGTGATTTAGCTGAAAAATATGATGCATTAGTAATGGTGGATGACAGCCACGCCACAGGATTTATCGGAAAAACAGGGCGAGGCACCCACGAAGCCAATGATGTGATGAGCCGTGTGGATATTATTACTTCTACTCTTGGGAAGGCTCTCGGTGGCGCTATGGGTGGTTTTACATCAGGAAAGAAAGAAATTATAGATATGCTAAGACAGTGTTCCCGCCCTTATCTTTTCTCTAATTCACTAGCGCCAGGGATTGTAGGAGCAGCGACAAAAGTGCTGGAAATGCTTTCCAAAGACACTTCCCTAAGAGACAAAGTAATGGAAAACGCCCAATATTTCCGCTCTGAAATGAAAGCCAAAGGATTTGACATACCAGATGGAGATGCCGCAATCGTCCCAGTGATGCTCTATGATGCTAAACTTTCACAAAAAATGGCTGAAAGACTAATGGATGAAGGCATCTATGTGATAGGTTTCTTCTACCCTGTGGTACCGAAAGAAAAAGCAAGAATACGAGTTCAGCTATCTGCTGCCCACACCAAAGAGCATCTCGACAAAGCCATCGCAGCTTTTGAAAAAGTAGGAAAAGAATTGGGAGTTATTTAATCATTAAGAAAAAGACTTATCATAGTGATAAGTCTTTTTTATATTGGGTTAGAATTTTAACTGAGCTTGAAGCCTTACTACACTTCCCTTTTCATGGTAGTTAGGATTTACAAAATCCTTATGAGCTCTATCAGAGTAAGTGTAAACAGCTGTTATTTCAAGAGCTTTGAATGGAGCCCACTCAACTCCTAACTCAAATTGTTTCATATTATAACTCCTAGCATCCAACTCATGTTTTTTAGCTCCATTGTAATGCTGAAGCCTCATAAAAGGAATAAAAAGCTGGTTCCATTTCTTTATATAATAAGAAAACATTGCGTATCCTCCATATAGATTTTTAGCTTCTATAGAATTTGTATTATGATTATATTGAGGACCTTTACCTATATTGTACTCTATTTGAATACCGAAAGGCTGAGGATAAAGAACAAATGATGCTGCTATTCTCTGATCTATATACTCCCCATTATTATTCACCTTTACTCCCGTACTTACTTGAGGGATGACATACTTTCCTGTATAAGCCTGTATACTAGGCTCTAAAATCTGCTGTCCTAATCTGAAAGGATAAGAAATTCTTGTAAGCCAGTGAAACTTTTTATTTTTATCAGTATTATTGGCTGCTTGCCCATTATAAAACCCAAAAGCAAAAACTCCAAAATCCCCTGAATGTTTTAATCCCTTATCTTTAATCTCGCTCATTATATCTTTCCTCTTTTGACCAGTCCACATGAAATACATTCCAAAATCCCTTTCTCCTTTCACAGAACTATTGATAGCATCACTCCTATCTAGAGGAATTCTCTCACTACTGGACTGCATTATTTCATATCCAAAAGGTAATTTACTTTGTCCTAAACGAATTTTATATTCATTTTTTGAGTTTAATCCAACATCAAGGTAAGCATCCTGTAATGTTGCAATATATCTTGATGAGCCAACAACTTTAGTAAAGTCAGGTTGTAAATAAAAATAAACTCTTGGTAAAATCTGACCTTCAAATTTAAATCTCACTCTTCTAAAAGAAATCCCATCAGCACCCTTTCCCCAATAAGGATCACATTGCTCACAATCTAACTCTGGATTTGTTTCTAAAAATTCATTATATCTCACTTGAATATATCCCCCAAAAGAAATTTTATCATACCATTTGGAAGCCTTTTTTTCTTCCTTTTTATTGGCTGAGCTGGCAGCCATCATTTCCTTTAAAGACTGTATTTCCAGCTTTAAGGAGTCTAATTCCTTCTTATTAGAAATTACCATAGAATCCTTAGCTGACTGATTTTCTTGAGCGAAAACCATAGATGATGCTAAGACAAGAGATGTGAATGCTATTTTTCTCATTTTTAAATTTTTAAATTCAGCAAATATAACCATTATTTATTTCATAAACCTTTAATTTTTATAAATTCATATTTTATTTGTTAAAAACCTATCATGATTGTTAAATTTTGGTTAAAATTTTATTATTTTAATTAAAGTAACGAGCATATTTAAAAGAAAAAATATATTTTTGCCACCAAACAAATATTAAATATTTTATTTATGAAAAAATTAGTGTTAAAATCAGCTCTTGTATTAGGAGTAATTTTGAGTGTGGCATCTTGTAAGAAAGAAGACAAAAAAGATGCACATGCTGACCACAAAAAAGAAAGAAAACACAAATCTGAGTATGAAAAGACAAAAGAAGTAAACGGTATTGAAATTACAGAATACCATGTTTTGTCTGAAGAAGAACAGAAAAAACTAACTCCTGATATGGTGCTTCAGCAATTAGCTGCTGGTAATGAGCGTTTTAGAACAGGAGTAATCACAGCCAGAGACCACTCTACTGCAGTATTACAAGCTGTAGAAGGACAATATCCAAAGGCTTTTGTGCTTAGCTGTATAGATAGTAGAGTTCCTGTAGAGGATGTTTTAGACCAAGGTATTGGTGACCTATTCGTAGGAAGAGTAGCTGGTAACTTCGTAGATGTAGACCAATTAGGAAGTATGGAATATGCAGTAAAATCTGGTTCTAAAGTGATTATGGTACTAGGACACGAAAGCTGTGGTGCTGTAAAAAGTACAATCGATGATGTGAAATTGGGTAACATCACTGAAATGCTATCTAAAATAAAACCAGCTGTCGCTATGACAAATAAAACTTTCACTGGTGAAAAGTCTACTAAAAACAAGCAATATGTGCATGATGTAGCTGTAAACAATGTGAAAAATACAATCGATGAAATCCGTAAGAGAAGTCCATACATCAAAGAAAAAGAGGACAAAGGAGAAATCAAAATCGTTGGTGCTTACTACTCTCTTAAAGATGCTAAAATCGAGCGTATAAACTACCAAGTAGACGGATTAAGCGAAAACTAATAATCTTTTTATATACAATCAAAAAGGAGTACTTTTTTAAGTGCTCTTTTTTGTTTTTTGATTTCGCGCCATGTCCATGGAGCTACAGGGTTTTTATCCTGCCAAAGCCCTCGTTTATTTTCCCTCGCTTCAGTTTCTATCTTGTCATATTCTTTATCCGAAGAATATTTCTTAAAATGCCACGCATATCCAGCTCTTACAATTTCTTTATTGATATTAGTCTCTCCAACGAATACTTCTGCGATGATTCTCTGATACCTGTCCTTCTTCTTTTGTCTTACGATTTTCACTTCTTTTCCAAAGTATAAATCTGATGCGTATTTCTTCGCACTTTTCCCAAAAGGCTGTCCCTTTTCTGGTGCGTCTATATGATTGAGCCGAACTTTAATCTCTTGATTTTCTTGATACAAAACCTTAAAGGTATCTCCATCCGAAATCCCTACTACTTTGGCATAAAATTCATTAGGCAACTCTTGTGCTGATGCAGAATAACACCAAAAAACACTTATGACCAAAAATACTATTCTTTTCATTTTTAAATAAAAAAGAGAAGTAAATACTTCTCTAAATTTATATTTCTACTGCTTTTATTAATCTATTTTTATCACTGAAATATTCTTCGATAGAAATCATACTTTCTGTACGCATTACATCATCTATATCATTGATTCCGTAGATTATTCTCTTGGCATCATCAGTGTCTTTTGCTCTGATTTTACAGAAGATATTGTATTTCCCTGCGATAACGCTTAATTCCGTCACATTTGGGATTTTTTCTAACTCTTTGAGGACATCCATTGTCTTATTTGATTTACTTAAGAAAATACCAACATATGTGATAAATCTGTAATCCAATTTCGTGTAATCTATCACTAGAGAAGAACCACGGATGATTCCTACATCCTCCATTTTTTTCACTCTCACATGGATAGTTCCTGCGGAAACTCCCATTTTCTGGGCAATTTCTGTAAAAGGCATCCTCGTATTTTCTACTAAGTAATCTAAAATTTTTTTATCAATTTCATCAAGTTGTGAATTATGCATATCTTATTCTTTTTATCAATGTTTAATACAAGTTTTCAATCGTTGGACAAAAATACTTGTTTTTATTCAATTATAAAAGGATTTTTCAATAAAAATTTTAATTTGACTTCATAGTATCTTGTTTGATGCTGTCTTTCTTAGTTTCTTGGGTTTCTTTTTTTAATTTTTTCTTTGGTAAAAACCTATTAAATCCATACGAAAGGACTATACCACCACCATATGTCTGGTTGGCTCCCGCGGAACTTCCCAGAACCAATCCTACATTAGAAGGTTTAGAATACACCCTTCCTATGAGGCTTCCGTTGTTATTTTTGGACATATCATATTCTATAATTCCCTCTCCTGAAAGATAGTTATTCTGTGTCCTTGTACTTCCTGATAAAGGAACTCCAGTTCCTGCTTTTATGGTAAGTCTTGGCGATACGGTGTAGCTCACTTTTGCACTCGCTCTGTCGCTGGTATTTAGACTTTCTGAACCTTTGATGTAGTCTAAATCAACTTGTAAATCACTACTAATTGAGTTAAACGCTGAGCTCAGCTGCTGGAAGAAGACATTTACCCCTGAAGCTATCGCTGAAGAAGCGTTTGTATTAGAGACATTGAAGTTTCCTAACGCCAAAATAGACGCAAACTGCAAGACACGCTCCTCTTCCGTAGCCAATTTAGTATTCAGCACCTCACGAACTTGGCTGGACACCTCTGGAGCTTGGATTACAGGTCGGATATTTGGAGCAGTTAGCCTATTAGTTATTCTAGTCTGCAGTTCTACATTCACAGGCGGAAGAGCCCCTGTATTTAGATATTCTCCCATGTTAGAAACTATGGCATCATAGCTGGCGGTGATGTTCAGTTCTGGATTCATGACATCTCCATTCCAGTGCAGATTACTTCCTTTTTTAATATCAAATTTTTTCTCTAAAATAGCCTTTGAAATGTATGTTCCAGACTCTACAGAATATCCCCCAAACATACGCATATTACCAGTCTTATCCATACTGAATTTCATATTTCTGGTATTCCCCTGAACACTGATATCCCCTACTTCATCTCCTACCAAAACATTGACCGTAGAGTTTTTGTCAGCCGAAATGTTCAGGTTGATATCCATAGCCAAACCTGTTCGTTTTTTCTCTGCTACCACTACATTTCCTTCCTTATTTTCTTTCAAAAATCTTAGCATCTTAAATTCATCTCCTGAACTCGCAGAAGCACTATTAAGAGTGAAAATACTATTTTTCAATACATCAGCCGTGGCATCTATTTTCAAAGTCTGATTTTCAAAGCCCACAAAGATATCGCCTTTAGCAAAAATCATCCCCCAGAAAGTATCAAAATCTTTCTGCTCTGTATTTAGAAGCATAAGGTCATCCGCACGAATAAGGAGGTCGGCACCAATATTAGACAAATCTGATAAACTCAAACGCCCGATGGAAATCATCCCTTTCGAGTTGGTTCTATGGTCTTTAACACCGACAAGGTTAAAGAGCAAGTTTCCATTAGAAACCGTAACAACTGTGTCATCAAAGGTATAATCCACCCCTGAAAATTTCAACTTCAGAGCAAAGCCTTTCATGGCGATATCTCCGCTATAGTTTAGGTCTTTGGGCGTTCCATCTATCTTTAATTCTCCCGTAGCTTTTCCTTTAAAATTAGAAAAAATATCCTGAACAAACGCCTGAACAAAGCCTAAATCAAAATCATCCAATTTAGCTACAAGGTCCAGTTTAGGCGATTTCATGTTGTTATCTATCGTCCCTTCTATAGCCAATTTATCATTCCCAAACCATTCGCCAGATTCTATATTAGCTTTTACATTATAAACATTCTCATACTCGCTTGCCTCAGCATTGATGATTAGATTTCCTAAATAGTTGTCACTTAGACTAATATTCTCTATTTTAAGATCTATCAACGGAGCTAAAGCTCTCTGGTTCATTTTCACTTTCAAACTACCATTGGCTACCCCTTTCAAGTCTATTTTGCTGTCCTGATGCACTACTGCAAGGATTTTAGAAATGTCCATATTTTTAACATCTCCTGACAGGTCAAAATCCTTTCCGTTTTTAAAAATTCCATTGACAAGAATTTCGCTGTCATCAGAATATAATCTCAGATTTTTGATTTGAAAATCTTTAGTTTTTTTCCTATAAACTATGGAATGGTCAAGCTCTGGAGAGGTATCCACCATCCAGATGAAATTACTCAGCTTAAGCTCTGTAGGTGAAAATTTCACTACATAATCTCCGTTAGCACTCATAGACTGCTCTATATCAGCTGCATAAGGCGTCCATTGGTTCTTTTTTTCCTTTTCCAATGTCCCTACTTTTAGACTTGCTAAGATGTTTAGCTTTTGATTATCTTTATTTTGAGCCTTTATGTTGATATCCTTTAATACACTTCCCTGATATTCAGTCCTTTCCACATTCGCTGACCAATAGTCATCAGGGTTAGAAGTATCTATCCTAAGGGCTATATTTCGTGCCATGATACTGTCTCTTTCTACTCCTTCACGAACTTCATAGTCAGGATTAACTTTTGCTAAAAGCCTTTCTGCTTCAGAGATTTCCACCTCTTTTTCCATCACATATTTAAAGGAAGGAGCATCCAGATTCAGCTTCAAATTATCGGTATTTCCATCAAAACTACCTGTAATTTTTGCTCCATCTGAAATAGAAATATTAGGCTCAAAATAATCTATCAATTTTTGATGAACATCGATATCCATCGTAAAACTTTGACCTTTGTAGTATTTTTTTACTTTATTTCCTGCCAAAAGTCTATTTGCTCCCTCTTGTAGCATTCCTACGATGTCTTCCAGATTAAATTTACCCGAAATTTTACCCTTCACAGCATCTGGCATATCCACCTCTATCACTCTATTTCCGCCTTCCATAGCCACTTTCACGGCTCCATTCGGGATAGAAACGGGCTTATTTCCACCCAAAACTACATTATTTATCGTTGCATCAAGGTCTAAATCGTTAATATTAGTCATCGAAACTTTCCCCTTCACATCTCCTCTAAATGTATTCGTTCCCGAACCCGAAGCCCCAAAATAAGCCAAATTCAGATGGTCTATCTTCGCATCCACATCAGCAGAAAGTCTCGGTTTGCTGAAATCTATTTTGCCATCTACCACGCCTCTAGCCTGTGTGTCATCGATGCTGATTATCCCTTTAAACTGCTTTTGCGCCAGTTCTCCATCCAAAGAAATATTATTCAATGTTTTTCCCATAAGTTCTATTTTTGAAATCTGGGATTTTGTATTTAGGGATAAAGTATTGATATCAAAGCCTTTACCCTGTACATTGAATTTTCCAGAAACCAGCCCGACTTGTTTATTTTTCGTTAAAATCGTTGTATTCAGGTCTTTTAGAACCAAATTTCCGCTATACTCGGGCATTTTAGAAGAGTAATTCCTAAGGACAAAATTCTCAATCTGCGCCTGCCCTATTCCTGTAATCAAATTCCCTTTTGCAGCCACTCGGTCTTTATTGAGATCTGCAAATCCATTATATTTTATACGCCCAAAATCATCAGCCGCGCCTCCCATTTTTTTCGCAATGAAAGTCGGCAAAGATTCTTTCAGCCCTTTATAAGTGAAGGCTGCAGAAATTTGATTACTTTTAATATTGAAATTCCCCTCCATCAGTTTAACCAATCTAATTTCTGAAGTTTGGATTTCATTATCTTTTACTTTTATCAAAAAGTTTTTAAGAACAAAATCATTCAGCGTTCCATCCATCTTCCCGAAAAGCTGGTATTTTTGGTAATTATCCCAGTTTTTCACGAAATAGCTGATGTCATATCCATGGAGATAGCTGCCTCTTTTGAGGTTCATGTCCCACACCACTTTATTGTTAAAATCTTTCCAACCTGTCTTTTTATCAAGGTTAAAAACCAAATCACCCTGCAAGAGTGAATGGTCGGTATGAAAAATCAAATCTTTCAGTTCCAGTTTTTCATTTGTTACCGTAACATCTCCTGAAAGCGCTTCCAGCTTATGTTTTTTGCCCCATCGTTCTGTGACGAAAGAAAATTTATTGAGCTTCAAAGTGACATTTGGACCATTTGTTTTTAAATCAGAAACATAGGCATTAAAATTCTCTGCTTTCAGCCAGTTGCCGTCCTCTCCTAGATTTTTATTGACAATAGAAACTTTTCCATTAATAATTTCTATTCTGGATGTAAATTTAGCTGGTGGTTTAGTAGGGTCTTTCGGTGTGTCAAATTTTTCAATATACTTGGTAAAATTATCCTGCTCCTCGCCTTTATAGGTAATTACCTTTAAATCAGGTTCTTCCAGACTTATTTTTTGAAATTTTAAATCTCTGGAATTAAAAGCTATAGCAAACCAGTCCGAATGTGCAGTAAGTTTTTTTGCCTTCAAAAATTCAAAATCATGATGGTCTTTTGCAGAAATGCCATTGATAACCACATCTCCTAAAAAGTTAATCTCCACATTTTCAGCACTAAATGTGGTTTTAAATTCCTTATTTAGAAAACCGATAGCTTCCTTTGCGAGTTTATCCTTTACCGAAGGGATATTGATAGCTATCAGCAGTGAAACAACCAAAAATATAAAACTAAAAAAGCAGAACAAAAACAGCTTTGCCCACCATGAAAGTTTTTTTACCTTTTCCTTAGCATTTTTTATCGAGGATTTGTTGTTTTCTTCTCCGATTTCGTTGTTATCTATATTTTTATCTATATTTGCCATTATGAATGCACCTATTATTTTAGGGATAGAATCCTCCTGTGATGACACCTCCGCTGCGGTAATTAGGGAACGAAAAATCCTCTCTAATATTGCTAATACGCAGACTATTCATAATGAATATGGCGGTGTAGTTCCTGAGCTGGCTTCCCGTGCTCATCAGCAGAACATCATCCCTGTAGTTCAAAAATCACTTGCAGAAGCAAAGATACAACAAAATGAGATTTCTGCAATAGGTTTTACACGAGGACCTGGGCTTTTGGGTTCACTTTTGGTAGGAACCTCCTTTGCGAAGTCTTTGGCAATGTCCTTAGATGTTCCATTGATAGAGGTCAATCATCTCCAAGCGCATATTTTGGCTCATTTTATAAGCGATGCCAATCCCACTCCTCCACAGTTTCCATTTCTGTGTCTTACAGTAAGCGGCGGACACACGATGATTGTTTTGGTGAAAGATTATTTTGATATGGAAATCATCGGAAAAACCATAGATGACGCAGCAGGAGAAGCTTTTGATAAAATCGGAAAAATATTCGGTCTGGACTATCCTGCGGGAGCGATTATTGATAAACTCGCCCAAAATGGAAATCCTGATGCTTTCACTTTTGGGAAACCTAAATTGGAAGGATATGATTATTCTTTCAGCGGTATTAAAACTTCTGTTTTGTATTTTGTCCAAAAAGAATTACAGAAAAATCCTAATTTCATTACAGAAAATCTATCTGACTTGTGTGCTTCTGTTCAGAAAACTATTGTTGATACCTTGATGAACAAGCTACAAAAAGCCGTGAAAGACTTAGGGATAAAAGAAGTGGCGATTGCGGGTGGAGTTTCTGCAAATTCAGAATTAAGAAAAGCAATGCAGAACAATGCAGAAAAACAAGGCTGGAATATTTTCATCCCAAAATTCGAATACACTACGGACAACGCCGCTATGATTGCTATGGTAGCACAGCTGAAATATGAACGAGGCGAATTTACCGACCTAAGAACCACAGCCACATCTAGATATGATTTCTAAAAAATAAATTTTCTAAAAATAAAAAGAGCTTTATTATGAAATAAAGCTCTTAGTTTTTTAACAAAAATGCTAAATTATTGTGCTTGAGCAGCAGCAGCTACTTCAGTAGCGATTTTTTGAGCCCACTCACCCCATACTTTTGCATCTTCTGGAGTCATTTTTGTCATTTTTTCTTGTGCAGATTTAGCTAAATCTTGAGCTTTTTGTGCAAGCTCAGCACTTTTAGCAGCATCTTTAGCTTTAGCAGCTTCTAATACTTCTTTGTAGTAAGCAGCGTACTCTTCAGCAAATTTTTGAGTTTCTTCGTTGCTGAATTTTGGAACTTCAGACAAAGCACCTGCTACACCTTCTGCAGCTTTTTCTTCTACAGCTGGTTGTGCAGCTTCTTGAGCAGTTGAATCTGCTGCTGCTTCTGCAGCTGGTTTTTCAGCTGGAGTTTCTTTTTTACCACAAGAAACCATTGATAACATTACTACTGCTCCTAGAGCGAATACTAGTTTTTTCATTTTTAAAACGATTTTTAAGTTAAACAATTATTAAATTTTTACTGCGACAAAGGTATACTTTTTTTTCGTTTTAACAAATTTTTTGATATTTTTTTACTTTTATTTTTTGTTATAATTTAATATTTTTGCTTCTAACTAACAATAGAAAGCAATGAAATTATTCCATGGAGAAATCACAGGAAACGCTGTAATAATACACGAAGAAGAACAACAGCATATCTCTAAAGTCCTAAGAATGAAGGCAGGAGAAGAGATTTTTGTAACTGATGGCAAAGGAGGCTTAGCTAAAGGAAAACTCTTTTTTGAAGGAAAAAAAACACTTCTGCAACCCACTGAAATCCAAACCAATCTGCCCAATTTCCCATTACAAACACATATCGCCATAGCGCCTACTAAAAACATAGACCGAATAGAATTTTTCGTGGAAAAAGCCACTGAACTGGGCATTTCGGAGATTACTTTTCTTTTGACAGAAAAGTCTGAAAGAAAGAACATTAACATAGATAAAATCCGAAAACAAGCCATTGCTGCCTCCAAACAAAGCCTGAGATTCCACTTCCCTATCGTGAATGAACTGACCAAGTTTTCTGATTTCGTGAAAGATATTTCAGCTGAAAACACTTTCGTGGCTCATTGTGACAAAGCTTTTGAGAGAGCAAACCTCAGCCAAATACAACCCAAGGAAAAAATCACTTTCCTCATTGGCCCTGAAGGAGATTTTAGCCCAAAGGAAATCCAGCTTTTAGCAGAGAAAGGAATAAAAGCCATCGCCCTCGGACAACAGAGACTGAGAACCGAAACGGCGGGTATTTTCGTGGCAGCATGGGCGTATAATCAGTATCTTTAACGCTAAATTGCAGATTTATTTTATTAAAATATAACACAATTATGTATTTTGCAAACACTTGGCACAAAAGTTTTAATTTCGTAATCACTCCTG
>CAUSCF010000023.1:0-24351 GCA_963530295.1 uncultured Flavobacteriaceae bacterium
TTAATGAAAGAAATTCCAAATCTGTGTAACAATAAAACATACGATAAACCCATACAAAACAGGAAGAAAAGTAGCGATGCTTGTCCATTTTTTGCTTCCAGTTTCTTTATAAATGGTGTAAATAGTGGTGCTACATGGATTGTGCAGCAGACTAAACAGCATGAGATTTATAGCAGTGAGGGTAGTCCATCCTCCCATTTGCAGAATTGAGGCGATTTCGTTATCCGAAGTTTCAAATAACACACCTGCTAAGGCATCATTTCCTAAGGTTAAAGAAGTGAGCATCAATATTGTAGGAATTACGATTTCGTTGGCAGGAATAGCCAAGATGTAAGCCAAAAGAATAACGCCATTCAGTCCTAAAAACAGCCCGAAAGGTTCCAGTCCGTCTATCATCCATAGAGCAATAGGGTGACCGCCAATGTTGATATTGGAAATCAGCCAAATAGCAGCTCCCGCAGGAACAGCGAAGACTATGGCTCTCCATAGGACTATCAGCGTTCTGTCTATCAGAGAAGTGTATATCGTTTGCCATATTTGTGGAGGTCTATAAGGCGGCAGTTCCAAGGTGAAAAACGAAGCCTCTCCTTTGAGTAGTGTTCTCGATAATAGCCAAGAAGTGAAGAATGTAAATGCAATTCCTAAAATCACGATGCCTACGACAGCAAGCATAGAAACAAGCCCTGACCACTGCTCAGGGACTAATATCCCTATGAATAGCGTAGCCATAAGAATCTGCGTGCCCCATCTTCCGTTACATAGCGCGAAATTATTCGTGATAATAGCGATGAGCTTTTCCCTAGGGCTGTTGATGATTCTAGTAGCAACCACGCCAGCAGCATTACACCCAAAGCCCATACTCATAGTGAGCGCTTGTTTCCCATGGGCGCCTGTTTTTCTGAAAATTCTATCCAAATTAAAAGCCACTCTTGGCAAATAACCAAAATCTTCCAAAAGGGTGAATAATGGGAAAAATATCGCCATAGGAGGGAGCATCACGGAAACAACCCAAGCCGTGGCAAGATAGATGCCGTCTATTAGTAATCCGCTCAGCCACCAAGGAAAATTAAGCTCATTGGCTCCCGTTTTTAGAAAAGGATAAATCTGCTCTAAAAGCAAGGAAGAGAGTAATTCTGATGGATAGTTAGCCCCAATGATAGTCAGCCATAAAACCAAACTTAGTAAGAGAAACATAATCCCAAATCCCCATATTCTGTGCGTGACCAGATTGTCTATCATTCGCTCTATACGAAAAAGCCTCTCGGATTCGGTGGACGATACGGTTGATTGTATGATTTTAGCGGCCTCGGCATAGAGGTTTTCTATCCGTTCGTCATGGTAGTTTTTAGGAAAATCAGTTTTGTATTCCCCCACTAAATTATGTATTGGCTCAAAATTTTCGGAATTGATACGAGTGGATATTATTCCTTTTTTTAATTCTTCTGCGAGATTTTCATTTCCTTCCAATAATCTGGCAGCTATCCATTTGGTATTGTCAAGCTCTGGGTCAAGTTCAGATAGAGATTTAGCAACTTTCTCCACCGAGTTTTTTACTATTTCGGTAGGTTTTACGAAAGATTTTTTCTTTGTAACAATCTCTCCTTTTGCCATTTTATGGATTGTAGATAGAAGCTCAGGGATTCCATCTTTAGACCTTGCGCTGGTGCCTATCACAGGAATTCCCAAGTCGCGGGATAGGGTGCGGGTGTCAATTTCGGTGCCGTGTTTTTTCGCCTCATCCATTAGATTAAGACAAAGAATCACATTTTCCGAAACTTCCATCACCTGCAATAAAAGGCTGAAATGTCTCTGCATACGCCCTGCATCCACCACCACTACGGTAATGTCAGGTTTTCCAAATAAAATAAAATCTCTGGCAGCCTCCTCATCATCAGAAGTGGAAAGCAGTGAATAAGTGCCGGGCAGGTCTACGATTTTGAAGGTGTTTTGCTGATAAGAAAAATACCCTTCGGAATGTGTTACCGTTTTGCCAGGCCAGTTTCCTGTATGCTGTTTTAGCCCAGTCAAAGCATTGAAAATAGTGCTTTTCCCTGTGTTGGGATTTCCAGCAAGGGCTATTGTAAACTGTGTATTCGCGGCGTTTTCTCCCAGCTTTTTTAGTTGGCTGGCTGTATTGAGTTCGCAGACTTGGCAGGTTGATTTCATTTCAGTTTAACTTTTTATCTCTATCAGAATGTATTTAGTGTCTTCTTTTCGTAAGGCAATCAGCGTGTTATGAATATTGTAGGCGATAGGGTCACCCAGCGGACTGATGTTTTGGATATGGATTTCAGCACCTTTGATGAATCCTAAATCCAGAAACCGCTGTCTGATTTCTCCTTTGCATTCCGGAGAAATTCCTAAAACTACACCTTTTTGACCTGTTTTTAACGAACCTAAATCCATTCAAATTATTTTATTGTCCAAATTTACAAAATTAGATTAACCTAACAAATCAAAAATAATTGAATTTTATAAAATCAATTTAATTTAAAAAGATGTTTATATCTTTGGCGGAAATTTTTTAGCGATGGACAAAAAGGACTATCAAGAGGCGCTGGAATGGCTTTTTAAACAAACTCCCAATTATCAGGAAAATGGGAAAAAAGCCTACAAACCAGGGCTGGATAATATAAAAAAACTCTGTGATTACTGGGGAAATCCACAGAATAAGATAAAAACCATCCACATCGGCGGAACCAATGGAAAGGGCTCTACGAGCAATATGCTGGCTTCTATCTTGCAGGAGGCTGGCTATAAGGTTGGGGTTTATAATTCACCTCATTTAGTGGAGTTTACAGAACGGGTGAAAATCAATGGAGAGAAAGCAGATAGGGAGTTTGTGTATCGGTTTATTCAAAAATTAAAACAAATCCCAGAGCAGATTTTGCCTTCTTTTTTTGAATTTACGACCATCATGGCGTTTGAGTATTTTTATCAAAACGAGGTGGATTTTGCCATCATCGAGGTTGGTCTCGGCGGACGGCTGGATTCTACTAACATCATCACTCCGCTGGTTTCGGCGATTACGAATGTCCAGCTTGACCATCAGGATATTTTGGGCGAAACGCTAGAACAGATAGCTGCAGAAAAGGTAGGAATTATCAAAGAAAATGTTCCGATAATTTCTGGCGATGAAAATATTTTGGTTAAAAATATAATTCGCGAAAAAGCCGATGCAGTGGGAACGGAATTTATAGATGCTACGGAGGTAAGAACGGATTTGGAAACGGATTTGAAGGGCAATTATCAGCGAAAAAATATCCGTGTGGTTTTGGCTTTGGTGGAGGCTTTGAGAAAGAAAAATGTTTCTATTTCTGATGAAAATATTCATGATGGACTGCTCCATGTTCAGAAAAATATAGGATTCATCGGCCGCTGGTTTGAATTTTCTAAAAATCCGCTAACTATCTGTGATACAGGGCATAATAAAGCAGGGTTCGATATGGTGTTTAGCCAGTTGTCTGAGTATCACTGTCATAAACACATTGTTTTAGGTTTTGTTCAGGAAAAGAATATTGATGAGGTTCTGAAAATTCTTCCTCGTGATGCTCATTATTATTTTGTAAAACCAGCAATTCACAGAGGGCGACACCCAAAAGATTATGAAAATTTGCTGGTGGAGGCAGGAGTAGATTTTAAAATTTTTGATAATGTGGAGGCGGGATATCAGTCTGCAAAAGCGAACTGTAAGGACGATGAGATGATTTTTATAGGGGGGAGTAATTTTGTAGTTGGAGATTTTTTAGAAAAAAATTTGGAGGTTAAATAAAAATCCGTATATTTGCACCACTCAAATGAGGGCGGTTAGCTCAGTTGGTTCAGAGCATCTGGTTTACACCCAGAGGGTCGGGGGTTCGAATCCCTCACCGCCCACAGATAGGGTTCTTAGCTCAGTTGGTTCAGAGCATCTGGTTTACACCCAGAGGGTCAGGGGTTCGAATCCCTTAGAACCCACAAAATCCAAGATTTTTATAAGTCTTGGATTTTTTTTATGTGTTTTTCTTTTGGCTTTTTTAGTCTTCTATGAAATTTATGTTTAGTGTTTTTAATAGGTGTAATATTTTATAATTCACTAAAATTAAAAGTCCTCAAAAAGTAATTGTATCAGTCAAAATATTCTTTATCTTTGGAGGTGAAATTTAAATGAATTAGAAAAATGAAAAGATTTTTTATCGTATCTGCATTTGCTCTTTGTCAGGGTATTTATGCACAGTCGCAGGGGGTGATTTATTTTGATGAGGAATGGAACATCATCAAAGATAAGAAAAAGGCATCTTTTTACCGAGAAACTACTCAGCAGGGGGATTATTATTTAATCAAAGATTATTATATCAACGGAACCTTGCAGATGGAGGGTAAGGCTTCGGATAAAACGCCTAATCAAGAGGTTTTTGATGGAAAAGTTACATGGTACTATCCAGATGGAAAAGTGAGTATGGTGTCAAATTTCTCAAAAGGAGCTCAGGTAGGGGAGCATAAGAGTTACCAAGAAGACGGCCGTATTTCCCAAGATTTTATTTATAAAAACTATGCTGTATTTAGTGGTAAATCATATGGTTATGAAAATGATTATCAAAATAATACGATTACCGAGTATAAAGATGGCGATGTTGTAAAGATGACAACTTATGGGAAATCATTGCAGGGAATCCGTTTTGAAGAAATCTATGCGGGAGGAGACCCTTACACAGCTTCCGAAGTCAAATATTATGATGAAAATGGAAAATATATAGGCAGCCAAAAGATAAATAAAGACGGTCTTTATACAGGGATAAATGTAAAATATTATGCAAGTCCTATGAAAGTTTCTTGTATCGAAAATTTCTCAGGACAATCAACGACTTACGATATGCCTACTGAATCCAAATGCTACTATGGAAACGGCAAGCTGAAAAAAACTTACAAATCACATGGGAAAACCGCTACGGAGGTTGTATATGATGAAAGTGGTAAGAAAATAGGAAGTCTAGAGTACAGATATGACAAGGAAATGGATATGATGACGCCTTATAATGGTGAGAAGATAGAAATTGATTTGTATGAAAAAACAAAAAAAATAATATCAATCCTTACCTATAAAAATGGGAAAGGGCTAGAAGGCAAATATTTTGACCAAGAAGGAGAATTACAAAACCAATATTTCTATGATGATGAAGGGGGTGCTAAAGAAATATGGAGTTTTGGAAATGGCGGGAAACAAGTTCTTACTTACAGAGATGGGCTTCCATATAATGGCAGTGTTATAGAGGGAGGAGCTCAGTCCACTTATAAAGATGGTCTTCTGATGGAGACTAGAGAAGTAAACATGGAAGGAAAACCTACATATGAGAAGAAATATGATGAAAGTAAAGATATCTATGAGGTGAAAATATATTCAGATGGTAAACTTAAATATTATTATACAACAAATAATAGATATGATGAAGATGCGTATTTTAGTGCAGAAATAACACCTTTCGATGACAAAGGAAAGCCAATGAGTAAAATAGTTATAAAAGACGGAAAGATAGAAAAAGGGGTGCTAAAACTAAAGTCCTATTATGCGGATGCAGAAACTGTCGAATACAGCAAAAAAGGGAAATGGTATGTGAAAAGAACTTATGTCGAAAAGGAACTGGTAAAAGAAGAGAGATTCAAGAGCGATGGGGATTATTCAGATTATTTTGAAATATATGAAATAATGCTCCGTACAGAATAAACAAAAATAGTCAAGAATTTCTTCTTGACTATTTTTGTTTATTTATAAGCAGGGAAATCTATAGTAGTCGTAGGGAATGGGATATTTACATTATTAGCTCGGAATTTTTCCAAAATAGACTTTCTTATTTCACTTCTCGTGTGGGAAATATGAAAAGGGTCATTAGAAAAGAAATAAAGCCTAAGATTGAGAGAAGAATCTGCAAAATCATTCAGCCTGATATATGGCTCTCTCTCTTTGGAAATATCTGGATTTTCCTTGGCTGCCTCTACAAGGAGGTTTTCTACCATTTTTATATCAGTTTTATAGTCCACACCTATGTCTATGTAGAAGGCATTCGCAGCATCATGAGATGAATAATTGGTAAGCTTGTCCTTGGTAAGGTATGAATTAGGGAAAACTATGGTTTTTCGGTCTGTAGTGAGGATTTTGGTGGTTCTCATGCTTATTTGCTCCACCCTGCCCATTACACCGTTCATATCAAGGACATCTCCCACACGGACACTTTTGTCTAATAAAATAATAACTCCAGAAATAAAGTCTAAAAATAAGTTTTGAAGTCCAAGACCTATCCCTACCAAGACCGCACTAGATCCTACCAAAAACGGAGAGATATTTACGCCTAAAATCCTCATGACAATCAGGAAAGTGACAATGACTATTCCGTAATATACAATCTGGTGAAGGGCATATCTAGTTCCTTTGTCTACCTGTGATGAGCGCCTGTAAAAGATTTTTTTAGAAATTTTCTCAACAATATATGAGACACAAATCACCACAGCAACTCCGATTACCTGATACATATGCAGTGTATAGGTATGGATAGAAAGTATCGGATATTCTAAAAATTCTTTTAAGCTCATTTTATCAAGTTTTTTTTATTTCATTTCTGAAATGACATTTACAGTTTCTTCTAAGAATAAATCTCGTTTCAGGTTTTTAAGCCAAGATTCACTTTTCTTCGCGAAAACTTCATCTTTCTTGCCTCTTGTCTGTTCATCCTTGTGCAGTGTGAAAACCAGCTTGTTATCATACTTAGATAAAGATTTGAATTTCTTAATCTGGTCTTTTCTTGATTTCATCAGTTTATTAAACTTATTTAAGTTCAATGTGATTTTTTCTTCTTTATCTAGTTTTTCTCTCCACTGCGCAGATTCTAAAAGCAGCTGATAGTTAGAGTTTTTGCTCATTCTATCTTGGCTGTTTTTCTGTAAGCTGGAGATATTCAGCGTTCCCACAGGAGCAAATCTCGTAGTAGGAATCTGATCCCATGGAAGGGCATTGTCTCTATATCTTTCTCCAATTTCGGAGTAAGAGAAAAAGTCGTTCATCGGTATATCAGCATCTACACCTTTCAGCTGGGTAGATTTTCCATTGATTCTATAGAATTTCTGGATAGTCAGTTTTATAGAACCAAAGTCATCCGTAGAATTCATAAAACGGTTTAGATCTGCAAAGGTCTGCACGGTTCCCTTTCCGTAGGAGTGTGGCGAACCTACAACCACGGCTCTTCCGTAGTCTTTCATTGCTCCTGCTAGAATTTCGGATGCAGAGGCGGAGAACTCATTTTGCATAATCACTAGAGGGCCTTCCCATACTGGTGAATTGGTCTTGTTTCTTAGAATGTTGATTCTTCCATTAGGGTCTTTTATCTGTACCACAGGTCCGTTTTTCATGAAAAGTCCTACGATATCTACGACTTCCGTAAGTGAGCCGCCTCCGTTGTTTCTCACATCTAGGATGATTCCTTTAATGTTTTGAGATTTCAGCTTCACGATTTCAGCTTTTACATCATCAGATGCATTTCTACCATTCGGGTCATCAAAATCAGCGTTAAAGCTTGGAAGATAGATATATCCGTATTTTTCGCCTTTTGGTGAATTTACGATGACACTTCTCGCGAAAGTATCCTCTATGGAAACTTCTTCACGGATGAGTTTTACTTCTTTTACGCTGCCGTCTTTTTTCTGCAAAGTGAGGGTCACTTCTGTGCCTTTTTCTCCACGGATGAGCCTTACAGCTTCATCTACCAGCATTCCTACTACATTGACAGCCTCTTCGTTTGGCTTAGATTTTACTTTTAGGATTTTATCTCCTTCGGATATTTGTTTAGATTTCCATGCTGGCGCGCCCACTACCAAAGGTCCCATGTAGAGATTTCCTTTTTTCTCTTGAATCTGCGCACCGATTCCGATTACTTTTCCAGCGAAACTAGTATCAAAATCCTCTTTGTCCTTTGGAGAAAAATAGTTAGTATGTGGGTCAAACACCTCTGTATAGGCATTCATATACACACTGAACCAGTCCATTTTCTTTCTCTTTTGGAATCTCTTGAAAGTGTGGGAAATAAGGTCTTTTATCTCCTTGGTAGCCTTTATTTTTTTCTCTTCTAGAGAGAGTTTTTTTACATTGATAGTGTCTTTCAGTTTATGAGCGATGACAGAATCTTTTTTCTCCTGCTGGAGTTCTTCTTTGCTGGTCATCGTTTCTATCTCTTGGAGGATATTGTATTTGATGTATCTTTTCCACTCGTTGTAGAGTTCCTGTTTGTCAGCAGGAGCTTTTTTTAGTTTTGGTTCTAGGATAAGTTCATCATCTTCGTTTAAATCAATAGGTTTGCTCAGGATGTCCTGAGTCATTTTATCAATTTCGCTTACTCTCTGGTAGAGTCTGTCTATGGTCTGTTTGTAGAAAACCAAGTTCCCGTTATTGAGATAGTCGTCAAGCTGGTTTTTGTGTTTCTCAAATTCTTCCATATCCGACTGCAGGAAATATCTTTTAGCAGGGTCTATCGTCTCGAAATAGTTTTTATAAACCTCGCGAGAATAGGCATCATTTATCGGTTTTGGCTGATAATGTACATGTGCAAGTGCATTCTTTACATTTATCATGATGATGTGCATTTTTTCATCATCATTTTTAGGTGCATTGAAGCAGAACATCAAGGTCATCAATGGAGCCACGAACAATATTTTATTTAATTTAAATAACTTTTTAAGCATTTTTTGCACTGATTTTAATTCAAGAAAATTTTTAACCTACAAATTTAATATCTTATTTTAAACTAGACCTAAAATTTCTTTATTTTTGTTGAAATTTTTTAATGACAATGAATAAACAAGATAGAAAACCATTGATTTTGGTTACAAATGATGACGGAATCACTGCGCCAGGGATTAGAAAACTTGTAGAATTTATGAACGAAATAGGAGAGGTGGTCGTAGTGGCGCCAGATTCTCCGCAGAGCGGCAAGGGACACGCCATCACGATAAATTCTACCCTGATGGTGGAGGAGATAAAAATGGAAGGCGCTCAGCGGGATTTTGCGTGTAGCGGGACGCCTGTGGACTGCGTAAAATTAGCTTTGGATAAGGTGCTTCCGCGCAGACCAGATTTGGTGGTTTCGGGGATAAATCATGGAGCAAATTCCTCCATCAATGTTATTTACTCTGGGACGATGTCTGCCGCTGTGGAGGCTGGTGTAGAGGGCATTCCTGCGATTGGGTTTTCTTTGCTGGATTTCAGTTTTGAGGCTGATTTTGGCCAAGCAAAAGATTTTATTCAAGAAATAGTTTTAAAAACCTTGAAAAACCCGATGCCAAAGGGAATAGTCCTAAATGTGAACATTCCTAAACTAAAAAAAGAAGAGATAAAAGGCATCAAAATCTGCCGACAGGCTCAGGCGAAATGGGAAGAAAACTTCGATGAAAGAGTAAATCCACAGGGCAAGAAATACTACTGGCTTACGGGCTATTTTAATAACATGGATGAAGGCGAAGATGCCGATGAAACAGCTCTAATGAACGGCTATATCAGCATTGTTCCTGTGAAATTTGACCTTACGGATTATGAGTATATAGATGCTCTTCGAGAACTTTATTAAATTCGGTTTATAAAGTTTACAGATGATTTTAAATTGTATAAATTAGCGGAAAATTTAATTTTAATATAAATCATGAAAAGAAAATTATCAATTCTTGCTTTGACAGCGGCATTTTCATTGCCATGTAAAGCACAAGAGAGTAGTGTAGAGGTAAAAGTAGAGAATGTAAAACAAAGCAAGGTAGCCATAATGGCGAGTGCAGGGTATGCGTGGAGAACAGCAGAGATAGATGGTAGTATCACATATCCTTTCAGAAGTCATGTAGAAAAACTTACTTCAGGATTTCATTTTGATATCTCAGCCTATCACAGAATAGCTCCTAATATGGGACTTGGGCTGAAATTCAATAGATATTCTGCTTCTGCGGAAACCAGTCTGGGTGGAGTATATCTTAGCACAAAGGATAGAATTATCTTCATAGGACCGTCGTTCATGTATTCTAATTTTGAAATGGACACACCACATAAATTTTATTGGGATGTAGCGCTGGGCTATCAGCAATATACGAGTAGTAATTTTTTAGGTCTTCTTGGAAATTTTGAAGTGAAAGGTTCTTCAATAGGGCTTTATAGCACGATAGGGTATCAGTATGCTGTGAGTCGTTCGTTCTTGATAGGCCCTCAGCTAGGTTTCGGGCTGGGAGCTGTGAAACTCCATGTTGAAAATGGAAGGAGCCTTTCACTCGCAAATAATGACAAAAAAGAAGGCTTAGGTAGAGTTTCTCTAGCAGCCACAGCGACAATAAGATTTTAATAATTCTAAAATACACACAAAAAGCACCTTTTTTAGGGTGCTTTTTGTATAATGATGAAAGAGATGTTTTTGAAATAAAATTTAAAGATAAATGATAAAAATGATGGAAACACTAAAAATGATACTAAAAATAGCATTGAAAATAATAAAAGTTTTCTTGTTGCTAATATTTATTTTGATAGGAGGAATAATGATTTATTTCCAGATAAAAGTAGAAACCTATAAAAACCAATTAATAGAACTTTATGATTTTGATTATCTGAAAAAAGAGAGAAAAAGATATCATCCTTTTGTGGTATTTTATTTATACAGCAAGTTATATGATAAAAATAAAGAATATTTTGGGAGTACTCGTTATCCATATGAGCTGTATGATATAAAACATAACATTACAGAGGAATATAGGGATTATATACTATCTAATATAGAATATAATGCGTATCTGATGTATTGTTATGATTTTAAAAGACCTGAATAATAGGTAATGTTCCAGATGTATTTTTTGAAATAAATAAAATTTAAAGATAAATGATGGAAAATATAAAAATATTAATATTATTATTATTGATGATGATATTTTCTTGTAACCCTCAAGAGAGCAATGGGCATAAAAAAGAAAACCCAATTCTAAAAATAGAATACAATTTTTATCCTTCAAGTGGTGGAGAACCTATTTATAGAGTTCTTTATTGCGATGAAGAAGTTGTTGTTGAAAATTTGGAGAATTCCCATACATACAAAGGGAAAATCACCAAAGATAAAATAGAAGAAATAGAAAGAATCACATCAAAACTGAAACCCAATAATATAGAACCAGATATTATTTTAGATTCTTGGAGAATAGAGTTAATAATTAATGGTATCACATATTATAACAAAACAAAAGTTACGAAAGAAACCTTGCCAAAAGACATTAGACAGCTTTTGTATGTATTAATTAAAAACTCAACTGTGGATATAGATTTATATGATTTTTCTTAAAATTGATATTGGTGGTGATTTTTTGAAATAAATAAAATGGAAGAAAATAATTGATAGTGAAGAAATATAGCGAGAAATAATTTTACTATGAATATACAAAGAGAAAATGGAATTGATGAAGTAAATTGTGCTTTCAGAATGCTGAATATGAGTCTTGACCAATTTGTTGAGATACAACATTCAATGGAGAATTTGGATTTAGACTTTGAGATGAATGAGGAGTATAGAAACATTATTATAGATATGAATCACAAAGAAGATGTCTATACAATTATTCAGCTTTGTAAAAAATTCAATATAAAAAAAGGAAATATATATTGTTCTATCATATCATCTTATGACAATGGAGGTTTTAGACTTCCTTCGTATATTATGTATTTGATAAAAGAAATGCAGGAAATAGAATTGGATTTTTCATTTGTGGTATGTTGATAATGAATTAAATATGTTAAAAGTAAATAATCAATGAGAAAATATTTTTTGATACTAATGGTTTCTTTTCTTTATTCTTGTCATTCAGATAGTTGCTCTAAAAATTTGAGTTTTGAATTAGACTATCATCTATTTGAGGATATAAAAATTAATGGCAAAACATATTGTGAACTTGTTAATGGAGCATTAAAAGGAGATAAAGATTCAATATTAAATCTATCTAAAATAAGTATTGGCGATTTTGGTTCTTACCAACACGGAGCTGTACTAATTGAGATAATAGATATAGTAACAATAGACAAGTATTTGATGATAGTGTCTTCTTTAAGTGAAAAGGAAAAGAAACAATTATATTACACAATTTGGGCAGGTTTAGAATTTACTCCAAACCCCAAATATAAAGGTAAACATATAGAAACTATTTTTCCTGAATTGAAAGAATTCTTAGGTACTGATAATGTACCCACAGGGTAATGTTCTAAATATATTATCTTAAATAAATGAAAATAAAAAGATAAATGAAAGAAATATTATATGGATTAGTATGTTTAATACTTGCTTTTCTCATGTTTAAAATCCATATTAATTGGAGAAAAAATAAGAAAATAGAATATAAAAGTGATGAATTAGATATATCAGACTATAGACATTTTATAATTCATAGGATAATAATAGTAGCTTTTGTAATTTATTCTGTAATGCTTTTATTCAATGGAGTATTAAGCTTGATAAAATAAAAAAGTATAGAAAAAAGGATAATAACCCAGAAGTGTTGTTTTGAAATAAAAGTAGAGTATGAACAAAAACCTAAATAAGATAATAGTAATTTTTATAATTCTATTTTTAAACATTATATCAGCAATAGGAATGTTTGCACTGCATCCAGATGATAGTATGAGTTTAGGACTTATCTATATTATTCTGTTGTTTATATTCATTAACGGAATTATTGGTACTTCACTAATATTAGTAAAATCAAAATATGGTTTGTATTTTATTATAAATATTGTAATCAATACAATAGTAGTTTTTATAAGCTTCTTTTCTGCTATAAAGTATTATAAAGCAACAGATATAAAACCTAAAAAGTTCTATTATAATAAAACTTTATATTACCTTGATTTTATTAGAATGGATACCATGTATATAATTTGGAAACCAGGAGAGGAATATAGTGATATTGAAGGAAAGTATAATAAGAAAGAAAATGAAGAAAAAATAGAATTAGAAAATGGTATATATATTAAAAATGATACTATATATAATTTCCCATTGGAGAATCTAAAATTAAAGTTAAATGATAGAAAATAAAGTGTAATATGGTAATATCCCAAATATGTTTTTTGAAATAAATAAGCAAAAGAATGGACATTTTAAAAATAATGAAAAAACTACAAATAACCCTAGAACTATGCATGAACATGTGACAGGAGTATCTATTAAAATTGATAAATATGAAGAAACAAGAGCATATGGAACCCATCCAAGGGTTAAGAAAATGGAAAGCCCAAAAGAAATGCTTGGCAAGATATAATTAAGTTTATACCTGATTTAATACAATTATTACTAAAAAAATAACAATAATGATAAAGAGAATAATAATATTCTGTATAATTAGTTTTAAATTATTTGGTTGTAAAGAAAATATCATTAATAATAAAGGATATAATGAATCTATTTCTTACTTTGAAGGTATTAAGGGAGGTATAACATCTCATTTTCCAAAAGAAATAGAATTTGGAAGTAGTTATTTTTATACTATTGATAGTTTAGGGTATTATAATACTCAAGAAATCAATATAACTATTACAAAAGCTGAAAAGGAAATAGAAAAGCTGAAAAAATTGTATAAAAAAGAACAAGTTTATACAATAGATAATAACTGTATCATTGTTGTTAATGATTTTATAAAGAAAGATGATATCCCCTTTATGCCGGATGAAGAAGTTTTGTTATTGGAGAGTAATGATAAAATCTATATGACTACCTATTCAAATAAGTGCACAAAAAGTTACAAGGTTATTCCTAATTTTTGGAATAATTTTTATGGAATAGATAGAGCAGCAAAAAACGGTCTAAACCAAAGCTTTAAATATATTATTTTAGCACAAGAAGGGGGAGAAGGAGTTTATTCACCAAAACTAAATTCTAAAATTTCATTTATGCCTAGTTTTGCTAAACATGGATATTCAAAAGGAATAGCATATAGTGATAAAGATAAGATAGTTATTTATTGGTTAATATTTTGGTAATAGGTAACGTTCCAGAAGTGTTGTTTAAAATAAATGAGCAAAAGAACAAATATTTTAAAATAATGAAAAAAATAAAGAATGATGGAGAATGTAAAGTATAAATTATATTTACAAAATTTAGTAGCTATTTTAAAAGAAAGATTAGAAGACACAATGAAAGAAGAATATTCAGAATTTGATTTGGGAATGCAGATGGAGTGCTATAATATTTTAGATATTATAAAACAACAAGCAGAGGCTTTTAATATCCCATTAGCTGAATTAGGCCTTGAACATTATGATTTAGAAAAATTCATGAAGAGAAGATAAACATTAGTCGCTCAAAACATTGATAAAACCTTACAAATTTATTTTAAATAATGGATATAAAATCACCAACTTCTGAAAAAATGATACAGTTACAATTTTTTACTTCGATTAAAAAAATAGAAGATAGTATAAAAACTCTATATGACCAGCATTCTTGTATAATCAATTTGGAGACAGAGAATATAAATTCAAATAAATTGATTGTATATGCAGAAAACCATAATCTCCCTACTTATAAGGTTTTAGAGGCGTCATTTATATATGATTTAATAAAAAACATATTACAAACCAATAAAAAATCATATTGGGTTTGGCTGGGATTGACAAGAAAAATATTTATGCGTTAATTGAAAAATTGAATTTATTAAATATCGAGGATAAGGAAATTATACTTGTATATCATTCAATTAATGTAATCAAAGATGGTATCATCAATATTAATCAGATAAATAATAGTGAGAAGTTTGATGAAATATTATCTGTCTATGAAAATAGTGATATTTTAGGATTTAGGTTTAATAAGTGAGGTTTGTTTTCTAAATTCTTACCCAAAGAAAACCTATTTCAAATATTTACATAAAAAAATGAACTTTGAATTATTTCAAAGTTCATTTTTAATTTCTATTCTGTAATGTGTTACCTTACAGACTTGTAGCGAAGACGGGACTTGAACCCGTGACCTTTGGGTTATGAATCCAACGCTCTAACCACCTGAGCTACCTCGCCATTTTGGTGGTGCAAAAATACGAAATATTTTCATACCACCAAATTATTTTATTCTAATGTTGATAAAAATGCAGAAAAATTAGTTGGTTTCTCTATTATTTTACCATTTTTGTCTAAGACAAAATATGTCGGCGTAGCGCGCACATTGTAGGTTTCTGTGTAGCTGCTCTGCCATCCTTTCAGCTCAGTGTCATTTATCCATGGCAGGGAAGCTATTGTTTCTTTATACGATTTTGAATCTGAATCCAAAGCAAATGCAATAACTTCAATATTTTTTTTCTTTAATTTTTGATAATTTTCAGAAATAATAGGAAGCTCTTTCAAACAATGTGAACAAGTGGAAGACCAGAACAATACTACTTTTTTATCAGCATTCACTCCACTGAGCTTTTTAGCCTTTGTATTAGAAACATTCGATGTGAACGAATAATCTGGCAATACCGCACCGATGGAAGTGTTTTTAATGGCTTTTACAATGGTTTTTAGCTGACCATTTACTTCATAGTTCAGACTAGAAGCTAGGTTGAAATATTTTTCCTTTTGTTTCTCTAATTCATAGATTTCGAAAATAGACAATAATTCAGCCAAAATAATTTGTCCTCTTGATGTTTTTAGATTTACTTTTTCAAGCAATTTGTCTACTTCACTGTCTATTGTTTCTGGTGAAGTCTTTCTTAGAAAACCTACTAATGCCGGTCTTAATAGGGAAGAGGTTTCCAGCATTGAGCCAGAATTCGCAAAAAACTGTATGTACTCTTCTGTGCTGATGTTTGAATCCTCTTGACCACCTGTAAATCTACTATTATCCAGATAATATTGAATAAAAGGATGATTGTTTGTCGCTATATTACTATTCTCTAAAAGATGAATTTCACTCTCCAAAGCTTTGTCAAAAGTGCTGTTATCATTGTATAACTTCTTCATTTCAAGTAATACAGGAAGCACCTGACTTTTCTTTCTTTGAATTTGCATCATGTGAGACATCTTTTGGTTAGACTCATCCAGAAAATCTATTTTTGAAATTACACTACCATTTGTGGTAAGTTTTATAACTACATCTTTATTTTCTGAGATTAAATTTACAGTTTTTCCGTTTTCTGGAAAATAGACTCTCATCATTCCCATATAATTTTTAGGAACATCTATTATCCATTTTCCGTTTTTCTTATTAACTTCTTTTAAAGGAATGTATTTTGCACCTTCTAAGATAGAAACAGTTGCTGTTTTTTGACTGAATGAATCAGCAGCCTCTATATTTACTTTAAATTGAGCGGATAAAAAACTAATACCCAAAAAGGCTGATAATATTGATATTTTTTTCATAATGTAAAAAGTCAAAACCCCTAGAAAATTTCTAGGAGTTTTTATAGTACTTTATTTATATACTTCTTTTTTATTTTTTGAATAGTAGTATATACCAATAACCATGAGTACAGCTATGGTAAGTAAGATACCTTCATACATATCTATAGGCACTGGAGTACCTGGGTTAGTTCCTCCCATGGGTGCTGTTGGTGGTGGAGGTATAGCTCCTCCTCCTTCTTGTCCATAAAGACCTCTTGATAATAAAGAGAATGATATTAGAAAAAATATCTTTACATTATTCAAAATGAACTTACTCAAATTCTTCATTTTTATATAATTTTATTTATTTTATAACTTTTTGAGAGAACTTCTTACCAGTTTCAGATACTGCAGTTACTACATAAGTCCCTCTTACAGCATTTGGTAAGTTCACTACAAACTCTCCTTTAGTAGCATCTATATTAGCTTGTGAGAAGATTAATCTACCAGAAAGATCAAAAACTTGAACTGTAGCTTTCTTCCATTCAGGATCGAATAATATCTTATGAGCTGCTATACTTTCATCATATGCTAAAATAGTAGCAGATGGTTTTTGGATAGTCGCAATAGTGTTTTTTTGAGAAACTAACTCTGCTGGTTTACCATAGTATAGACCGAAATCAGCATCTGATGATACAGAAATTTTTTTATTGTTTCCTATCAATACATGTTTTTTTCCATCAAAAATATAGAAACTTTCACCAGATGATAATCTTTCTTGTCCATCAGCAATATCTTCTGCATTTTCTAATATTTCAAAAGCTAAAGATTTAACATCAGAACTATATATTCTCATAGGAACTTCTTTCCCTTTAAAATCATTTTCATTAGCCTCATTGATATACAACCAATATGAATTGATTAAATCTTCATCTACTCCTCCTTTTTTAGACTCTTCGAAAGTACCAATAATCGTTTTACTATTAGCAGTCACCTGAGAAGAAAACTTAGTTGGTTGCCCAGAGACCCCCTCAGCATACACTACATAATATGTTCTTCCTAACTCTTTTCCATCAGCATCTAATGCAATTACTCCTAATTGCTTAACAGAAGAATTGGATAATCTAGCATTAGCTATTTTTGCTGTAGAGTTTGTACTCAATTCAGACAATTTAGAAAGGGAAAATTCTTTATTTGAAGATTTAGATTGTACTGTAACCCCACCATTGTATGTAGATGTATTACTTGTGTTTGCCTCATATGCGAACTTTCTTAATTGACCAAAATCTAAAACCCTAACACTAGGACTAGACAATTTTATTTCAAAAGTTCCCATAGGTCTCACGATAACTTGTTTAACATCTCCTATAGCAACCCCATTATTATTATAAGACACATATACACCACCAATCTCTGCTCCAGTTGCTTTCACAGAAATGCTAGGCTCAACACGAACTCCCATCAAATTATCTATAATAGCACCAAGATATTTAAGGTTAATATTCGTTAAATATGGATTCCCAAATTGGTAGATGTTTTTACCATAGTTACCAGACCATGGACTACTAGCATGTTCCCAATGATCTCCCAAATAGGAGTTATATTGCTCTTTATAATAGTTTGTGTTTTTACCACCTACACCAAAATCAATACCATCTCCAGCCCCAGTTAATGCAGCTGTAATGCTACCTGCAAAAGGTACCCCTTTTATAGTATAAACATTTGTAGATAGAGTGTTAGGTGTTCCTCCTGTAAAAGCATTGAAAAATCTAGAACCTATGGCATAATAACTTGTGGCTCCATTATTTGCCACAGCATGTCCAGCCAATTTAATATCAGTAGTATTGTCAGATGGATTAAAATTATCAAATCTTACTTTATGATTATTCCATACTAAAATCCCTGTTCTGTTCCATCTTTTTCCACTTAAATTTGCATTTAGTTCTGAAGATAAACTAGCGAAAGTTTTCTTATAGAAAGGAATCGCCATTTGTTGGTAAGCACCATGAGAATTATCCTTATATTCTTTGTCTACAATCCCTGTAACTTGGGCTTGTGAAGTTTGATTGTCAATATAAAGTTGTCCATATTTAATAACAGTCCCACCATTAACAATGCTACCATTTGTTGTAGCATTTGACCAAAGGCGAAGGATAAAGTTCCCACCATTTGTTTTGTTAGTATTTGATGCAGTAACAGTTTTAAAACCACCACCTACAATCATTACATTACCAAAATTATCTATTACACCATTTTCAACAGTTTTCAACTCTCCACCACTATAGATAAGAGCATCTTCTTTTATATGAAGACTTGCTTGGTCTTGAACACCTAATAATGACTGCGCATTTGCTGAAAAAGCAAGAGACAATAGGCCTAAGGTAAATATTTTTCTTTTCATATCTATAAAATTTGTATTTTTTACACACTAACTTCAATTGGCAAAGTTATAAAAAAAATGTTAAAAACAAAAAATATTTGAATTTTTAAGTGTTAAAATTTATATTTTGCCATAAAACCTACTCTTTCCATTCTTTATCTTTGATTGTTTTTAGGAGGGTTTGGAATTCATCAGCGAGGTAGAATTGAGTGCCTATGACATCAAAAATCGCATCTTGGGTAAGCACCCACTGAGGAACCTCATCAGGGATCTTGCCATCATTACTATCAAAATAGTCTTTGCGCCATTGCTCACTGTCGTAGTATGTCACGAGCCTATCATAGTCTGGCTGGACAGTCTTCCATTCTTCTAGTACTTCTTCTGCTTTGGTGAGAATATTTTCTACTCTCATTAAAATCTCATTCATCTCACGGATGTTCTCGTATCGTTCTTTCATTTTGGAAATATTTTAAAATTATCAACTTAATATTTCTATCCAAATATAAGAAATTATGTGATAATGAAGATAATAATATAGAATAAAATAGGAATAAATATCAGTGACAAGCCTTTTTCAGTCTTGAAAATTTTTTCATAATATTTTCCCACAAGCAGATTTAATACAAATATAGCAAAGTAAGCCAAATTTTGATAAAAATCTATAATTTCCACAAAGAGATGATAGCGACTTACAGAATTTCCTTCAGCGACAACTCCTATAATCTTAGGTTTGCTGGAAAAACTTGTCTTGTAAACAAAATCATCTTCTATTTCATAATAAGTGATTTTGTCTCTAAATTTTATTTCAGGCAGGTCGATGAAGGAGAATTTCTTTACTCTGAGATAAATGTCCGCTTTGCCCTCTCTGCTAGGCTCTTTCATTTGTTTTACTTCTTGTTCTGAAGCCAGATAAATATCCAGATTTCTCTTTCTCTTTCCCCAATAACGGCATCCCCTCACCCAACTAGTTTTCTTGGGTAGAGAATCGATGTTGTCCAGCACATCAAAGGTTTTGTAAAGAATAAAAACATTGGGCAGGCAGAAAATAATGGCGATAAAATAAGGTAGTAGTTTTTTCATTTAGAGCTGATTTAAAGCAAAGATAATTATTTTTCGCCTGTCAATTCATAGATTTAATATTCTCATTTGATTTTTGCAGTTTTGCAGTTTTTCCATGAAATTGAAATAGTCGCGTTGTCATTATGTGTCGAGCATTAAAAATTAATCCTTATATTTGTGCCTATGAAGAAGTTTTTATCCTTAATCCTAAGTAGTATCCTGCTACTAAGTGCTTGTAATAGAACCACAACAGAAGAACAAACATCATCTATTAGTAAAGAGACACCTTATCTTACAGGAACTTTTGTCCAGCTTTTTGGTAAGAATGATTGGACAACTGCCCAGTGGGAAAAGTTTTTTTCTGAACTTAAAGAATTAAAAATCAATACAGTAATAGTGCAATATACCGCTTTCAAGAATGCGTATAACGATATTACTTGGTTTGACTCGGCAAATACTTTCACTTCTCAGAAGAGCCGTCATACTTTGGCACGACTCTTTGAAGCTGCACAAAAACAAGGAATAGAAGTACATATAGGGCTTCATTTTGATGAGACTTATTGGCAGAACCAAACAAATAGGGCTTGGCTTCAGCTTAATGCCCAGCGATGTATAGAATTGGCTAAAGAAATTAATTCAAGGTTTGGAAATCATCCTGCTTTCAAGGGGTGGTACATACCTCACGAACCAGAGCCTTATGCCTATGGTTCTGATGAAAAAATAGCGCTTTTTAGAGATGTGTTTGTGAATCCTATTGCTGATGCACTTCACAGTTGGGGCGGAAAGCCTGTTTCTATTGCGGCATTTTGGAATAGTAAACTTACTTCTCCAAACCAGTTACAACATTTTATGGCAGAATTAGCCAAAAGCCATTTACAAATTATCATGTTACAAGATGGGGTAGGGGCTAAGCATGTAACACTTGACCAATTGAATACTTATTATCAAAGTGCTCAAAAAGGGCTTTTTGAGGAAAACAAAAACTACAAAGGAGCTTTCTGGACAGATCTAGAAACTTTCTATTCTCCTATAGGGGAGTATCCTTTTATTCCTGCAACCTTTGATAGAGTAAAACAACAACTTTCCATAGAAACAGCGCTTCCTAAGGTAAGTAAGGCTGTTTCCTTTCAGTATTATGATGATATGAGTACGCTGAGCCTTCACAAAGCACAAGCACAAGCGCTGAGAGAAGCTTATAAAAAATGGTTAAATCAGAAATAAAATTTCTTTATCTAAAATATTTAAAAATAAATCTCTGTCTGCTGTAGAGAGCGATTCTGTTTCTAGAAAAAGACCATAATCCAAATCCCATTTGATTTTCACGGTTTTTTTCATGAAATTGAAATAAAAAATATCCGCTTCCGGTGCCATTATGTATTCTAAAAAGGTGAATTCTTGTAGGTTTTTGAGGCGTTCTGTCAGCTTTAGAAATTCTTCATGAGTAATGTTCTCTAGTGATTTGTTCATGTCTTATTTTATATCTTTTTCTTCCATTGTTTGCCATAGATAGCATAGTAAATCTCTTCTTCGTAGAATTTATAAAAGTTGTAGGCTTCTTCTTTAGAAGCAAAAAACGCTTCTTTTTCTTTGAGAAAATTGATTAAAAGCTGTTTTTTCTCTGGATTTTCCATTTCTTTTGCTAAATTCTTGAATACCATATCAAACTGAGCGGAAGTAATTCCCTGACAGATAAGTGGTAAGGAATGTTCATTCACTCCATAGCGGTCAATCAGGGCACTTATGAAGTATTTATGCACCATTTGGTGTTCATCATCCAATAGCTCAAAATACTTGCTTACCAATGGGAAATATTCTTCACCTATCAAGCCTAAACCAAAAACTGCATAACTGCCAGGCATACAGCTCTTTTCGCCTTCTTCTACATCGTTATACCACTGAAATTCTTTCATAGCCACCTCAGCATAAGTTACGAGTTTAGAGTGTAATTCTTCGTATTGGAGCGCTTGTGCAAAGAAGCGATGGGTAGATGATTTAGCAATGCCTTTGATATCCAAAAACTGCTTAGGTGCTTTGGAACTGAGTTTAATTTGATAACTTCTTTGGAAGTCAGTTTTCAAAAGAGTGATGATGAAATCCAGTGCTTTATCGTAAGCTGCAGCTGATTCTTGCTTGATTTTCACACTGATTTCAGCAAAGACATCATTGGCATCGCATTCTATATCACTATCCTTGTAGTGAATGATGTTTTCAGGCAGGTTTCCTGTGCCTTTTTTGAGATACATAGCCGCTTTTTCAGAGCCTAATTCCTTGGCTGCACGCTCCAAATCCTCACACGCAAACCTCACATCCCAGCTGTATCGTTGGTGTTTAATGTTCCAAAGGGCTTGTTGCACAAATAGATTTAGTTTGGCTTGGTCTACATTTTTTGTCTCCAAATCTTTTTTGAGCGTATATTCTTTTGACCAATCTTCTCCTTTAACATTATAATACAAAGGCATAAAGACAGCTTCTTTCCACTCATTGGTGTGGTAGTGCAACCCAAACCGATATTCTTCCATTGTCTTTTTCCATTTAGGGTCTATGAGTGAAAAGCCTTTTTCCAAGATTTCAATTACCTTGTCTTCGCTATAACCATTGAGTTCAAAATCAAAGAGTTTGTCAAAGAAACTATGGATTTCTTTCTCTTTCATTTTTGCCGTTTGGTCATAGATAACTTTTTGTACATAGGCGTCTAATCGCTGTTTGAGTTCGGCTTTGCGTTCAGGGTTTTCTATGTGTAGTTTTTTTTGAATGTGGCGTCCTAGCCCAAACTGAAATTCAAACACTAAGGTAAGTTTGTATTCAAAACGATAATAAAAATCAGGATTAAAGAACATTTGGGTAAGTTGTTCTTCCAAAGCAGGAATGATAGTATTTTCCACGGTTTCCTGAGGGATTTCGTGAAATCCTGCAATGGTGATATACTCCGAAGTGTAGTCGTAATCACTATTATAAAACTCTATTTTATCCCTTAATTGTTTGATTTTGAAATAATCAGTAATTCCTTCCCAAAGTTCATTCCTTCCATAGGGCTTTTTGGGTAAGTCTAGCTCGTTAAAGGTATCTTCTATCCCAGTTAAGATTTCTTTGATAATGCTGTCTGTGTTCATTAGGTATTGATTATTGTTGAAAGCTTTCCCTTCCCCAGAAGTAGGGAGGGTCTATTTGTAAGGTTCTAAGGTAGGTGTAGCTCTGTCCGCGGTGATGTGTCTCGTTTTCGATGGCGTAAAGTATCCATTGAGCAAAGCTAAAAGTCATTTGATAAATAGTAAGCGGCTGGGTATAATCACTTATTTCTTTCCATTCATTATCAATGATTTCAGTAGCCTTATCCCACAAAGCTAATACGCCTTCTTTGGTAGTAGGAAACTGTCCCTCAGTACAAAAAGAGGTATGTTTTTCGTGAAGTATTTCTGTGAAAATATAGTCAGTAATCATCAAAAACTCCTTTACCATTAGTGAAAACGGACGCAAATTTGCGATGCTAAATTCAAAAAGGTCTTTCTCAGGGAAATCCTCGATGACCTTTCGAGTAAGAGTTCGCACATCTTTGAAATTAGTCAGTAGCGCCTCTGGCGTAAGTAATTCTTTCATTTTTTTTAATTTATATTTTTGAGTAAAAATAATATTTTTTTAATAACTGAAAACCTTTCTATTTTTTCAGCAAATTCACATTCTGATAAAGCTTTCTAATCTCGTCTCTAACTTCCATTAGTGCAAAACCCAAAAGGTTTTGACCACGCCATGAGGCGATGTTATGTGCTTTTTCATTGTCTTTGCCAAAGCCTATCCCCCAGATGGTATCAAGAGGACTGGCTTCTACCAGTATTTTATCACCTGTAGAGAGCAAAAAGTCCATCATTTCCTTATTCTGAGTGAATTTGTAGTAATTCCCATTCAGTACGATGCTGTATTTGGCTTTGTCCCACACCTGAGGGTCAAAGTTGCGCACTTTTCTTCCTAAGGCTTTCATCAGTTTAGGGTCGGAGGTGTTCATTATTTCTTCCCTAACCTCTTTATCACCAAATAAACGCGCTTTTTCAGCCATCATATACTGCTCTGCACAAGAATATTTATCTCCATCGACATAAAAAGGCGAAGGCTGCCACTGCCCTAAACAAGACTCATCCAAGGCATTAGCATTGGGTTTCCAAAAGAAGACGAATTTGAGTTTCTTTGGAGAATTGATAAAAGTTTTTTTGGAATATTTATAAGCGCCTTTGGGCTGCCAAAGCGGAACACCCTCATAATAATAGTCTTCTTCATCATCCAGCCTGTCTTCTATTTCCAAATCATTCACTGCCCAGTTATTATAATGCCAGAAGCAAGGATAAGGGAAAAGCGTTTGGTACTCTCGCTGCTGTTCAGGTGAGAGTGTTTCATACCAGTTCCAAAAATCACATTTATAATCTTCACCAGCGCCCATACGCCAGCCCATAGAAAACTCAGAAAGGGCAGGGTATTCTATCCACTGCGGTGCCATAAGTTTGATGTTTTTTTTCATTTTTTAAATCTCATTTTTTATTCCATTAACTAATTCTTCCCCATTTGTTTTTGCCTTTGTATTGTTTTATGTAGTAGTTTTTCAGGG
>CAUSCF010000024.1:0-22090 GCA_963530295.1 uncultured Flavobacteriaceae bacterium
ATTCTTCCCCATTTGTTTTTGCCTTTGTATTGTTTTATGTAGTAGTTTTTCAGGGCTTGGTGTTGTTCCTGTTGGAGCGAAGGGTCTACGCGGAGGAGCGCCTCTACGGTGTTCTTTGCTGCCTTGATGATGTGTCCGTCTTGGGCTAAGTCCAGCCGTTTGAAATCCACCACGCCGCTCTGCTGGGTACCGAGGATATCGCCTGGCCCGCGGAGTTTCATGTCCACTTCGGAAATCTTAAAGCCGTCGTTGGTCTCGCACATGGTTTTTATTCGGGTTCGGCTGTCGGAGGACATTTTATCCGAGGTCATCAGGATGCAGTAGCTCTGTTCGGCGCCTCTTCCCACTCTTCCTCTTAGCTGGTGAAGCTGGGAAAGCCCGAAACGCTCGGCGCTTTCTATAATCATCACGGAGGCGTTTGGAACATTCACACCGACTTCTATCACCGTAGTAGCAACCATGATATTTGCCTTCCCCGAAGCGAAATACTGCATCGCCTCATCTTTTTCCTGTGGTTTCATCTTTCCGTGAAGCATGGTAACGGCATAGTTTGGATAAGGAAACGCCTCGGAAACCCGCTCAAAACCGCCCATCAAGTTTTCATAATCCAAAGCCTCACTTTCCTCTATCAAAGGATAAACGAAATAGACCTGTCTGCCCTTGTCGATTTCATCTTTGGCAAAACGAAATACCGAATTTCTGTCCTTTTCTCGCCGATGCGCTGTGATGATGGGCTTTCTTCCCATCGGAAGTTCATCTATCACGGAAACATCCAGATCCGAGTAAAAACTCATCGCCAGTGTTCTTGGAATAGGCGTAGCGGTCATGATGAGGATATGCGGCGGAATTTTATTTTTCATCCAAAGTTTTGCCCTTTGTTCCACTCCGAAACGATGCTGTTCATCAATGATGGCAAGACCGAGGTTTTTGAATTTAACCTTGTCTTCCAGCACGGCATGGGTGCCTACTAAAATATGAAGAGTTCCGTTTTCCAGTTCCGAGTGAATGATTTTTCGTTCAGCAGCTTTGGTAGAACCTGTTAAAAGTCTGATGTTTACGCCCGTTCCGAAAAGCGCCTCGGAAAGGCTGTTGAAATGCTGCTGCGCCAAGATTTCCGTAGGAGCCATCATACAGCTTTGGAAGCCGTTGTCTATGGCTATCAGCATCGAAAGCAGCGCCACCATGGTTTTCCCAGAGCCTACATCTCCCTGCAGAAGACGGTTCATCTGTATAGGGAGCCTCATGTCATTTCGGATTTCTTTTAAAACTCTTTTTTGGGCATTGGTAAGCTCAAAAGGCATTCTGTTTTGATAAAAATCATTGAAAAAATCGCCCACCAAAGGGAAAGGATTTCCCACTGCCGAAGTCTTATTGTATTGTTTTTTCAAAGCGTAGCCGAGCTGAAAAAAGAAAGCTTCCTCGAATTTCAGCCGTCTGTCCGCCTGTTCAAATGCCGAAGTATCTTTGGGAAAATGAATATTGACAAAGGCTTCCTGTCTTCCCATGAGTCTGAGCGACTGGAGGAGGCTTTGTGGTAAATTTTCCTGCACAAGTCCCGTGACATGCCCAAGAATATGCGCTTGGATGCCTTGGAAAAATTTTTGATTGAGCCCTCGTTTTGTGATTTTCTCACTGCTCGGATAGATAGGACGAAGTCTGAGTTCATTCTCTCGTTTTTCTTCCAGTTCTATCTCTGGATGCGCCATAGAAAACTGCTGTCCGAAGAGGCTGACCCTTCCGAAGATGTAGAGCTCTTTATTGAGCGGAATCTGGTCTTTCAGCCACTGGGTGTATTGGAACCAAACCAAATCCAAAGCGCCCGTCTCATCGCGGAACTTCGCGGAAAGTCTTTTTTGTCCTCTTCCGTAGGTGATTTCTTTTAAATCATAAATCCTTCCTTTCAGCTGGATTTCTACATTTTCTTCCTTTAAATCTGCTACTCGGTAGACTTTACTTTTATCCAAATACCGAAGAGGGAAGAAGTAGAGAAAATCCTCCACGGTAGAAATTCCCAAAACATTTTTAATCAGTTTGGAGCGTTCAGGACCGATGCCTTTTAGATATTCTATGGGAGTAGATAAATCCAAAATGCGTTAGTATGCTCTTTCTTTATTACCTTCAAAGAAATTGATGTAAGCTCTATTCACTACTCTGTTTCCGCCAGCGGTAGGGTAGTCACCAGTGAAATACCAGTCGCCGAGGTTTTTCGGGCAGGCTTTGTGCAGGTTTTCTACGCTTTGGAAGATGATTTCCACAGGGCAGTTCATTTCCTCAGGAACTAATAATTCTGTTATTTTCGCTGAAATTTCTTCCTCAGAAAATGGTGCATAGATTTCTTTGACATAGTTAATGACTTGGGAATCTTCTAAATCCACTTGAGATTTACATTTTTCATAAACTTCCTTTATGATACGGTCAGAACCTCTTTCTTTGTGCAGTTCTAAAGCCGCCTCGAAAGCCACCAAATCCTCCAAACGCGCCATGTCTATACCATAGCAGTCAGGATAACGGATTTGTGGAGCAGAGGAAAGAACGATTATTTTTTTCGGATTCAAACGATTTAGAATTCGTAAAATACTGTTTCTCAGTGTAGTTCCTCTTACGATGCTGTCGTCTATAATGACCAGATTGTCAATATTTTTTCGGACAGAGCCGTATGTAATGTCATAAACATGGGCTACCAAGTCATTTCGGCTGCTGTCTTCCGTGATGAAAGTACGGAGTTTCGCATCCTTGATGGCTACTTTTTCGGTTGTAGGGTGAAGGGATAAAATCTCTTCCAATTTCTCCTCTGAAATGTTGTTTCCTAATTTTAGGATTTGTTTTTTCTTGTATTCATTCAGATGGGCATCAGCCTCTTCTATCAGTCCATAAAAAGAGGTTTCTGCGGTGTTCGGAATGTAGGCAAAAACCGTGTTTTTCAGGTCTTCATCTACGGAATTTAGAATTTTTGGGAAGAGAAGGGCTCCTAGTTTTTTTCTTTCTTGATAAATTTCTTTGTCGCTGCCTCGTGAGAAATAAATTCTCTCAAAAGAGCAAGCCTTGTAGGGCAGGGCAGGGAGGATTTCTTCTATGGAAACATTTCCGTTTTTCTTGATAATGATAGCTGAGCCTGGGTTTAGCTCTGTAATTTGCTCAAAATCAAGATTAAATGCAGTCTGGATAACTGGCCTTTCAGAGGCTACAACTACGATTTCATCATCTTTATAGTAGTACGCTGGACGGATACCCGCAGGGTCTCTGATGACGAAGGCATCGCCATGTCCTATGATTCCTGACATAGCATAGCCGCCATCCCATATGTATGCAGATTTTTTGAGGATTTTTGCTACATCTAGTTGGTTTGGGATTTCTGCCGCAGCATCTTTTTTGGAGTAGCCTTCGGCTTTTAGTTTTTGGTATAGATTTTCCACTTCGGTGTCTAGGAAATGCCCTATTCTCTCCATGATAGTCACCGTATCGGTCTGCTCTTTCGGGTGCTGACCGAGTTCTACCAGTTTTTGGAAAAGTTCTTTGGAATTGGTCATATTAAAATTCCCAGCCACGATGAGGTTGCGGTAAATCCAGTTGTTTTGTCGAAGAAAAGGATGAACGCTTTCTATACTGTTTTTTCCAAAAGTCCCATAGCGGACATGCCCTAAAAATATATTTCCGATGTACGGAAGCAGGTGTTTCTGGGCTTCTGGGTCATCTTTTATTTCTGGATTTTCTTTTAGAATTTCGCTGATTCTGGTATTGATTTGATTGAAAATATCCTGTATCGGCTGATTGGCATTAGAACGGATACGGCTGATGTATCTCTCGCCAGGCTGCATATCAAATTTTACGCTCGCTAGTCCTGCGCCATCCTGCCCGCGGTTATGCTGTTTTTCCAGCATTAGATACATTTTATTGATACCATAAAAAGGAGTTCCGTACTTCTCTTTATAGTATTCTAAAGGTTTTAACAGACGAAGCATCGCAATGCCGCATTCATGCTGTAAGTGGTCGCTCATAGTTATATTTTGTTTTTATTTAAAAATCTTCTGTAAAAATACAAAAAAAACTAAAGTTGGGATTTTATTTCCCAATCATATTTTTGATTTTATTGAGTTTCATCAGGGCTTCTATCGGTGTCAGAGTATTAATGTCTATTTGGGTAAGTTCTTCTCTTATGCTCTCTAGAGCAGGGTCATCCAGCTGAAAGAAAGAAAGCTGAAGATTTTCCTCGGTCACTCGTTTTATGCTCTCTGTATTTTGGTCTTGGCTTCGGCTGTTTTCTAGGGTTTTTAGAATTTCTTTTGCCCTATTGACTACTTTCGTAGGCATCCCAGCCAGTTTGGCTACATAGATACCAAAGCTGTGTTCGCTGCCTCCTGCTACTAGTTTTCTTAGGAAAATTACATTATTTTTGTTCTCTTGTATGGCGATGTGATAGTTTTTAATTCGGCTAAAACTATTCTGCATTTCATTGAGCTCGTGATAGTGGGTCGCAAAAAGCGTTTTTGGCTGTGTAGGGTGCTGGTGGAGGTATTCTGCAATAGCCCAAGCGATAGAAATCCCGTCATAAGTGGAAGTTCCTCGCCCGATTTCATCCAGTAGAATGAGGCTTCGCTCTGTGATGTTGTTCAGAATGTTTGCTGATTCATTCATTTCCACCATGAAAGTGGATTCTCCAGCCGAAATGTTGTCTGATGCTCCCACACGGGTAAATATCCTATCCAAAACTCCTATTTCGGCGTGTTTTGCAGGGACAAAACTTCCTATCTGCGCCAAAAGACAGATGATGGCGGTTTGTCTCAGAACTGCTGATTTACCAGACATGTTGGGACCTGTAACCATCATAATCTGCTGTGTGTCTCGGTCAAGGAAAATATCATTTGGAATGTATTTTTCACCCAGAGGCAGGGATTTTTCTATCACAGGATGTCTTCCTTCTTGGATGTTTATTGTAAAATCCTCATTTATAATCGGTTTGGTGTAGTTTTCTGCTATCGCAAGTTCCGAAAGTCCTACCGCGCAGTCTATTTCTGCAATGGTTCTGGAGTTGTTTTGAATGGTGTCCATATGCACGAGAACCTGCTCTTCTATTTTTTTGTAGAGGAGGTGTTCCAGCTGGGTGATTTTTTCCTCAGCTCCCAGTATCTGTGATTCGTATTCTTTCAGTTCTTCTGTGATGTACCGCTCCGCATTGACCAGCGTCTGTTTTCTTATCCAGTTTTCAGGAACTTTGTCTTTATGTGTGTTTCGGACTTCTATATAATATCCGAAAACATTATTGAAATCTATTTTTAAACTTGAAATTCCTATTCTTTCGCTCTCACGCTGGCACATTTCATCCAAATAGGATTTTCCGCTGTAGAGGAGGTTTCTCAGTTTGTCCAGTTCTTCGGAAACGCCTTCTTTGATTACATTTCCTTTGTTTATACTTACAGGAAGCTCCTCGTTTAGATGGCTTTGGAGATAATCAATGAGTTCTTTATGGCTGTGCAGAGGAGTAATCCAAGCCAAAGCATCTGGATAAGGCAGCAACAGTTCTTTTATTTTTTCAATGCTTATCAAACTATTTCGGAAGTTCCCAAGTTCTTTTGGCGAAATTCTCTCTGCGGCAAGTTTTCCCAGCAGTCGGTCTAGGTCAGAAATAGTTTTTAGAAGCTCATATATGTTGTATTTTAAGTTTTCTTCTTTGTTAAAAAACTCTATCAGAGAGAGTCTTCGGTTGATTTCGTTTACGGATTTCAGCGGAAGAATCATTCTCCTTCTCAATAGTCGCCCTCCCATAGGCGTGGTCGTGCGGTCTATGATGTCCAGAAGACTTTTGCCCTCATGGTGGTTGGAGTGAATGATTTCCAAATTTCTAAGCGTAAAGCCATCCATCATCAGATAATCATCCTGCGGAATGTTTTGTATTTTGGTAATGTGCTGAATGAGAGCATGATGGGTGTCTTCAACTAAATAAGCGAAAATAGCACCAGCCGCTGTGATGGCTAATGGAAACTCCTCTATTCCGTAGCCTTTCAGTGATTTTGTTTTGAAATGATTGGTAAGTTTCTCATAAGCAAAAGGATACTGATAAGCCCAGTCTTCCAGCGCGAAAGTATTTTTGTCTTTTATTCTGTTTGGAAGTTCGGTTTTTCGCTGATAGATAATTTCACTAGGGCTGAAGGTATGGATGATGTGCATCAGCTTATCCGAATTTCCTTCCGAAACAAGGAATTCTCCTGTGGAAATGTCCACTAGAGCCATGCCGTATTTTTCTTTTTCACGATGGATAGACAGTAGAAAATTATTCTCTTTGGTGGTCAGAATCTGCTCATTAAAAGTAACTCCTGGCGTAACCAGCTCTGTAACGCCTCTTTTTACGATGCCTTTGGTCATCTTTGGGTCTTCCAGCTGGTCACAGATTGCGACACGCAGTCCAGCACGAACCAGTTTGGGAAGGTAGGAATTCAGGGAGTGGTGAGGAAAACCAGCCAGCTCGGTATGGGAACCGCCGTTATTTCTCTTTGTGAGAACGATGCCCAAAATCTGGGAAGTTCGCACAGCATCCTGCCCAAAGGTTTCGTAAAAATCCCCCACACGAAAGAGTAGGACAGCATCTGGATATTTAGCTTTGATGCTGTTGTACTGAGCCATCAGCGGAGTTTCTTTTTGTGTCGTTTTTGCCATAAAGTGAAATTAGGTTTAAGGGAACAAAATTAAAGAAGATTTCAATAAAATTTTGTTAAAAAAGTATTATTTTTGTGCAAATTTAAACTTTTAAGGCTAAAAAAGATATTATATGCGGGTATATGATAATAAGCACTGGATATCCATACTGCTGAGTATACATAAGTCAGACTCACTAAAAACCTTGAGATCAGGGATGATTGCCATGGCTGTATATGCGGCAATAGTGGCTTTTTTGGAGATAGAATATTTTAAAATAGACAAGGATTCTTCGATTAAAAATATTTCTCTCATCCACACGCTGCTGGGTTTTGTCTTGTCAATGCTTTTGGTTTTCAGGACTAATACCGCTTATGACCGCTGGTGGGAAGGGCGAAAACTCTTGGGTAGAATGGTAAATGACTCTCGAAATCTTGCAGTTAAACTCCACACTATGCTGGACACAGAAGACACCGAAAATAGAGACTTTTTTCAGAAATATCTTTGTTTTTTTCCTCACTTGCTCAGTAGGCACTTGTCCAAAAAATCCACTAAAATGGAACTGGCACAAGACCAGCATCATACTGAAGTAGAACAGCTTCCACATCCGCCTAATGCGCTGATTTGGAGGATACAGGAGAGAGTTCAGAAATTGTATAAAGAAGGTAAAATATCGGGAGAGCAGATGCTGCTGCTGGACTATCATGTCAGAGGATTTTTAGAAGTCTGTGGCGGCTGCGAAAGAATCAAAAACACGCCGATTCCATATTCTTATTCATCTTTTACAAAGAAATTTATCGTCATTTATGTGATTACTCTTCCTATCGCCTATTCTATGAGTATAGGGTATCTTATGGTATTTCTTACTGTTTTCGTTTTCTATGTACTGATGAGTATGGAGGTGCTGGCAGAGGAGATAGAGGAGCCGTTTAATAATGATGAAAATGACCTTCCTATGGAGCTGATAGCTCAGAATATAGAGAAGAATGTAATTCGTATTTTTAGTGAATCCTAAAAAATAATTATTTTGGTTCAGAAACTTAAATTAGAAGAACTGGGGAGAATAGATGTAGAAACATTTAAACAAAGTTCTAAAACTCCTCTGGTCATAGTCCTTGATAATGTGCGCAGTATGCATAATGTAGGAGCTGTATTTCGTACAGCAGACGCTTTTTTGGTAGAAAAAATCTTACTTTGTGGAATCACGCCACAGCCACCGCATAGAGAAATTCATAAGGCTGCGCTAGGAGCTACGGAAAGCGTGGATTGGGCTTATTTTGAGTCCGTTACGGAGGCTTTACAAAGCATAAAATCAGAAGGGTATAGAGTAGTAGGAGTGGAGCAGACTACAGGAAGCCAGATGATTACGGAATTTGACTTTGCGAAGAGTCAAAAATACGCATTGGTTCTTGGTAACGAAGTGGAGGGCATCAGTGATGAGGTTCTTCCGCTCTGTGATGACTTCTTGGAGATACCTCAGCTGGGGACTAAACACTCTCTAAATGTGAGTGTTTGTGGTGGAATTGTGATGTGGGAATTTTTTAAACACTTGAAATAAATTGGGACAGGATACGCCTACTTTTCTGATTTATTCCCTGCATTTTCTTTTGATAATGTTCACCATTTCGGTGGCAGTTTTTCAAAAGGAAATTAGATATAAAAAACTGATTTATAGTGTTTTATCGGTTTTTTATGCGTGTTTTTTGTATTTGCAGATTTCGTCCATCATAGAGAATGAGACTACACTGAGAATCATCACTCATACTAAGCTCAATATCAGCTATATACTGTTTTCTTTGGTGTGTTTTCTTTTGCTGATAAATAGAGGAAAACTTGCTTTTTATTTTTGGCTCATTGTCGGAGTTCAGGGCATATTGTATTATCTCTCGTTTAATCTGACAGGAACAGGCTTTAATGAAAGTATTCCATTTCACCTGAAAACAGGCATTAAAGGAGCGGGAATAGGGGATTTTTATAGACTTATCATAGACATCACTTTATTGGTGGCTTTATTCATTTTTTCGTCGTTTTTTTGCTTTAAAAAAATCATCAAAAAAGAGACAAAAGAGAAAACCATGAAAGCTAAAATTCCAGTGTTTTTGATGCTGGTTTTATTGCTGTTTAATCCTTTAAACTATGATATTTACCAAACTTATAAAGTGGTAGATGAAGACCCAAAATTTTTGTTTAAAGACAATTACCAGCCTCCGAAACAGCCCGTAAAAAACGAAACGAAGTATAATTTGGTTTGGATTTATGCAGAGGCTTTTGAGCGAATATACCTCAATCAAGAAATTTTTCCTGACCTTACGCCTAATTTAGCTCAGCTGGAGAAAGAATCGCTTTCCTTTTCTAATGTTCATCAGGTCTGGGGAACAGGCTGGACTATTGCAGGAATAGCGAGTTCTCAGTGCGGAGTACCTCTATATGCGGTGGGGCGGGAGAATAATGACCTTGGCCAGCTTCCGAGTTTTCTCCCTAAAATAAAGGGCGTAGGGAATATACTTGCCGAGGACGGCTATAAAAATATTTTCATACAAGGTTCTCCCAAAGCCTTTGCAGGGAATGATAAGTTTTTGGAAAGTCATGGTTTTCAGATGTTTTCACTTGAAAATATTGATGAAAAGTATAAAACACCAAGAAATCTCTCTCGCTGGGGGCTGAATGATGACAAGATGCTTGAATTTGCTAAGGAAAAATATAAGGAATTAAAATCTGAAAATCAGCCGTTTAGCATTATGATTTCTACGATAAATACTCATAGTCCGAGAGGTTTTGTTCCGCCAGATTTTAAGAAGAAAAAATATAAAAATGGGCAGAATGTTACTCTGAATGCCCTTCATGTGAGTGATTATTTGATTTCGGAATTTATCAATGAAATTAAAAAACTAGATACAGAAAAAAACACTATGATAGTGATTTCTTCGGATCATCTCACGATGAGAAATATGGCTTCCGAAACGCTGGAGCGCCACCCTGACCTCCGCCGAAATCTATTTATGATACATTTTCCTGATAAGATATCGCCAAGAATTTCGGAGAGAAATACCTCATCTCTGGATGAGGGCGTTACGGTTCTGAATGCTATGGGCTATCCGCTGGAGCGTTTTGGGCTGGGAGTTTCCCTATTCAGTAATGAAAAAAATCTGAAAGAAAAAACACAGAACAAAACGGATGATGTCCTGAAAAGCTGGAAAAAATATTATTTCCAATTTTGGGAATAGACTGTTCTATCTGATTTCTCCATAACCGATAAGCCCATCGTAATTTTTTCCAAAAGGAGTGTAATACAGAAAAGCCTGATATTGGTTTTGTGTCTGCCAGAAATTCCCATTGATTTCACCAAAATTTAGTTTTCCATTTCGGTCTTTTGTTGCAAGGATATAGTTGTAAAACCCCTGTTTTAGGAATATTTTAGCGAAATATTTTTGGCTTTTCGGGTCGTAGTGCATTTTGCTCTCTTCATTAGCCTGATAGTCATTAAACTGCCCTAAAACATAGATGTCTTTCCCTTCTAAAGGATGACTGTCCAGAGAAAACACCACCCAAGAGTAGTCGCCCTCGTAGTCGGCATTTCTTTCTTGTCCCATGTTATTACTACGGAAATAGAAAGCGCCATTGACATCTGGCTGATACTGGTAGCTGAGCGGCGAAGTCCAAGTAGGGAAGAGGTAGGTATAGTTCACGCCATCGATGTTTTCTGTTCCTGCCACCATGTCGGAGGAGGCGTTTATCGTTTTATTATCAAAGTAAGAAAACTCGTTATTCCCTTGAAAAACAAGGCTTAACTGCTGAAACATCAGCTGGTTCCCGAAGAGGACAGAGGAAGGTTTTAGGTTAAAAATTCCATCATTAAAATTATTATTTTGGATAATACTTAGGCTGATAGAATTGATATTTCGGCTGGTCTCTGGGTCGGTAAGGGTAGCTTTGACTTCTACTCTTTGGTTGAGGTTTGGAGTTTTCGCTGCGGTGTATCGGCTTACATTCAGGCCAATTCCGGCTCCATTTTCTGCCACCGAAAATCTCTTCGTGAAAAGTGGTTTTTTCGGCGAATCTTTATAAACTATAAGTTCAAAATTTCCCGAAATTTTAGGCTGAATGTCCTTGTTAGGAAAGGTCAGAGAGTAGTGCGTGTAGGCTTGGTGGGTGTTGAAAGAATATTTAAAATTATCAATCAATCCGCTCAGTTTTCCAGTCGCAAATTCCGTGAAAAATAGGCCGTCATCTTTCCAGTTTCTGTCAAGATGTTTTATCGTATAGCGATAAATTTGGCTGCCGTTGTCCAAGTCATCAAAACGAAGGACAAGCTGCTCTCCGAACCTTATGACAGGCGTTTCGTCATTGGTCTGTGGGTTAAATAGCTGAATGCTTTTAATATTCTGCCCAATGGCAAAAACGCCCGAAAACAAGAACAATAGTCTAAACATTAGGCATTTTTTATAACGGTTAATCTCGCCTTAGTGTGGTAATTTCCTTGTTTGAAGAAACGAGTGAAAAAGTCCAATTCTTCTTTTGTATAATTGTTTTTCTTGAAGAAAGAAATCTTTTTCTCGCTTACTTCTATACTGTAGTCCAAAATTTCTTTGGAGTAGAAATTCGCCAAGAAGATTTGGTAGAAATCTTGGTCGATTCTGTCTTTATTCAAGAATTTATTTTGCTTAATACAAAAAGCGTTTTCTATATTGGAATAAACCTCAAAACCAGAATTGATATTATGGAAAACTACCATCACAGTGTCTGGTTTTTCTTCTTCTTTGCCTGCTTTTGGCTTGTATTTTTTCACGGCTTTTTCTTTTTCCTCTGCGGATAGACCAGCAGTTTCTGTGAAGAAATCAAAATATCCGTTCATAAAGTCATCCACCTCATCTTTTTTGAGGAATACGATAGGAACGCCCTTGTTATAGATAAGGAATGCTTCGTGGTGTTCTTTTAGGTTTTCACGGATGAGGGCTTGGTCTTCCATGAAGCTAAGAGATTCTTTAGAGTGGATGTTTTGTTTTTCTTTTTCTATGAAATCCTCGTTGTAGTCGCTCATGATGGAAACTCCTGAGAACCACCATTCTTTATGCCATTCTACGATGCCCATGAAGATGATGCTTTTTTCCTTTAAATCTTTGTGTTTAGGGAAAGAAGATTTGAGAAGTTTGAACTTCTTATCGGTAGCGATGTGTTTTATTTTAAGGTGTTTTTCATCTTCGCCAAGGAAAAGGAAACTTCCCTGAACTCTCGGAGACATTTTTTCTAAATCTTTCGCTACGGGATGTTTTTTACCCAAAATCAGAACTGCCCATTCTTTCGCAGAAAGTGCAAGGAGAGAGGTGCATGCCTCATGGATAAATCTGTCTCTGTTGTCATCCAGAGTAGCTTCTACTCTTCGTCCTGCTTCCATGATTTCCGCCTCTTGTCTCAGCAGAGCGAAACCTGTATCTGGGAAGAATAGATAAGTTTTAGTTAGGATATTATTGAGCAGTCTTCTCACTTCGTAGTAGTCTTGGGTAGGCTCTATTTGGTAAGTTTCTCTCAGTAAATCGTTTTCTGGAGCGTATTCATATTCGGTTTCCAAGATACCCACCAGCCCTTCAGAAATGCTTTGTATAAAAGTATCGTGAGGATTGAGCAGGATGTTTTTGTTCACGGTATTGATGAAATACCAAACCAAAAATTTCACATCTTGGATATTAACCTCGCCTTCTACATAGTTTTTGTCGGTTTCGTAGAATGGTAGCGGTTTTCCGTAAAGCTCTTTATGTTTTTTGATGAAAGAATTCCATACTTCAGACCCAGAAATGATGTCTTCTAAATAAGAAGTCAGAAACATACAAAACAAAGAAATCCCTTCTTCTCTTATGAAATTCTGCAAAGGAATATGAAACTCTTTTTCGTAGATTTTATCATTGATTTCATTGCTTATTCCTAAAAAATAAAGGTCGGATTTAGCGGTTTTGTTATAAGGTTTTATTTCTTGCCAGTCTTCTAATAAAATTCTTTTCTGTGCTGCCATCTTTCTTCTTTTTTTGTTTCCACAAAGATAATAAAATATCTCCACTTAAATATCTGAAAAATATCATACTTTCTAATGGGAGCTGAGTAAAATTCATAACGGATTTTTGCAGTAAAATATTGAGGAAAAAACTATCTTTACACGGAATAAATAGAATTTTCTCTAAAACAATGGACACTTCTGAAAATAAGATAATCCACATCGATATGGATGCTTTCTTTGCTTCCGTAGAGCAGCTGGATTGTCCTGACCTTAGAGGAAAACCCATTGCAGTGGGCGGTGCAGGGAATAGAGGCGTGGTAGCGGCAGCAAGCTACGAAGCGAGGAAATACGGCGTTCGTAGTGCGATGAGCGGCGCGAAGGCAAGGAAACTCTGCCCAGACCTTATCTTTGTTTCGCCTCGTTTTGAGCGGTATAAGGAAATTTCTCTGCAAATCCGCGAAATCTTCTATGAATACACTGATTTGGTAGAGCCGCTTTCCCTCGATGAGGCGTATCTGGATGTGACTTTTAACAAGAAAAATAATCCCTCTGCTACCAACATCGCCAAGGAAATTCGGAAGAAAATCTTTGAAAAAACAGGATTGACAGCCTCGGCAGGAGTGTCGGTCAATAAATTCATAGCCAAAATAGCCAGCGATTATAAGAAACCCAACGGACAGACTACCATAAAACCCAATAAAATCATTCCGTTTTTGGACAGCCTTGACATCAGAAAGTTTTACGGAATCGGCAAGGTAACTGCCGAAAAAATGTACGCTCTCGGTATTTTTACAGGAAAAGATTTGAGGGAAAAATCACTGCCGTTTCTGCAAAACCATTTTGGAAACAGCGGGCTTTATTACTATGAAATTGCCAGAGGAATCCACAGAAGTTCCGTGAATCCTGTCCGAATTGCTAAATCCATAGGAGTGGAGCGGACTTTTGAGCATGATGAACAGCACCAGACATACCTGCTGACACCTTTGGAAACACTTTCCAAAGAGCTGGAACAAAGGCTCAAAAAACGAAATCTCTCAGGGAGAACCATTACTTTGAAGATAAAATACAGCGATTTTACTACGCAGACACGGAGCAAAACTTTAGCAAAATTTGTTTCGGACCAAAATATGCTTTTCCGTATCGGCGAGGAGCTTTTGTTTCAAGAAAACCTAAAAAATTCGGCGAGATTATTAGGTCTTTCTGTGTCCAACCTGAATGTTTGGGAAAAACAAAACCAGCCAAAATATATTCAACTTCAGTTTGAGTTTCCACCTCACGAGAGAAAAACAGAATAATTATTAAAAATCAAATTTAAATCCTAACACCGAAGAAACTTCCCGCCAAATCACTTACTCCCATGGCGATAGTTCCCCAGAAAGTAATACGGAGAATGGCTTTCAGTGGGTTAGAACCTCCTGTTTTAGCGGCAATTCCGCCCAAGAGTGCAAGGAAAAGGATAGCAGAGCCGTAGAGATAGTACTCTAAATGATGAAACGGAGCGATGAAGACCACCAGCAGAGGCAGCATACCGCCAAAGAGAAACGCACCGCCAGATGCCAGAGCCGCCTGAAAAGGTTTAGCCTGACTGATTTCGGTGATGCCCAATTCATCTCGTACATGCGCCGCCAAAGCATCATGCTCAGTTAGTTCCTTTGCCACCTGCATCGCAGTTTCTGGTTTTAGCCCTCGCAGTTCGTAGATATGTGCAAGCATTTGTAGTTCTTCTTCGGGCGTGTCTTTCAGCTCTTGTCTTTCCCTCTCGATGTCCGCGTGTTCTATATCCGTCTGCGAACTTACCGAAACATATTCTCCTGCCGCCATAGACAAAGCTCCTGCGATAATTCCTGCCGCAGTTGCTAAAATCACAGACTCTGGCGCAGAACTCGCTGCGGCAACTCCTATGGCAAGGCTCGCTGTGGATAGTATGCCGTCATTAGCACCTAATACTGCGGCACGAAGCCAGTTACTACGATGGATATAGTGTTTTTCAAGGTAATCATCAAGGGTTTTCATTGAAGTATTTATTTAAAACTGAAGACTAAATGCAAAGATAGTTTTCTTTTGTGTAAATCTTATTTATCCATTAAGAAAAACATAAAAATTTATAAAAAGAATAAATAAGAATATTTTATGAAAAAGTTACAGAGCAATAAAAAAATGGGAGAACTCCTAAAGAAATTCTCCCATTGCATTAAAAACAAAATGAATAAATTATAAATCTATATTAACCTCCAGTTTCTCAGCCAAAAGCTTTGCAACTTTTAGTTTTAGAGGCTCTATGTCTATGTTTTCCATAGCATCATTCGCGAAAGCATACAGCAGTAGTGCCTGCGCCTCTTTCTTGGAAATTCCTCTGGCTCTTAGGTAGAACAGCGCCTCATCATTGAGCTGTCCTACGGTACATCCGTGTGAACATTTCACATCATCTGCAAAGATTTCCAGTTGCGGCTTGGTGTCTATGGTTGCTCCCTCGCTCAGCAGGATGTTGTTATTCTGCTGGTAGGCGTTGGTCTTTTGTGCTATTTTATTTACGAATACTTTTCCGTTGAATACGCCATGCGCCTTGTCCTTGAAAACACCTTTGTAGTTTTGGTAAGACTCACAGTTTGGCTCGTTGTGATGCACGGCTGTGTGGTGGTCTACCAGCTGTTCATTTCCGATGATGGTAATACCATTCATGAAGGAATTGATATTTTCTCCTGTGTGAATGAAATCGAGATTGTTTCGAACTAATTTACCTCCAAAAGCGAAAGTATTCACTGTCGCTAGGCTGTCTCGCTCTTGTTTCGCGAAAGTGCTGTCTACCAGATAAGTAGTCTGGCTGTCGTTTTGGAGTTTGTGCCAGTCGGCTTTTGCATTTTTGCCCACGAAAATTTCTGTAACCGAGTTGGTAAAAGTATAGGTCTCATCAAAGTTATGATGGCTCTCTATCACTTCCACCTTTGCGCCTTCTTCTACGATGAGGAGATTTCTCGTTGTATAAAATACATTTTCATCTTGATTTTCAGAGATGTAGAAAAGGTGAATAGGCTTTTCTATCACAGTATTTTTAGGGACAAAAAGGAAAAATCCATCGCTGTACAAAGCATCATTTAAGGCTGTGAATGCTGTGTTTTTAGGCTTTATTTGGTTAAAATATTTTTCGATCAAATCTTTATTGGAAGAAAAAGCATTATTTAAAGTCAAAAATTCTGCGTTTTCTACGGAGATTTTGGATAGAGCTTTTTGGAATTTTCCATTGACAAAGACAATGAAATCAAAGTGCTCTTCTCCCAGATGCAGCTGGTCTAGCTGCTCTTTTGTAATGTGAAATTCCTGCTTCGGCGTCAGAGAATATTGCTTGTTCACGGCTTCGGACAGGTCGGTATATTTGTATTCCTCATCTTTTTTAGTGGGAAAACCTGTCGCCAAAAACTGGCTGAGTGCCTCGGCTCTCTCGCTGGAAAGTGTGGATTTTAGTTGTTCTATTTGATTAAATAACATAAATTTTGAATTTGATTTGAAATTTTGGAGTTTGAAATTTGAGTTTTAATCTCAATTATTTTACCAGCCAGTCGTATCCTTTTTCTTCTAATTCCAAAGCTAGTTCCTTGCCTCCAGTTTTTATGATTTTCCCATCCGCCAAAACATGTACGAAATCAGGCTGAATATAGTTTAGCAGTCTTTGGTAGTGCGTGATTAGAAGCACTGCATTTCCTTGGTTTTTGAAATGGTTCACACCTTCGGAAACGATTCTCAAAGCATCGATGTCAAGCCCAGAGTCTGTTTCATCCAAGATAGCCAGTTTAGGGTTCAGCATCAGCATTTGGAAGATTTCGTTTCTTTTTTTCTCTCCACCAGAGAAGCCTTCGTTCAGCGAACGAGAAAGGAAATCCTTTTTAATTCCCAAAAGCTCTGATTTTTCGCGGATAAGCGCCATCATTTCTTTTGCTGGCATTTCTTCTAATCCGTTGGCTTTTCTAGTTTCGTTGATAGCTGCCTTGATGAAGTTGGTCACCGATACACCAGGTATTTCCATAGGATACTGGAACGACATGAAAATACCTTTCTGAGCTCTTTCCTCTGGCGCATCTTCGCCTATGTCTTCTCCCTCGAAAAGGATTTCTCCCTCCGTAACTTCATAGTCTTCTCTTCCTGCAATTACGGAAGAAAGTGTTGATTTACCAGCTCCGTTGGGTCCCATAATGGCATGAACCTCACCAGGTTTTATCTCTAAATTGATTCCTTTCAAAATTTCGGCTCCGTCTTCTATACGGGCGTGTAAGTTATTGATTCTAAGCATTGTTAATGAAATTTATTTATTATTAAATTATTATTGATATTTTCTTATTTTATCTACTAATATTCTCTTATTATCTTTTTTGTTGGAAAATTACCCAATTTTTACAGTTTTTCCAAAAATTCTAAGAAACTACTTGATACTTTATGCCATTTCCACTGACCTGCACCATGGGGAGCTTTGTAGATGGGAGCATCATTGCCGTCACTTTTGGAAAGGTCGAGTATATAGGGGTCGGCATCTTTATCGGCAATTACGAGCCAATGGGCTTTCCAATCGGGCAAAAGCTCATCATCGGGGCTACTGAAAGCATAACCACATTGATGCTTTATTAAAGTATTAGCTCCATATAGATTGATGTCTTTGAGGAAAGCATCGTCAGCAGGTGAAAAGCATTCTAAGAAAGTGAGGTAAACAGCAGGCAGCTCCCAGCGTTCTTTAATCTTCTCAATAACTTGCTTTTCGGGTACTTCTAAAATAGCGCGGTTGTATTGATATGATTTTACATGCCAAAAATCTCTCTCTTTTGCTAAAATCTGCTCTATTTTAGCCATCACCTTCTCCAAGTCTGTCTGCGGATTTTGTAGCAAAAATGGAAACTCATTTTGTGGTTGCTTTCTCGGATAACCTTGCGCCTGCCATTCAAGTATTTTTTCCATAGGCAGGGTTTGCCAATAAGCAGGGTCGGAGGGCAAGTCGTTATTAAAAGCCTGCCCGCTGTGTTCAGCCAAGGCTATGATAGCACTACCTTTATTTTCTTTACTATCATCACCATTTTGCAAATAATCTACCAAAAAAGGATAGCACTTGTCGCCTTCTACTTTCAGCAGTCCGCTAAAAGCCCAATAGGGTAAGCCTTGGGTTATCATCTCGTAGAAGAAAGGCGCGAGTTCAGTGTCGCTTTCGGTCACAAGTTCCGAGATGCGTGCTATCACAAAGTCATAAGCGTAACTCACCTTGCTTTCTTTTACTGCTCGTACTAAGGTTTGTAAGGTTTCTTGATGCATTTTCTCACCATACTTCTTCACTATTTTTCTTACCAATTCATGGTACTCACTGCCATCGGTAGTGGTGAGGATTTTTTGAGAGAGGTCGCTAAAATCTTTTTCCTGTTTAGTCATTATTTTCTTCTTCAAAAGTTACAGTCACATTAGGAAATTTTTTTAACTCTTCGATGCGCTCTTTGAAAGCACCTAAAATATACTCTTCCCATGGGATATCATATTGGTCATTGTAGTATAATTGCATTTTCTTGCTGTATTCCAATCGGTCAGTAGCGGCTTTGTTTTGTCGCCAATTCAGTGCTTTGAGGGCATCATATACTTTATCGTTTTTGGAGGGATAGGGCTTACCCGCAACATAGAGCGTTCCATCGATGTATCGTGGAGGAGTGCTGTCTGCTTCATTTTCAACCATGTACACAAAGGTCTTTTCGCCATCTATGGAAATGTGCAGCTGAACTAATTGCTCAAATTCCTCATCAGACAATAAGCCTTGGTAGCTTTGAGTAGAATTTGGAAAAACACGCGTGAAATCAGTGAGTTTTCGGCTGTAAACCTCTTCTAATATTTCGTGCTGTTCTTTTTTGGTAACATAGGGTAGGTGAGAGCGGAGAAGATTTGTGATATTTTCCTGAAAATCACCTTCACTGCGCACCAAAGAACCCTCGTATATATCATTCACGGAGCTGAGCATTTCATAGAAAAAGAAGTCTTCTAAGGTGTCAGCCAGTATTTCTGCCTCGTCAGAATCATGGTGCAGTAGAGTAATGGGCGGCTCTGGTTTAGGATTGTTTTTGTCATAGAAGAAACAATAATAATCTCCTCCACCTGTCTGTCCAAACGGAATAAAAAGATAATCAGGATTGATACTGAACCAGCTGTCCTCACCATTGAGCTCTTCAATAGTTTCGGCAATGTTAGCAGGTGGTATCAGCTCGAACTCACCACTGTACAAAAATAGCGGTGGGCGGTTTTTTAGGCGTGGATATACTTCTTTACTCCAAAGGGAAGAATATTCTCCTGTGTTGAGCATTTGGTCGGCATAGAGCTGGTGGTAAAGCTTTGGGTAAGCGAAGTTATATTGTTGTTCTAAGTCTTTAAACATATTGGTTTTTAGTGATTTTTTATTTCCATATCTTCTTCATTACTCCTTCCACAGTAGGTTGGAGATACTTACCATTTTTATACTCTGTGGTATTGAACACAGTAGGGTCGAAATGTGGACAATTGATTTCTAAAAACTTATAAAAGTACTGATGTGCATAGAACATATCCATCATAAACTCCTCCTGAAAGTCGTTTTCACACTCAAATTCACAGTCTATGATGATGCGCACAAAAGCAGCGATGTCTTCACGAGTGAGGTTGTTGTGCTTTACAGGGTCGGGCATTGCCAAATCAAAGGCAAAAGCCTCAATACCATTGCCTTCCCACCATTCCCATAGCCAAGTATCGGAAAGGTCTTTGCCCGTGAGCTCACTAAGATATTGCTCCATCGCCTTGTATTCTTTGTCAAATACTTCTTCGGGAGTGTCTTCACTTTGGGCATCATGAAAGGCTTCGTAGTCTTCCAAGCGTTTTAGTACAAGTGGGTACAGCTTTTCTGCTGTTGCAAAATCGGGGCGTAGTTCTTTTCTTAGAGTGTTCATTTGATTTTAAATTTAATTAAAGTAAAAAAATAATTGGCTAATTAGCAAATTATTGATATCCCATTATTTTCAGACTTTCGTCAGTTTTTATAATTTGGAATTTTCCTAAACTATTGAGCAGTTCTTCAATAGCATTGAGGTCTTGGGTTTCGTAGTTTGGAGGTAACAACTCGCCAATATACGCTCCTTGCCAGCGTGCTTTGAACTCTATATATTCTATTTCACGATAATAGGTAGGGTGTTCGGCAGTGGTAATAGCCTCTGAGATATAATCTTCATGAATATACAAAGTGCTATCATCTGCTATTTTATGCCAAGCAATTTCGTTTACACAAAACCCAAAGAAATCATAAATTTCACATTGTTTGATAAGGTCTTTGTGAGCAACTATGGTAGTAAAGAACTTGCGCCATTTGGCATTGCTCATATATGAAACATCAAAGGTGCTTATTTTCTGCTCCAACCGCTTTATATAGCGATTGTAGTCCTCTTCCGTATCAAATAAATCTTTGTATGTTGTTTCTATGGTTTTCATTGCATATTATGCTAATTAGCATATTTCTTCTCTATTCTTTTAACGATGGTTTTTCCTGTATTTTTATAGTAGTCTTCCGTAAAAATCAAACTTTTAAGATATTCTATATCGCTCTTGTCACCAAATGCCTGAAAGCACACAGTAGCACTACACATTATCGTTTCGTTCTTTTTTGTTTGTGCAAAGCTGATGATTTGCTTTAAAATAGGCACAAAAACCTCGTGAAGGTCTTTTCTTAGTGTATTCATTTGATATGTTAGTTTTTGATAAACTGAGCAATAGCTTCTATAAGTTTAGGCGAAATAGGTATATCTGGATTTAGGTAAGATTGCTGATTTTCTTCTATTGTTTTTACCTCTTTTAATATATGGTTCATTCCTTCCACTAAGAGGAGTTGCGCCTTAGGTTGTGCTTCTTTGAGAAGTTGAGCTTCTTTTCTTTCTACCTGTAAATCATTAGTTCCTTGTATAATAAAAACCGGAATTTTTATCTTTGTTATCTCTTTAGTGGGATCATATTTAAACCAAGAGATAAGGTAAGGTTGTACACTCTTCCTAAATACAGGAGCCAAATAAGGAGAAATATTATCTACTTGTTCTCCTTTTTTTAACAGATTGAGGACTTTTTGCGCTTCCTCTTTGAGTTGAGGAGCATTCTTCTTTATTTGTTCTTCAATGAGTGTAGCACTATTACTTCCCGCCCCTGAAAGAGAAATTAATTTAGAGACAGGGGTTTTCTGAGCAACAAGAATTCCTATTAGAGCACCCTCAGAGTGTCCTATAATTATGATATTTTTATACTTTTTTTTGAAATAGTTTACTACTAAGAGAGCATCATTTACTCCATCTTCAAAGGTGAGCTTATCCTCTTGTACAGTACCTTTATTCATTTGGGCAATGATACGCTTGTCATAACGAAAAACAGATATTTCTTTTTCTGCTAACCCTTCAGCGAGATATTTTAAAGAATTATTCTTTAGATGCGCTTGATTTCCATCGCGGTTGGTGGGACCTGACCCTGCAATAAGTATAGCTAACGGAGTGTTGTTCTGCTTCTTAGGAGACAAGAGTGTTCCTTGTATTTCCTGATCAATACTCACTTGTGTAGTGACATAGTTTTTTTCTTGGGCAAAGGCTCCAAAGCAAATCAAAGATAATAGGATTGATAATTTCATTATAAAAATAGTTAGAGTTATAAAATATGTCGTAAAGCTACAAATAACACGGTAAATATAGAACTCTTGTTTATTGGTTTAGTTAAATTATAATATTTTTTATACAAGAAACAGAAAAACTGTTGTTTGTTCAGTTATCTTTGGTTTATCCTTTACTAAAAGTTCGCTCAGCATATACTTAACTATGCTTGAGAGTTGACTTTAATAGAGGAGTGGATAAAAAATTCTATTGGTAGGAATCATAGGAACAATTTACTAGTTAACATATTTCTTCTCTATTCTTTTAGCGATGGTTTTTCCTGTATTTTTATAGTAGTCCTCCGTAAAAGTCAGACTTTTAAGATATTCTATATCGCTCTTGTCACCAAACGCCTGAAAGCACACAGCAGCACTGCACATTATCGTTTCGTTCTTTTTTGTTTGTGCAAAGCTGATGATTTGCTTTAAGATAGGTACAAAAGCCTCGTGAAGGTCTTTGCTCATTTTCTCACCTTTGAGCTGGTGTGATATTTCACAAAGTGGATAAACATATTTTTGTACAAAAAACTCCTGTTCATCAGTAATTCCAGCAGAAAAAGTTTCAGCTATATTTAGAAAGGCGGGCAGCGCTTCATCGATGGGAAGTTCTTCTAATACACCAAAGACAATAAGAAAGAACTCTTTTGGTTTATCAATAGCCTTTACAAGTCCTTGTGTTCCTTCTTCCAAATAGATACAAATCGCCTCTACCCATGCAGCAAAGGGTATGATTAGCTCGTCATTCATCGGTTGCCAATCGTACAGAACCACCATTTCTTGCAAAGGAGCAATGTATTCCTTGCTCGGAGTTTTGAGGATTT
>CAUSCF010000025.1:0-20742 GCA_963530295.1 uncultured Flavobacteriaceae bacterium
ACTCCTCCATACTTTTGTCCGACTTCTGCCAGCCTAAGTTCTCGTAAAAGGCAAGTGCTTTCTTAAAGTCACGAACACCTAAAGTGATGAGTGTAAATTTCTGCCTCATTTTATTTATGGTTTAAAATTTCTCTCTCTTTCTTGGGTACTTTGGAGAGTACTTGCTCGTAAGAGTGCTGTATCATCTCCTTGATAAGGGTAAGGGGTAAGCCTTCTAAAAGTACAGTATTCCAATGTTTTTTATTCATATGATAGCCTGCCACAATCTTGTTAGGAAACTCCTCACGGAGTTCTACTGCACGTTCAGGGTTGCACTTTAGGTTCACACTCAAGGGATTACGTTCCAGATTGGTAAGGGCAAATATACGATTACAAATGCGAAATACCAAAAAATCCTCACCAAAAGGCATATCCTCAGTAACGTGGGGCAAGGAAAGGCAATATTCTCTGAGTTCTTCTAAGTTCATTATGGGGTGTTTTTATGATTTAACTAAAAATAATGGTTATTTAGTCAATGCTTTTTCTACGATTTCTATAAGTTCTTCTGGCGTCATTAGGGTATTGAGATAGTCCTCCAAGCTTCCCATATTATCTATATCACTGAAAAACACCTCGTGGTCAGTCCCAAAGAGCGTAGGGTTTTCAGGATTGGGGTCGCTCAGGGCTATGTATATATGGTCAGGATAACCATATGTATAGAAAAGTTCTATGAAATCAGGGGTCTTGTCGCCTGTAACTTTTGTGATTTCTGTAAGGTCTGTAAAACCCTCATCGGCGAAATCATCATACCATTCTTCATAGTCATCAGTTCCCTCTTTGAAAGGAGTAAAGAGGCTGGCTGTCCAAAAATGCTGTCCACGACCCTCTTCGGTAAAGCGGTAAAAATCAGCAATCATCTGGTCATAGAAAGCCTTTTTATCGGTTTTGTAAAGCTCCATATGGGCATCTACCCACTCTCCTAAACCATAGATAGGCTCTTCTTCATCGGCTCTTGCCCATGCGGTGTCCTCTGGTTTTTCGTAAAGTATGGTATTAAAGGTAATTGCTGATAGGTCTTCTGCTAAGGAAGTTCCTTTCACTTGGCTGATGTCGCCTCCAAGGGCTTGGATTCTGTTAAGAATTTCTTGTTTCATATGGTTTGGGTATTTATTATTAAATGTATTTTTCTTCAAAAATAATTATAAATTTTTATTTTGTTTTAATAGAGAGGAGTTTTAATGGAGAGTCTTTTTATAAAATCATAAAAATTTATGAAATTTTAGAAAAAACTTATTATTTTTGCCCTCCGTTTTTTATTTTTTTAATAAAATTTAAATACAATGAAGAAAATATTATTGGTTGTTTTGTTGCTTCAGTCTATGGTTGTTTTTTCTCAAGACAAAAAAACAAAGAAAAAAGATGCAGCAAAGACCGAAAACGAAGCGAAAAAAGACAGCACAGCTAAGGGCAATACCACAGCTTATGATGATTTTATAAAAGGCGCAGTTACCAAGGACGGACTTTTTAAAATCCATACCATAAAGGACAAAATCTATTTCGAGATTCCTAATGAAGTGCTGGGAAAAGACTTGTTGATTGTTAATAAAATTTCCTCCGTTCCTGCTCAGATAAATAATGCAGGAATCAACAAGGGTATTAATTATGAAAATAAACTCATCCGTTTCTACAAGGATGAGAAAAATAATAAAGTATGGGCGAAGACCTTTGACCCGAAAATCAGCGTAAATAAGAAAGATAATATCGCTCTCTCCGTGCGGGACAACTATGTAGAGTCCATCATAGAAGGTTTTGAGATAAAAACCTACGGAAAAGATTCTGCCGTAGTGGTGCAGGTGAATAATGTTTTCAATGGAACTTCCAAGAGTTTTAACAATCTTTTTGATAACATCGGTATGGGCGGTTCGGTGAGAACCAAAGATTCTTACATAGAAGAAGTGAAGAGCTTCCCGCAGAATGTTGTCATAAAATCCCAGCTTACGACCCAAGTTTCCGAAGGTAAAACAACTGCAGAAAAAGCCGACCTTACGGTAGGAACGACCACGAATATCGTTCTCCTTCCAGAGCCTATGGTAGGGCGTTTTTCGGATGATAGAGTAGGATATTTTACCACTCCGAAGGTTTATTTCTCGGATAAACAGCAGAGAGTAGATAACAAGGAACTCATCACACGCTGGCGCCTAGAACCCAAAGAGCAGGAAGTAGGGAAATACTTGTCAGGACAATTGGTAGAGCCTAAAAAACCGATAGTCTATTATATAGACCCAGCAACGCCTAAACAGTGGCAGCAGGCGATAATAGACGGCGTTCATGATTGGAACAAAGCCTTTGAAAAGGCAGGTTTCAAAAATGTAATCAGTGCAAGACTTCCAGACCCAGAAGATAAAGAATTTGATGTAGATGATGTGCGATATTCAGTAATTACCTACGCTGCCTCTTCTATGGCAAATGCCATGGGACCTTCTGTGGTAGACCCTCGTACGGGAGAAATTCTAGAATCGGATATTATCTGGTGGCATAATGTGATGACACTTCTTCACTCGTGGATGCGCGTGCAGACAGGCATCATAGATCCAGAGGTGAGAGGGAATGTTTTCCCAGATGCTAAAATGGCAAACGCTATTCGTTTCGTTTCATCTCACGAAGTGGGACATACATTTGGGCTAAGGCACAATATGGGTTCATCTTTTGCGTATTCTGTAGAGGATTTGAGAAAGCCAGATTTTACCGAAAAAATGGGCGGAACGGCACCTTCTATTATGGATTATGCGAGGTTTAACTATGTCGCACAGGAAGGCGATGGCGTGAAACAAATTACTCCTAAAATAGGTGTTTATGATGAATTTGCGATTAATTTTGGATACCGCTGGACAGGGAAATCCAGCCCAGAAGAAGAACTGAGTATTACTAAATCTTGGATAGACAAACACGATGGCGACCCAAAGTATTTCTACGGAGAACAGCAGTCCGAAACCATAGACCCGCGTTCGCAATCTGAGGATTTAGGAAATAATGCCATGAAAGCAGGAGAGTACGGAATTATCAACCTTAAAAAAACAATTCCAAATATCATAAAATGGAGCACGAAAAACGGCGAAACCTATGAAGAAGCGAAAGCGTTTTATAATCAGGTGATTAACCAGTGGTATGTCTATAATACGCATACACTAGCGAACATTGGCGGGTTTTATCTCACGCCTTTGGTAAAAGGGAGTAAAATGAAATCCTACATACCTGTTCCTTATCAAACGCAAAAAGAAGCGCTGAACTTCCTTAAAAAGAATATTCTTACCCTACCGAAATGGTTGTTTATCAATCCGTTAAAAGATGTGCTGAAACCTACCAAAAACACACCAGCAGGAGCAGTAGAGCAGTCGCCGTATAATATTTTCAGAGAGAGACAGGCAGCTATTTTGTATAATCTGCTGCATGATGAAAGGCTTTTGAGACTTTTGGAAGCAGAATTCCTGCACACGGAAGGAAACGAAAAGATAATGACCGTAGCAGAGCTTTTTGATGATTTGAGGAAATTTATCTTTGATAAATCTTTGAAAAACAGAAATTTGACTATCGCCGAAAGAATGACGCAGAAAAACTATGTAGATGCGCTTATCATAGATGTGGGGCGTATTTACGAGAAAACAGAGAAAGGAATTTTCGGCAAGATGCCTATGATCTGTGACTATGCGCAGCATAGTTTGGAGGACAAACACAGCATAGATGAGCAGAAACTGACTTTGTATTTCAGTGGAATGAAACGCCTTTCGGAGGTGGGCTCGGCAAAGAGAGCAGAGCTGATAAAAGTAAAGAAAATCATCCTCGTTGCGAAAAATACAGGAGATGAAGCTACAAGAAATCATTACGAAGATATGTTGATAAGACTAAATAAAGCATTAGGAGAAAAATAATAAAACTTACGAACTAAAAATGAGAAGAGCGAAATTTTTGTTGGGTCTTTTACCGAATGTCCTTTGGGCGCAGAATACGCCTGTAGACACCACTAAAACTAAGACCAAGGAGATAGATGAGGTCATCATCACAGGTTTCCAAAAGATAGAAAAAAGTAAAATCACATCTTCTGTGGATGTGGTAAAAATGAAGGATATAGAGCAAAAGGCGGTAGCATCCATAGACCAGATGCTGCAAGGGAGAGTGCCAGGTTTGCTCGTTACTCCAGCATCAGGAACGCCGGGGCAGATTGCACCTATCAGACTTAGGGGGACGGCTTCGCTTTCGGGGCCTACTGACCCGCTTTGGGTAATAGATGGAATGCCGCTGGAAATGGGTGATGCGCCTAAATACGATGCAGGAAAGGACATCAACGACCTTAAAAACTACTCTATCGCAGGGTTTAATCCAGAAGATATAGAATCCATCACCGTGCTGAAAGATGCTTCAGCTACGGCAATCTATGGAGCGAGAGCAGCGAACGGGGTAATTTTGGTGACGACCAAAAGCGGGAAAAAAGGGCGAATGAATGTTAATTTCTCAGCGAGTACATTTGTCAATTTAAGACCGAATTTTTCTAAACTTAATTTGATGAATTCCAATCAAAAAGTAGATTGGGAACTGATGATGGCATCTCGCTCAGATTTAGATAATTATAGAAAAGATAATGGAGAGGTTGCGAGAATATTATTAGCAAATAACGACTGGAATTTGTTCCGCAGTGGTGGTTTTTCGGCAATTAGTGCAGCTTCTCAAAGAGAAATCAATGCATTGAGAAATGTAAATACCAACTGGGGAAATCTACTTTACAGAACAGCGATAAACAAGCAGTATTCCGTGAGTCTTTCAGGTGGATTGGATAATTATGCTTATTACGCTTCATTAGGATACTATGATGAGCAGTCTACGGTGATAGGTTCTGGCTTTGAGAGACTTAACCTTACTTTTAAGAATGATTTTAAAATTAATAATAAAATAAAAATAGGACTGTCAATATTCGGAACAAATACTAAGCAGTCTTCTTTCTTGTCTGATGCTTCGGGGAATATCACGCCGACTTACTACTCCAGAAGTGCCAATCCTTATCTAAGACCAAAGGATGAAAATGGCAACTATGTCTATGACCCAAATGTGAACTACATGGATGGAGATGCCAGAATTCCGTATAACTACATGGAGGAAAAGGATAATACGAGATATGATCTGAACACGAAATCGCTTCGTGGTATTTTGAATTTGGATTATAAAATATTCAAATTCTTGGAGTTCCGTTCTCAGTTGGGCATCCAGTACGAAAACCAAAAAACGGAAAAATATGCCACAGAGCAGACTTATTTCCTTAGAAAAAGAAGAGATGCTTCTAAGATAACTTCTGGAGGGACTACGACTTATATCATCCCAAAAGGCGATTATTACAACATTTCTAACGGGAATAGTTTTGAATATAATTTTAAAAATATTTTAGAATTTAGCAAAAAGATAAACCGACATGATGTCAATCTCCTTGTAGGTTCGGAAATTAGAGAAACTAAATATACATCAGTAAACAGCCAAATGTACGGCTACAAACCAAGACAGAGAACATCCATCCCTCTAAATATCCCAAATAGTGAGATAAGAAATGCGAACTACCTTCCTGTGGTAGATACAGAGGTTTCTAATGCTTATGCATCTTTCTTTGGGACAGCATCTTATACTTTTGCTAATAGATATACATTCTTTGGAAGTGTGAGATATGATGGGACTAACTTCTTCGGAGCGGAAACCAATAAACGCTGGAATCCTATCTGGGCGGCATCCGTGGCATGGAATGTGAAAAATGAGGACTTCTTGAAGGATAATAAAACCATCAGTATGTTCAAAATCCGTAGTTCCTATGGACTTCAGGGGAATATAGACCGAAATACTTCGCCTTTCTTCACAGGAAGATACAGCACAGCGAAAATCCTTAATCAGACAGAAAATACTATCAATGATGAAGGTGCGCCGAATTCATTGCTAAGATGGGAAAAAACCAGAACTGTAGATGTGGGATTGGATTTTGGATTGTTTAATAACAGGATTAATTTCAACCTTGACTTCTATCACAGAAAAGGAACGGATTTAATGGGAGTAAAACAGCTTCCACTGGAAACAGGATTTAACCAAGTGAATGTAAACTGGGCGGAAGTGACCAATAAAGGTTTTGAGTTCTCTCTTTCTACGATAAATATCGATAGAGAAAAATTCAGATGGAGTACGACTTTCAACATTGCAGCCAACCGAAGCAATATAGACCAAATTCATGATGGGCTTAGCAATTTTTATCCATCAGGAAAAGGCTATCCTATCAATGCTGTTTTTGGTCTAAGGTCAGCAGGGCTGGATGCCAATGGGCTTCCTCAGTTCTATGACAGAAACGGAAATATAGTTTCTACGGTAGATTTTTACAAAATTTCTGACCCATGGGGCGTGGGATACATAGAGAGTGAGTATCTTGCTAATGGAAATTTCAGAGATTTGTATACTTACATCGGAGATAGAGACCCTAAATTCTACGGAGGAATCACCAATACCTTTGATATAGGAAATTGGGATCTTACGATTTCTGCTGCATTTAATATAAATAAATGGGTGGTAGCCAATCCTCCTTATAACTTTACAACGGTGGATAGAGGACAGAATAATTCTACAGATATCCTAAACGCTTGGGCACCAGGGAATACGAATACCACCCTTCCAAGAATTATAGGAGAAAATACTGTTCCAGGGCAGGAAATAGTTTATTTATGGTATAATAACTTTGATTCTTCAGGGTCTTACAACCATTTTGACAGCTGGATGAAGAAAATGAGCTATATCAGAATAAATAACATTCGTTTAGGGTATTCTCTGCCGTCTTCCATACTTCATAATACAGGGATTAACTCCTTGAGATTCTATGTAGAAGGTAGAAATATGCTGGTTTTCGGGACTAATTATAAAGGATATTTTGACCCTGAAACCTATGGGAATCTATACGCCCAGCCTATTCAGAAATCTATCGTTTTTGGTTTAAATGTAAGTTTTTAATAATCAATAAATTATATAATAATGAAAAAATATATCATAAAAGCCTTGTTCATCGGAGCTGTTTTGTCCACAGGACTTACTTCTTGTGACAGATTTTTGGACATTACTCCCACAGGAAAAGTAATTCCACAGACAGAGGAAGATTTCCGTGCGCTTCTTACTCGTGCCTATAATCTTTATCCTCAGCATAAAGCATTAGCAAACTTGAAAACTGATGAAGTAAAAGCAGGAACGACCAACGAGAGTCTACAAACGATTTTCACTTGGAGTGAGGCTTCTCCATTCCCTGGTTCTAAGGATTTTCCGTACATTACTTTTTATCAGACGATTTTCTATTCTAATTATATTATAGATAACACGCTGAAATACAATGCTTCCACTTCGGAAATCAATCAGATTTTGGGTGAGGCCTATGCATTGAGAGCTTATACTTATTTTGAGCTGATAAACCTCTATGCTCCTGCTTATAAGGGAAGTAATGGTTCCGCAAAAGCGGTTCCGCTGGTAACAAGTCCTCAGCTGGAGGGAGATTTTCCTCGTGCGACATTGGACGAGGTCTATGGACAGATTCTTTCTGACCTTGATAAGGCTTTGACATTGCTAAACAAAAGCCAATTTGATGAAGGGTATAACTATCGTTTTACTACTGTGGCTGCTCACGCCCTGAAAGCTCGTGTTCATCAGTATCGTGGAGAATGGGCTAATGCTCTGGCAGAAGCAGAAACTGTCCTTGCGGCGAAGTCTACATTGGTGGATTTTAACTCTTTTACAAATCTTCCAAGCAGCTATAAATCAGTGGAGTCTATCATGAATTTGGATGCAGGAGTTACTAGCGAGACCAGTCGTTTTGCTATGGTGAGCAATGAGCATCTTGCGCTTTTTGACCAAACGAATGATTTGCGTTTTGCTAAATATTTCGATGCTGATGTCACAAATTATAGAACGAAAAAATTTAGCAGTTCTAATGAATTCAAAGTTTCTTTCCGAGTAGGAGAAGTGATGCTCATAAAAGCTGAAGCTTTAGCAAAATTAGGAAGAGAAACAGATTCTAAAAATACTCTATTGGCTTTAGCAGCGAAGAGATATAATGCTACGGGATTAGCGAATTTTACAACGACTATTAACGGGCTTTCTGGTAACGCATATTACACAGAACTACTGAACGAAAGAGCGAGAGAGACTTCATTCGAAGGGCTTCGTTGGTTTGATTTAAGAAGAACTACCCAGCCTTCCATTATCCATATTTATAATGGGACTACTTACACGCTCAGCGCAGGAGATGCCCGCTATACGCTGCCTTTCCCAAGAGAAGCAAGACTCAAAAATCCTAATTTATAAACCTAAAAAGCCATTCGGTGTGAATGGCTTTTTTTATTTTGGTTAATTTTGAATAAAAATTGCAATAATTTTGTTGCTTTATCCTATTTTTGCAAATCTAAAAAATAATAAAATGGCAATTCCAGATAAATACAATCCACAAGAAACAGAACAAAAATGGTACAGCTACTGGCTGGAAAACAAATATTTCCACTCTGAACTGAACGACAAGCCGCCTTACACCATTGTCATTCCGCCGCCCAATGTTACAGGGATTCTACACATGGGACACATGCTGAATAACACGATTCAGGATGTTTTGGTAAGAAGAGCCAGAATGAAAGGCTTCAATGCCTGCTGGGTGCCAGGGACAGACCATGCGTCCATCGCTACAGAGGCAAAAGTAGTGGCTAAGCTGAAAGAACAGGGCGTTAGCAAATCAGATATTACCCGAGAGGAATTTCTAAAACACGCTTGGGACTGGACAAATCAGTATGGTGGAACTATCCTAGAACAGCTTAAAAAACTGGGTTGTTCTTGCGATTGGGACAGAACTCGTTTCACATTGGAGGACAAGCTTTCTCAGCAGGTGATAAAATCCTTTGTTGATTTGTATAACAAAGGGCTGATTTACCGTGGTTACAGAATGGTAAACTGGGATCCAGAGGCGAAAACCAACATTTCTGATGAGGAAGTGATTTTCAAGGAGCAAAACGGGAAACTTTATTACCTAAAATACCAAATAGAAGGCTCAGAGGAGTTCCTTACCGTGGCTACCACTCGTCCAGAAACTATTTTTGGTGATGTGGCTATTTGTGTAAATCCTAATGATGAGAGATACGCCCATCTGAAAGGGAAAAAAGCCATTGTTCCGATTGTAAATCGTGCCGTTCCGATTATTGAGGATGAGTATGTGGATATAGAATTTGGGACAGGAGCTTTGAAAATTACTCCTGCTCATGATGTCAATGACTATGAAATCGGACAGAAACACAGCCTTCCGATGCTTGATATTTTGGATGATGATGCCAACCTGAACGAGCATGGTCTGCATTATGCAGGGAAAAATCGTTTTGAGGTAAGAAAAGCCATTGCCAAAGAATTAGAAGAAAAAAATCTTTTGCTAAAAGCTGAAGATTATGTAAATAAAGTAGGAACTTCCGAGAGAACAGGAGCCGTGATAGAGCCAAAAATATCACAACAGTGGTTTTTGAAAATGTCTGAAATCGCAAAACCTGCTCTGGATGTGGTGATGAATGATGAAATAAAATTCCATCCCGAAAAGTTCAAAAACACCTATAAACACTGGATGGAAAACATCCGCGACTGGAATATTTCGCGACAGTTATGGTGGGGACAGCGCATTCCAGCGTACTACTATGGCGATGGCGAAAATGATTTTGTAGTGGCTGAAAATATAGATGAAGCCCTAAAATTAGCCAAAGCTAAAAACCCAAATTTAGAAATTACTGACCTTCGCCAAGATGAAGATGCTCTAGACACTTGGTTCTCTTCTTGGCTGTGGCCGATGTCTGTTTTTGATGGGCTTTTAGACCCTAAAAATAAGGATATTAACTATTATTACCCAACGGCAGATTTGGTTACAGGGCCAGATATTATTTTCTTCTGGGTGGCTCGTATGATCATGGCAGGGCTGGAATGGAGAGGAAAAGTTCCGTTTAAAAATGTTTATTTCACAGGGATTGTAAGGGATAAACAAAGAAGAAAAATGTCCAAATCTCTGGGGAATTCACCAGACCCATTGGAATTGATTGATAAATATGGTGCGGACAGCGTGAGAGTGGGGATTTTGCTGAGTTCTGCGGCTGGAAACGACCTTCTTTTCGATGAGGATTTGATGCTGCAAGGAAGAAACTTTGCAACGAAAATATACAATGCATTTAAGCTGACACAAAGCTGGACAAAAGAAGCAAAACCAGCAGGTGAGGCTGAAAAACAAACAATCATTTGGTTTGAAAATCAGATGAATAAAACCATCAGCGAAGTCAACGACCAGTTTGAGAAATTCCGAATCTCAGATGCACTGCATTTGCTTTACAAATTGATTTGGGATGACTTCTGCTCGTGGTATTTGGAAGCGGTGAAACCTAATTTTGGGGAAAGTATTTCTCAGGAGGTTTATGACCAAACCATCAAGTTCTTTGAGGAGCTGATGAGACTTCTTCATCCGTTTATGCCGTTCCTTACGGAGGAGCTTTATCAGCATATCGCGGAGCGAAACACATCGGAAGCGCTTGTTATCGCCCAGCAGAAAAATGCAGAAAGTTTTAATGAAAATATCATCTCTGCGTTTGATATGGCGAAAGAAATCATTTCAGGTGTGAGAAATTACCGCCAAAGCAAAGGAATTTCGCCGAGGGAAGAAGTGGAATTATTCACCAGCGAAAGCTCTTTTGCAAATGAAAATGTAATCAGAAAACTGGCGAATATCTCTGAAATTCATTATTCCGAAAAAACGGATAAGCCGAGCTTCACTTTCCTAGTGGGAGCGGTGGAAATCTCTGTTCCGCTGAGCGAAAACCTAGATTTAGGCGAAGAAAAAAAGAAAACCGAAGAAGAATTGGCTTACCTGAAAGGCTTTTTGGTTTCGGTGGAGAAAAAACTGAGCAATGAGAAATTCGTTGCCAATGCCAAGCCCGAAATTGTAGAAACTGAGCGTAAAAAACAAAAAGACACGCTGGAGAAAATCGCGATTTTGGAGGAGAAATTGAAAAGTTTATAAGAATATAATGAGGTAATGAACATTTTATTACCTCATTCTTTTATTATTTTTATTTATGACAAAGAAAACAATACAATCAATAGAACCTAATATTGTCGATTTAGCAAATGGTTAGCTCAAAAGTTATTTACTGTAATCCTTGTGGAGAGAATTTTATTATCTTTGCATAGAAAATGTTTTATGTTACATTGATTTTTAAATGATAAAACAGATATAAAGTATTTGAAAATAATATGGATATATTAAGAAAAATATCTATTCAAGGATATAAATCTATAAAAAAATTAGAGTTGGATTTGGATCAAATTAATATTTTTATAGGAGCAAATGGAAGTGGAAAAAGTAATTTTCTTTCATTTTTTACATTTTTACAAAAAATCTATCAACAGAGTCTACAAAAATATGTAGCAATGAAAGGAATAGAAACATTTTTACATAAAGGAAGTGATGTGACACAAGAAATTTCAGCAAAATTATCTTTTCCAAATACAAATGCTTATTCTTTTACTATTGAAAAAGGAGATTATGATTTTATATTTACAGAAGAAGGATTATGGTATGATAATCCATATATGAGTAATCCAGAAGATATTGCATCGTTAAATACTGAATCAAAATTAAAAAATAATAGTTTACCTAGATCTAAATATATACAAAAGTATTTATCTCAAATAAGAAAATATCATTTTCATGATACAGGAGTAAATTCGCCCTTTAATAAAGAATCAAACATTCATAATGATATATATTTTCTATATGAAGAGGGAAGTAATTTAGCAGCATTTCTCTATCATATTAAAAATACTCAATTAGTAACATATAATATAATTATTAAAACTATACAAAGTATTGCTCCATATTTTAGAGATTTTTATTTATTACCTGAAGAAAGTGGTTTAATTAGATTAAAATGGCAGTCTAATTATGGCGAAACTATCTATGGAGTAAATGATTTATCAGATGGAACAATTCGTTTTATAGCATTGTCAATACTATTTTTACAGCCTATACCTCCTCAAGTCATTATCATAGATGAGCCAGAATTAGGTTTGCATCCTACTGCAATTGCTAAATTAGCAGGGTTGATAAAATCTGTATCAAGAAGAGGAACACAAGTAATATTAGCAACTCAATCTACAGATTTGATTAGTCATTTTGATGCTGAAAATATTATTACAGTAGATCAAATCAATGGAGAAAGTGTTTTTGAAAGGCTTAACTCAGAAAATATTAGCCTTTGGTTAGAAGAATATACTATTGATGACCTTTGGAAGAGAAATATTATTAAAACAGGGCAACCTAATTTCTAACCATTATGAAAAGAATAATAGTTATTTGTGAAGGACAAACAGAGAAAGAATTCGTAAAAAAGACTCTTCAGGATTATTTGAAAGGTAAGAGTTTATACCTTGAACCAGTTTTGCCAAAAAAAACAAAGGGAGGAATAGCTCCTTGGAAAGATATAAAGGAACAAATAGAGAAACACTTAAAACAAGAAAAAGAAGCTTTTGTAACAACATTACTGGATTATTATGGAATTTATCAATTTCATCAATTTCCATTTTGGCAACAAGCACATCAAATTCAAAATAAGAATCAACGATTAGATTTATTGGAAAAAGAAATGAAGAATGATATAGATATTAATTTACGAGATAGGTTTATACCATTCTTATTATTACATGAATTTGAAGCTCTTGTATTTAGTGATAAAAATTGTATATTAAATCAATTGCCACCAAATGATATCAATATTCCAGAATTAGATAGGGTTTTTGATAATTTTTCTAACCCAGAAGATATTAATAGTGGAAAACAAACATCTCCTTCACATAGATTGCTGAAGATTATAAAAGGTTATGATAAGGTTATTTATGGTAATATAATTATAGAAAAAATAGGAATAGATAGAATTAGGAATAAGGTACATAGATTTAATAATTGGCTTAATATTTTAGAAAAAATTTAATATTTAACTTTTCTCTTTACTTAGGAAAAAAAGTTTTGAATATAATGGAAACCCTTATCTCGGCAGTACAAAAATTAGTTATTAAAGATGTAGTAGAGTATGCCGACAGAAAGATAGAAGCCACCAAAAAGATTATCAATAAATAATGGTTTTTTCTTTTTATATTTGTAAAATACTTGATGACTTAAGTTATAATTATTATGGGAGATTTAAGTTTTGGAGAGATTTTTGTGATTTTTTTGGTCATTATGATATTTTTTGGGCCAAAGAAAATTCCTCAGATAGCTCGTGAACTAGGGCAGGGACTCAGAAAAATGCGTGGAGCAGTGGATGATATCAAGCAGGAAATCATGAAGGAAACAGAAGACAACCCTGTTTCTGAAATAAAAAATGAAATAGACAAAGTAAAGCAGGAGGCGGCCAATCTGATGCAGGAAGAAGATAAAAAAACAAAATAAATGATAGAGGTAATATCGCAGGATAAGGAGATTTTTCTGTATTTGAACAATTTGGGAAGTGCAGAATTTGATGCCTTTTGGAAGTTTGTTTCTGGAAAATGGTCTTGGATACCGCTTTATGCTGGACTGCTGTATCTTTTGTATCGTAATTATTCTCGTAAGAAGCTGGTTTATATCGTTTTAATATTAGCCGTTTCGGTGGCTGTTTCGGATCAGATAGCCAATATTTTTAAATATGGTTTGGAAAGGTTGAGACCCTGCCATGATGTTGAATTACAACCATATATGAGAATAGTAGAATGTGGAGGGCGCTATGGATTTTATTCCAGCCACGCATCTAATACCTTTCTTTTGGCGAGTTTTCTAAGTCCATTATTGGTGCGTAAATATAGATTTTTGCCAGTGTTTTTATTTGTTTGGGCTGGGGTAGTGAGCTATAGCAGGATTTACCTTGGGGTTCATTTTCCTTTGGATGTTTTGATGGGAACCTTTATGGGAATAATTATTGGCAAGGCTGGTGTATATACTTTTAGAAAAATTAGTCATAAAAAAAAGGAGATTTGAAGTCTCCTTTTATTTTTTGTATTTTTTTTCGGATACTTTATTTCCATTTCTGAAGGTAACTATCTTTTCGGGCGTTCCATCCTTGGAATAGTATATCCAGTCGCCTATTTTTTTGAAATTAGCATCCGTAGGGCCTTTTGCGTTTATATTTCCGTTTGGATAAAATATCTCAAAAGAATCAGTAGCATTGTTATTGAGTTTGGCCTTACTCTGTATCGTTCCATTTTCATAATAAGAATGATAGTCTCCATGCATTTTGCCATCTTTATAGTTTATTTTCATTTCCACATTTCCATTAGGGTAGTAGGTAATATATTCTCCTTCCAAAACGCTCATATGGTCACGATAGACATAGTTTTCTTTCCCGCTGATTTTCCCATTTTTAGAATAATAAGTCCAAGTTTTTACTTTAAACCCTTTTTTAAAATATCCTTCGGCGCTCTTTGTTCCGTTTTCATAATAGAAAATCGCCTGTCCGTCTAGTTTTCCTTTTTTCCAGTAGCATGCTTCTTTGGTATTTCCATTGTCATAAAACTGTTTGCAAAGTCCCTCTTGCAGCCCATCTTTGAAGCCACAAGGTTTTTGTGCAAATAATAAATTAGCTGAAAAAACCAAGCCTATAAACAATAATCTTTTCATAATTTTAAAGTCAATTTTAGTTGTGTAAATAATATTTTTATTAATTTTGTTAAACCTCTTTGGAAGAGGTAATCAAAACATTGCAAATTTAATGAATTAAAAAATATGAAAAAGTGTTTAATTGTAATAATTTCTTTTTTATGTGCAGGGGAGATGTTTTCTCAGAAAGATAGTTATTTTCCTCAGGTTTTTTTTGACAAAAAACAAGCAGAAGCTCAGTTGGGCTACGGTAAATCCACTATAGAAGGGTGGCTTTTACGAGAGAGAAAAGAAATGTTCCGCTTACATTGGGAATGATAAAAGCAAAGATGGGGAAAAAACATGTTGCCAGACCAAATACAGTGATTATGCTTTTCCCTGTTACTGAGTATTTTACCGAGTTTTATAACCTTAGAAGAAAAATAGAAAGCAGTAAAAAGCAGGTTCTGATGTCCAAAGAAGCATTTGCTGTCAGAAGGGAAGCATACACGGATGATTATGGAAGATTTAAATTTGAGAATCTGAAAGTAGGAAAATATTATATAGAAACGATAGTGGATTTCACTGCAGTGGGCAGTTATAAAAAGCAAACGGGAACATCCACAGCGTATAATGTATACGGGACTCCGCTCTATTCCACACCGATATATGAAACATTTTTTTACGACTATGAAGACTCGCACCGAGAAAGCAAATTCGTAGAAGTGAAAAAAGATGGACAAGTGATAGAAATAAAGTTATAAGAAGCAAAAAAGAGTGAATATTCACTCTTTTTTTGTTTAGTCTATAATCAAACCATCTTTCATGGTTAGTTTCCTGTCTGTGCTTTCTGCTAATATCGGGTTGTGAGTGATAATGACAAAAGTCTGATTGTATTTTTCCCTCAAATCAAAAAACAACTGATGCAGAGAATCTGCGTTTTTGGAGTCAAGGTTTCCCGTAGGCTCATCAGCAAAAATAATTTTAGGCGAATTTATCAACGCGCGGATAACGGCCACCCTTTGCGCTTCACCGCCAGAGAGCATTTTTGGTTTGTAATGGATGCGGTCTACTACATTTAAGTCTTCGAAAAGCTGAATCGCTTTTTCTTTATAATCTTTTACATTTTTCCCAGCGATTCTTATGGGCATCATCACATTTTCTAAAGCTGTAAACTCTGGCAAAAGCTGATGGTGCTGAAAAACAAAACCAATGTTTTGGTTTCGGAATTTTGATAATTCTTTGTCATTCATTTTTAGGAAAGATTCTCCAAAAAGAAGGATTTCTGTTTCGTGTTTTTGAATATCCGAAGGCAGGTCCAAAGTCCCTAAAATCTGCAGAAGAGTGGATTTCCCAGCTCCAGATTCTCCTACAATAGAGACGATTTCGCCTTTGTGAATTTCTAAATTTACTCCTTTGAGAACTTCCAGCTCTCCATAAGATTTATGAATGTTTTTTGCTTTTATCATGTTTGAATTTAGCATAAACTGATTATGCCCGTGGGCAAAGATAATAAACTTTTAGTTTTTGGGATTTCTTTTTTGTTTATAATTTTGCTTAGGAATATAGATTTTAGAATGAAAAAAGAATTATGGTATTTAGGTTTTCTGAACGAAAAGGGTAGAGCTTTATCAGTTGATTATCAGAGCGAAGAAAAGGCTTTATCGGTAGAAGATGCTTTACAGGCCATAGAATTATTAAGCGAAGAAGAAATCGTAATCTATGGAGGAGATATTCTCACGGAAGCCGATGGAGAGCTTGTTTATGCTCATGATATTTTGGGAAAAGAATACTATTATCTGAACTGGTATTGTGATAAATTAGAGGATGAAGATAGAGCAGATTACTTGCAAAGAAGCTATGATAAAGCCAAAGAGGGAATCATGGAAGCGAAAAAAGCAGCTGAGCGATTGAGTAAAAAATGTTACATTGTGCTGGTTACAGAATATATTCATTTAACCTAAAAATGATAAAATATTATTATTTTTGCCGAAAATTCTGATTTATGAGGATAGATATCATCACTGTGGTTCCAGAACTGATGGAAAGCCCTTTTAAGGTTTCGATGCTAAAAAGAGCGATAGAAAAAGAGCTGGCGGAAATACATTTCCATAATGTAAGAGATTATTCCACGAATAATTATAAACAAATAGATGACACCCAGTATGGTGGCGGCGCAGGAATGGTAATGATGGTGGAACCGCTGGATAAATGCATTTCTCAGCTAAAATCAGAGCGAAACTATGATGAAATCATCTATCTGACGCCAGATGGCAAGACACTCAATCAAAAAATAGCAAACAGCCTTTCACTGAAAGAAAACTTGATTTTAATCTGTGGGCATTATAAGGGTATTGACCAGAGAGTGAGGGATTTACATGTAACGATGGAGATATCCATTGGGGATTTTGTCCTTACAGGAGGGGAGCTGGCGGCATGTGTCCTTGTGGATTCTGTGGTCAGACTATTACCAGGGGTTCTGAATGATGAGCAGTCGGCTCTTACGGATAGTTTTCAGGATAATCTTCTTTCACCGCCGATATACACACGCCCAGAAGTTTATAAAGGGCTTGAAGTTCCGAAAGTTCTTTTGAGTGGTAATTTTGCAGCGATAGAGCAGTGGAGACACGAAAAAGCGCTAGAAATCACCCAGCAGAAGCGCCCAGACTTATTGGATTAAATAATTTAAATTTTCAAAGGATTTTTGCTAAAAAAATGATACCTTGCGGTATATTTTAGGATAACGATGAAGAGTCATAAAGAACTGGCGGTTTTTTATAATGTGGAAAATCTTTTTCCGCCCGATGAGAAATTTGTAAAAGGGGAGAGTAAAAAATTCTCTGGCCTGAAAAAATGGAATGAATGGCGGTATAAACACAAGTTGCAGAGGCTTTCTCATGTCTTTGGACTTATTAAACAGGAAAAAGGTGAGCTTCCTTTCATCATTGGGCTAGCGGAAATTGCTGATAATTCAGTATTGGAAGATTTGATTCAGCAGCCTGTTTTTGATGGCAGATATGCTTATGTGCATTATGACTCTTTGGATGAAAGAGGCGTGGATACGGCACTTCTTTATGACAAAACAAAAATAGATATTATAGATTCTGATACGATAAGTTTTATTTTTGAATTTGAAGAAGATGGTGTGGATGGCATGGATACGACTAGAGATATTCTTCATTGCAAAGTCCGATACAGAGGCGATATTCTCAATATTTTCGTTCTTCATCTGCCATCAAAAAGAGATGATGGCATCAATCAGCCCAAAAGGGACTATATCTTAAACGAAGTCAAAGAAAAAACATTGGCTCTTCTTAAAGATAACAGGGAAGCCGTGATACTTTTGGGAGATTTCAATGAAAATCCCTATGCAGAAAATATGAACTTTTTGCTCTATAATGATGGCTCGGAAAAGATTTTGGAAAATCCTTTTTCGAAGTTGTATCATGAGCGTAAGTTTTCCACTTTTTACTCAAAACAAGGACTTTTATTTGACCAAATTATACTTTCTGGGTATTTCTATGGACAAAATTCTCTATTGAAATTTGAGAAAGCGGAAGTTTTTGCGCATAATGACCTCAGAACCAGAGATGGAAAATATCAGGGAAAACCATTTCGTACCTATGCAGGAACGCGGTATTTAGGAGGGTATAGTGACCATTTCCCTGTTTTGGTGGAATTAAAAGTATCAAATCATTAAAAAAATCCCAAATAGGGGAAATAAAACAATAAAAACTAATGGAATTAGGAAAAATACAAACGCTAACAGTCTCAGAACGAAATCATCAGGGCGTTTATTTAGAAGATAAAAATAATGAAAAATGTTTTCTCCCGAAGATTTTTTCTGATGAAAGCTGGAATACAGGTGATAAAGTAGAAGTGTTTGTTTATCAGGATAATAACCAACTACAAGCGACCATAGAAACGCCATTCTGCCAAGTTGGGGAGTTTGCGGTTATGACCTGCACCCATACCCTTCCGAGCGGGGCTTTTATGGATTGGGGGATTATTAAGGATTTATTTATCCCTTATAAACAGCAGAAAACCAAGATAATAGAGGGTAAAAAATACTTGGTCTATGTCTATATCGATGAAGAAACGGGGCTTTTGACAGGGACGACTAAATTTAAAAGAAATCCACAGTATCAGGAACTTCCATTTAAAAAAGGGGATAAAGTTTCTTTAATCATAGCCAATGAATCTGAGCTTGGCTGGAATGTCATCATCAATCAAAAATATATAGGATTGGTTTATTTTTCGGATATTTACAAAAAACTTTATCCATTTTCAGAGGAAGTAGGATACATCAAAAACCTTCGTGAAGATGGGAAAATAGATGTTTCTATACAGCCAGAAGGATACCAGAATATGGATGAATTTAAGCAGAAAATATTAGAAAAACTGGAGCAGGGCTATGGGCTTTTGTATCTTTCTGATGAGTCTTCGCCAGAGGAAATAAAGGAAGAACTGCAAATGAGCAAGAAAAACTTTAAAAAGGCTATCGGAGGGCTTTATAAGGATAAAATCATAGAAATCCTAGATGATAGAATCAAGCTTTTGTAAATATGAATCTGTAAAAGAATTATTTAATAATGAAAAAAGTATTTTATCTAAAAACATGCAGCACATGCAAGAGAATAATGTCTGAATTTGACCTTACAGACTGGGAAATCCGAGAACTGAAATCCGAGAATGTAACCAGCGAAGAACTTCAGGAAATGTACAAAATCACAGGAAGTTATGAGGCGCTTTTCAGTAAAAAATCTACTCAAATAAAGGCAAGAGAAATAGATGTGAAAACGCTGAAAGAAGAGGATTTCAGGGACTTGATTTTAGACCATTATAGTTTTCTGAAGCGCCCTGTTTTTCTTACCGAAAAAGAAATTTTCGTGGGAAGTGAGAAGAAAAATTTAGAAAACCTAAAAATATTCTTTGAAACTAAAAACGATACAAAATAAAAGAGGAAATAATTTAATTTGATTAACTTTGTAGAAATTTGTAAAAAAATAAATAAAAATGGAAAAACTTTCTGATAGACTCAATAGACTGAGCTATTCCAAGACTTTCGTGATGACTAATAAAGCCAGAGAAATGAAAAGTCAAGGAATAGATGTGATAAGCCTTACACTGGGAGAACCTGATTTTGATGTTCCAGATAATATCAAACAAGCGGCAATAGATGCTATTCACCAAAATTACAGTCACTATTCGCCTGTTACAGGGTTTTTAGAACTTCGTGAGGCGGTTTGTAAAAAACTAAAAAGAGATAATAATCTTGACTACAAACCAAACCAAATCTGCGTTTCTAACGGAGCGAAACAATCTATTTTCAATGTATTGGCTTCTGTTGTAAATGATGGTGATGAAGTAATCTTACCAACGCCATACTGGGTAAGTTATGATGAAATGGTAAAAATGATGGGCGGTGTTTCTATTTTTGTCAATACAACGATAGATACAGATTTCAAGATGACAGCGGCTCAGCTGGAAGCGGCAATTACTCCTAAAACTAAGGCTTTGCTATTCAGTTCTCCATGTAATCCTTCTGGAAGTTTCTACGAAAGAGAAGAGTTGGAGGCTATTGCAAATGTTATCGCAAAATATCCGCAAATTACCATTATTTCTGATGAAATCTATGAATTTATCAATTATGGTGGAAAACATACATCTATTGCAGAATTTCCGCAAGTGTATGAGCAGACTGCTGTAATCAACGGAATGTCAAAGGCTTTCGCGATGACAGGATGGAGAATAGGTTACTCTGCGTGTCCTACTTGGCTTGCTGCCGCTTGTGACAAGGTGCAGGGACAGATGACTTCTGGTGCGAATACCATTGCGCAGAGAGCTTCTATCACAGCATTAGAAACCAATCCTTCTGAATACAGATACATGATTGATAGCTTTGAAAAGAGAAGAGAACTGGTTTTCAATCTTTTAAAAGAAATAAAAGGTTTCAAAATCAACAAGCCAAAAGGAGCTTTTTATATGTTCCCAGATATTTCTCACTACATAGGTCAGACTTTGGACGGCGTGAAAATCAATGATTCTGATGACTTTGCGATGTATCTTTTAGAAAAAGCACATGTGGCAACAGTGGG
>CAUSCF010000026.1:0-19063 GCA_963530295.1 uncultured Flavobacteriaceae bacterium
CTGCTGGAAATCATGAAGTTAGAATGGTATTTGAGCCAGAAGTTATCGAAAAAGGAAAAATGATTTCCATGAGTGCATTTGGGATATTCCTGTTGCTGAGTGTGGGCGGATTTTTGAAATTTAGAAGAAAAAATACAAAATAGAATTATGGATAATTTTGAGATTACAAAAGTAAATAGTAATGAAATTACTTCTTTGCAAAAAGTAGGAAGACAAACCTTTTTTGAAACTTTTTCCCAAACTAATACGGAAGAAAATATGCAAAAATATTTGGAAGAAAGCTTTTCTTCTAATAAACTTTTGGGAGAGCTGAATAATCCTGATTCTCTATTTTATTTTGCAAAATATAATGATGAAATAGTAGGTTATTTAAAACTGAATTTTGGTCATTCTCAAACGGAATTAAATGATAATGAATCGCTTGAAATAGAACGAATTTATGTTTTGAAAGATTTTCAAGGAAAGAAAATAGGGCAAAAATTATATGAAAAAGCTGTAGAAGTAGCCAAGCAAAATAAAGTGAAATATATTTGGCTTGGAGTTTGGGAAAAGAACCAAAAAGCCATCGATTTTTATGAAAAAAATGGATTTGTGCCGTTTGATAAACATATTTTTGTTTTGGGGGATGATGAGCAGACTGATATAATGATGAAAATGGAATTGTAATAAAAACAATGAGTTATAAAAAAATCCTTATCATCACTTATTATTGGCCTCCTGCGGGCGGGCCAGGAGTTCAGCGATGGCTGAAATTCACAAAATATCTGCCGGAATTTGGCTGGAAACCCACGGTTTTCATTCCAGAAAATCCATCTTATCCACTTTTGGATGAGAGTTTGAGTAAGGATTTATCTCCTGATTTGGAGATTATTAAAACTAAAATTTGGGAGCCTTACCAGCTTGCCGAAATATTCAGTAAAAAGAATAAGAAATTTAAGTCAGGACAGTTTGATATTGGTGAAAACCAGTCTTTTATGTCCAAATTATCTATTTTTATCAGAGGTAATTTTTTCATTCCCGATGCCCGAGTTTTTTGGGTAAAACCTTCCGTAGAATATCTGAAAAAGTATTTAAAGGAAAATAATTTTGATGCTTTGGTGACTACAGGGCCGCCTCACAGCCTTCATTTGATAGGTTTGGAACTGAAAAAATATTTCCCAAATCTGAAATGGATTGCAGATTTTAGAGATCCATGGACGGAAATTTCGTATTACAAGCATCTTAAACTTACAAAATGGGCGGACAAAAAGCACCGAACTCTGGAAGAAAAAGTCTTTAAAAATGCAGATATTACCCTTGCTACAAGTCCCACAGATGCTGAAAATTTCAGGAAAAAAGGCGCAAATGCAGCCTGCATAACAAACGGATTTGATGAAAATGAGCTGATTGCAGAAAAATCCAAAACAGAGAAATTTACTTTGAGCTATATCGGAGTTTTGGAACAGCTTAGAAATCCTGAAAACCTTTGGGAAATCCTGAATGCTTTGGTTGAGGAAAATGCAGATTTTTCAAAAGATTTTGAGCTGAAATTTGTAGGCAGGATAGATGATAAAATTTTACAGCAGATAGAATCTTCTGCTCTTGGAAAGAAAGTGAATTTATGTGGTTATCTTTCTCATAATAGGGCTGTTGAAGAAATGAATAATTCGGATATTCTGCTGATTACAAACTTTGACCGTGATACTTCCAAGGGAATCATTCCCGGGAAATTATTTGAATATCTGGCAGTTGGGAAAAAGATAGTTTCCTTTGGTCCAAAAGAAAGCGATGTAGCCGATATTTTGAAAGAAACAGGCGCGGGTAGGCATTTTGGATATGCTGATAATCAGGAAATTAAAAACTATATTTTAGAAATTTATCAGCAATGGAAAGCAGGGAATTTGGAAACCAACCAGCAAAGTGTCCAGCAGTATTCCAGAAGAAATCTCACGAAAAAACTTTCTGAAATTTTATAAAATAAAAAGTGAAGATGCATAGGCGTCTTCACTTTTATTATGAGAGTTTAATTATTTCCAATTAAAACTTATTTTCCACATGCGCTGCATTTAGCAGGAAATTGTGCATGTCGGTATTTCTTATAAATGATTTAAGGTTCTCACTACCAGGGCCGTACATTGCAAGTTCTGTGTAATCAGAAGAGTGGTCCATACTGATCCAGCCGACAGAAGTGTATGCTTTCTGCATCTCTGCTAAAGCTCTGAAAGGCAGGTTTTTATGGTTGTATAGTCCATCTTCTTTTTTAAGATTGTTGTAATAAGAAAGAAGTTCTTTCGCCTGTTCATCAGTTATAGCGAAACCTCCGCAAGCCTCTGCAATTCTGTCTTTTACGAAAGAAGTGCTGCTGGAAGCATGTATTCCTTGTAAAATCCAGTCATTAGAGTGTGTGAATTTTTGTAAGTGATCAAAATTGTCATTGGTCTTACCTCCATAAATCAGCCCAGGGTTGGCATTTCCGTGGTCGCTGGTAATCACTACCAATGTATTTTTATCTTTTTTAGCAAAGTCCATTACTACTTTTACAGCTTCATCAAAAGCGATTTGGTCAAATAATAGAGCCGCAATATCGTTTCCGTGTGCTGCCCAGTCTACTTTTCCGCCTTCTATCTGTAGCGCAAAACCATTTTTGTGGTCTTTCATCTGGTCTATCGCCTTTTGTGCCATCTCGGCAAGGCTAGGGATGTTTTTTGATGCTTTTTCATCGCGTAAATGATCTACGGTGTAAGGCACGGCATCTTCATCAAAAGTTCCTAAAATAGGCTTGTTTTTAGGAGCACTGAACATTTCTGATTTAGTTTTTGCAACGGTGTATCCTTTTTTCACAAATAAATCAAAAACATCTTTTTTATCTTTTCTTTTGTCTTTGTCAAAGTATTGGCTGCCACCTCCCATCATTACATCAAAGTTTAGCTCTGCATATTGTTCAGCGATGTGGTCCATGGCGTTTCTTCTCTTGCTGGTAACACAAAATCCTGCTGGTGTAGCGTGGGTGATAGGAACTGTAGTTACACAGCCTACTTTTTTGCCAGCTTGTTTGAATTTCTGAAGAATAGGCATGTTTTCCTTTCCATTTGGGCTTACATTCAGGCTTCCGTTATTCACACGGACACCACCTCCCCAAGAGGAACTTGCTGCTGCTGAGTCTGTTACGATAGCATTCGCAGAGGCCATATCCATCAATGCTCTTTGGACAAGATTATCTTCGTAAAGTCCCACCCAGTTGGAACTTTTTCCATTTTTTCTTTTCAGGTAGATGTCTGCCATTATCATCGTTCCTACGCTCATCCCATCACTTACCATGAAGATGATATTTTTGGCTTTTCTGCCACGGAATTCTTCCTTTATAGTGTTTGCTTTTGCTCCAAAGGGAGTTAGTAGCATTCCGCCTAAAGCAGCTAATGAACCTGTTTTCAGAAAGTCTCTTCTTTTCATTTTGATTTAGTATTTAGAAATGAATTTTGTGCAAATATACGGAATAAAGATGATGAATTTATTTTTTTGGATTAAAAAAGATATTTTGATTTAATGATACAAAAGTAAAGATGTTACTTTTCTAAAAAATTGATGATAAAAATCATGTTTTGAATTAACAAGAAAATAAAAAATAGTATTACTTTTGTGCCATAATTTTTTAAAAAAATAACATAAGTTTAAATTTTATATTTCATTATGAACAAAAAAGTATTATTAGTGTCGAGTTTGTTAATGTCCTTAATGGGATATTCACAGATGGTGAAGGGTAGGGTAGTTCAGCATGACAATCCTGTTTCTAATGCCAGCATTATACTAAAAAAGGGGGATAAAGAAATGACCTCTATGACCGATGCTTCGGGATTTTTTAATGTAACACTTACAGAAGGAGGAAGTTACACTATCAGCATCGTAGCAGAAGGAGCAAATCCATTGGAAAACCAAATTACAGTGGAGGATAATGGAGTTTTGGATTTAGGAGATGTGATTGTTTATCAGATGGTTACATCACAACCTGTTGTTGAAGAAAAACCTGTAACTGAGCAGCCTACAGAACCAACAGAGCCTGTTGTAGCAAAAAATACTACAGATCCTAATGAGCCACAAGATGAGGAAGAAGACGGAAAAGTAAAAAAACTACAAACAGTAGAGTTAATTGGTAGAGCGAGAAAAGACTATAGCAGTGATTATTCTTTCTCGGCATCTAAAATTGCCTTGAAAAACATGGAGGTTTCCCAAGCGATAACTACTGTGACTAAGGAGCTTATCGCAGATAGAGGGGTTACAAGGCTGGGAGATGTAGTGAAGAATGTGAGTGGGGTAACTCAGGCGAGTTTTTATAATGATTACGCCATTCGTGGGGTGAAGCAAGAGAATACCTATAGAGAAAATAGAATGATGAATGGTATGGCAACATCTCATATCTTGTTTAGCCAACCAATGATGATGAATGTAGAGAGGGTAGAAGTAATCAAAGGTCCTGCGAGTATGACTTTTTCTAGTACAGACGCGGGAGGAACCATCAATATTGTGACGAAAAAACCTTTAAAGTCTAATATGAAAGAGGTTACCTTTGGTGTAGGAAGCTGGGGGAATGTAGTGAGTGCATTAGACTTTACTGGACCTTTGAATAAGAGCAAAACATTGTTATATCGTTTGAATTTGGGATACGAAAACGGAAAGTCTTTCAGACACTTACAATTTAAGAAAGCATACCAAATAGCACCGACAATAGCTTATATTCCAAATGATAAGACTAGTATCAGTTTTGAATTTGTATTGACAGATAATAATAATAGATTGGACAGAGGTCAGCCTATTTTCTATACACCAGGTACTACACCATCATTACATGCGACACCAATTTCTTATGCTATTGGAGCACTTAATGACTATAATAAGACTTTGGATTTAAATTTCATGGTGAATTTTACACATAAATTTGCTGATAATCTGAGTTTGAATATGGCATATATGAAACATAGATGGAATGAGGATTTGGTGGAGTTAAGAACGGATAATAACTTTGGTAGAAAAGGAGATGGTAGCCTTATGTATGACAAAGTACAGATGAGATATGTACAGCGTTATACTAATTATTATACAGATAATTTTAATGCTTATTTGAACTATGATTGGAAGATAGGAGATAAGATTAAAAATAAATCTGTATTGGGTTATGATATTATTACTTTTGAGTTAGCTAATAGTGGGTATAGAACAGCAAGAGGGTATAAAACAGTTGCTGGAGGAATTAGAAACTCATATAGTGCAGCAAGATCTAGCTTATATCAAATGGATGGTAATGGAAACCCAGTTCCGAATGTTCCGCATTGGGATCTAACAGGAAATGATGCTCATCATTATGTAAATCCTTCAGATTATATAATGAATGTAAATGTAGCTACAGACCCTCTTTACTTTATGACAAATGCAGGGTATGTGATGAATCAGATGGAGCTTTGGGATAAATTGATTGTTAATTTGGGACTTCGTCATGAGTGGTATGTAGATAAGAATTATTATGGAAGAAATGATCAAACTACAACCAAAAAGAATAAGTTACTTTTCAGAGCAGGGCTAATGTATAAAGCAACGAAAAACATCAATGCTTATGCTTCCTATATAGAAGGTTTCCAAATGCAGACAGATGCTTATTTAGGATACAATGGATTTAGACAGGCTTGGAGTGACACTGAAAATAAAATGGTCTATGTAAAAGAGCCATTTAATCCAAGAACTACGAAAATGTACGAAATAGGTGCTAAAACAGAATGGTTAGATGGAAAATTACATGCTAATTTAGCATTATATAGCATTAAGCAAAATAATGTTTTGACCTATGATGATAGACAATATAATGGTGCGGTAGATGAGCTAATGTCTGAGGGAGGAACAGAGAAAAACAAAGGTATAGAAGTAGATTTGATGGGTAGAATTACTAAAAATTGGATGGTAAATATAGGTTATGCATTCAATGATTCTAAACTTACCTATCCAAATGGAGAAACATACCAAAAAAGTAACGCTCCTAAACATATGTTTAATTTTTGGTCAAGATATGACATAAAAGAAGGTTTCTTAAGAAATGTAGGATTTGGTCTAGGAGCTAATTACTCAAGTGATAAAGTTTCTTGGCAGGAAAGAAGCCTTGTGCTACCTTCTTATGTTGTATTTGATGCAGCAGCTTATTATAAACTAGGAAGTATGCAGCTGTCTTTCAATGTTAATAATATCTTTAACAAAACTTATTGGCTTGGGGCATTCAACTATCCAAGACTATTCCCAGGAGCACCAAGAAATATGATGCTTACTGCAAAGTACACATTCTAAGATAAATACAAGATTTTTTCATAAAAATAATTTAATTTGTTGAAAACCGATAGTTTATAATGGCTATCGGTTTTTTGATTATATTTGTGTTGCTAAATAATATAAAGTCAAATTATTATGAGGATAAAAACTATCTTGACGGGTCTTGGTTTGTTTTTTCTTTTAAGTTGTGTAAATCAGCAGAATGCCAACAAACCAGTAAAAACAAAAATAGAAAAATCTCATAAAAAACACCTGCGAAAACAACTTGCTTCTTTCATAAAAGGAATGCGAAAAGGCAAGCCAGATGAAGTAAAAGCATATTTTGATTTTCCTATCAAAAATGATAACTTTTGGTATGTGGCTTTGGAATCTGAAAAATGGGAAAAACATTTAGGGAAAGGATTTGGCGAAAAAGAATTTCAGACTTATTTTAATGGAATTTTTAATGATAATTTCAGGGAAACTTTAGCAAAAATAGATGTTGATAAAGTATTGAAACAAGGGCGTGATGAAGCAGAATATACCAATAAATCTTCATCTGATGGGTCAAAAAATACTTTAGAAATCGTGTATGCAGATGATAAAATCACCATGACTGTCTATTATGAAGACATGGCGGATGAATATTCACAAGTATTTGTTTTCACAACGAAAGATGGCGTTCTGAAATTTAAAGATTTCCAAATAGCAGGGTAGGGCTTTTTTGGAAAAAGATAGAAAAAATTTCAAAATAATTATCTTTGCCCTTAATTTTTTTAATTACTAGACTTTACAATGAAAATAGGAATCATCGGAGCGATGGAATTAGAAGTCCAGCTCCTGCGAGAAAAATTACAAGATAGAAAAGATACCGAATTATTTGGATTTACTTTCCATGAAGGGCGAATCGGCAGCCATCAGGTGGTGGTGCTTTTGTCTGGGATAGGAAAGGTGAGTGCAGCGGTGGCTACTGCGCTTTTAATCAATCAGTTTAAACCAGAATTAATCATCAATACAGGAACAGCAGGAGGTCTGAAAGAGACCAGAGTTTATGATATTATCTTGGCTACGGAGGTGAGACACCATGATGTGGATGTCACGGCTTTCGGCTATGAAATAGGACAACAGGCCAAAATGCCGCCTGCTTTTTTTGCGGATGAGCAGTGGCTGAGCCTTGCCGAGGAACATTGCGGAAAATATACAGACCAGCTTCGTAAAGGGCTGGTAGTCAGTGGAGATTCTTTTATCAGCGATAGACAACGCCGAGAATGGATAGAAAAAAGCTTCTCAGAGGCGCTGGCTGTGGAGATGGAGGCGAGTGCCATTGCCCAGACCTGCCATATTATGGGCGTTCCGTTTTTGATGCTGAGAGCGATTTCGGATAATGCAGGTGAGGGAGATACTGTTTCCTATGAATCCTTTGTGGAGAAGGCTGGGGCGCTTTCGGCGGAGATGAATATTAGTTTCATTGAAAATTTAAAATAATTTCATGAATTTTAAAAGGGTAAAGCTAATCGCCTCGGAAGAATGGAAAAGCATCAATAGACAGAAAGTGCTGATTTACTTGGTTTTCATCATTGTTGCTGTTTTGTCTCTGGCGGCTTATATTGGTTGGGAAAATGTTCGTCATCACAATGAGGAGCAGGAACACTACCAGTCCGAAGTTGTCCAGCAGTGGGAAAACCAGCCAGACAGGCACCCGCACAGGGTTTCACATTATGGATATTTGGTTTTTCGGGACAAATATCCTTTGAGTGCTTTTGATTTTGGGGTAAATTCTTATGTGGGAAATTCTGTTTTTTTGGAGGCTCACAGACAGAATACGATGAATATGAGCGATGCCTCGTTTTCCAACGGAATACTGAGGTTTGGGGAACTGAGTATGGCTCTGATTTTCCAGCTGATTTTACCATTATTCATTATTTTCATTGGTTTTGGTTCAGTTTCTGGGCTGAAACAAGATGGAGTTTTGAAGCTGATTTTGGTTCAAAATACGACTTACAAAGACATTATTTTTGGAAAAACTTTGGGGATTTATGCCGTTACGATGGCTTATTTCCTTCCCATTCTTATTTTGGGAATTGCTTTCACAGGGCTGATGTCAGGTGCTGATGTAGAGGGACTTATACCGAGAGCCTTCCTGCTGGTGGTTTCTTACAGCATTTATTTTTTGATTTTTTCGTTTGTAGTGGTGATTTTTTCGGCATTGAATAAAACTCCTAAATCCACCTTGCTTGTTCTTTTAATCATTTGGTTTTCAATGGTTTTTATTCTTCCGAAAGCCACACAGACACTTGGCGCAAATATCTATGAGGCACCGAATAAAAATGATTTTGATATTTCCATTCATAACCAAATTAAAAAAGAAGGAGATAGCCATAATCCTGATGACCAGCATTTTAAGGAACTGAAAGAAGAAATATTGAAAAAATATAATGTCAGTTCCATCGAAGAATTACCGATAAATTACGGCGGATTGGTTTTTGCGGAAGGCGAAAAAATCACCACGAAAATTTTTGATGAAAAATTTGAGGAATTGATTAAAATTTATCAAAATCAAAACAAAGTAAGCGAATTTTTGGGCTTTGCTAATCCTTATTTGGCGATGAGAAATATGTCTATGGGCTTCAGCGGAAGTAGTTTTTCTGATGCTGTAAGTTTCCAGCGACAGGCCGAAAAATACCGATATGACCGCACTCAGTACCTGAATAAACTTCAGCAGGAGGAAATAAAATATTATAAAGAATCCCAAAAAGAGCGGACACAGAGGATAAATAATGAACTTCTGAAACAAATGCCGCCGTTCAAATACCAGCATTTTTCTACTTATGAAATTCTGAAAGAGCAGATTTTGGGAATTTCAGCGTTTGTTTTTATGCTATTTGCATTGGTTTTGGCAGCGAATTATATTCAGAAAAATAGTAATAAATTTTTGTAACGATGAAGAGGATTTTAAGCATAGAATTTAAAAATATTTTCAGGAATAACGCCTTCCGAATCGGAGTCTTGGTGGTTTTTCTCTTTGGGCTTTACGGAATTTATTACGGAAACAGAGTCATAGAGGAACAAAAAGAAAATATTTCCAGAATAGAATATCTGGAAAATGAGAGTATAGAGCACATTCTGAACATTGCAGGTGCGGAGAACACGGCAGGAACGGATATTTATTACATGATTTTTCATACTTATAATCCACCGAGCGGCTGGGCGGCGTTTTCTCTGGGGCAGAGAGATATTCTAAACTACAATATCAAAACCAAAATCTTGGCATTAGAAGGGCAGATTTATGATAATGAGCTGACCAATCCTTTATCCCTTTTGGTGGGCAATTTGGATTTGTCATTTGTTTTTATTTATCTTTTTCCACTGCTGATTATTGCTCTTGGTTTCAGTTTGATTTCGGAGGAGAAAGAAACGGGAGTCTGGAGTATGATAAAAATTTCTGGAGTGCCTACGCTTAGTTTTGTTTTTTATAAAATCTTCGCAAGGTGGCTGATAGTGGTGTCTTTGGTCATTATACTGATGATCGTGGCGGCTTTGGTTTTCAGGGCTGATTTTGGAGTGGTGTTTTTTGCCATTTTAGGAATTTCTGTTTTTTATGTAAGTTTTTGGTTTGCAGTGGTTTGGCTTATCAATTCATTGAATAGAAATTCTACTTACAATGCCATTTTGTCCGTGGGCATTTGGATTGTGCTATGTCTGATGTTTCCAGCTTTGGGAAATACGATAATTACGGCTACCACTCCTGTTCATGAGGCCATGGAAACTACACTCATCCAGCGTGAAGCCTATCACGAGAAGTGGGATAAGCCCAAATCGGTAACGATGAACAAATTTTACCAAGAATATCCCGAGTATAAAAAATATAAAATTCCAGAAGAGAAATACTATGTAGCGGGCTGGTATTATGCGATGCAGTATGTGGCTGATAAAGAGGCAGAACCGACATCCAGACTAATGGAACAAAAACTGATGGAACGCCAGCACAAAGCCGAAACTTTGGGAATGTTTCTTCCTACGGTAGGAGTGCAGAGAATGTATAACACCTTGGTTAATACAGATTTAGAAGCGCATATGAGATATTTGGCATCGGTGAGAAAACATCACAAAGCCCTGCGGGAGTTTTTTTATCCATATATTTTTGAGGAAACTTTGACCAAAAATACACCTTGGGAAAAAAGACCTAAATACCAGCCGCCAGCAGAGAATACGGACATAAGTTGGAAAACTCTATTTGTGGGCTTATTGTACTCATTGTTGCTTGTGTTTATTGGAATAAAATTGACTAAAAAAATATAGAATTTTATGCTTATTGCAGAAAACTTATCTAAAACATACGGAGATTACAAGGCTTTAAATAACCTAAATTTAAAGCTAAACAAAGGTGAAATTTTTGCTCTTCTGGGACAGAATGGAGCAGGGAAGAGCACGACTATCAATATATTTTTAGGCTTTGTGAAACCGACCGAAGGAGTTGCAAAAATCAATGGAATCTCTGTGGTAGACCATTCAGAGGAAACCAAGAAATTCATCGCTTATATTCCTGAAACAGTGCTGCTTTATCCTAATTTGACAGGCGTAGAAAACCTTAAATTTTTCTCCTCTTTGGCTGGGTTTGATTATGATAATGAGGCGCTTACAGGCTTCCTAAGCAAAGCAGGACTGCAGTCTGATGCTCATCACAATAGGCTGGGAGGCTATTCTAAAGGGATGCGCCAGAAAGTGGGCATCGCCATTGCCATCGCTAAAAAGGCGAAAGTATTGCTTCTAGATGAGCCTACATCTGGTCTAGATCCGAAGGCATCGAATGAATTTTCTGAAATATTGAAAGAATTGGCATCGGAGGGAACTACTATTTTCATGGCGACACATGATATTTTTAGGGCAAAAGAAGTGGCTGACCGAATAGGAATTATGAAACGAGGGAATTTGATTTCCGAAATCAATGCCGATGAAATCTCTGCCAACGAGCTGGAAAAACTGTATCTTCAGACTGTTTAGAAATAAAAAAAGACTTGAAAATCAAGTCTTTTACTTTTTTTTGGATTTTTTCTTCTTTTTATTTAGGACAACATTATATTTGAAACTATTGACATTCCAAACAGGGATATAATAAAAAAGAAAACCAAGAAAATAGCTGATAGCAAAGGATAAAAAAGCATCTAAGCTGAGCTCAAAAAATGTGGTTCCTGTGAAGAAATAATACCCGAGATTGGAAATTAAAAATATAATTACTCCCATTAAAATAGCATTTATCAAGGAATACTTTACCCTTCCGAGCTGCATGCTGTTTTCCCAATATTCTATGAATTTTTCGTCTTTATCTTTATGTTTCTTATCCATGTTTATATTTTTTGCAAAGGTAGAGAATTTATTTATATTTCTGAGCCAAAGCCTGTAGAATACTCCATGTTTCCGCATCTAAAATACCATCATAGTTTTCAGGTCTGAAATGATACTGAAACGCTTCTATAACGCTTTTGGTCTGTTTGTCCCACATTCCTGTGATTTGGATATCATACCCAAAACTCTTAAAGGTTGATTGTATTTTTCGTATAAAAGAAGCATCTTCATATAGTGTAGTAATATCTTCTAATGCACTTGGATAAAATTCTTGTTTTTTATCTTCATCATACCACATGCCTATTTGGTGTTTTTCATATAATGTTTTCCAAGGAAACAGAGGGCCTGGGTCTTGTTTTCTTGTCGGAGCGATATCCGAATGAGCCAAAATATTAGTAGGAGGAATCATATATCTTTTGCTAATATCTTTTACCAAAACGGCTATTTTCTCGATTTGATGTTCAGGGAATGCTTGGAATTGTCTCTTTCCTAAACTATCTACTACATAGCCTGTATTTACTATTTCTATACCTATAGAGCTGTCGTTCAGATTGTTGCTATTTTTCCAAGCGCTTATTCCTGCATGATAAGCTCTTTTATTTTCATCTACTAATTGATAGATTTCATGGTCATCCAGATCACTTACAAGATAGTGGGAACTTACCGACTGTTGTGTCAAAACTCTTATAGACTTCTCATTATCCAAAGCCGTATAGTGCAAGATGATGAATCTCTGGCGGAAACCTTGTCCCAAAGAAGGGAAGTAGGTTTTAGTGATTTTATATTTTTTTGGCTTGGCCGAAACTATAGAACCATAGCTTATCGTATTATTGTTTTTAGTGCTGTCCGCTATGTTCACTTTATAAAAATCCTCTGTTCCTATATGGACTATTTCGCCTTTTTTTTCCTTTTCAGAGTTTGTTTTGTTTGGGTCTAATGAAGATTTGGCTGCATCAGCTATTTTTTTCTGCGAATCACAAGAAAAAGCCAAAATACATAAGCAGCTGATATAAAATATTTTACGCATGATATAAATTATTAAGCTAATTTTTTTTCAAAAATACGAATATTTTTTTCAAAAAAAATTTGTGGGTTAAAAAAAAAGTTATACCTTTGCAAAGCAAATACAGAAAGGGAGTTCTTAAAGAATAAATGGAGGGTTGCCGGAGTGGTTAACGGAGCAGTTTGCTAAACTGTCGACTTTCGGGTCGCATGAGTTCGAATCTCATACCCTCCGCAACTGGTATAATATTCGGGGTGTAGCGTAGCCCGGTCATCGCGCCTGGTTTGGGACCAGGAGGTCGCAGGTTCGAATCCTGCCACCCCGACAAAAGTTTATTAGTTCTTTCTAAAAACTAATTAATGGGTGCGTAGCTCAGCTGGATAGAGCATCTGCCTTCTAAGCAGACGGTCAAAGGTTCGAATCCTTTCGCGCTCACAGATTTTAAATAAAAACATCTTCAATTTTTGGAGATGTTTTTTTTATTTGCTAAAAATTAAAAATCTTTTTAAATACTTGAAATTTCACTTTTTGACAAATATCAAAGGATATTTATCAAAATTCATGGAAATTTGCATCATCAAATAAACAAACAAAACATATGACAAGTAAGAATAAGTTGTTTTATGCATTATTATTTATGTCTTCTTTTAGTTTTGGGCAGTCTTCTTCTGACCAGCTGAAAGAACTCATTAATAGTGCATTAGAGAGAGATGGGCAGTACCAGCAGCAAAATCTGGAACTGCAGTATGTGGATATCGACCAAAAGAGATTAACCGATACTTTCCTTCCGAAAGTGGAGCTGATAGGAAGAGTAGGTTATATGGACACGCGAATAAATTACACTTCGCCAGAGTTTGGTATTCCACGGGTTCCTCCTCTGTTTCCAGGGATGATGGTGCCTTCACAGAATAATACTTTAGGAATTTCTGGGTTTTCGGGAGCATCTAAATTACAGGCTTCTGTGGTGCTTTATTCAGGAGGAAAAGTAGGACATTTGAAAAAAGCCTTAAACGAGAAAAAACTTTCCCAGCAGGAACTTTTATCCAGCAGTAAGAATGAAGTAATTACTTCTATTGCCAAAATCTATGACCAGTTTGCATTGGTTCATCAGTCTAAAAAAGTTTTAGATGAAAGCAAAAAGAGACTGGAAATCAACAGAAAAACTGCAGAAAAGGCACTCGGATATGGACTGATAACGCCGTATGATTTTAAGAAAATAGAACTGGCACAGGTCACGCTGGACACTAAAATGATAGAATACGAAGGAAAGCGTGAACTGCTTATCACTCAGTTGCATATCCTCACAGGAATGGATAGAGAGCGCATATCACAGATAGAACCAGATTTACAGGTTTTAAATTATCTAGTGGAGGACAAATCCATAGAAAACAGACCTGAAATAAAAGCTCTAAACCACGGAATAGCCGCGGCGGAATACAAAATAAAAGCCGAGAAAACTTGGTGGATTCCAAAGGTGCAGCTTTCTACTTCGCTGTCCTACTTTGGGCTTTATGGCGACCATATTCAGACTTCTAATGATGTGGTTCCTCATTTAGTGAAAAAACTGGATATTCATACCAAACCGCTTAGTCTTTTCCCGATGTTTAATGCTGGAATAGGCTTTAAATGGAGCCTTTTCGATGGAAATATAGGAAAACGAGAAGCAGAAAAAAGCAAGATAGACAAAATGGTTTTGGAGAACAAAAAAGCAGATGCCCAGAGAAAGCTGCAGCTAAATCTTGCGAATAATCAGACCAATTATGACATTGCTTTGGCTCAGATAGAATTAAAGGATAAAGCTCGTAAAATTGCTAAAAATGCATTAGACCAAGTGGAAAAAGAATTCCGCTATGGCGTGAAAAAATCTATGGATCTGATAGATGCAGAAAACGATTTGGAAAAGGCTGAATTAGAATACAAAACAGCTGTATTTAACCAAAGAAGAGCAGCGATAGAGCTGATGAAATCCACACAAAATTTAGATGTAGAAAAATTTTAATAACAAGCAAACTGAATAATTTTAACAACCAAATAAAATCAACAAAGAAATGAAACTAAACGATATAAAAATTAAGAATAATGCTGTAAAATCTGCTCTTTTATTGACTGCATTTGCATTGGTTTCTTGTAACAGCGAAAAACAGGAAAGCGCAGTGGAAGGAAAAGTAAAAAAAGAAGTGATTTCTTTCGCTCCGAAAATCACAGGGAGAATTTTGGAAATCTATGTAGAAGAAGGGCAGACAGTAAAAGCAGGAGATACACTCGCGAAGATAGATGCGCCAGAGATTTCGGCTAAAATAGCTCAGGCTCAAGGGGCAACTCATGCAGCGACTGCACAAGCCGAGATGGCAAGAAATGGTGCAACGGCAAACCAATTAAGCCAGCTAAGAGCCAAAGAAAGAGGACTTCGTGAGCAGTATGAATACGCACAAAAATCGTATAATAGAGCTACTAATATGTTCAAAGACAGTCTGATGTCGCCACAGGCATACGATGAAGTTATCGCTAAATATCAAGGTGCAAAAGCACAATATGATGCAGTAATCGCGGAGCTGAGAGATGTAGAAAACGGGACTCGCTACGAGAGAATTGGTATGGCGGCTGGACAGGCTGAGCAAGCAGCAGGAGCACTACAAGAGGCAAAAGTAGCCTATTCAGAGCGATATGTGATTGCTACCAGTGATATGGAAATAGAATCTATTACACTTCACAAAGGTGAGCTGGCGACAGCTGGATTTGCGCTGTTCAATGGATATCTGCCAGAGAGTACTTATTTCAGATTTACTGTTCCAGAAGGGCAGATTGCAAAATACCAAAAAGGGCAGACTGTAAATATGGAAGTGGTGTATAACAAAGCTGCTGTTTCAGGGAAGATAATGACGATAAAGCAACTGACCAAATATGCCGATGTGACCACTGCTTTCCCAGATTATAAAATGCAGGAAGCTGTTTATGAAATAAAAGTAAAACCACAGGATATTCAGCAGACAAAAAATATCTTGGTAAACTCTAATGTAATCCTAAAATAATGAAAAAGTTTATTCACTTACTAAAGCGTGAGTTCAAAATATTCTTGGTAAATGATACCCTGCGAAGTGTATTTATCCTCGGGCCTATAGTTTACGGACTGCTCATTGGGTTTACCTACAAAGAAGGAAAAGTGGACAATCTCCCAGTGATAGTCATAGACCAAGACCACACACCCACATCCTCCACAGTGGTGGATATGCTGGGAGACAATAAAACGATAAAAGTCCTCCACTATACCCAAGAGCCGCTAAGACTGGAAGATGAAGTCATCAAGACAAAAGCTGCCGCAGTGGTGAAAATCCCTGAAAACTTTGAGAAAGATATATTGCTGAGAAAATATCCTGAAATAAATGTTTATGTCAATACAGGAAATGTTCTTACTGCGAATTTCTCCTCTAAAGCGATTCAGGTAACGCTCGGGACATTGTCCGCGGGAATGGAAATGAAAACTCTCCAAAAAAGAGGAGCCAATGCAGAACAGGCAAAGATGCAGTACGAACCCTTCAAGGCGAACTACATCACGATGTTTAATACCACTTCCAACTATCTTATCTTCATGTGGCCTGCCATGATGGGCGTGGTTTTTCAGCAGGTGGTGCTGCTTGCTATGGCGGTAAGTTTCGCTTCGGATTTCCGTAGAAAATCTTTCTTGGAGAATTATAAAGGCAGTCCTGCTATTCTAATGCTTATCATGAAATGCCTTCCTATCTGGATAATTTCTGTGGTAAATATCCTTATACTTTCGGCGATGGGCTGGTATTTTAAGATACCTGTTTTAGAAAATATATTTGGATTTGCGATTCTTGCTACGGTTTTCATCATGACCTGCACATTTTTGGGCGCACTTTTTAGTGTTCTCTTACCCAATGCCTTGAAGGCGACGCAGTTTCTGATGATTATCGCTTCGCCGGCGTTCATCATTGGTGGATTTACTTGGCCAAGCAGTGCGATGCCCACAGCGATACAATATTTGGCGAATATCATTCCGCTGACGCCATTTTTGGAAGCCTTTAAGATTATCCTTATCCAAAAAGGAAGTTTTGAGCTGACTTATCCTTACCTTCAGCATTTGCTGATTTTGATGGCGGTTTATTTTGTGCTGTGTGTTTTGGCTTTAAAATTAAAAGTAAGAAAGCTTTCACCAGTAGAAAAAGAAGAGGAAGAAGAAAATTTTTAAACCTAAAAAAATAAACAAAATGAAGAGGGTAAAGTGGTTGTTATATGTTTAGTTTGTTTGTTTGAATGCCTTGGCTGAAAAAGTCAAGGCATTTTTTAGTAAATTGCACCAAAATTTCAGCAATGATATTAGATTATCTCAGTCAGCATGTGACTATCAACGAGACGATTAAGGCTTTTTTTGAAAAAGAGTGTATCAGAGAATTTTACGAAGAAGGCAGTGAAATAAGCGGCTGCGGGCAGTTTAACCGAAAGATATATTTCGTGGAGGAAGGTCTTACGCGGACTTTTTACTATGAAAAAGGCAAAGATATCACGAGTAATTTCTATACCGAGGGCAAAATCATGGCGCAGATAGACACCATCTACAACGGCGAACCCTCGCGCTACGGCATACAAGCGATAGAGAAAAGCGTCATCGTTTCCTGTGACTATCACAAGCTGGAAGCTACACTGAATGTCTCTAAGGAGTATTCCGAGTTCAGCAGATTCGTTCTGGGAAAACTAATGACGCAGATGCTGGAGCGGATAGCTTCCCTGCAATACATGACCGCAAAAGAAAAATACAATCACCTGATGGAGAAAAATCCCAGCATCATACTAAGGGCGCCGCTCGGTATGGTGGCTTCTTACCTTGGGATTACGCAGGAAACCCTGAGCAGAATAAGAAGTAACGGCTGATAGTGGGTTTATTCCTATATGAAAAGCAAGAATGTAGGCAGTATACATTCTTGTTCTATTTTTTACACAAATTCCGTTTCAAATGCTTTTAATAGTATAAATGATAATTAACAAGAGGCACGAATAATATCGTGCCTTTTGCTTTTTCAATTCCTAAACGGTACGATTGATATTGATTTTATGAAGTTTGATTTTGAATTTAAAATCAGTTTCAATTCCTTAAATGGTGCGATTAATACAAGTAGCAAATTTAGGTAAAAACATTCATTAAACTCAATAAAATGGTGAAAATTTGTGCGTTTTTTTCGTGCAAAAGTCGTCGATGTCAAAAACCCGAAAAAAACACGGGAGACCGATGACAGAAGGACTTATAAAATGTTCTCCATAGTGTCTATATTTTTGCCTATAATTTCCTTGTAGAGCCATTTTTCGTATTAGAGTTTTGTGATTTTTTTCTTTTTCCAAAATAGTATATTCCCATATAAAAAGAAAAAATACAAATAACACAAGGAATGATGGAATCGTATAAAACATTTATGTTGATTTCCTCCTCTGAATAGGTTGACCAGCAAGCATATCGATGAGAAAATTCCACTTTATTAGCATATAACCAAAATGCCAAAACAATAAGAAGCAAAATATACTTAGCAATAGGTTTTTCAATAGGCTTAAAAATAATGCTATATAAAAATACAAAGCAAAATTGGATAGGCATAAAATGCAAAATCCCTGTAATGATATCGCTTTTTCCATCGATACAAGAATATCCATTTGGTAGGAATAAAATCATTTGGAGGCTACCAACAATCACGGATAAGATACTTATTTTAATACTTTCTTTCATTTTCTGTAATTTCTTGTGTATTCATATTCATATTCATATTGATGATTGGTATAAGTGTTACATTCATACCCTAAATGAATGATATAGCGCTTGAATCTTGGTTTTAAGGCGATACTATCCAATTTGTTTTTTATGTAGATGGCTTTTTCTTTGGAAGATAAAGTATCTGCGCAAGGGATATCCTCTATATATACCGTATAGGTAGTATCTTTTTCTAAATCATATTCGGGCGAGATGGTTATTTCATTGGTTTTAAATACTTCTTTAAAATGTTCTATAAGCTGTTTTTCGGCTTCGGTTCGTTCTAAAGCATTAGGGGTTGTGAGCCAATACACTATGAATAAGCCATATCTTACAAATATAAAAACAGCTATCAATACACCTAAAAGGGCAAATATGATTGTTTTATGTTTCATTTTCATATTAGGGTATAAGCATACTTTATAAAAGTTTCTTTTATTGTAGATTTTTTTATATAATCACACTTTTCCATTTTTCAGGGTCTCTGTTTTCAGGCAAAAACTGTTCTTTGATAGTGTCTAATAGCCAACGTTCTTCTACAAGTTTGTACTTGTACTCGCGCTTGTAATTCATTCCTGCATAGACCCTATCGGTAAATATAGAGGCTTTTTTACCCGTGATTTGCACTTCGGTAATGGTTTCTTTAGAAGGGTCGTAGTTAGGAGGAAAGATGTGACTGGTGTACTGAGCGCCACCATATTTGC
>CAUSCF010000027.1:0-17134 GCA_963530295.1 uncultured Flavobacteriaceae bacterium
TTCGCTGTGCCCTGTTTCAAAGCCCCTTTTTGCTTGTGAAAAGGAGTTCGGACTATGATTAGGTTTATACCCAAATCATTGAGTATCTCTTTTTTGAAAATGTTAGAAAAAATCCCGTAAAAAGGATATTCCGATGCTCCGTGATGAAAAATAAGGGTATTGGAAGTATTTGAATTCCATTTATATACTAAAAATGCAGGATCTAAAGCACCTGCTTTGGTAGAAGCTTTTACCTCGTATAATCCTTCTGTATTCCAATCAGGAATTTCTAAATCTATAGCTTCTAAGTGTTCTGAAAAATCGCCTGTTTTCACTCCATTAGGAAAATAAACAGGTTCGGAATAAGCTATTTTGTCTACTAAAAAATTTAGATTAAAAGCGGGGATTTCTTTTTTAATGCCAGCATCTGATGCTTGTACGAATGTTTTATCTATTTTTTCGTAAGACGGATTTCGAAACAACCATAGAAGACTGATTACTAAGCAAATAATAACTGATAACAAAAATAAATATATCATCTTTTTGATTTTCATTCTAACCTTTTTTATACCAATCTATATATCTACAAAATCCATAAATTCATACTTTTTTGTCTAAATAAAATAATTTATTCAATAAAAGATAAAGGCTCAAAAGTCGGCAGCAGCGGCTCAGTATGGAATTTTAATATTGATTTGTAAGTGGTTTCGCTGGTTAGATTGGTGATGAATTCCTGAAAATTATTCCCTGCGAAATAGATTCCCATAGGAAAATCCACGAGGTAAATAGGATATTCACCGTTTTGAGATTTCCTAACATCCCAAAATACAACCTCGCCGTTTTCACTTACCATAAAGGGCTCAGCATTGGCAAGCAGCTCCATTTCTTCCTCTTCATCAAATATGGACAAATCTACATATTCCTGAAAAATCTTCTTCCAATAAGCATTACGATGCTCCAAAGCATCACAAAAAGGGCTGTTCGCTCCCATAGGAATATAACTGAGAAAAAGTCCCAAGAGCCGCCCGAATCCCATTTCTCTCGTGAATTCAAGATAGGAAGGAGGCAGTTTCCAGTCGTTACTAATTCGAGTAATATTGCTGGACAGCGTTCGCTCGCCTTCTTTTATAGTCAAAAGTTCTTGATACATATGAGTGATTTTAAAATGAAAAAACTCTACCAGCACCCTTGGTCAGCCACGCTTTTGTGCTCATTTATTAAATCAATAAGCTTTACAAAATGCTGAAATGCGGTCTCTGATAGGTTCTTGTTGGAAGGAACAGCATCAAACGAATACACGGGAGAAGCCCACCCAGCACCGATGACTTCAAAGGTTTCTTGTAAAGGAATAAGGTAGGTTTCCACCGTTTTGTTTGGTGGTGAATATCTTTCTTTTGAGCCGCCTATGGTCACAGAAGCGATTATCGCCTTATCTTTGAATTTTCCCGAAAGCCTATTGCCTTTGAAATAGTCATACAGCACATCATCTATCCATTTCTTGAGAATTGCTGGCGTTCCGTACCAATACAAAGGAAACTGCAGGATGATGAAATCCGCATTTTTTATGGCTTCTTGTTCCGCTTTTACATTGATTTGATAGTTGGGATAGAGCTTATCCAGACGGCGGATGCTGATTTGTTTTCCGAAGTGTTTTTCTAATTCTTTCAAAATAGCCTTGTTAGCCTTAGATTTTTCTAAATTAGGATGTCCAGAAATGACCAAAATCTTACTTTCTGATGAAAAAATCTTATCCGTTGTTCTTGGCTGTGAGAACAAATGCACCGAAAATCCTACAAAAAACAATACTAGAAAAATATTTTTTAGAAGTTTCATAATGATAGTTTTTAGAATTAAAGGATAAATATATGAAACACTTCGGAGATTTTTTTTACAATTTTGAAAAAATAAATTAAATGTTGATTTTATCAATGTTTAAAAGTTTATAGACCATTTCTTTCAGCAGTTCGTTTTCTTCGGTTTGGTTGGTGCCGAGCCCTTTTCCTTTAAGGTCAAATTCCCTGAGAATGGAGATGGCTCTGGTAGCGTGTTTCAGTGGATAAAACTTCGCCGCTTCAGCGAAATCCTTCACGAAATAAGGATTTATCTTTAGTTCAGAAGCTATCACCTGTGGAGATTGTCCCGCCAAAGTGTGGTATAAAACAATGTTGGAAAAAAAGTTGTACAAATTCCCTATTGTAAGCACCAGCGGATTGGATTTAGGGTTTTTGCCCATGTAATAAACGATTTTGAACGCTGCTGAACTATTTTTAGTCCCAAGAGCCTTCTGCAGCTCAAAAACATTGTATTCCTTGCTGATTCCTATATGTCTTTCGATGAGTTTTTCATCTAAAATTTCGTTTTCTTTTAAGATGAGTTTTAGTTTTTGCAGTTCGTTAGCTATTCTAGACAAATCATTTCCTAAATATTCAGCCAAAAGCGTAGGAATATTCGGCGCAGTTTTGATGTCAAGGGAAGCGCACTCCTGCTGAATCCATTTTGCGAGGTTGTAATCTTTCACAGGCTCGCTGTAGTGGAGCATTTTTGCCTTTTCTAATGCCTTTGCAAATTTCTTACGAGAGTCTATTTTCTTTTGTTTGTGAGCGAAGACAAGTATCGTGGAGGGAACGGGATTTTCTATATATCTCAAAAAAATATCCTGCTCTTCTTCATTTAGCTTTAAATCTTGCGCTTCTTTTACGATAATTACCTGATAATCACCCATCATAGGGTATTGGTCTGCCAAGGAAAGTATTTCTGCATAAGAAGAATCTTTTCCATAGACAATCATCTGATTGAAAGCCTTTTCTTCCTCCGTAAGAATGCCGTTTTCAAGGAGTTTTACGGCAAGGTCTATATAGTAAGGCTCTTCTCCGTGGAAAAAATAAATAGGAGAAAATTCTTTATTTTTAATATTTTTGGAAATAATTTCTAAATCTTTCATAATATGCAATTACCAAGGCTCAATTTTGAGCAGGATTTTGATTTTAAAATAAAGCAGGACAAAGATACATTTTTTATTTATGATTTGGTTCGCAGGGCTTATTTAGTTCTCACGCCAGAGGAGTGGGTACGGCAGCACTGGGTGCATTATTTTCATTTTATAAAGGGCAAAAGTCTCTCTTCGCTCATCATGGAACGAAAAATAGAACTGAACGGCACCACCAAGAGGATAGATTTGCTCGTAACGGAAAAAATCGAGCCACAGATATTATTAGAATGCAAAGCCCCTCATATAGCCCTTACCGAGAGCATTTTCGAGCAGGCAGCGAGATATAATACCATAATTTCTGCTCCCAAAATTATCCTAAGCAATGGGCTTCAGCATATTTATGCAAGGCTAGAGCAGGGACAATATTTTTTTGAAAAAACAATAAAATATTATTGAACACTTCTAAAAAACTTCCATCTCAAAACAGCATCTAGACAAAGAAATCCCAGTGCTATCCACAGAAAAACTCTGAAAAACTCTATGTATTCGTAGTTTTTCTTTCCTTTGATTTTTGTTTTCTCTAACTTGTTGATTTCCTTATAGATATACTCTAAACTCTCGCTGGAATCGGCTCGGAAGTATTTTCCGCCTGTGTTTTCCGCGATGGAATTGAGTAAATGCTCATCGATTTCCACTTTTTGAGGAACGAAATATACATCCCCAAAACCATCAACTGCGGGAGATTCCGCGTATCCATCCGTCCCAATACCGATGGTGTAGACTTTTATCCCATTATTTCTAGCCAAATCGCTGGCCACCTCTGCAGGCATTGCGTTTCTTGTGGTGTTCATTCCATCGGTCATCAGGATGATTACTTTGCTCTTGGATTGGCTTTTTATTAGGTGTTTGGTAGCTACTGCCAGCCCTTCGCCTATGGCAGTTCCGTGGGCTACATCGCCAGGCTGCATTTCTTCTATTTCGGTAGAAATCACCTCGTGGTCGGTGGTCAGCGGCACTCTCATAAAGGCTTCAGCGGCGTAGATGACCAGCCCGAGTCTGTCATTTTCCCTTTGTGAAACGAAATCTTGGGAAAGTTTTTTTAGTACAGTCAATCGGTCTGGGCTAAAATCCCTTGCCAGCATACTGAGCGAAATATCCACAGCTAAAACGATGTCAATGCCCTGTTCATAGTTGTTTTTAATGGTGTAGGTGCGAGGTCTTGCCAGCGCGATAATCAGGGCAGAGAGGATAAAATATTTGGATAAAGTGAGTATTTTATTTACCCAAAAATAGCCATTGCCCGTTTGTATATTTTGGGTAGATGGTATGAGGATTCCTTTTTGTTTTCTTTTCTTTAAATCCTTGATAATTAAAGGAATAAATAATAAAAACAAAGCCAAAAACCAAGGGCTATGAAACTCAAAATTAAACATTGTTTATATCAGTTTTAGGGTTAAAATGAGTAGAATATATAATGTTTTTTATTGAGTCAAAATCACTTTCCATCATATTTTTTTCAGGAATGGTCTTCGCGAATTTTACTAAATCTCCACGAGTCAGCACTTTTTCAAAGACTTCTATCTCTTCATCTGAAATATAATGTTTACTTTTCATTAAATCTATCAAATCCTCCGTGAGCAGGATGTCAGCAGGAATATGTTTATTATCAGCAAGATAGCCTCTGCAGATTTCAATCAGTTCTACATAGAAAAGTCGGTATTCGTTCTTTTCTATCAGGTTTTTACCCTTTAGTTGTTCTAATTTTTTCAGGGTTTTCAAAGCTGGATTTTCTACGCGCAGATTTTTTACTTTTCTATTAAAAATAAATAAAAAGATAAATCCTAAAATCCCTAAAATAACAAGTCCGCCAAAGAAATAGTTTTTATACATTTCCCAATAGTCTGAAAGAGAAAGGTTTACCTCTTCGTTCGGCATGATATCATTGATTTCCTCGCCCTGCTGGGTGGGATTGGTAACTTCTATTTCATAAGGCGTGGTACGGTGGATTTCTTCACCGATTTTAAATTCCAAAGCAGGAATGCTATGTTTCCCTTCCTCATAAATCGTAAATTCTATAATTCGTTCGTAGCTGTTTGGATTTTCGGAAATACTGTCTTTCGTTTCCTCAAAACTAAACGGCAGAAGCCCATTTTTCGGAGCGGAAATTACATTTTTTTGATTTAAATTTTCTATTTTAACTTTGAAAACAGCCGTTTCACCGAGTTCTATTTTTTGTTTATTCAAACTCGTGGAAAGCTGTTGTGCAAATCCAAATGTGGTTCCGAAAAAGAAAAGTAAAAAATATTTTTTCATCTTTTATTCATGGCAACTAAAATAGTTAAAATGCCTTCTGTTATTGATTTTTTGCTACTTTTTGAAATATTTTCTTAGTTCTTTCACATACTCATCGCCCGTTTTTAGGCTGATGAATCCTGCCGAAGCACTCTCGAAAATTTCCTTTGTTTTTTGTTCTTTTTTTATTTGGTTTTCTCTAAAATTTTCCTGCCATCTGCGGTCAGATGTATTTACCCAAATTTGTTTTCCTGTCTCGCTGTCGGATAGCAGAGCATAGCCGATGTCAGGGATTTCGTTGTCTTTTTCATCAGAGATTTTCAGCCCTAAAATTTGGTGTTTTTTAGAAGCTGTTTTCAGTATTTTTTCTTGAAAATCATCATTAAAATCCGATAAAACGAAAATAAAAGATTTCTTTTTGAAAACATTCATCATATATTCCAAAGCCTTGTCCAGATGGGTTTCGGAGGCGATGTAATCAGACGAAATGATATCAGATATCATAGCCAAAAGGTGTTTTTTCCCTTTTTGTGGCGGGACGACTTTATAGACTTTATCTGCAAAGAGAATGAGCCCTACTTTGTCATTGTTTTTTAGTGCCGAAAAGCCTATACTTGCGCAGATTTCGGCCACGAATTCCTTTTTTAGTGAAATTTTTGTTCCATAGTCCATAGACGCCGATATATCCACTAAGAGCATGATGGTCAGTTCCCGTTCTTCTTCCATCACTTTCACAAAAGGCTGTTGGAAACGAGCCGTTTTGTTCCAGTCTATTCTACGGATTTCATCGCCGAACTGGTAGGGTCTTATCTCGGCAAAAGTCATTCCCTGCCCCTTGAATGCAGAGTGATACGCACCCATGAGGGAGGCATCAGTCTCCCTGCGGGAACGGATTTCTATTTGTTTTACTTTTTTTATAATATCTTTGATATCCAGTCTGCTCATTATTTTGAAAGATGATAGTGTCTTAGCTGATGTTCCTTCTGGCGTGCATTGCTGAAACAAGACACTCGTTTTAGATAGCCTATCACTCTGGTAGCGTGGTCTATATCCTTGGAATGACAGTTGCTGCACTCGTACAGAGTTCGCTTGTCTATGTGGTTGCAGTCGTTACAGATAGTGATACGAATATTGAAGCAGAAATAATTACACCCTGCTAATGCTGTGGCATTCAGTAACTTGAGGAAACCTTCTTTATTCGGCGTTTCTTCTAAATTGAGATGAAGAGCCGAGCCGCCATCCAGATACTGGATGATTTCTTTTCCATGAAGAATAATTTTATCCAAAACATTAATCTTCTCATTTTCAACAGGGTAGAAGTAGGAGTTGTAGCACTCACGAGGTGAGAAGAGTCCATCTTTCTTGTCCCAAATAGCATTTTTCACACCGAGGTTTTCCGCTGGGACAAACTCCGTGTTGAACATATAGCCGTAGAGCTGTTTTGCTTTTTTATTTTCTTCGTAAATGATTTTAAGATAATGACTTACGAAATTTTTATAATCCGTATTGTTGCTTGCCTCTATGCCTAGATATTCGGCAGCCTCCACCATTCCATTGATTCCGATGGTCAAAAATTGTTTGTCCAAAGAAATAAAACCTGCATCATACACAGGCAGAAGTCCTGCGGCTTTGTATTCTTCGACTAATTTTCGGTAAGCAACCTGATATTTATGAATTTTTTGAATTTCTTTAGCAATGTCTTTTTTTAGCTGAATTAGTCTATTGATATTCAGTGTAATAACATTGATAGAGCCTGTTGCCACGCCGCCAGCACCAAGTGAATAACTGAATGTATTATCGCTGATTTCGTTGCGCAGTCGGCAGCAAGAAGCTAAGCTGTCTGCACTCTCAGACTGATAAATAAAGAAAGAATTTCCCTCGCTGAGTTCTTCGGCGCACATTTCCGCAAAATCACCATCCACAGGCTTAGTTCTGTCTGTGAGCATAGCTGTAGTAACCACAGGAAAAGTCAAAATGGCTTTGGTTCTTTCGGCATTAAACCACTTCATGAAGAATTTTTGGAAACGAGAAAATCGCTCCCAGTCAGGTCGGATCATATCAGGAAAGACAAAATCGCCAAACATGCTGTCAAAATAAGGCTTGTCATAAAGCGAAATGTTCCAGAATACGGACTGATATCCGCGCGCTGCCGCTGGTTGATTGATTGCATAGACTACATGCTGTAAGTGGTTTTCTATGGTTTTCGTATTGGTTTCTAAATAGTTTTCGCCAAAATCTTTCGCTGCAAAGTGGTCAAAATAAAGCAAAAACTCTACCGTTGCCAAAGCTCCTGCAAACTGCGAACTCACCGCAAAAACTAAATTTACAAACTCACCGCAGAAACTCTCCAAATGCTTTGGCGCTCTACTTTCTCCACCTATTTTCAGAAGTCCGTCAAGCAGAAATGGATACATGCTGATGGACACGCAGTAGGGCTTCAGAGAGGTCTCGTCATGGACATAGATTTCGTGATTTTCTATCTGGCGAACATACTCATTTGCAGTCTCTTCATCGAAAATATCTGCGATTTTTCTTCGCACTAGTTCGCGGTTGATTTGGATATTGATATCCTTGTTGATTTCAGCCTCCATGGTTGCGATGTTTTTGGAGGTTACATTTGCATTTGCATCTACGGAAGAAGCCGATGCGGCGTTACCTGCTTTGATGTAATTTTGGATAAAATCAATTTTTTCATTGATTTGTGAAGGTGTTAGACGAATCATGGTGTTAAATTTTTATTGTTTTACAAAATAATGGTTTAGTAGTTTATTAGTTTTTACCTCTATAAATTTTTGATTGGTTTTTGGACTGTCCAATCCACCCAATTCTACTATCCAAGGCCCTGTTTTCAGCCAAGTGAGATGGTTTTTAATCTCATCCGAAACATCTTCCATTCCTGTGTAAAGACAGGTGTTTAGTCCTTTGTCTTCGGCTGTTTTTAGTTTGTTTATCAAATCTTCTTCCTCCCATTCGCCTCCCATGAAGAGGACGCAGGAAATCATACTTTTGTATTTGTCCAAAAAATCAGAAAACAGCTCATCGGTTAAAATTTCTCCACTTCCGTTTTTCCATAAAAATGGCGAGTGACAGCCTTCGCACCGCAGAGTACAGCCTGTGATACTGAAACAAAGGCTGATCTGCCCAGGGACTTCCTGCAGCACGACTTGTATGTCATGATAGCGGAGCATTTTCCATTAAGGAGCTTGTATTTTGCTCAAAATTTTATCTATAATATTTTCTGTGCTGATGTTTTCCGCTTCCGTCTCGAAGGTAAGCCCTATACGATGGCGAAGAACATCTTTTGCGATGCTTTTCACATCTTCTGGAATCACGAAAGCCCTATTTTTGAGGAATGCTACAGCGCGAGAGGCAATAGCCAAATTGATAGAAGCCCTCGGTGAAACACCAAAACTGATGTAATCTTTCAGTTCTGCAAGTCCGTACTGCTCAGGATAACGGGTTGCAAAAACCATATCAAGAATATATTTTTCTATCTTTTCATCAAGGTAAATCTGGTTGATGAGTTCCTTCGCTTCGGATATGTTTTCCAGTGAAATCACTGGTTTTATCTTCGGCTGGTGGGCTGTAGCTACCATACGCATTACCTTTCGCTCATCCTCAAAAGAAGGATAGTCTATCTTGCATTTCAGCATAAAACGGTCGCTCTGCGCTTCTGGCAGGAGGTAAGTTCCTTCTTGGTCTATTGGGTTCTGCGTTGCTAAAACCAAGAAAGGTTTTGGCAGCGGCATGGTCTCATCGCCTATGGTTACTTGTTTTTCCTGCATGGCTTCCAAGAGGGCGGACTGCACTTTGGAAGGCGCACGATTGATTTCATCCGCTAAAACGAAATTAGCGAAAATAGGCCCTTTTTTGACCAAAAAATCATTTTCTTTCACATTATAAATCATCGTCCCGATGACATCCGCAGGGAGCAAATCGGGAGTAAATTGTATTCTGGAAAATTCTCCACTTACAGCCTCGGAAAGGGTCTTGATAGCCAAGGTTTTTGCCAGTCCGGGAACTCCTTCCAGTAGGATGTGTCCATTTCCGAGAAGTCCTATGAGGAGGCGCTCTACCATGTATTCCTGTCCGATGATGGCTTTATTGATTTCTTCCTTTAAAAGGGAGAAATGATGGTTCTGAACTTGTATTTTTTCAGTTAATATTTTTATTTCTTCGGCTTGATGTAATTCTGACATAATTGTTAAAATGAGTGGGTAAATTTCTAACAAAAATGTTTAATAATCAAAAAATAAGTATTAAAGTTTGTTAAAAAACGAATCTAGCCGACTCAATTTTGTTTAATCCAATTAAATAGATTATTTTTGGATTTTTAAACAGAAAAATAGAAGATGGATTATCACTTTGTGGCGCATCAGCAGATAAGGGAAAAACTGCGAAAGGTTCTTTTTTAAGTATTAATTGCTGAACAGACGAATAAAAGTTTATTTATTTTCTGCTTTCACTTATTTTTCAGGCTTTTCAAGGTAACTTATTGGTGTTTATCCTTTTTTATGAAGTTTTTTATTTAAATGCGACAGCAACTTTGCAACTTGGTTGCATTCTCTTTTATTTACTTTTGCATCGAAATTAGTAACAAATCTAAAAAACAATGAAAAAGAAATTAATAAGAATCGGTCTAACCTCTGTGCTGTTACTAGTAGCATGGTTAACAGAGCGTAACTGTAATCTACCGATATGGCAAATACTCATCATTTATCTTATTCCATATTTACTTATCAGCTACGATGTATTACACGAAGCTGTAGAAGGAATTATGGAGGGTGACCCTTTTGATGAGAATTTTCTTATAGCTGTTGCCACAATAGGAGCTTTCGTCGTGGGCTTTTTACCCAATGGCGAGCCTCAATTCTTAGAAGGTGTCTTCGTAATGTTATTCTTCCAAATTGGCGAATTGTTTGAACATTATGCTAAAGATAAAACTCGTGACTCCATTTCAGATCTAATGGATATACATCCAGACACAGCTAACGTTTTAAGAAATGGCGAATCAATCGTGGTAAATCCTTCTACTATTGCTGTTGGAGAAGTAGTTGTTATCAAACCAGGCGAAAAAATTCCGCTTGACGGAGAAGTAATTGAAGGTAGTTCAAGTTTAAATACGGTAGCACTAACAGGAGAAAGTGTTCCCAAGGATGTAGCATTTGGGGATTCTGTCATATCTGGTTGCGTAAATATATCAGGAGTATTGAAGGTGAAAGTGAATAAAACTTTCAGCAATTCTACTGCATCCAAAATTTTAAATTTAGTAGAAGAAGCAAGCGAAAGCAAATCAAAAAGCGAATCTTTCATTCGTCGATTTGCACGAATTTACACACCTATAGTAGTTATTTCTGCTCTCTTTTTAGCGTTTATTCCGCCATTTTTTGCTGCAAGCTATACTGATGCTTTATTTACTTGGCTTTATCGTGCACTTACATTTCTTATTGTAAGTTGTCCATGTGCTTTAGTGATTTCCATCCCTTTATCGTTCTTCTGTGGTATTGGTGGCGCTGGACATGTTGGTATTCTTATAAAAGGAGGCAACTATATGGAAGCATTAGCACGCACCAAAACAATTGTATTCGACAAAACAGGCACACTAACCCGTGGTGTTTTTGAGGTGGAATCCATTCATCCAAATAATATTTCAGAACAGGAACTCTTGCATCTTGCAGCCCATGTAGAGCAATATTCTACTCACCCCATTGCTACTGCATTATGTAATGCCTACAAAGACAACTCTTGTGATTGTAAAGTTGAAAACATAAAAGAGATTGCCGGTCAAGGTATTTCTGCCGAAATCAACGGCAAAAACATATGTGTAGGAAATGAAAAAATGATGAAATCAATTGGAGCAGAAATAGCAAATTGCGACAAATGTAATCACTTCAAAGGTACCATAATATATGTTGGGATAGACGGAGTATATGCTGGGCACATCATCATATCCGACCAAATAAAAACTGATTCTGCACACGCTATTACATCATTAAAGAAAGTGGGAATAGAAAAAACTGTAATGTTAACAGGTGACCACAAAGAGGTTGCAAACTTTGTATCTGAGCAATTAGGTATAGATGAGCATTATAGTGAACTAATGCCTGCCGATAAAGTTGAACATGTTGAACACCTGCTTAACGAAAAATCGGCAAACAACACGCTTGCTTTTGTTGGCGATGGAATAAACGATGCTCCAGTATTAGCTCGAGCAGATATTGGCATAGCCATGGGAGCACTTGGAAGTGATGCAGCCATAGAAGCTGCAGATGTAGTTTTAATGGACGACAAACCTTCCAAAATTGTCAAAGCCATCGGTATTTCTCGTCGAACAATAGGCATTGCACGCCAAAATGCAATATTTGCTATTGGCGTTAAGGTTGCAGTACTTGCACTTTCCACCATTGGTATAGCAACAATGGGAATGGCAGTTTTTGCCGATGTAGGTGTTATGGTATTTGCCGTTTTAAATGCCACACGAGCTTTAAAGGTAAAATAAGTATATTCTTTTAACGCCACAAAAAGAATATGCCAATACAAAAAACAATATAATATATAAAATCAAAATCAAAAGCGAATGCCTTCATATTGTAATTTATGCTTTATGGGGGCATTTTTTGTGCTTTAAAATCGCTTTATTCAATTTAAATAAGTACTTTTGCAAAAAATAAATAGACTTAATAAATGGTTATAACAATTTCAAAAAGGGTATTTTATCGAGAAACTTTAGATTACATCATGATTGCTATCGGGTGTATCTCTACAGCATTGGTTGGACCATATTTTTACTTCCAAACGACATTAGTACGGGTGGTGTAGCAGGTTTATCATCTATTGTGTTTTGGGCATTCAATATTAAAGTTTCATATACCTACTTTTCTTTTGGAAACGCCTTTTGATGCTCTTTTTGTGGTTTCAGATGGATTTAATAATCATATTTTTTGGAATATAGCCCATTGTGTTGCCACGCAGCAGCTTTTACATTATTACCTTACAGGAAATGATTTTAGAGTAGACCAAAAATGGGTAGAACTCTATAAAAAGGGAACTTTTCCGTGTTTTGATGAAGAGGAGGAAGATGTAGAAAATTTGGCTTTTATATTAAAAGAAACTTCCAAATTGTTGGCTTCTGATTATGATGAAGGATATTTTGCTGAGTATAAAACTTATTCCACGAGTTTTGGATTAGAGTTGAAAAATATTGAAAATGCCATTATTTATAATAATATACATGAAGGGATTCATCTCGGACATGTTATGGCTCAAAGAAAAATTTTATTAGGATAAAGAAAAATGACAGATAGAAATCAAGATAAAAAAGACGACTTTATATTCGGTCTGCGACCAGTGATAGAGGCCATAGAGGCAGGAAAAACCATTGATAAAATTTTTATCCAAAATGGACTGCAGGGCGACATCATTGCAGAGCTGAAAAAATTACTTTCAAAGCACGGAATCAGGGCAAATTATGTCCCTGTGGAAAAGCTAAACCGCTTTACCCGAAAAAATCATCAGGGCGTGGTGGCTTTCATCTCGGATGTTGCTTTTTATAAGGTGGAAGATGTTGTTCCACAGCTTTTTGAAGAGGGAAAAGTTCCGTTTTTATTGGTTTTGGACAGATTGACTGATGTGCGAAACTTTGGGGCGATATGCAGAACTGCTGAATGCGTGGGCGTGGATGCTGTAATTATCCCAGATAAAGGGGCGGCGCCTATCAACTCCGATGCGATGAAAACTTCGGCAGGGGCAATTTATAATATTAAAATATGTAAAGAGAAAAACCTTGCCCATACGGTGGATTACCTCCAGCAGTCGGGAATATTGGTTTATGCCTCTACGGAAAAGGCACAGAAATTGCTCTACGAGGTTGATTTTCGTGAGCCATGTGCGATTGTGATGGGTAATGAGGAAACAGGAATTTCTAAGGAAGTTCTCCATCATTCTGATGAGAAAATAAAACTCCCAATGCAGGGAAAAACCCAGTCGCTCAATGTATCCGTGGCTTGTGGAGCGGTGCTTTATGAAGCGGTAAGACAAAGATTAAGTTAAACTTTAAAATAATAATTATAAAATGATAAAGAGAATTTTAGCAATAGGAATCATAGGAATGACCCTTGTAGCATGTAGTCAAGATAAAAAGACAACCGAAAATACAGATAAGAAACAAGCTACAACTACCGAAAACGCAGGAACTACTACGACAGAAGAAGAAAAAGCTGCGCCAGTGGTAATGGCGATTTCTGATAGTGCGGGAGTTTATACACAGAAATTTATTTTAGAGAAAGGGAAAACTTATCCATTTTCTTCAACACAGAAAGAAATCCAAACCATCAAAGACCACACAGGAAAATCCATGAGTGGAACACAGGAAGTAGTAGATGAGAGAAATATAGTGGTGGAAAACTTTGAAAATGGAGTTTATGAACTGACTCTGAATATTGTAGGAAAGAAAATGTCTTCTACAGCTGAAGGAAAAACAGTAGTAGTAGATACCAAAGCTGCAGCACCGAAGGAAGAGCAACTGAAAAACATCTGGAATATCAATAAGGTATTGGCAGGAAGTAAGTTTACCGTTAAAATGAAGGAAAATGGAGAGGTGATTTCTATTTCTGGAATCAATGACCTTTATGCAAAAATAGAGAAAGCTGTTTCGCCTCTAATCAAAGATGCAAAAGCTAAAAAGGCTTTCGTAGAGCAGTTTAAACAAGGTTTTAATGAAAAATTGATAAAAGAAGAATTCTCCAAAGGAATCAATATTTTACCTAAAAAAGGAGTGAAAATAGGAGATAGCTGGACAGAAACGGACAACATTACTCCAGATGGAAAGGTGAAATCTTCTGTCACTTACACTCTTGCAAAGGTGGAAAATGGTATCGCAGAGATTTCTATAAAAGGAGGAATTCCTCTAAAATCTGAAAAACAGACTCAGCAGGGAGTTACCGCTACTATAAGTATAGAAGGAACTCAGCAGGGAAATATCACGATAGACCAAAATACAGGATGGATTAAAAAGTCTACCCTCAATATCAAAACAACTAACAAACAGAGCATGACAGATGGAAAACAGACAGAATCCGTCACTCAAACCTCTGACAGTACAATTATAATAAACTAATTGCTATGGGAAAACTGATAGGATTTCTTTTATTTTGTTTTATATGTTATCTGATTTTGCAGTTTATCAGAAGGTCTGTGTTTTTTAAGTTTTATAAAGCTGCAAATACACAGCGGAGAGAATACGAAAATCAAAGAAATAACAGCAGTTCTGCATCTAAAAAGGAATTTAAGAAAGATATAAAATGGGATGCAGAAACCGTAGATTATGAAGAAGTGAAAGATTAGATTTAATCTAGAAAAATAATGAGAAAGCATAGGATAAAACGAGTTATCTTATGCTTTTTTCGTTTCAAAAACAGTAAAATTTTTCTTTTTTGTATAATTTTTATAAAAATCCATATTAAAATAGTATTTTTGGGCAGATTTTTTAAGTTTTAAAACTATGTTTAAAGAGAATAAAAATATTTTTTATATAGCAGGAAGCCTTATTTTGTTCATTGCTATCGCTCTGATTTACACTAATCCTGTTTTCCAAGGGAAAGAGATTATACAGCATGATATAGTCCAGTATAAAGGCGGTGCAAAAGAGCTTTTAGACTATCGTGCAAAGCATGGCGAGGAAACCTACTGGAGTGATGCCATGTTTGGCGGGATGCCTACTTATCAGACAGGAGCGCAGTTTCGCGGAGATATTATAAAACATGTGGATAATGCTCTGAATTTCCTACCGAAACCTGCTAATTATTTGTTCTTGCTTTTTGCTGGTTTTTTCCTGCTAGGGCTGACAGCCGTTAGAAACTGGAAATACGCCCTTTTGGGAGCTACATTTTTCGGGCTGTCCACTTATTTTTATATAATTATAAGTGCTGGGCATAATGGAAAAGTGCATACTATTGCCTATTTCGCTCCGCTTTTGGCAGGGATTTTATTGGTTTATATTAGAAAAAAATATCTTTTGGGATTTGTTGTAACTGCTCTGTTCATGGGCTTACAGATAGCTGCGAATCATTTTCAGATGACTTATTACCTTTTCATTGGGATAGGGTTTTTATTCCTTTCGGAATTGATAAGAGTTTTGCTTAAAAAGAGCGATTGGAAACATTTTGGGATTTCTTCTGGAGTTTTGGTCTTGGCTTTTCTTTTGGGAATAGGTATGAACTCACAAAGACTCTTGGCAAATAGAGAATATGCGGAGGAAACCGTGAGAGGTAAGCAGATTTTAGAAGATGAAAAACAAAATCACGCTTCCAAAGACGGTATGAATAGAGATGCTATGCTGATGTGGAGCTATGGAAAATTAGAAACTCTAAATCTCTTTATTCCAAGGATTTACGGAGGTTCTTCCCAAGAAAAAGGCTCTGACAGAATAATGCAGAATATTCAGGATTTGGTGCAGGAAAATGCTACTTCACAGGAAGAAGTGGATAACATCATGAAAGGTTTTTCTAGCCCTACTTACTGGGGTGAACAGCCTGGTACAGCGGGGCCTGCTTATCAAGGAGCTGTGGTCTGTTTCCTTGCTTTTTTAGGATTTTTCTTCGCTCCTAAAAAATACAAGTTTTGGATTTTAGGGGCTTCTGTGCTTACGATTATGCTTGCGTGGGGGAGTAACTTCTTGATTGTTAGTGATTTATTTATTGATTTTGTTCCATTGTATAATAAATTCCGTGCACCGTCTTCCATTTTGGTGGTTGTGGAGCTTTTATTCCCGCTCATCGCTATTGTAGGACTTTATTCGTTTTTTAACAATAAAAATCTGACAACTGAATACAAGCAAAAAATATTGATGTATGCAGGAGGGGGAGTGCTGGCGTTCTTACTTTTAATGCTGGTTTTTGGGAAATCTTTACTTGGATTTTATACCGAAACGGAGAAAAGATACCTTCCGCCTTATCTGCTTGATTATTTGATAGATGAAAGATATGCAATGTTTAGGGAAGACAGCATAAAAGCCATTTTTTATGTGGGAGCCGTGTTGGGTGTTTTGTTTTTAACGATGAAACAAAAATTAACTCAAAATATAGCGCTTATCATCATTGGGGCAGTTAGTTTCTTTGATTTATGGTCAGTGAATAAGCGATATTTGAACAATGATAATTTTGTGGATAAAGAATTTGTCCAAGAGCCTTTCGTTACGGAAGTGTCTGATTATCTGATAGAAAAAGCAGGAGATAATACCGAAGTGCAAAGGCTTCTCGCTCAAGCAGAAATGAATAAAACGCTTTCTATTTTGACGGAGAAAGATAAAGGACATTATAGAATTTTTAACTCTATTATCAGTCCTTTCAATGAAACTACGACCTCTTATTTCAAATCTTCTGTTGGTGGTTATCATGCCGTAAAACTGCGCAGGTATGATGATTTGATTAACGAATATTTTTCTGTAACGGACAATAAGAAAACGCTGAATATTCTTAATATGCTGAATACCAAATACATCCTGCTTGGTTCTCTACAAGAGCCAAGGGCTGAAATCAATCCTAATGCAAATGGAAATGCTTGGTTTGTATCTGATATTCAGTTTGTTAAAACTCCAAATGAGGAAATAAAAGCTGTGGGTGAAATTGATAATAAGAAAACGGCTGTTGTTTCAGTGGAAGACCAAAAATATTTTGAGGGAAAAAACTTGCAAAGTGACAGTACGGCTGTGATTGAATTGAAAAATTATCTGCCTAATCAGTTGGAATTTAAAACTCAGTCAAAAACTCCTCAGCTGGCAGTATTTTCAGAGATTTATTACCCGAAAGGCTGGAAAATGCTTCTGGATGGTAAGGAAGTCCCTTATATCAAAGCGAATTACCTGCTCCGAGCTGTATTCGTTCCTGCTGGAAATCATGAAGTTAGAATGGTATTTGAGCCAGAAGTTATCGAAAAAGG
>CAUSCF010000028.1:0-16254 GCA_963530295.1 uncultured Flavobacteriaceae bacterium
AAAGAAAAAAGATGTGGGGGATTTTTATTTTCCGTTCCTTTTTTCTTACAGAAAGTCCAAACATCTTTGCGGCAACCTTCTGTAACTTTACAGAATGCTCAAACATCTTTGCGGCAACCTTCTGTAACTTTACAGAATGCTCAAACATCTTTGCGGCAACCTTCTGTAACTTTACAGAAAGGTGAAACATCTCTGCGGCAGCTTTCCGTCACTTTTACATTCTATCCACTACGCCTATTCCGAGCAAGTGTAAAGATTTTCTAATCACCACACCTGTGAGCTGAGACAGATATAGTCGGAATTTTTTCACATCTTCATTTTCGTTGTTCAAAATCGGACTGTTTTGGTAAAAAGCATTGTAGAGTTTCACCACTTCATAAACATAATTAGCCAAATGAGCAGGGCTGAGTGCCGCCGCCGCTTTGCTTACAGTTTCCTTGTATTCGCTGAGAGCAATGATGAGTTCTTTCTCGTTCTCACTAAGGGCGATGTTTTCAGAGAAATTGAAATCCGTTCCTTCGGCTCTTTTCAGCAAAGACTGAATTCTAGCGTAAGCATACTGAATGAAAGGCCCTGTATTCCCATTGAAATCCACACTTTCCTCTGGATTGAAAAGCATTTTTTTCTTCGGATCTACTTTTAGCATAAAATATTTCAACGCTCCAAGACCTACAATTTCATAAGATTTTTCTTTTTCCTCTTCGGTCAGCGCTTCCAATTTTCCAAGTTCCTGCGCTTTTTCTTTCGCCGTAAGATACATTTCCTGCATCAGATCATCGGCATCCACCACCGTTCCTTCACGAGATTTCATCTTTCCGTTAGGAAGTTCCACCATTCCGTAGGAAAGATGGTAAAGGTGCTCCGCCCAGCTGTAGCCGAGTTTTTTAAGGATTTTAAACAAAACTTGAAAATGATAATCCTGCTCATTTCCCACCGTATAGATAAGTCTCTGTATATCATTATCCGCGAAACGCCCTACTGCTGTTCCCAAATCCTGCGTGATATAGACAGAAGTACCATCCCCACGAAGAAGAAGTTTCTCATCCAAGCCTTCATCAGTAAGGTCGCACCATACAGAGCCATCTTCTTTGGTGAAGAAAACGCCTTTGTCCAGACCTTCTTTTATCAAATCTTTACCCAAAAGGTAAGTTTGGCTTTCGTATTGAACTTGGTCAAAATCCACTCCAAGGCGCTTATAAGTTTCGGCAAACCCTGCATAAACCCAAGCGTTCATTTTCTCCCAAAGGTTTCTAACTTTTTCATCGCCATTTTCCCAGTCCAAAAGCATTTTTTGAGCCTCTAAAATAGACGGCGCCTGTTTTTTAGCCGTTTCTTCGTCCATGCCTTGTTCTTTCAGTTGGGCTATTTCTGCTTTGTAATGTTTGTCAAATTCCACATAGTAGTTTCCCACCAACTTGTCGCCTTTGGTCTGCGTAGATTCTGGCGTTGCTCCATTCCCGAATTTTTCCCAAGCCAGCATAGATTTACAAATGTGGATTCCTCTATCGTTGATGATTTGGGTTTTGATAACATTGTAGCCTTCTTCTTTCAAAATATTAGCAATAGAAAAACCTAAAAGATTATTTCTAATGTGTCCCAAATGCAGAGGCTTGTTGGTATTTGGTGAAGAATATTCCACCATAATGGTTTCATTCTTAGGCGTGATTTTTTCTAAATTTTCTGAAAGATTTTTAAAGCTTTGTAGGAAAACATTGTCCTTTAATTTTAGGTTAAGAAAACCTTTCACAATGTTATAATTTTCTACAAAATCCACCTCTGAAAGTATCTTGTCGCCAAGTTCTGTCGCGATGATATCTGGACTTTTCTTCAAAACTTTAACCAAAGGAAAAGTCACAATAGTAAAATCTCCTTCAAAATCAGGTTTTGTCTGCTGAATTTCAGGAACGAAATCCGCCAAACCAAAACTCTCTGCTAAAACTTTCTGTATTTTTTCAAGTAAAATCTCTCTAACCATAATGAATAAAATAATCGCAAAGATAAAAAATATAAAGGAAATCCCTGAAAAAGAGATTCCCTTTATAAAAAAATTAGTTAAAAATGAAGAGGTTATTAGTTATCCCACCAAACTCTATTGCTCAGCCCTGTGTATGGAATCGGAATCCCTGGGCCTGCTACTAGGTTGGCTCTATTAGAGTTAATTTCCACATCTGGATATGGTAGGTTTCTTGGGATGACATTGGAAGTAGTGTTGCTTGCTGCTGGTGTGAGAGCAGGATAGCCTGTTCTTCTCCAATCTACCCAAGACTCATAAGATGCTTGGAACATGGTAATCCATTTTTGCTCCATAATTCTCTGTAAAGTCCCATTATAAGCCACATTCGCATTCGCTAAATAAGCTGCAGAAGAAGAAGATAAACCTAATGCTGCGAAATCCTGTGTAATCGCTGCTTCATAGGCTGTCTGCGCACTTGCTGCATTAGATGCTCTGTGATACACTTCTGCTTTGATGAAATTAACCTCTGCTGCGCTCATCAGAACCACAGGAGCTTTTATAGACGCATAAGCGCTTCCTACACGGGAATATTTACTCTCTCCTGTATCTCCTACACTTCCTCCTGGTGTGTTACCAAAATATTGTCCTTGAAGTCCATTATCATTCTTAACAATAGGATTAAAATAAACACTCACCCTAGGGTCTGACAAGGCTTTCATTTTGTCTACAATAGTGCTGGCTACCGCTTGATCTTTTCTTCCAGAAAGCACATCAAACTGATAGATAGGATTGGCATTAGAAGCTACAGAGCCAAAAACAACCTTTGCATCATCCACGCTGGTGTCTATAAGACTTGGATTAGAAGCTAAGAAATTCGCTGCTGCATTGGGCTGTCTGCGGCTTAAATGGTTTAGTAATCGTAGTTTTAACGAATTTCCGTATTTTTTCCATTTTGCCACATCACCTCCATAGACTATATCTCCAGAAATAGTTTCTGTTCCTGCTGAAAGAGCAGCTAACCCCTCATCTATCATGGCAATAAGAGCTGGATAGATATTTTCCTGTCTATCATAAGCAGGAGTAATATTAGCTCTTCCCTGTAAAGCTTCAGAAAAAGGGATATCCCCAAACATATCTGTAATTACACTGAATGCATGAGCCTGAAGAAGCTTAGAAACTCCTACATATGCCTGATTTCCAGAAGCAGCAGCTTTATTTTCTAATTCCTTGATATCCATTAATGCATTGTAAAGAGCTGTCCAAGTTCCATCTGTAGCTGATGATGTTATATTATATCGAGCATAGTTAAGTGGCTGTGCCCTATGCCCTGCATAATGCTGAACGATACTTGCTGGCATTCTAGTTCCCTCACCACCAAGAGCAAAGGCAAAACCAACCTGCGAGGCACTAAGAAGTCCTGACAAAGATGCTTGTGAAGGGTTATTAGGATCTACATTAATATCCAACTCCTGTCTACAAGAAGTAACGACCAAAGGAGCTGCTGTCAAAGCTAAAAGAACAGCATATTTAGATATATTATTTCTGATTTTTTTCATTTTTCTTAGTTTTTAGAATTGAACTTTTAAATTAACACCAAAACTTCTTGTTGATGGGAATGCAAAACGAGAAACCCCCTGTGCATTTCCTGTCCCGAAAGAACTGGATTCTGGATCGATGTGAGGCACCTTTGTCCATAAGAACAGATTTCTACCAAATACACCTACATCTATACTTCTTATGAAATCAAATCCTGCTGGACGGAAACTATATCCCAAGCTGATTTCACGAAGTTTTACCCAGTCATTTTTATACACATAGGCCTCTGTCGGGAGTGCATCATAGTACTCATTATCTACTGGAATAGGAGTTGTATTAGGTGTTCCTGCAGATGTTACCCCAGGGAAAACTATTGTTCCTTTTTCCCTCTCTAGTGTCTTTGCAGATACGCCATATACATCTAACAATTGCTCTGTTCCATTAAACAAATATCCTCCTTGTCTAATGTCCAATTGCGCTGTGAGGTACACTCCTTTATATTTAAAGGTTGTTCCTACACTTCCTGTCCAGTCTGGCTCTACATGCCCTAGGACTTGACCACTCTGAGTCATTGGTTTACCATTATTTCCCACCAAAATATTTCCATTCGCATCTCTCATGTAGGCGCTACCAACGATAGAACCATATCTTTCACCTTTTACAGCATAGATAGCAGGGTTTCCAGAGAAACCTCCCATATATATTCTATCTGTCTTAGGATGTGTTTCTTCCACCAATGAGCGGATTCTACTAAAATTAAAATTAACTTCCCAGTTGAAATCCTTCATTTTGATAGGTGTGACTTTCAGTCCTGCCTCTATCCCTTTAGAGGATGTTTTTCCTGTATTTTCAATGGATACAACAGCTCCTGATGCAGGAGAAATCCTAAGTCCAATGATTCCATCTGTATTCTTGTTTTCGAAATAAGTGAACTCCAAACCAATTCTATTCTTCAAGAAACGAAGCTCTGTTCCTACCTCGTATTCCGTTGTAAATTCTGGTTTTAAGTCTGGATTATTCCATGTGTTCGCCACTTTGTATCCTACATAAGTCCCTAAATCATTATTAAAAGGGAATTTAAGTCCTGGCACGAATCCATCTCCATACTCTGCTTTTCTATATGCTTGAAAAACTAAATAAGGATCTGCATCTCTTGCCGTTCTGGAAACCCCAGCACGCAGCTTACCATAGCTTAATATATCCTTGTTAATATCAAATGCATCCGAGAAGACGAAGGAACCACTTACCCCAGGGTAGAAATAAGCTCTATTGTTTTCTGGTAAAGTAGAGGCCATCTCGTATCTTCCTACTAGGTTTAGGAACAAATAATTTTTGTAACTTAAAGAAACATCTCCAAAGAACCCAAATAATGTTCTTTTGGTTTCATAGTTATATCCTGGGTCAAAAGAAGCGATGTTATTAGTATTTACCAAACCTGGTGCAGCTAGTGCATTCCCTGTAATGATACTATTTCTGTAAGTTCTCTTGTTATAGTCCTGTCCTACCACAACTGTCAATGCCAAATTATCCATAATATTGGTATTGATATTTGCCATCAATGTTGAGGTAAGCTCATTTCTCTTCACATCATCATAAGATAGATATCCTTTTGGTTTTGAACCAGAATGTATATCCCTAAATATCACTCTATTATCTACAAAATAATCATTTCCTAATCTATATGTCAGTTTCAACCATTTTGTTAAATCATATCCTAAGTTCAAACTCGTAATGAAACGGTCACTGGAAGTTTTAGCAAAGTTTTTATAAACAGACCAATATGGATTGTCAAAACTTCCCCCTCGGAAATTGATTTGTTCGCCAGTAGTAGGATTAACATAGCCGTACCCCTTCAAATCCCAGCTTACAGGAGTGTGAAACAAAGCAAAAATAGGGTTATTTCCATCCTGCCCTGCAAATGGCACATTTCCTTTCGTAGTATTGTAAGAAACATTTACCCCCGCATTGAATTTCTCTGTAATCTGCGTGTTTCCATTAAATCTAAAATTAGTTTTCTCATACTCTTGGTTAGGGACTATGGAAGTCTGCAAGGAATGTCCTGCTGACAAGAAAACATTAGATTTATTAAATGAATGTGACAAGGACACATTGTTATTTCTCGTTACTCCTGTCTGTAAAAACTGCTTTCTCGGGTCATAAACAGAGAGTGTAACATTTTTTCCTGCCGCAGCACTATATACAGTCTGCCCTTGTATTTTTGGTCCCCAAGATAAAGAAGTTGCTTCCCTATATACACCTTGTTCTCCCTGTGCATAGACTGTCTGATAATCTGGAAGAACCAAAGCATTATCTACTGCAACCTGCGTAGAAAGAGTTATTTGTGGCTTCCCTGCTCTTGCTTTCCCTGATTTCGTTGTGATGAGGATAACCCCATTAGAACCTCTATTTCCATAAAGAACAGCTCCAGCGGCACCTTTCAGGATATTGATACTCTCAATATCATCAGGGTTGATATCCGCTGCTCTGTTTGGAGAAGAAATTCCTGTAACGGTGTTTGAGTTCCCATCATTCGCATTAGTGATAGGCACTCCATCTATCACATACAGAGGCTCATTAGAATTAGTAAGAGATTTTGCTCCTCCTCTAATGACTAGTCTACTCCCAGAACCTGGCGCCCCGCCAGAAGAGATTACCTGAAGCCCTGCTGCTTTCCCCGAAAGCGAGTTGACTAAGTTTTGATTCCCAACTTTTGACAAGTCATCTCCGCCTACTTTCGTAGTTGAATACCCGAGAGATTTATTGTCTCTCTTAATTCCTAAAGCGGTGATTACCACCTCGCCGATTTCCTTGACTTTCACAGAGTCTTTTGGTTTTTCCTGTGCGTTTCCGATCACAAAGGAAGAAGAAAGAACAACTGCCAAGACATTTGATGTTAGTTTCTTCATAATTAAAAGTTATTTTGGTTTTTCTTTGACAATTTTATAACATTTTTTTAATAAAAACAATATATTTGTAAAAAAAATATTAAATTTGTGCTAAATTTTATTTAAAACTTAATTTTCATTGCGTATTTATGAATTTAAAACATTTTTGGTCTGAAATTTGTATTGAGGCTGGTTGTGATGAGGTAGGAAGAGGCTGTCTGGCAGGCCCTGTAGTCGCTGCGGCTGTGATTATTGATGAAAAATTTGACCACGACCTCATCAATGACTCTAAAAAACTAACCGCAAAAGTTCGTTTAGAATTAGACCAATACATAAGGGAAAATGCTGTGGATTTTGCGATTGCAGAAATTCCACCATCTTTCATTGACCAGCATAATATACTGAATGCCAGCATCCATGCGATGCACTTGGCATTAGACCAGCTAAAAACCCGCCCAGAACTGATTTTAGTGGATGGGAATAGGTTTCATCCGTATAATTTTATTCCACATGAGTGCATTGTGAAGGGCGACAGCAAGGTGCTTTCCATTGCGGCAGCTTCTATTTTAGCTAAAAACTACCGAGACCAGCTCATGCTGAAACTCCACGAAGAATTCCCTGAGTACGCTTGGGACAAAAATGTTGGCTATCCCACCAAAGCCCATAGAGAAGCCATTAAGAAACATGGTGTAACGCCTTATCATAGAATGAGCTTTAAACTTCTAAGCGACTCCGATAAATCTTCCCAATAATTTAATATTTTGCTTAAAAGACTCTTATGTTTCCTTTTTTTAGTTTATTCATTATATTTGCAACAAACAAAAAGTAGTAATGAATTCATTTATATTTAGATTATTTCCATTATTGATAATGACTCTCGGGGCTGTTGTCTATGGAATCAACTTTTTTTCGCCTCTTTCTAAGGAAGTTCTCTCTGGGACGCATTTTGTCATCGGTGGAGCTTTTTTATTTTATGCCATTTTGAAAAAAGACCTTACGACTTGGATACTTACCAGCATGATTGTGGGCGTGGTGATAGGTGTGGAGTTTCCTGGTGTAGCGATGGCTCTACAGCCTCTGAGCAGCGGGTTTATCAAATTAGTAAAAACCATTGTAGGCCCTATTCTATTTGCAACTCTGGTTTATGGAATTGCTGGACACTCTGACCTAAAACAAGTAGGAAGAATGGCGTGGAAGTCTTTACTCTATTTCAATGTAGCGACCACTCTTGCTATCCTAATAGGTTTGGTATCCATCAATATATCCAATGCTGGTGTAGGGATAGATTTGAGCCAATTTCCTCAGCACGACCTGCCTACAGGTTCTGGAGTTAAGGAAAATGATTTAAAAGCCCTAAAACAAATTCCTGAAGCTGACCAATGGATATACAAAGTAACGGCTTTCTTTCGTGATATTTTCCCTGAAAATATTATAAAGTCTATTTATGAAAATCAGGTATTGCAAATTGTAGTTTTCTCTGTGGTTTTTGGTATCGGACTAGCTATGCTGGATGAAAAGAAGAAAAAGCCAATGATAGACTTTGTGGAAAGTCTAGCGGAAGTGATGTTTAAATACACTAAAATCGTGATGTACTTCGCTCCTGTCGGAGTAGGTGCAGCGATGGCATATACGGTAGGACATATGGGAATAGACATTTTAAAATATTTGTTCTTACTCCTGCTGACTCTTTATGCTGCGATATTTGCATTTGTTATGCTGGTATTACTGCCGTTGGCTATGTATCTGAAAATCCCAATCAAGAACTTCATTTCTGCTATCAAAGAACCTGTTTCTATCGCTTTTGCTACAACAAGTTCTGATGCTGCCTTACCTAAAGTAATGAGCAATATGGAAGCCTTTGGCGTGCCTCGTAGGATAGTTTCTTTTGTGGTACCTACGGGATATAGTTTTAATCTTGACGGAACTGCGCTTTATCTATCATTAGCATCTATATTCGTGGCTCAAGCCGCTGGGATGGAATTGACTTTCGGGCAGCAGCTGCTGATGTGTCTTACATTAATGATTACAAGTAAGGGAGTGGCAGCCATACCGAGAGCCTCTCTGATTGTCCTTATCGCTACAGCTGAGCAATTTGGGCTTCCGCTGATTATCATTTCTGCTATTTTAGGAATAGATGAACTGATGGACATGGGAAGAACCTCTTTGAATGTGATTGGGAACTGTATGGCTTCCGTTTTCATTGCAAAATGGGAAGGAGAATTTGATCAAGAAAAAGCCGAAAATTATGGAAAATAGAAAAAATCAATTGAGAAATATTTTTAGTATTTTGCTCATATCTTTCTCTGTAGGATTGTACGCACAGGATGGTTTTTCTTTTAAAAGGAGTGTCCTTGACAAAACAGCTATTGGCTTGGATTACAACTACATTGGCAGAAATTCCCTCGCTGTAGGTATAGATTACAATGCGGGAAGACAAGACAAATCCATTACAGTAGGAGCTTTTGGGCGCTATTTCAGAGGAGTAGACAGCAAAGACCATTTTATCCCAGAACTAAAAGTAGGATACTACGACGGTGGCGGATATGCTGGTATGATGGTTTCTACTAAACATTTCAGTCCTATCGTAGGTTTTTCTCTTTTGAAATTTATGAATGTTTATGGTGGATATTCTATTCCTTTTGATTCTGAAAAGAACCTAAATGGCTTTTCTATAGGAGTAAGTATCAATATAGGTCTGACCTATATGAGTAAATATTACGATAAATTCGTTTTTATGCGATAAAAAAACTCCACTAAATGTGGAGTTTTTTATTTTTAATCTACATCTTTATTTAAGAATCTATTTCGTCTTACTTCCATTTTTCCTTTGTCATTTTCGGAAATAAAACTAGATATTTTTTGTTCCCTATCTAATGGATTTTCAAAATCAACATCTATATTTCTTCTTCTAAAAGCAGGAATCATTTCGTAGATGTCTATTTTTTTCTCATCATTTCCTTGAAATCTAGAAGAATTAAACTCTTTTAATTTATTTCTTCTTTCCTGTATTCTGCTATCTTCCTCTTCCGTTCTTCTTTTCTCGATGATGGTAAATTCCTCTTTTTGTTCTACATTAGGAAAATCATTTTTAGAAGTTTGTGGCTGAGATTGATTATTAGTTACAGAAACTTTTGGTTCTTCTTTTTGAGGAGCAGTTTCCTCTCTCATTTCCACTCTAAAATTAATAGGGGCTTCTTTCACTTGAAAAGAAAAATCTTCTTCTTTTGGTTTATCTTCCTCTAAATCAAAAGTAAAAGAAACTGGCTCCAGCTCAGCATAAGAAAATAAATCATATTCTTTCACTGGCTCTTCTTCCTCTTGAAAAAAAGAAGGTTCTTCTTCCTCTCTGAATTTAAAACCTGTCGCGAAATCATCCTCTCTTCTCTCCTCTAGCACAGTTGTCTGATGAAAATCAAACTTTTCTTCCGCTTTTTCTACCAAAAAACTATTGGTAGGGAAATTAGAATTAGAATTGTTATTAGAGTTAGAATTATTATCTAAACGAAAAAACTGTCTTTTCTGTTCTTCTCTAATTTCTTGTCTATTACTTGGTCTGCGAACATCATTCACAGGAGTTTCTTTAACGGGTTGAGATTCTACAACTGGTATATCTGGTTTTTTAATACCTCCATTCAAATCATGAATAATACGCTCTGCTGGTATCACTGTATTCTTCTCATGTTCAGGAGCAAATCCTGTCGCTACCACCAAGACCTTAATAGACTCTCCTAATCCATCCTCTGTTCCTACCCCGAAAATCACATCCGCCTTATTTCCTCCTCCCGCTTCATTCTGAATATAACTACTAATGAATTTGATTTCATTCATTTTCGCTTTATGCTCTTCTCCACTTAGAATAAGAAGCATAACTTTTTTCGCTCCTGTAATCTTATTATCATTCAATAGTGGAGAATCCAGCGCTCTCTTCACTGCATCTTCTGCTCTATTCTCTCCTGATGCTATTCCTATGGACATCAACGCTGTTCCTGAATTTTCAAGGACAGTCTTAGCATCACGGAAGTCTATATTAACTTTAAACGGAGCGGTAATGACCTCTGCCATACCCTTCGCTGCATTGGTCAGCACCTCGTTGGCTTGAGAAAACGCTTCTTCGTAGTCTAAATCAGGATATTGTTCTGCTAGTCTATCATTATTGATAATAATCAAAGAATCTACATTTTCTCTTAGTTTTTCTAATCCAGTATGAGCTTGTTCCAGCCTTCTTTTTCCTTCAAAATCAAAAGGCAAAGTTACAATAGCTACCGTAAGAATACCCAACTCTTTAGCAACCTGAGCAACCACTGGCGCAGCACCCGTACCTGTACCACCACCCATGCCTGCGGTGATGAATACCATTTTGGTGTTATGACCAAGTGCTTCTCGGATATCGTCCATACTTTCAATAGCAGCCTTTTCTCCTACTTCTGGATCTGCTCCCGCACCAAGTCCTTCTGTTGTTCTTGTTCCGAGCTGAACTTTATTAGAAACGGAATGCTCATCCAATGCCTGTGCATCTGTATTTAGTACGATGAAATCAACTCCATGAATCCCTCTTTCGTACATGTGTTGTAATGCATTGTTTCCTCCACCACCTACACCAATTACTTTAATGATAGATGATCTGTCTTTAGGTGCTTTGAAGTCTATTTCTATATCTTGATTAAAACCTCCCATAGTTTATGTTATCTTTTTATATCCTTGTTTTTATTGTTTTCTTTTAATTAATTTTCTTCTTCCTCAAAAAAATTCTTAAACTTTTTCATGAAACGCACACTCCATGCTTCTTTTTTAGGCTCTTCCTGAACCTCTTTTGTTGATACAATTTCAGGCTGCTTCTCCACAGGTTTTGGAGCTACCTCTTCTACTGGTTTAGAAACCTCCTCTTTTTTGTGTTGTATCTCTAGATTTTCTTGTTTTTCATTGATTCTGAGACTCTCCATCAGTAACCCAATAGCTGTGGAATACTCTGGACTTCTCAAAAGCTGGTTTTTATCATTAATGATGTACTCATTGGCATAGCCTATTCTACAGTCAAATCCTGTTACATAATTTGCCAACTGACGAAGGTTTTTCAAGTTGGAACCTCCACCTGTAAGTACCATTCCTGCGATAAGTTTTCTTTTCTGCTCATTAACTCCGTAGGATTTCATTTCATAAGCTCCATAGGATTTTAATTCATTATTTACCATCTCTAGGATTTCCTCCACTCTCGCACTGATAATACTTGCAAGGGATTTCAAAGAAATTTCCTTTTCCTCTCTTCCGTGAAGCCCTGGTATGGTAACATAAGCATTTTCTTTTTCTAATTCAGGAACTGCTGAACCAAAATTTATCTTTAACTGCTCTGCGTGTTTTTCTATAATAGAACAACCCTCTTTGATATCTTCCGTGATGATTCCTCCTCCGTAAGGTATAACGCAAGTATGACGGATAATATTATCCTTAAAAACAGCTACATCTGTAGTTCCTCCTCCTATATCTACAATCGCCACTCCTGCTTCTTTCTCCTCTTGAGTAAGAACAGCCTCAGCAGATGCCAGCGGCTCCAAAGTCAAAGCTTCTAGTTCCAGACCTGCTTCTTTGACACATCGAACCACATTTTTGATGGACGCCATCTGTCCCACTACCACATGAAACTTAGCTTCTAGACGAGTTCCATGCATACCTATTGGCTCTATAATTTCTTCTTCAGAATCTACTTTATATTCTTGTGGAAGGACATGGATAATTTCTTCACCAGGATGCACAGCTATTTTCTTAACCTGCTCCTTTAGTTTTGATATATCCACTTCTGTGATATATGACTCTGGGTCTTGTCTCCCTATATAATCTGTATGCTGCAAGGAACGGATATGTTTCCCCGCAATACCAACAGTTACTTTTTTGATAGGAACTTTTGCCGACTTTTCTGCTTCGCTGATAGCAGCTTTAATGGAACTAATGGTATGAGCGATGTTATGCACTATACCTTTTCGTACACCGAGACTCTTGCTCTTTCCTACTCCCATCACCTCTATTTTCCCATGAGCACCTCTACGCCCTACTATGGCTACTATCTTTGTCGTCCCTATATCTAGTCCTACTGAATATTCATTTGCTTCCATCTAATATTCGTGTTTTTACTATTTCTTTTTATCTTTGTTTTCCTCTGATTTCTCAGATTTTGGTTTTGTTTCTTCTTTTTTGCTTTCAGTGTCAGAGTCTTTCTTTACTTCCTCTTTATTTTTTTCATCAGGTTTATAGACTCTTTCTTTGGATTCTTTATCTTCATTTCCCTTTCGTAGAGTAGTTACTATTTGATTATCGTATTTCACTGAAATCTTTGAATATTTCATTTGGTCTTGATAAATCAAATATTTTTCTACAAAAGTCTTAAATCCTTTTATCTTAAACCCTAAATTTTCGAGTCTTCCCAGTTCCACAACATAGTTCCCATCATTGGTCATCAGATAATAATCATTTCCCTTTTTACTAATCCCAACAAAAAAATTTTTGCTAAAATCATCTCTATTTATGATTTTCACAAGATCCACCAGCATGGGATATTCCTCTGGATTTACCTTTCCAGAAACCAACATACACTGGTAGGAGTAGTCACCAGACGCAGGGAATTCCACTCCTTTTTCATCTACATAAAAAGATTTATCTTTTTTTGAAAGCCGAAAAATAGGAATTCTCTGGCTAATATCCAAATTTAATTGTCCATTTAGTTTCAAGTAAACATTCGCACTATCCACCATGGGCATTGCTCTTATCGCTCTCTCCAAGGACAAAATATTCAAATCTCCTATCCTATTTGTGGGGTTCTCTCTTCTTATGATTTCTCTGACAATTTTATCATTGATAAAAAATACAGGTTCTTTTTGCAGCATTTTCACTACGATATCCTCCACAGGTCTATTATTAAACCTTTGTAAAGAAAATCTGAGCAGAAATATCCAAATTCCCGCTACGAAAATGATTTTCAAAAACCTATACTTCTTTTTCATTCTTATCTATTCTCCAACCACTCCACTATGCCGTCATAGAGGGTGTCTATATTTCCTGCACCTACCGTGAGCAGAACATCAAAATCCTTACTTTTGATTTTATCAAATGCAGCCGCAAGGGTAGAAACTTCTTTATTTTGCAAATTTACTTTTTCTAACAACCACTCGGAAGTAATTTCAGAAAAATTTTCTTGTAATTCTCTCGCTGGGTAAATATCCAGCAGCAGCAGTTCATCTGCTTTGGACAGACTTTCTGCGAAACCATCTGCAAAATCCTTCGTTCTGCTGAAAAGATGCGGCTGAAAAACCACCAAAAGTTTTTTATCAGGATTAAATTCTCGGATGGAATTTATCACGGCATTCAACTCTGTCGGGTGGTGGGCGTAGTCATCTACATAGATTTTTCCATCGGCAAATTTGTGTTTGGTATAACGGCGTTTTATCCCTTTGAAACCAGCTATTGCTTTCTTCAAAACATCAAAATCCACTCCAAGATGATGAAGCAGAGCCAATGCTCCTGTGGCGTTTTCTACATTGTGTATCCCTGGGATTTCCCACTCAAACTGGTAGGTTTCTCCATCTTTTGTATGAAAATCAAAACTGATTTTTTCGCCTTTCATTTGGAGGTTATTGGAGTAATAATCCGCCTTCTCATTCACTGCATAAGTCTGGGCATTTCTAGTGATTTTTATTCCTTTTCTTACAAAAAGTTGGCGGTCATCTGGAACCAAATTCGCAAAATCCTCAAAACCCTGCTCTATATTTTCTTTGTCACCATATATATCGAGATGGTCGGCATCCGTAGAAGTTATTATCGCCCAGTCTGGTGACAGATTGAGGAAACTTCGGTCGTATTCATCGGCTTCCAAAACGGAATATTGATTGCCATTAAACATAAAATTAGACCCAAAATTCTCCGAAATTCCTCCTAAAAAAGCCGAAAACGGAAGTCCAGCCTCCTTGCAGAGATGAGCCACAAGGCAGGAAGTGGTCGTTTTTCCATGAGTTCCCGCCACTGCGATGCATTCGGTATTTTCGGTAACCATTCCCAAGACTTTTGCTCGTTTCAAAACTGAAAATCCCTGCTGATTGAAATAATCCAAAATCTGCAGTTCCTTAATCGCTGGCGTAAAAATCACAAGCGTTTCATCCTTATCTAAAACACTGATTTCCTCAGTAATTCCATCTTTAAACTGGATAGCAATTCCCTCTTCCTGCAGTTTTTTAGTCAGTTTGGTTTCTGTTTTATCATATCCTAAAACATTCTTTCCCAGACTTTTAAAATACCTTGCAAGGGCAGACATTCCTATTCCGCCAATTCCTATGAAATAAAAGTTTTTATATTGTTTCATTTCTGATATTCTATTCAAATTTTCGCTATTTCTTCTTCTACTTCTTTTATTTTACCAATCCAAAAATCAATGGCATCTTCATTTTTCACAAAACCATTTTTTGATTTTAGTTTTGAAGGAATTCGACAGATGTAATAAAAATTTTTGTCATTATCCCTTTGTATTTCAGCTTTACTTGCTGGTTCTATTCTACTTCTAAAAAACTTAAGCTGCTCTTCATACCCTTCCCTAATTCCTTTAAAATAGGAAAGAAGCGCATCTCTGTCCCGCGGGATATAGCCAGGTCCTGAGCAGCCACAGGAATGAAAGGTAATCCCTACTTGATAGAGTTTTTGAATATGTTCCCACGCTTTTTTATCATTTTTAGATGGCGAAGCAAAATCTAGTCCCATGTTTGCCATAGGTTTGCCACACTGAGGACATTTGGCGATATCACTCTGCCTGCCTTCTCTGATGTCATAAAAAAGCCTTCTTTTAAAGGTTTTCCTACAATTAAAACATGCATAATGCGGTTTGTAAGAAACCATCGCATATCTACACATTGGTTATTTAGTTTTTAATATCTTAAAAATTTCATCCACAATTTCCTTTGCTGCATTTGGTTTTGCAAAGAATTTTAGATTGCTGGACATTTCTTTTCTCAAATTCTCGTCTTCGCAGATTTCCATCAGCGTATTCCAGAATTTCTCATTCATTTCTGAATCTTTGACCATTTTGGCTGCATTTTTTTCCACCAAAGCCATTGCATTTTTGGTCTGATGGTCTTCCGCTGCATAAGGGAACGGCACCAAAAGAATTGGCTTTCCTACTACTGCCAGCTCAGAAATCGCGATGGCTCCCGCTCTTGACACGATAACATCCGCCGCCGAGTATGCCAATGCCATATCTGAGATAAACTCCTTGATTTGAATTCCTTGCTCACCACCTCCACATTGCGAAGTAATATTCTGATATTCAAGCTTTCCTGTCTGCCATACCAACTGGATATTTTTTTCCTTTAATTTAGGTAAAAGCTCTTTCCAAGCGTTATTCAGGGTTTTTGAGCCTAATGAACCGCCCACAGAAAGAATGGTAAGTTTATTTGGGTTTAAGCCCATTTTTTCCTTCGCTTCATTGGTATTTATAATATCTGTGACGATGTTTTCTCGGATAGGATTTCCTGTAAATACCGCAGGAAGAAAGCTGCTCATATTGGGATATCCCATGAAAACGGCTTTGGCTCTTTTTCCGAGAAACTGATTGGTTTTCCCTAAAATGGAGTTTTGTTCCTGTACAAAAATCGGAACGCCGAGGGATGACGCCACATACAGAGCAGGACCAGAAGCAAAACCGCCTGTCCCGACAGCAAAATCTGGTTTAAAGTTTTTAATAATCTTTCTCGCTTTCCATAAACTAGAAATAACTTTGAAAGGAAGACCGATGTTTTTAAGCAAATTTCCTCTGTCAAAACCAGCGATATTCAGCCCTTCTATTCTAAATCCAGCCTGAGGGACTTTCTCCATTTCCATTTTTCCATTCGCTCCCACGAACAAAAACTC
>CAUSCF010000029.1:0-15027 GCA_963530295.1 uncultured Flavobacteriaceae bacterium
AATGATACCTGTAACTAAACCTTTCCTCCCTCCAAAAGAGGAATATCTAAAATATATAGATGGAATCTGGAACCGCCAATGGCTTACTAACATGGGGCCTCTGGCAAGCCAGCTTGAAATAGAACTGAAAGAACGCCTTGATGTCCAGCATTTATTATTCGTAACCAATGGAACTGTGGCTATCCAAATGGCTATCAAGGCTTTGGATATAACGGGAGAGATTATTACCACGCCGTTTTCATTTGTGGCAACTACAAGTTCTATTGTCTGGGAAGGCTGTACGCCAGTATTTGTGGATATTTGTCCCGAATCTCTATGCATAGATGCAGACAAAATAGAAGATGCCATCACAGAGAAAACCCAAGCTATCTTGGCTACGCATGTCTATGGAAACCCTTGTGATGTGATTAAAATAGAGCAGATTGCTAAAAAACATAATTTAAAGGTAATCTACGATGCAGCCCATGCTTTTGGGGTAAAAGTAAATGGCAAATCTGTTTTTGAATATGGCGATATTTCCACTTGTTCCCTACATTCGACTAAACTCTATCACTCTGTGGAAGGCGGATTGATTATTACCCAAAATCCTGATTTACTAAAAAAACTGGCATCTATTCGTAATTTTGGAATTTCTGGATTTGATTCTTTTTCGGAATTGGGAATTAACGGCAAAAACTCTGAGTTTCATGCCGCTATGGGATTAGCAAACCTAAAACACACCGAAGCAATCCACAATCAACGCAAAAAACTATCCGAATGCTACGATAAAAATCTAAAAACCCTAAAAGCACGAAAAGTAGCTTGGCATAAGGATGCGACCCAAAACTACGCCTACTATCCTGTGGTTTTAGAATCAGAAGAACTTTTATTAAAAATCAAAGCAGAGCTGGACCTTAATGAAATCTTTACCCGAAGATATTTTTATCCGAGTTTGGCCTCTTCTCTACCATACCTCCCAAAGGTGGAATTCCCTATCACAGAAGATATTTCGAGAAGAGTGCTTTGTCTTCCGCTTTATTTTGATTTGACAGAAGAAGAAATTAATTATATTTGTCGTTTAATGCTGAGAGTTCAAAATAATTAAAATTGAATAAAAAAAGAGTGTTTTATTGATTTTACCACTTTGAATTCAAAAACGCTTATTTCATAATCCTGAAAAATATAACTATCAATAAATACTACAAATGCAGCAAAAAATATTAGTTAGTGTAATTGTTCCTACTTATAACCAAAGTGAATTCTTAGAACTGACTTTACTGAACATCATTAATCAAAAAACAAATTTTCATTACGAAATAATCATTTCTAATGATGCTTCAACAGACAACTCAGACGGCGTAATACAAGACATTATAAAATCTAAGGTTAATAATGAAAATATCTCAATAAAATATTTCAACCATGAGAAAAATCTTGGTATGATTAAAAATTGGATGTTTTGTATTGAACAATGTGAAGGAAAATACATTGCCATTTGCGAAGGTGATGACTACTGGATAGATGAAAACAAACTACAAAAACAAACCGATTTTTTAGAACAGAATCATGATTATGGGCTTGTTTTTACAAATTCTAAACGGATAATTAATAATACTATTTATGAAAATATCATTAATGTTGATCCCAATGATTCTAAATACAAATATTTATTACCCGAAAATGTAATCTCTACACTTACTACTTTATTTAGAAATGATAAGGAGATTATGGAAGAATATTTCCATCTTCTAAACACCAAAGACTGGACTATTGGGGATTATCTCTTATGGTTCTTATTTAACAAAAAATACAAGATACATTTTTTAAAAGATTACACTACTGTTTATAGAATCACGCCCAATACTGCTTCACGCCCTAATGACATTGTTAAAAAATATCTTTATACTAAAAGTATCTATGAAATTCGGAAATACAACATTGACAAAGACTATGATTCTTCAAGCATTGATGATGATTTTATATTAACATCCATGTGCTTCCTGCTTCAAAACTATAATAAATTGGCTGATTTTAAAAATGAAATTATAAATAACACCAAACACCATAAATTCAGAAACTCAAAAAAAGAAATTTTCAGACAGTTATTTTTATTATCAATTCATTCTTCCATTTTAAGAAACCTACTAAATAAAATCATAAAATAGTAAAGTTTGCATAAAATCTTACAGGAGAATTAGAATTTCCTTTATTCATATAATCTACTAACTTATCATTCATTCTTTTATGAAATTTTCAATCCTAATTGCTCACTACAATAATTTTGAATATTTTAAAGATTGTTATCAAAGTATAATTTCTCAAACTTACAAAAACTTTGAAGTTATTATACTTGATGACTGTTCCACTGATGATTCTTACGAAAAAGTCAAAAATTTAGTGAAAGATGACCATAGATTCAAAATTTTTAAAAATGATGAAAACAAAGGTGTAGGCTATACAAAAGGAAAACTGATTGAACTTGCTTCTGGTGATATATGCGGTTTTCTTGACCCTGATGATGCGATTACACCTGATGCCATTGAAGAATCTATCAAATGCTATGATGATCCAAAAATAGTGGCTACTTATTCTAAAATGTATTTTTGTAATTCAGAACTAGTTCCTCAAACAATAGCTAAAATAAATCGTAAAGTAAAGAATAACGACCCTCTTTTTTTAAACATTTTCTTTGAAGTTAATCATTTTTTTACTTTTAGACGAAATGTTTATAATAGTACCTCCAAAATTAATGATAAAATTCGGCTGGCTGAAGATCAAGATTTGTATCTCAAACTCTACGAACAAGGGTGTTTTAAGTTTATAAACAAACCTCTATATCTATATAGAAAGCATGAAAAAGGTATTTCACAAAGTATAAACAAGTCAAAAATTGCAGAAAAGAATAAACAATGGGATTTAGTTTTAAGAAATACTTTATCAAGAAGGGGAATAAAAATCATCTATGGAAAAAAAGTAGAGGAAATAGATGATTTACCACATTTTATTTTTGAAAAGCAAAATACCCTACTAAAAAAATTATTAAGATACTTACAATGATAGACATCCTCATAAAATCCTTCAACCGAGCTTTTTATCTTGACAGATGTCTTAAAAGCATTAAGACCTATGTAACTGGTAATTATAAAGTTACTATCCTTGATGATGGAACACCACAGAAATATTTGGATAAAATACAAGAACTTCATCCTGAAGTCACCATTCTAAAATCTGAAAATTACAAGGATAAAGAACAAGCCATAAAAGATAATCTGGAACAAGGAAAAGAAATCAACGGCTTTCAAATCCCAACCAAATTATGGAGGAATGCTGCTCAAGAGGCTTCAGAGTATTTCATCATGACAGAAGATGATGTTTGGTTTACCGAAAATGTGGATATAGACCAATTAAGAGAAAACGCCCAAAAGTATAACATCAGCCTTTTAAAATTAGGTTGGTTAGGCAATACCAAAGACCTGCAATGGATAGACAAAGAGTCTATCGATAACACACTAGACAGCATTTATCCTAAAGATTTATTCCTATCTAATCCGCTCGTTATGGATTGGTTTTTCTACAATAAGTTTAAATTTTTCTCATTATTATTTAAACTAAAAAAGGTTGATAATGAAACCCCTTTGAAATATTGGGCATTAAATTCCATTCTTATGGGATTTTGGAAAAAGGAATACTGGCTATATGTTTGGAAAGATTCTTTTGGTAAAGTAGATGAAAAACAACAAATTAGAAACGCATCTGTGTACTACCGAAAACATAGAAACAATCGCAATTTCATCGCTCACCTAAAAAAAGAAAGCATGAAAACCACATTCCAGTCCTCCGCTACCAATTCCTACCATTCGTATGGATTTGATTTTGATGTGAATCTATTTAATCACCTTATCAATGAAGCTTGGCTTGCAGGCGAGTTTGATGTTTTAGAAAACTTCCCAAAAGACTTTTCTACCGAGTATTTTGAATCTTTTATCAAAGAAAAAATCAATATCCAAGAGTTCAGAAAATGGACTAAATGTTTCAAAAATCAATACAGAAATCTAGGATGCGAAATAGAATAAAGAGACTTTAAAAGTCTCTTTATTTATTTTATTCAAAAAATAGTTTCTTCAAGTCTCTATATTTCCACCATTGTTTTTTCATGGTCGGACGCTCCACAAAAACAAAAAATACAACAGATATCAGAAGAGTTAAAATAGATATGATGATAAATCTTGTAAAAAGATTGTAAATCGGATCGCCGAAAAATTCTTTCCCCTTGAAAAACATCCCAAAAAACACATATATTATTTTATGATGCAGCATATAAATCGTGTAGCACATCCCTCCAATAATATACACTGGGCGAAATTCCATCATTTTTTTCCAAAAAATAGAAAACGGCGTAAGAAACAACAAAATAAATATATACAACCACTGAAATTCCAGCCAAACATTTCCTTGCCAAAATATCAAAAATGCAATAACACACAGAATATCAAAAACATAAGAAGACTTTATCTTATCCGAATATTCAAGGGATAAATCTGCCACTAAAAAGCCAATGATAAAGAAATGCAAATAATTCAGAATGCTATGAAATCCCGTATTAATCCCTAAAAGTGGCCATAAAACAATAATTCCAAGCATCAAAGCCCTTCTTACCCATTTAGGAAGTTTGAAAATCCCCAACGAAAGAAGTGGTGCTAATATGTAAAACTGAACTTCTATTTCTAATGTCCATAAAACAATATTAATCAATGGATAGCGCTCCTCAGAAAAAACAATATTATGCACATAAAACAGCGATGCCAAAAAATTTGGAAATAATTCCTGAAAACTCTTGTTCCCTAGAACTGTTGAAATAAATAGAAACAATACTAAATGTACGATATAAGGCGGTTCCAGCCGAGTTAGCCTTCTCAAAAAATAATCCTTAATAGAGACTTCCCTACCGCCATATACATATTGTTTTAAAAAAGGAAGCGATAATATAAATCCACTAATTCCAAAAAATAGAAAAACTCCCGTATGTCCTATCCCATTCCCAAAAAAAGGATAAATATAACTATGTTCCTTTATCTCAGGAAAGTTTACCTCATGATTAGCCAAAAAATGACAAATAAAAACACTTACAATAGCGATAAATCTCAGTCCATCAATATATTTTATAATATTCCCCGACGAAGTAACCCTTTCTAATAAATGTGTATTCATAATGTTATAGTTTTTTTATATTTTATCCTTTTCTTCTTATAATTCTACTATCGTTGCTCCCCAAGAAAGTCCCACTCCAAAACCTATCAGCATTATCTTCTGCCCTCTTTTTATCTTTCCTGTTTCTAATGCATCTTTCAGTGCTATCGGAATGGTAGAAGAAACTGTATTCCCATATTTCTCTAAATTGATATAGAATTTTTCCTCTGGAATATCCAAAATTTCCCGCTGTCTTCTTAGAATATGTGCATTGGCTTGGTGAAAAATATAATAATCCACATTATTTTTAGTTAAATTATTCTTCTCCAAAATTTCTTTCACTAGCGCGGGAATTTTCTCTATTGTAAATATAAATATATTTTGTCCATTCATATACAGACAGTTACCAGCCTCATCTTCCTTATTTATACGATTTCTACCACCGCCATTTCTCACAATGAGATTATCATATCCGCTACCATCTGTCCCTAAAATGAATTGAAAATTCTCTTTGGCTTCATCCTTTTGTATCAAAGTAGCCGCTGCACCATCCCCAAAAATGGTTCGATTAGACTTGTCAGACTTTCTAAGATATTTAGTATAAGTTTCGGCTGTTACCAATAGAATATTTTGGGCTACACCTGTTGCGATAAGCCCTTTTGCTATGCTAAGACCATAGACAAAGCCAGAGCAACCAAGATTAAAATCCAAAGCTCCTATATTCTTTCTTAATCCCAATCTGTCCTGCAAGATACAAGCCGTAGTAGGAAGATGATAATCAGGACTTTGCGTACAAAACAAGATAAAATCTATTTCGTTTTTATCTGTTTTTTTTAATAGTTTCTCAGAAGCTTTCACTGCCAGCTCCAGCACTGTTTCCTCTGCTGATGCTGTATGTCGCTGTTTTACACCGACTTTATTAAAAATTTTCTCTGGACTCCACTCTGGAAACTCCTTTTGTAAATCTTCGTTTGTTACTTTTTTTTCTGGAAAATATGTTTCTATTTCAGAAATTCTAAACATCTTTAGTCTACTTTTATACCATTCACATATATTTGATACCCCACCTCTACATTGGGTTCAAGTGTCTTAGAAACAGAGCAGTATTTCGCAAAGGATAGGTCTGCTGCTTTTCTCGCCTTTTCAGGATTTACATCTCCATCCACATAGAATTTTACCATTATATTTCTAAATGGTTTCGCCTCCCCTTCTACTACTCTCTCGCCTTCTACCTCTGCCGAAAACTTGGTAATCTGCTGTTTCTGTTTTTTTAGAATGCTGACTACATCTATTCCGCTGCAGCCCGCCACAGACATCAGCAGAACCTCCATAGGGCTCACACCGTTGTTTTTGTCCTCACCTATATTATTGAGCAAGATTTTCTGACCATTTTCATTTGCACATTCGAAAAGAAAATTGTCATTGATTCTATTTAAAGTGATTTTCATCGGTCTTTATTTCCATTTAATGTTACAACCAAGGCTCGGTCTCTGCAGTTCTTCCTGCGGCTGACTTGCCAAAAGATTTTCAAAAGCAATGACTAAATCCTCGCCCGTAATCTCCTTATTATTCCCAGGTCTGGAATCATCCATTTGACCATGATAAATCAAATCCAGTTTGTCATCAAAGAAATAAAAATCTGGCGTACATGCTGCATCATAAGCCTTTGCTACAGCTTGGCTCTCATCGTACAAATACGGAAAAGTAAAACCTTTTTCCTCCGCAAAATCCACCATCAGCTCTGGCGAATCTGCTGGATAATTTATCACATCATTAGAATTTATCGCGATAAACTCTATTCCTTTCCCTTTATAATCTTCGTAAAGTTCAGCCAATTTTTCTATTACATGAATCACAAACGGACAGTGGTTACACATGAAAATAACCAAAGTTCCTTTGCTTCCCTTTAAATCTTCCAAACTCTGTAACTCGTTGTTTTTCGCAGGATTAGGCAGCTCAAAAAATGGAGCTTTTGTTCCTAATGCCAGCATATTTGAAGGTGTATTTGCCATAATTTTTCTTTATTTTTAAATTAAATCTAATATTTCCGTGATTACATCATACCCTCTATTTTTCGCATAATAGACCTGTAAATCATTGTAAAACTGAGTTTTAGGGTAGTTTTCTGGATCTGCTTTGTATTTTTTCAATAGTTCTGTTCCATAGGCTGGTCTCGGTCCCCAGTGTGCTATCACTCGATCGTTTTCATCTAAAATAACCATGATAGGAATAGAACGAGTTCCATTGGTTAGGAATTGGTCTATCAAATCTGGATTTTCATCACGATAGACGATTCTCACTTCATTTTTCCCTTCGAAAAACAGAGAAACTGCTGGCACTGTCTGCCCTGCATCTCCGCACCAACCTTCGGAAATAATCAAAATTTTTCCTTTAAAATTCTTATTTTCAAAGGTTTTCACCTGCTCCTCATCTGGTTTATAGACCTTCATCATTCTACTCATTCTCTGCACCCCCAGTTTATAATATTCCAGCATCTCTTTTTCTGCTGGAGTTAGTTTTTCTTCGTCTTTATTGACAATTTCTTCTATTTTCTTGAAATATTCCTCAAAAGAAATCCCTTTTTCCCAATATTTTTTCATTTTGTTTTCTTATTAAATTTTTCTCAGTTTATCTATGAGATACATATCCGCTAAAACGAATGCTGAAAGAGCATCCACGACAGGAACCGCTCTCAGCAGCACACATGGGTCATGCCTTCCCTTTCCTTCTAATTTTATGATATTCCCTGCATTATCTATACTTTCCTGCGGCATCATCAGTGTAGAAACAGGCTTAAACGCCACACGGAAATAAATATCCATTCCATTAGAAATTCCTCCTTGTATCCCGCCCGAATGGTTGGTTTTGGTAGTTCCATCAGCATTGAAAATATCATTTTGCGCCGTGCCAGACATTTTTGCTCCCTCAAATCCTGTCCCATATTCAAAACCTTTACAAGCATTGATGCCAAGCATCACCTTTCCCAGCTCTGCATGAAGTTTATTAAAAACAGGCTCTCCCAAGCCTTTCGGTGCGTTTTTTATTACACAAGTTATCGTTCCTCCTACTGTATCGCCTTTTTTTCTCGCTTGTTCTATCCGCTCTATCATGAGCTTTGCGGTAGTTTCATCTGGGCATCTCACTTCATTTTCATCTATTTTTGAAAAATCAAGCTCCTGATATGGCTTTGTGCAAGATATTTCCCCCACCGATGACACATAAGAATAAATCTCAACTTCTGGCAGCAGGTGTTTCGCCAAAGTCCCTGCCACTACCCAGTTCAGAGTTTCCCTCGCAGAAGAACGCCCTCCGCCTCGGTAATCCCTAAAACCAAATTTTTGGTCATATGTATAATCTGCGTGAGATGGGCGATAGGCACGAGCCAAATGCTCATAATCTTTTGTTTTTTGATTCTCATTTTCAACTAAAAAACCTATCGGCATCCCTGTGGTTTTCCCTTCAAAAATCCCTGAAAGAAACCTCACTTCGTCCGCTTCTTTTCTCTGTGTGACGATAGCCGACTGCCCTGGTTTTCTTCTGCTTAGCTGATACTGAATCTCATCAAAATCGATTTTCACGCCTGCTGGAAAATTGGTCAAAATTCCGCCATAAGCCTCCCCATGGCTCTCGCCAAAGGAAGAAAAAGTCAGATAATTGCCCAATGTCCCAAACATCCTACAAATATACAAATTCCTAAGAAATGAGAATTTTATTTTTTAATTTTTTCGATGATGCTTTTCAAGTGCTTTTTTTCCTGGAAATTTAGTTTTTTCCAAACAAAACCTTGGTCAAGAGTTTCACCTATTTTCTGAGGAAAAATTCCCAATTCGTAAAATTCCTCTAGCTGGCTCGGCGTGAGAGCTGGCAAAACCGTATCAAACCCAAAAACATAATCCCTTGGAACATTAAATTGCAGATTGCCAACAGTAAATGTATCGTGCTTATTTAGAGAGTAATATAGTGGTTTATAAATCTGTTTCACTTCATAATTTCTCATCACAAATCCCAAATTAAAACTTGGAACTTTTTCCTGTAAAATCTGTGGAAACGCCAAAATACTGACAACCAAAACACTCAAACCAGAAAAAATGCCCAAACACCATTTTTTAGAAAAAAATTCTCTAAAAACCACCACAAAAAACACAAAAAACACATCGATGAAAAATCTATACTGCGCTGAAAAACAGATAACAAAAATACTTTTGACCAAGATACAGAGAAAAATTATTCCCGTGATTTTATCCTTTTTTTTCCATAAAAAAATCCCAAAAACCAACAAAACCAATATCAAACCGACATTGATAACGCCCTTTATCCCATCCAAGAAAAGCCAGTTTACAAAATATTCCACCGCTGAAAATTGGGAAATTTCTTCCAAAGAATATTGTAAATCAAAAGTCTTTAAAACAGCGATTTCGCTCGATGAAATGAATAATCCGCCATATGGTTTCCAGCTAAAACCCAAATCCAAAAACTGAATCGGAAAAAAAGGATAGCCGAAAGTCCAAATATTTTTCACACAATACAAAACACCGAACAAACTTCCTAACCAAATGAATTTCAACCCTTTTCTGAAAATCAAAATCGGATAAAGGAAAGCCAAAATCGGCAGCCAAAGCATCGTAGGCTTGATACTGAAAACCAAAACCGAAAAGGCAAAAAGCAGGGCAAATTCTTTATTTTTAGTTAAAATTTCATTTAAGATAATTAAAGAAAAAACTATCGCTGGCAAGTCTGGGCTTGGTGACTGCACAAAAAAGAACAAAACTGGCGAAAAACAGAGCATTACCCATGATTTTTTCTCAATAATGTACAAGAAAAATATCATCAGAAGAAGCACATTTATCCTCAGAAATTCATCTGAAAAATGCGAAAATCCTGCCTGAAAAACATGCCATGGCGACATCTGCCCCAGCACCCAGTCCAAATTCGTAATTCCTTTTACCAGCCCATACTCAGAAAGCCACTTAATCGTAGGAACATAATACCCAAAATGGTCTAAAATAAAGGGAAATCCACTGCCCACAACCAAAGAAACCAAACTAAAACATCCCCACAAAAGCCAGTTTTTTCGGTCTATTTTTAAAAATTCTTTATACGACCGAAAATAAAAAAACAAGAGAAAACCACAACCGACAGTAATTCGCTCTAAATCAACATTTAATGGAACAAAAAAAGACAAAACACTCCATATAGTCATCAAAAATAATATCCCTAAGACCAGCTGTGCGGAAAGCCCTTCCCAAAACGCTCCAAATATCTTTTGAGAAAGGCGCCCAAAGCCCATCAATACAGGGAAAATTATCAAAACCGATACAAAAATATAAAGCATTGCCGTTAAATATATCCGCAAAATTAATTCTATTTCATAGATTTTTAAAAATATTTCTATTAAATAGTTTATATTTGTGCATAAAATAAGATATTTATGATATTGTCAATGACTGGTTTCGGAAGAGCTGAAGCCATTTTTGAAGGTAAGAAAATAAATGTTGATATCAAATCTCTCAACAGCAAATCGTTCGACCTCAGCATAAAACTCCCTCTCCGTTTTAAAGAAAAAGAACTTGAAATCAGAAAATCACTGAATGACAAGCTTTTGCGAGGGAAAGTAGATTGTTTCATCACTTATGAATCTTTGGATGGCGCGAATGATGTGAAAATCAACCAAGAAATTATAAAATCCTACATGGAGCAGCTTCGCCAATGTTCGCCAGAAGCTCCTGATTTTGAATATCTTAAAATGGCAATAAGAATGCCTGAAACCATCCAGTGCAAAACAGAAGAACTCTCTGACAACGAATGGAACCTCCTGCAAGACACTATAAATAAGGCAGTTATAGAATTTTCTAATTTTAGAAAAACCGAGGGAGAAATTTTAGGAGAAGAACTCACCAAGAACATCAAAAACATCGAAGAACTACTGGGACAGGTTCAGCCTTTTGAGGAAGAGCGAATTTCTACTATAAAAGAGCGCTATCTCTCTTCTTTAAAGGATTTTGAGCAGCTGGACGAAACCAGATTTTACCAAGAAGTAGCGTATTTTGTAGAAAAATTAGACATTTCCGAAGAAAAAGTCCGCCTTACACAACATTTGAAATATTTCTTGGAAGTCCTTAACAATGAGGATTTTAACGGAAAAAAATTAGGTTTCATCAGCCAAGAAATCGGTCGGGAAATCAACACCCTAGGCTCAAAGGCCAATCATCATGAAATCCAAAAAATAGTGGTCATGATGAAAGATAATTTAGAAAAGATAAAAGAACAGACACTCAATGTTTTATAAAAAATTCATTAAAACATTGATTCTATTTTAAAAATTCAAATTCAATATAAAATGAACAAAGTCATCATATTTTCGGCTCCATCTGGAAGCGGAAAAACCACTTTAGTAAAGCATAGTTTAGAGAATTTCCCACATTTAGAATTTTCCATTTCTGCAACTACAAGAGCGCCAAGAGAAGGCGAAGCACACGGAAAAGACTACTATTTCCTAATGCCTGATGAATTTAGAAAAAAAATATCCGAAGATGCCTTTGTGGAGCACGAGGAGGTCTATGCTGACAAATTCTACGGAACGCTGAAATCTGAAATAGAACGAATCTGGAAGAACGGAAAAACAGTGATTTTCGATGTGGATGTGGTCGGTGGAGTTAATCTAAAAAAGATTTTCGGAGACCAAGCAATGAGTATTTTCATCGCTCCGCCATCCATAGAAGAACTTGAAAAACGCCTAATCAAAAGAAATACAGACAGTTTAGAAACCATAAAGACCCGCGTGAACAAGGCTCAGGAAGAGCTTGGCTATCAGCATTTATTTGACCAAGTTTTGATAAATGATGATTTGGAAACTGCAAAAAAAGAAATAGAAAACATCATCTCTAATTTTACAGAAAAATGAAAAAAGAAGACAACGCCAATCTCCCTGTTCCAAGTTTCACAAAACTCCAAAACATAGGGCTGACAGCTGAGGATTTTGATATTAAAAATGAAAATCTAAGAAGCAGAATTCTCATCGAGGATTTGAAAATTTATGCTTATCATGGAGTTTTGCCAGAGGAGAAAACGATTGGGACTTATTATCTCGTAAATGCTGAGATTCACGCAGACCTATGGAAAGCGGCACAGAGCGATCACTTGGAAGACACGATAAACTACGCCGAAATCAACGATATCATTCATAGAGAAATGGAAATCCCATCGCTGCTTTTGGAGCGGGTAATCGGGAGAATTATCCAAAAATTAGAAGAAAAATTCCCACAAATCACCTACATCAAAATAAAACTCACCAAAACCAATCCGCCTATGCAGGGCGAAATGAAAGGCGTAAGTGTGGAGCTGGAAAAGACACTTTAATATTATTTCTCTTTTAAATTTAAAATAAACAGAGATTTAAAACCAATTATAAGACAGAAAGAATCAGTAAGTATATATCTTATCGTGAATCTTCTGTCTTTTTTATTAGATGCTTTTTAAAAACTCAAAAAATGAATAAAAAAATGAATGTTTTTTGTAAAATAATATTGCCTCTATTATGCATTATAAGCTGTTCTAAAAGAAAAGAAGCAGACAACACAATGGTATTAGAAAAAAATCATACATTTTTCTTATGGAATAATGATAGTTTAGGGTGTAAACACGAAAGAACTATTGAGATGGGAGAAGAATTATATAATACCTTTAAAAAAAGTAATAAAAATGATAGTATTTTGCTAAAAGAATATCTCGGAACTCCTACTAGAAGATTTAAGGATAAAGAAGTGATAATATTTATGTATTATATTAATTCTTGTTGTGATAATGGTCAGTTATTAGAAGAATGTGATGTTTCTTTTATTTCTATAACATTCACTAATAAAAACAAGATTCTTTTTGGAAAAGGCATACAATAACGAGGATATCTGATAAAAAACTAAATATAAATGAAAAGGAATACAAAATAACTTCATATTCCCATCTCAAAAAGAATTTAAAAAATGAGAAATTCATTAGAAAAACTTAAACTTTTAGGCAAAATGCCAAATGAAGATCTGGATAATGACACTCAAGATATACTTGATTTATCTAATAAATATAGAGAGTTATTAATGGAAATAGAAGAACCTATTTCTATAGAAACTGGTTATGCTCTTTTATCTTTTTTACCTTCTAAAAGATTTTATGGTTTAGAATTTGAAATCTTGTCAAAAATAGAAACTATAGAATTAAATAATGAAGAGCAGATGAAGAGCTATGAGAACCTTATAAATTCTTGTCCTAATGAAGAGATTAGGGATAATTTAATAGTTGGATATGAAAACTGGAAAGAAGACTGTTAGTTAGATGATATTTCAAATGTGTTATTAAATCCTTATTGATAAGGCACAAGTGACACGCTCGCGCCAGCGGAGGGGAAAAACATCATAAAAAGCATATAAAAACTAAAAAGAAGAAACATTATTAATTTTGTAATACAATGAATTATTTAAAAAAATTAAAAAAGAACGAAGAATTTGAATACTGGCAAGGAGCTAGTAAAGAAGAAATCAGCTTTGTTGAAAAAGAATTGGGGGTATGTCTTACTGATGAGTACTCAAAATTTTTATCAGAGTGTGGTATGTGCAACTTTGGAGATATCAATATATTAGGTATTGCGAAGGATGAAGAAAGTGTATCTTATCCCATTATTGATCTCACAATACAAATGCGAGAAGAGCTTAATATACCTAATAACTTCATTGTTCTAAGCTATGAAGTAGGTGAATATCTCACAGTTTACAAAGTTTCTGAAAGAAAGAATTTTAAAGATTCTAAAGTATTAGGAGCTGATGTAGAATATGACTCTAATCAAAACTTGAGATTAGGGGATTTTGAAGAGCTTTTCGAATCTTTTCAAGACTATTTTGAAGATTTTATAGAATTGGCTGAAGAATGATGGGTAATGTATCAGATATGTTGTTAAAGCCTAATTGAAAAAGCACGAGCGAGACGCTCGCACTAGCGGAGAATAAATATCACTAATATGAAAGATTCAAGTAATAAAATGGAAAATTTTAGTTCGTATTTTAAGAAAATAGATGAAAAAACCTCAGAAATACCCGAAAATAATTTACTTTTTTGGGGTAGTTGGTTTTGTGAGGGTTTATTACAAAGGTGTAAAAATCATATTCAAGTTTTTTTGACCGATGAAGAGGTTTCATTGATTAATGAAATCATAAGTTATTTATGGAATCTCGTTGATGAAAAGGAACAAATGGATATGAGTAAAATTAATTCGTTGTACGAAAGGCTTAACGACATAGATGAAACAGATTTAGATGCAACAGATTATCAACAAGAAGAGATATATGAGTTGATAGTTTCTTTAGATGATATTTTAAGATATTGTCAGTCAGGCGTAAGAGGTTTTGAAGATAATATTTCTCAATCAATTATCAATGTAATTGATATAATGCTACAAGATGAAGATAAGGATATTTTATCAAAGGAAGGATTTCAAGATGCTTTGGTTCAAAATGAAATTAAAGCTCAATTTGAAATGATATCTTTACTTAAAGAGAAAAAATTAACAAGTGAGTTTAAACATTATTTACGCAATGTTTCAGATATGTGATGAACAACACTCTTGACAAAAATAAATCCATTCAAATCATCTTAAAAACAAAATATCCCAATGAGTGATTCATTGGGATATTTTTATAAATATAAAAATTTAATTTTCATTTGAACTTTGTTTGAACTTTTTTCCTATTTTATACCTATTTATTGACTAGTGTTTTTCTCCCTAAAATAGGCGTATTTTACCTATAATAAAAAGTAAGATACTGAAAAACAATATCTTACTTGATTGAGCCATTATCGGGACTTGAACCCGAGACCTCT
>CAUSCF010000030.1:0-14804 GCA_963530295.1 uncultured Flavobacteriaceae bacterium
CAGACTTCCTTTTGAAGAAGTGTATAGAAAAATATAAGTCAAAATTATTTTGATTCAAAGTTGAATTTATACTAAAATTCTTTCTATTTTTTTACACCAAATTTTTTTTACTGAATGTATCTCATTTTTGACACCGAAACTACAGGATTACCGCAGAATTTTAATGCTCCTTTATCAGATTCTGACAACTGGCCTAGGATGGTGCAGATTGCTTGGCAGCTGCATGATGAAAACGGCGAACTGATAGAGAATCAGGACTATATCATAAAGCCAGAGGGCTATGATATTCCCTTCAATGCGACCAGAATTCACGGAATTTCCACTAAAATGGCGCAGGAACAGGGAAGGAACTTGCAGGAAGTTTTGGAGGAGTTCACCGAAGTGCTCAAGAAAACCAAAGTGGTGGCAGGGCACAATATAGATTTTGACTATAAAATCGTAGGTGCAGAGCTTTTCCGAAAAGGGATAGAGAATACATTAGAAAAAACGCCTTCTGCCGATACTATGGAGCTGGGGACAGATTTTTGTCAGCTGAGCGGAGGGAAAAACGGAAGATACAAATCACCAAAATTAGAGGAACTTTACGAAAAACTCTACGGTAAAAAATTTGATGAAGCCCATAATGCCGCCGCCGATGTGAATGCTACGGCTCAGGTTTTCTTTGAGATGATGCGTATCGGCATTATCCCAGCAGAAAATCTTAAAATTTCCCAAGAGCAGCTGGAAGCCTACCAAAACCTTCACCCTAATCCCATCAAGCCTTTCGCAATCGTTATCAGACGGCAGGTAGAGGATTTTAACAAGAAGAAAAAAACGGTAGATTTCGGGGATACGGATGAGGTGGAAATTGGGGATTATTTTAATTTTCATAATCATAGTATTTTTTCATCTTTACAATCGACCACTTCCATAGAAGATTTGATAAATAAAGCCAAATCCGATAATTTCCCAGCTGTGGGAATGGTGGATTTGGGGAATATGATGGGGGCTTTTAAGTTTATTTCCGAAGTGGAAAATTATAATTCCAAGGTCAAAAAAGCCCATCAAGAATACATTGACCAAAAACAACAAGCCGAGGAAGAGGGCTTAGAATTTTCTGAAAAAGAACCACAGCAGAAAACGATAATTCCTGTTCTGGGGTGTGAGTTTTATATCTCAGACAGACCAGAGCAGAAGCAGTTTACCAAAGATGACCCAGACAGAAGGACAAATATGGTGCTGCTGGCGAAGAATTTCACAGGTTATAAAAACTTGGCGAAACTCTCAAGCATAGGTTTTGTTAAAGGATTTTATTTCGGTGTTCCGCGGATTTCCAGACAGATGATTTCGCAGTATAAAGAGGGGCTTATCGCGGTTACTTCTGGTATTTCTGGTGATATTCCAGATGCGATTTTGAATTTTGGGGAGCAGAAAGGGGAAGAACTTTTTAAATGGTGGAAAGAGGAATTTGGCGAGGATTTCTATGTGCAGATTCAGAATCATGGTCTGTACGAAGAAGAGCATGTGAACCAAACTTTGCTCCAATTTGCAGAAAAACATGATGTCAAAATTTTAGCCCAAAACGAAACTTTTTATACAGAAAAATCCGATGCTGATATTCAGGATATCGTAAGCTGTATAAAAGACGGAGAAAAACTCTCAACGCCCATTGGTAGAGGTTTTGGGAAGAGGAGAGGACTGGCTTCGCAGGAGTTTTATATAAAAAATACGGAAGAAATCAAACAGGCTTTTCGCCAGTATCCAGATGCATTTGAGGCATATACGGAGCTGTTGCAGAAATTTGAGCCTTATACCTTGAAACGAGATGTTTTGCTTCCTGAATTTGATATTCCACAGGAGTTTCAGCACGAAGATGATTTGAAAGATGGTGGAAAACGCGGAGAAAACACCTATCTACGGCATTTGACCTATGAAGGAGCAAAGAAAAAATATGGAGAAATCACGGATGAAATAGCAGAGCGTTTGGATTTTGAACTGGAAGTAATCGCTAAAACGGGCTATCCAGGGTATTTCCTTATCGTTCAGGATTTTTGTAATGAGGCAAAAAATATGGGCGTTTCTGTGGGGCCTGGGCGTGGTTCTGCGGCAGGTTCTGCGGTGGCATACTGCATCGGAATTACCAATGTAGACCCTATAAAATACGACCTCCTTTTTGAGCGTTTTCTGAATCCAGAGCGTATTTCGATGCCCGATATTGATATAGATTTTGATGATGAGGGAAGGGACAGAATCATCAAATGGGTGATTGATAAATATGGACAAAGCAATGTGGCTCAGATTATTACCTATTCTGTTTTGGGTGGAAAATCTGCGATAAAAGATGCAGGAAGGGTCTTGGATGTGCCGATTTTTGAAACGAATAACATCGCAAAACTCGTTCCGTCTGTGCCAGGGATGAACATTGCAAAGGCCCTTTCGAAATACGATAAACTAAAGGATGAGGACAAAGTTTTGGTGGATGAGATGAAGGCTATCTTGGAGAACCCGAAAGACAGCCGTCATCGTGTTTTGGATTCTGCAAGGAAAATGGAAGGCTGTATCAGAAACACGGGAATTCACGCCTGCGGGGTGATTATCACGCCTGAGGATATTTCCAATCTTGTCCCTATTTCCATTGCGGCGAAAGATGCAGATATTTTGGTCTCTCAGTTTGATAACTCGGTGGCGGAGAGTGCAGGACTGCTGAAAATGGACTTCCTTGGTTTGAGGACTTTGACCATTATCAAAGATGCTTTGAAACTCATTAAACAAAGATATAATATCGATATAAATCCAGATGAAATTCCACTGGATGATGCGAAGACTTATCAGCTCTTTAAGGAAGGAAGGACAGTCGGGATTTTCCAATACGAAAGTGCTGGAATGCAGAAATATATGAGGGATCTGAAACCAACAGTTTTCGCTGACCTTATCGCGATGAATGCGCTGTACAGACCAGGGCCGATAAAATATATCCCGAACTTTATCAACCGAAAGCACGGCGTAGAAGAAATAGTCTATGACCTCCCAGAAACAGAGGAATATCTGAAAGAAACTTATGGAATTACCGTTTATCAGGAGCAGGTAATGCTTTTGTCTCAGAGATTAGCCAACTTTACCAAAGGTGAAGCCGATACTCTGCGTAAAGCCATGGGGAAAAAGCAGAGAAATGTCTTGGATAAAATGTATCCGAAATTCATAGAAGGAGGAAAGGCGAATAATCTGGATGAAACCAAATTACAGAAAATCTGGAAAGACTGGGAGGCGTTCGCAGAATATGCTTTTAACAAGTCGCACTCCACATGTTACGCCCTGATAGCCTATCATACAGCTTATCTAAAAGCCAACTACCCAGCCGAATATATGGCGAGTGTGATGAGTAATAACATTAACAACACTGCCCAAATCACTATGTTTATGGAAGACTGTAAATCTATGGGCGTGGATGTTCTGGGGCCGGATGTGAATGAAAGCCAATACAAATTCTCGGTGAACGAGAAAGGGCAGATTCGTTTCGGACTTGGGGCGATAAAGGGAATAGGCGAGGGGCCGAGCGAAGCCATAGATCAGGAAAGACAAAAAGGCAAGTTCAAGGATGTTTTTGATTTTTTTGAGCGGGTTTCTTCATCGCAGGTAAATAAGCGAGTGGTGGAAGGGCTGGTAATGGCAGGAGCTTTTGATGAACTGGACACTTACCACAGAGCCCAGTATTTAGAGCCAGACAGTTCGGGAAGGACAACCATTGAAAAACTCCTCAGATACGGACAAAACTATAATGAAAGTAAGTCCTCTGTGGAAAATTCGCTCTTTGCGGATATGATGGAAGAGGTTCAGATAGAGCGCTTTAAAATCGAGCCTCAGCCAGAATGGTCTAATATGTATAAACTTAATAAAGAAAAGGAAACCATCGGGTTTTACCTTTCTGCCCATCCGATAGATGAGTTTAAGTATCAATACAAGTTCATGCAAGGCTCTTTGAGTAAAAAAAGTATCTTGGAAAAAGAGAGAAAGAATGAGCCAGAAGAGCATTTGGATGTGGCCGATGCTGGAATGGATGCAGATATTTTAGAGGATGAAAATATAGATTTCGGTATGGATGCCGAGTCAGAAGAAATGGTGGAAGAAACGACCAAAAAAATAGAGCCAAGAGGTTTTCATAACTTCCTAAATCTGGATGAGGTGGAAAATTATAAATCTACCATCATCGCGAACAATGTTCCAGAGACCAATCTCAGCTGGAAAGACCGCCAAAATAATATGAATAAAGGCAAAGAATACACCGTGGCGGGAATGATTACGGAATATACCGTTCGGGATGGGAAGCGTGGCGGCGAAAAGGTGGCTTTTCTGACCTTGGAGGACTACGCAGGTTCGTGCTCTTTCCGTCTCGGAGACAGGGATTATATGAGGCTGAAAGACAAGATAGCACCACAGAGATTTGTGATATTAAAGATAAAATATTCCGTTTCGCAGGATGGAAGATGTTTCGTGAATGTGAATGATGTTTTGGAACTAAGGGATGCATTTGATAAATTTGCAAAATCTCTGACCGTTGTAATGCCAGTTCAGGATTTGAAAAAAGAGGATATAGAGTTTTTCAGAAATGAAATACTCACGAATAAAGGTGAGCATAAACTTAGCTTTTACATCAAAAATCCTGAGGATAACAGCATCATAGAGCTGGTATCTGTGCAACATAAAATAAGAATTGATGATAATGTGTTGAAGATGATACACAAAGTCGGTAGGTACGATGTGTTTTTGAACTAAATAAATTTTTTGGATAAAATAAATATAAAATGATAGCAGTTTTTAAAAAAGAACTTTGGGCTTATTTTGGGAATTGGAGTGCGTGGGTCATCATCGCATCTTTCAGCCTTTTAGGAAGCTTGTTCTTGTTTTTCTTTGAGAATAATTTTAACTTTTTTGATATAGGCACGGCTTCTATGCAGACTTATTTCGAGCTGGTTCCATGGCTTTTTATGTTCATCATTCCTGCGCTTAGTATGAAAACTCTGGCAGAAGAGCAGCAGTCGGGAACGCTTGGCTGGCTTTTTTCTCAACCCTTGAAATTGACAGAAATTATCGGTGGTAAATTCCTGTCTGTGTGGTTGATAGGTGTTTTGTGCCTGTTGCCTTCCATCGTGTATTTTAATACGATTTCTACGCTCAGCATCCCAGAAGGAAATATAGATTTCGGGATGACTTTGGGCGGATATGTGGGATTGTTGCTGCTTATAGGAGCATTCACAGCAGTTGGGATTTTGGCATCAGCCTTATCATCTAACCAAGTGATGGCGTACCTGATAGGCGTCTTTTTATGTTTCTTCATGTTTTTTGGAATAGAGCAGCTGGCTTCGTATAAATTGCTGGGCGGCGGAGATTATATTCTTCAGAATCTTGGTTTTTATTATCATTATATCGCTTTTACGAGAGGTTTGATAGACACTAAAGATGTGTTTTATTTCGGATTGATAATATTTTTAGGGCTAAAAGCAGCCATCCTTTTTGTTGAAAGAAAAAAATAAAATATTCAAAATAAGAAGAAAGGAAAAGAAGTAGGGAATTTTGAAAAAATGTATAAAATAATATGAAAAATAAGAAAATAATAATATCTATTGGGATTGTTTTAGTTCTGCTTGTTGGGATTTTTGGTTTCTCTACAAGGATAGACCTTACCCAAGAAAAAAGATACACCCTTACAGACTCTACGATAAAAACGCTGAAAGCGGTAAAAAAACCGATGATGATAGAGGTTTATCTAGATGGTGATTTCCCAGCGAGTTTTAAGCAGTTACAAAACGAAACCAAATTCATGCTGGAAGAGTTCCGAAAAATCAATCCAAAGATAGACTATAAATTCATAGACCCTATTAAGGAAAAAATATCGAGAGATACACTGGAAGCTATGGGAATGGAGCCGTCTATTTTACCTAATATGAAAGATGGTAAAATCTCTGAAATTGTCCTTTTTCCATATGCGACGGTGAAGTATAATACCTATGGGACGGCTATTCCTCTGATTATCCAGCAGACAGGGATAGATGCATCGGAACAGCTGAATAAGTCTATTGAGAATTTGGAGTACAATTTTGTTTCCACCATTAAAACCATGATTACCGAAAAGAGAAAAAATGTGGGATTTTTGGTAAATCATGATGAGCTTAGACCAGACCAGTTTCAAGGCTTCTTGCAGCTGGCTTTGGATAACTATAATGTAGGGCCGATTATTCCACACACCAGAGGAGAGCTCACTATGGAGGATGTTCCTACGCTCCAAAAAATGGACGCTATAGTAATCGCCAAGCCGAGAAAACCTTTTACTAACCAAGAAAAAGTGATTCTTGACCAATACATTATGAATGGCGGTAAAACCCTATGGATGCTGGATGCGGTGAATGCAGATATGGACACGCTCTACCATTCCAAAAAAATAATGGCTTATCCGCAAGACCTTAACCTAACGGATTTTATGTTCAATTACGGTCTGAGAATCAATTCTGCCTTGGTTAAAGATTTCCAAAAAGCGGCTCTTAGAAGAATAGTGGTGGGAGAGATAGCGGGTAACCCTCAGTATGCCAGTTTGTTGTGGCCGTATTTCCCGCTTGGGATTAACGAAACAGGAAATCCTATCACTAGAAACATAAATCCTTTGAAATTTGAGTTTCCAACAGCGATAGATACTTTGGGAAGACCAGGGATTAAAACCCAAGTTCTCTACGAATCTAGTAACAGAACGACCCTAAAATCTACACCTAATTATGTAGAACTGAGTGAGTTGCAGAATATAGACAGCCTTAGTGTGATGGAAAAACCATCTACACCGAAGATTTTTGCGGTGGCTTTGGAAGGGAAATTTAGTTCTGCATATGCCAACAGAAGCGAGAAAAACGAGTATCCAAAGTTCAAAGCAAAAAGTGGAGAGAATAAAATGATAGTTATCTCCGATGGAGATGTCGCTAGAAACCAAGTCATCAGAGGAGAACCACTTCCTTTGGGCGAAGACCTGATGACCAACCAGCTCTATGGTAATGAGCAGTTTCTGAGAAATGCGCTGGAATATCTTCTGGATGATGATAATCTCATCGAGCTGCGCAGCCGAAGCATAGAAGTCCGCCTCTTGGACGGGAAGAGAATCAATGATGAGAAATCCTACTGGCAGTGGCTGAATCTATTATTGCCGCTGGGAATTATCGGAGGTATGGGAGCGTTGTTCTTCTGGCTGAGAAAGAGAAAATTTGCATAAAATAAAAATCTACTTCTAAACGAAGTAGATTTTGTTTTTTGGGATTAAATCATTTAATAAAAGACATTTTCTGAAATGGCGATTTCTATTTGTTCTTTATTGTTGTAACCATTGATTGTTTTTGTTTCAGAATCAAAATCTAACCAGAAAAAGTCTTTGATATCAGCCAAAACTGTGATTTTTCCAGTGTTTTTATTGAAAGATATCAGTTGGTTTTTAAGCTGGCTATCTTCCAAAATAAGATTTTGTAATAAAATATAATTACCAATATCTTCCTGAAATTCACTTATAATCGCTCCGTTTAGGTCTGTTGCTGATTTTTCATCTGTCAGTTTGTAGAATATATAGCCATCATCATCAAGGTGTTCGTTTGATTTGGCGCAAAAATCATTGAAAATTTTATATTCTTGGCTGTTTTCATCAGGGAGATAGTCTTCTTTTTTTAGTTTAAATTGTTCGTTTTCAAATAGAATATTTTTGCTGGTTTTAATATTTGTTTTGTCTTTAATTCCGAAAAAATCCTCTTTCACAGCCGAAATAATCGAACTAATGCCTGAATATATTTCCCATCCTATCAAAAAAAGTATTCCAAATATTAAAAGAAAAGGAACACACAGATAAAGAAGAAGTTTCATCCAAAAAGAATTATTTTCTGGAGGTAATGCAGAAATTTTAATATTTAAGACTTTCATTTTTTGTATTTTGAACAATTTTAATCCGTTTTCATCCGTAATTTCATGAATGTCTTTTGAGGTTCAGAATGGTGTTTACAGTCTCTTTTAGTTTTTAGGAAATAAAAAATTCATAATTTCTTTATCTTCCCAGAAAATATGGTCAGTAATATGGAAAATTTCCTCTTTATAAGGGTGATTTAGGGCTTCCTCTCGGTCAAGGATTTTCCCTTTTAGTATGTTTTCCCAAGGAACTTCATTTTTATCCAATAATGAAACATTTGCCTGCTGATTTTCATCAACCCAAAGCACCATTGGGAATCCTGTTGCTTTTGTATATTCTTCACTTTCAGGGTTTTCCCATTCACATATGCCTACTAAACATTTTACTTCTTTTTCCTCGGCGTGTTCTGTGAAAGTGGCGTAGTAAAAAGCAATGGCTTCGTTATCCTTATAAACAAATCTTGTGAGCCAAGTTACCTGATTACCACAGCATTCGCAGGTGGTGTAATTAGGTTTTTCAAATTCTATTTCTATCATTTTGTCTATTGTTTTTTATGTTCTAAAAATTCTTTTGGAGTTTTCGGTCGTTATTCTATCAATTTCCTCAAAACTCACTCCATAGATATTCATCAGCTTGCCTGCGATGAGGTTCAGATAAGCGCTTTCATTGCGTTTTCCTCTGTGTGGCACGGGCGCCAGATAAGGGCTGTCAGTCTCCAAAACTATTTTCTCCAAAGGTATTTCGCCTAAAAATTGGTCTATTTTTCCATTTTTAAAAGTCACCACGCCGCCGATGCCTAAATAAAATCCCAGCTCTATCGCCCGCAGAGCCTGAGCCTTGTCACCACTGAAACAATGGAAAATTCCGCGCAGGCGAGGGTGTTTTTTTCTTTCCAAAACTTCAAAAGTCTCATCAAAACTATTTCGGGTGTGGATTATGATGGGAAGGTCTCTCACCACAGCCCAGTCTATCTGCTTTTCGAAGGCTTTTATTTGTATGTCAAGGGTAGATTGTTCCCAATATAAATCTATTCCGATTTCGCCCACAGCACAGAAATCCCTTTGGTTAAGGTGTTTTTCTATAATTTCTAATTCTTTTTCCCAAGTGTCAGGCTTTACCGAGCAGGGATGAAGTCCCATCATTGCAAAAATTTTCTGCGGATAGGCAGCCTCTAAATCCAGCATTTTTTGATGAGTTTCAGAGTCTATGGCAGGCAGGAATATTTGGCTTACGCCGTTTGCGAAAGCTCTGGAAACAGCTTCCTGTCTGTCTTGGTCAAATTCCTCTGAATAGAGGTGGGTGTGGGTGTCTATCATGATTTTAAATAAAATTAAAGAAATAATTATTCAGAATCTTCTTTATATTTGCATTTTGATAAAGATAATGAATGGATAGTATATCAATTTTAAAACCCCTGGTACACTATTTTCTGCATTTTGGTTTTCCGTTTTTTATAGCCTATTTTTTTTATAAAGAAACTTGGAAAAAAACTTATTGCATTCTTCTAGCGACCATGCTGGTGGATTTGGATCATCTTTTGGCAACTCCTATTTTTGACCCAGATAGATGCAGTGTAGGTTTTCATCTGCTGCATTCTTATTATGCCGTTGCGGCATATGCTTTGGGATGTATTTTTCTGAAAGGAAATTATCGTGTAGTATCCATCGGACTGCTTTTTCATATGTTCACAGACTGGCAGGATTACTGGCTGTGGCGCTAGAAAACAAGGCTACATTCTCACTTGTCTCATTTTGAAAGCCATCATTTTTGCTATGTTTTGCCCTTTGTTTTTGGCATCTTCGGCCGTTTCTCCCTCAAAAAGCTCATCCACAGTTTCTTTCCAAAGTCCTACCCAGTGGTCAAAGTGGTGTTCCTCCATCGGCACTTGCAGATTTATCGGAATGTGAGCGCCTACGGGATTTCCCTCGAATTTAATGTCCATAAAGAGTAGTGCCCTCCAGAATAGATACATTTTGGGAAGGTGCTCCTCCCAGTTTGTTTTCGCTACATCATTGAAGAAAAAACCTATGACATCATCTTTTCTTACCTTGTTGTAAAATGTATTTACAAGCAGTTCTATATCTTCTATTGTTTCTATATCCTTCATTTGGGTTAGTTTTTCATAAGTTCTTCGGCTTGTTGTAGCGCGGCATCTGTGATGGTGCTTCCAGAGAGGATTTGGGCGATTTCGTGAAGCCTTTCTTTCTCGCCAAGCGGAATGATGTTTGACTGGGTTTTTCCGTCCACATCTTGTTTCACTACTTTGTAGTGGGAGTTTCCTTTGGCTGCCACTTGAGCATGGTGCGTGATGACGATTAGCTGCATGTTTTTAGCCATATCCTGCATCACTTTTCCTATTTCATCAGCTGTTTTTCCAGAAACTCCAGAGTCTATTTCATCCAAAATCAGAGTAGGAAGTTCTGCGTTTTCGGCCATGATTTTTTTGATAGAAAGCATCACACGAGAGCGCTCACCACCAGAAATAGCGCTTTGTATCGGTTTTAGAGGGAAGCCGGAGTTTGCTTGGAATAAAAGCTGAATGTGTTCTTTCCCAAACTTATTAAAGTCTTGATTTTCTGTAAATTCTACCTCTATTTTTGCTTTTTCTAGTCCCAATCTAGCGAGAAGTTCCTCAGTTTTTTCTTTAAAAATAGGAATAGTTTTTTGTCTATTTTCAAATAAGATTTTAGCTAAATTATCTAAATCCTGCTGGATTGTATTCAGTTGATTTTTAGTATCTTCTATATCTTTTTCTAAATTTTCTGAGTTTTTCTGCTGTGTAGAGAGTTGTTCTCGTATAGCTATAAGTTCTTCAATATCAGAAACTTGGTGTTTTAGTAAGAGAGAGTTTATTTTGTTGAGCTGGCTCGTGAAAACTGTCAGTTCTTCTGGATTGATTTCCGTGCTTTCTATCTCGTTTTCAATGCTGTCCGCTATGTCTTTTAGTTCTAGATAGCTTTCCTCTATTCTTTGGCTAAGCTGTTCTAGATGAGGCGAGTTTTCGGATATTTTTTGAATTTTGTTTTTGATATCATTCAGACTATCTAAAATTCCCATTTCTTCCTGCTGGAAACGCCCTGAGATTTGTCCCAAATTCTCCAATATCAGCTCGGCGTGTTCGCCTACATTTACCTTGTTTTTTAGTTCTTCTAAATTGATATTATCTAGGTTAAACTCTTGCAGTTCGGTTAGTAAAAAACTCTGATAATCAGATTCTTTGTTTCTTTCGGCTAGTTGGTTTTCAAGTGAAAGAAGTTCTCTTTTTAGATTTTGATAAGAGACAAATTTCTTTTGATAATCGCTTATAATTTCTTTGTTTTCAGATAAACCATCGATGATTTTGAACTGATATTCTTCCGAGAAAAGATTGGAAGTTTCGAACTGAGAGTGAATGTCAATCAGTTTAGAAGACAATTCCTTCAAAACATCTAGTGTTACAGGGATATCATTGATGAAAGCCCTAGATTTCCCACTCGGCAGAATTTCTCTTCTGATAATGGTATTTTCCTCAAAATCAAGGTCGTTTTCCTCAAAAAAAGGAAGATAAGAAGATGTGATTTTAAATTCTGCTTCTACAACGCTCTTTTTCTCAGGGTCGGAGATTGATTTTGAATCTGCTCTTTCTCCAAGAATCAGCCTCAAAGCGCCTAAAATAATGGATTTCCCAGCGCCCGTCTCTCCCGTGATGACTTGCAGTCCGTTTTCTAGAGAAACACTAAGGTGCTGGATTAGAGCAAAATTTTGTATTGTAATTTTTGAAAGCATTTTCTTAATATTGGTTATAGATTGAAGATTATTTCCACTTATTCCACTTGGATTCTACATCTCTCGGCGAAAAAGTGCTCATCATTATTCTCAGTTCATTGACATTGATTCCGCCATTGTTATTGAAATTAAAAAGATTGAAAATTTCATCTTTTTTCGTGTCAATGAAAATGGAAAGAGGATAGTTCAGCTGGAAATTTGTTTCGTAAGCTTTTAGTTTCAGCAGTTCTTCTGCAATGGTCTGTTTTGCAGCGAATTGGTTTTGGCTGCTGAGATTATCCAGCCCTATTCTGTGATAGGAATAATAGATGTTTCTTAGAGGAATGCTTCTTTCGTTTAGTAAGCTATTGACCAGCAGGCTTCTACTTTTAGTCTCACCCATGATTTCCCATCCGTCATAGTTGTGGTTTTGAGCATTTTGAGAAATTTTTTGCGCCTTCTCGAAATGAGTTTTTCCGCTCAGTTGTTGGAAGCTGTCCGCATCATATCCTAAAATAGTGTAGATGTAAAAACTAATCACATCTGTAAGGTTTTTCCCAGAAAACTGTCTGTCATTGAATATAAGATTTTCATTTTCAGTGTATTCGAAAGAAAAACGAGTGTCATTGATATTAATGATAGGCGTTTCATAAATAGTCCCATAAACAGGACGAACCGCCTGAACAATGAGGCTTCCTTTAAAGGAGTTTTGGCTCGGTCTTTCTTTGATAACAATAGCAAAATTAGCTTTGATTTTTTCAAAGTTTTGCAGTTTTTTGCCTGTCCATTTCGTATTGTTGATGAAATCTCTCAAACTTTTCTCTAAGGTTTTGAAAATCTGAGTATTACTACCGCCTATCTGACTGTGATTTACCTGCACATTGGCATAGATTTCCTGTGCATAGGTTAGACAATTAATGGATAGAACGACTAAAAAAGCAAATATTTTTTTCATGCTGTTTTCTAAAATTAAAGGTGCTAATTTAAAATTAAAAATCATTACACCCAAAAAAATCTCAATAATGCCTTTTTTATTTTGTGCATTTCAAAAAAAATACTATCTTTGCGCCCATAAATGAGATGTAAGATATGTTAATAGTTCAAGTAAAAGACGGAGAATCAATTGATAGAGCACTTAAAAGATACAAAAGAAAGTATGACAAAACAGGTGTTGTTAAGCAATTGAGATCTAGACAGCAGTTTACTAAACCTTCTGTAATACTTAGACAAGGGAAATTGAGAGCTGCTCACAAACAAAGACTGCTTAGCAAAGAAGAGCAAGCATAAGGTTTTGTTTTGAAAATATTTTGAGTCCATTCTTTATTGAGAATGGACTTTTTATTTTTAAATTGATTAACTTTGGACTATGATAGACAAGTTTTTGGAATATATTCAGCAAGAAAAACGCTACTCTCCCAATACGATTACCAGCTACCGAAAGGATTTGGAGGATTTCTTGTCTTTCCTTATGGATAGGGAAGGATTGGAAGACTTACAGAAAGTAGAAAAGAAAATGGTGCGTAATTTTATCGTTTTTCTGAGCGAGAAAGGATTGACCAAAAGAAGCATTAATAGAAAAATTTCTACTCTGAAGAGTTTTTATGCTTTTTTACAGAGAATATCACTAATAGGTGTTTCGCCTGTGGAGGGCATCTCGACACTAAAATTTTATCCCGAAAAACAAATTCCCTTTTCTAAAGAAGAAATGCAGGACTTGTCCGCTGTTTTAGATAGTGGAGAAGTGGAGCTGTTGGATAGACTCATTATAGAAGTTCTTTATCAAACGGGAATGCGAAGAGCGGAACTTTGTAATTTGCTGCTAGAGAATGTTCATTTTTATAGAAATGAAATTACAGTGATAGGGAAGGGAAATAAACAGAGGATCGTTCCTATTTCTCCTGTCCTGATGCAGGAACTCAAAGTTTATAATGATGAATATAGAAAACCTAATCCTGATGCAGATTTATACTTTTTTGTAACACCAAAAGGAAAAAAAATCACAGAAAAATTTGTTTATTTGCTCGTAATTCGTTATCTTAGTGCTGTGTCTTCAAAGAGAAAGAGAAGTCCGCATATCCTTAGACATAGTTTCGCAACACATATATTGAATAATGGAGCAGAAATTTCTAAGGTCAAGAAGATGATGGGACATGCGAGTTTGTCTTCTACACAAGTATACACCAATGCGGATATTGAACAGCTGAAAAATATTTTTAATAAAACTCATCCCAGAGGTAATGCGAAAACGCAATTATCATCTGATGATGAGATAATCTAAGTTTAACACCTAAAATATGTCATTATGGAAATTAGAGTTCAAGCGATGGGGATGACTCCTCATGTTTCACTAGAAGAGTTTATGGAAAAGAAAATAGCTAAATTAGACACTTTCTATGATAAAATCCAAGCGTGTGAGGTTTTCCTTAAATTAGAAAATGTAAGTGGTAAAGAAAACAAAACAGCAGAGATTATTCTAAATGTACCAGGGGATGATATCGTAGTAAAGAAGACTACAAGTTCTTTTGAGGAGAGTATAGACCTTTGTGTGGATGTTGCTAAAAAACTGTTAATCAAAAAGAAAGAAAATAATTAAAAAAATATTTAAATTTTTAGCAATAAAAATTTGTGGTTTCAAAAAAACTTTTCTATATTTGCAAACGCAAAAAGGAAATAAAGGAGTTCTTTTGAAATCAATGCCTCCATAGCTCAGTTGGCCAGAGCACGTGATTTGTAATCTCGGGGTCGTGGGTTCGAATCCCTCTGGAGGCTCATTTTATAAGGTAGGGGAGATACCAGAGCGGTCAAATGGGACGGACTGTAACTCCGTTGCTTCGGCTTCGCAGGTTCGAATCCTGCTCTCCCCACATTTATAAAAAAACATTAAAAAATATTTGTGGGTTTAAGAAAAAGTTCTTACATTTGCAAAGTAAAAATTACCAACAATAAAAAATGCGGAAGTAGCTCAGTTGGTAGAGCGTCAGCCTTCCAAGCTGAATGTCGCGGGTTCGACCCCCGTCTTCCGCTCACAGAAATCACAATCTCTATTGATTGTGATTTTTTTATAAGCCGTTATAGCTCAGCGGTAGAGCGCTTCCTTGGTAAGGAAGAGGTCTCGGGTTCAAGTCCCGATAATGGCTCAATCAAGTAAGATATTGTTTTT
>CAUSCF010000031.1:0-12910 GCA_963530295.1 uncultured Flavobacteriaceae bacterium
GTAGATATCGTCCCATCGCCGCCCACAGCCACGAAAATATCCACCTTGTCCATATTATTTTCTATGAAAGAAAAAGTGTCCTCTATTGATTTAGAAATGAGATAAAATGGCTTTTCTACCTTTTTTTCTAAATCATTTACAAGAGGTTTGTATTCTTTTTTCGCGGAGAAAGGATTGATGATAAATGCTACTCGTTCCATTTTTTGATATAAATTAAACTGTCCATGTGATATTTCCGTTCAGAATTTGCTGCATATCTGGCTTGTTTTTTTCCACCTGATTGGTAAAAGTTTCTTCGTAAGAAGCTCTATTTTTTTTATAAAAAACACCAAAAGGGCGGGGAAAATCAGAAAATTCTTCGTCAAAATTAAACCTTGCCAAAATTTGGGCTTTTAGGATAGAAGTTTCATCATGTATCCAAAGCTTTGATTCATCGGTATCTTCTGTAATATCAATGATTTTTGGCTCAAAATTCTCTAAAATAATTCCCTTGGATAAATCCTTTCCGAATTTCAAAGGTTTTCCGTTTTCCAGATAGAGATTTGCCTCTTCTTTGGTGGCTTTATTGGTAAATTCATCAAAAATGCCATCGTTGAAAATCACGCAGTTTTGGTAAATTTCCACAAAAGAAGTTCCTTTATGTTTCTGTGCTTCCAGAAGCACCTCTCGAAGGCTTTTCGGCTCTCTGTCTAGCGTTCGCGAAACAAATGTAGCTCCGCTCCCCAAGGCAAGACTCAGCGGATTAAAAGGCTGGTCTATCACCCCAAAAGGCGAAGATTTAGTTTTCAGACCAAGCTGGGAAGTTGGTGAAAATTGTCCTTTGGTCAGTCCATAGATTTCATTATTGAAAAGAAGGATATTCACATCTAAATTCCTCCTCATCAGGTGTATAAAGTGGTTTCCACCGATGCTCAGCCCATCGCCGTCTCCTGTGATGATCCATACATTCAGCTCAGGATTAGCTAGTTTGATGCCCGTAGCTACCGCAGGCGCGCGCCCATGGATACTATGGACACCGTAGGTGTTCATATAATAAGGAAACCGCGATGAACAGCCGATTCCTGATACGAAAACCATATTTTCCCTCTTGATGCCGATTTCTGGGAGAATGCTCTGAACCTGCTTTAAAATAGAATAATCGCCGCAGCCAGGGCACCATTTTACCTCTTGGTCTGATGCGAAATCTTTTGCGGTGTAAGTTTGGATTTCTTCCTGCATAATTTTACCCATGTAAGTGTTTCCAAATCACATCTTTAAGTTCCATAAGCCCCTCCTGTGTAACTCCAGAGAAGAACAAAGGTTTGTATTTTTCTGGAAATTCTGCTGAAATTTCGGCCTTTAATTCATCATCTAAAAGGTCTGATTTTGAAACAGATACGATGAAATCTTTATCTAAAAGTTCTGGATTGTATTCTTTTAATTCGTTTTCCAAAATTTTAAACTCTTCATAATGATTTTTGGAATCTGCTGGGATGAGGAATAAAAGGATGGAGTTTCGCTCAATATGTCTTAAAAACCTGTGTCCCAGACCTCTTCCCTCTGCTGCACCTTCTATAATCCCTGGGATATCCGCCATTACAAAGGATTTGTAATTTCTGTATTCTACAATTCCCAAATTGGGTGTGAGTGTAGTGAAGGCATAATCTGCAATTTTTGGTTTTGCTGCCGAAACCACCGATAAAAGCGTAGATTTACCAGCGTTAGGAAAGCCTACTAGACCTACATCTGCAAGGACTTTCAGCTCAAAGATGATGTAGCCTTCCTCCCCAGGAAGCCCAGGCTGTGCGTAGCGAGGAGTCTGATTGGTAGCTGATTTAAAATGCTCATTCCCAAGACCTCCCTTTCCGCCTTTCATCAGGATGATTTCTTGTCCGTGTTCTAATATTTCGCCTAGTATTTCGCCGTTTTCATTTCGTGCAACCGTTCCCACAGGCACTTCTATATAAACATCCTCGCCGAAACGCCCAGTGAGCTGGTTTTTGCCCCCTGGTTGTCCGTTTTCTGCCTTTATGTGACGGGTATACCGAAGCGGAAGAAGTGTCCATTCCTGCGCATTTCCTTTCATGATGACATGTCCGCCACGCCCTCCATCGCCGCCATCAGGGCCGCCTTTTGCTATATATTTTTCTCTTCTAAGATGAGCCGAACCTGCACCACCATGCCCCGACTGGCAGTGGATTTTAACATAATCTACAAAATTTGACATAGATATTTTTTTGAAATGTTTTAGGTTTGAAAATTTTTCAAACCAATTGCAAAGATAAAAATTTAATTGATAAACTTCTGAAAATAGGCGATATAATAAAGGCTTCCAATTTTTGTTGAAAGCCTTTTTTTTTAGTTTATTTGATTTTTTCTACTTCTGCGTAGAGTTTTTCTGCAATTTCTGCAATTTCTCCTACGCCGTTCACTTCTACATATTTGCCTTGTTTTTTGTAAAGTTCAGCTACTTCGGCAGTTTTAGTGTAGTATTCTTTTATTCGGTTTCGGATGATGTTTTCATCGGCGTCATCGCTTCTACCACTGGTTTTACCGCGTTCCAAAAGCCTTTTTACCAAGATTTCATCTTCTACAACGAGGGAAAGACAAATGTCAATCTGGTCATTCAGTACATCTTTTACGATTCCTTCCAAGGCTTCGGTCTGGAATGCAGTTCTTGGAAATCCATCGAAGATAAAGCCTTTAGCATCAGTTGGTTTTTTAAGCTCATCTGTAAGCATATCGATGGTAACTTGGTCTGGAACAAGTTCTCCTTTGTCCATGTAGGATTTGGCTAATTTACCAAGTTCTGTTTCATTCTTGATATTATGTCTGAAAAGGTCTCCTGTGGAGATTTGTTTCAAGTTGAATTTCTGGATTAAATTCTGAGCCTGAGTGCCTTTACCACTTCCTGGAGGCCCAAAGAGTACGATATTTATCATTTTTATGAAGAGTTTTTATTTTTTAGTGGTTGATTCTTCCTTCTTCGAGCTGATAGAGGTCTGGAAGGTTCCTTCCAAGTTCATCATAGTCTAATCCATAGCCGAGCACGAATTTATTAGGAATTTCTTTTGCTACATAATCAATCGTGAAATTTTTCTTGAAAACTTCTGGTTTTAGCAGCAGAGAAGCTACTTTTAGAGATTTTGGGCGGTGTGTATTTTTGAAATATTCAATAAGACTTTCTATCGTATTTCCTGTATCTACGATGTCTTCCATCAAGATGATGTGTCTGCCCTCTACATCTTTGGTTAAATCCATTTTTTTATAAACTATTCCCGTAGACTGAAGTCCGCCATTGTAAGAACTTACTTGTAAAAAGGCTACTTCGCATCTTCCTGGATAATATTTCATAAAGTCTGAAAAAAACATAAAAACGCCGTTCAGTACTCCGATAAACACAGGAACTTCATCCTTGTAGTCTTCGTAAACCTTTTCTGCGAGGTCTTTTATCACTTTCTGCAGTTCCTCATTGGTGAGATAAGGAACGAAATGTTTGTCATGAATTGTAATACTGCTCATATTTTTCCAAAATGCAAAAGTAAGAATTTTATTATTTGTTTTGATTAAAAAACAAGATTAAATTTTGATAAATCAACTTTACTACATTAAATGAAAAGAATATTTGTTTTAGAAAAAATTATAAATTAAATTTGTCACATTACAATAAAAACAAATAATTATGTCAACTTATGTAGTTGTTGGTCTTCAGTACGGAGATGAAGGAAAAGGAAAGATTACGGATGTTCTTTCTGCAAAATCTGATTATGTAGTCCGCTACCAAGGAGGGAATAATGCTGGACATACAGTGTATGTGGGAGATGAAAAATTCGTTCTTCATCTACTGCCCTCTGGAGTTCTCCAATGCAAAGGAAAATGCATCATCGCAAATGGAGTGGTGGTAGACCCAAAAGCCTTTATCTCGGAAGTAGAAAAATTAGAGGAAAAAGGCGGAAAAACCGACCATATATTCATCAGCCGAAGAGCGCATGTTATCATGCCTTATCATATTCTTCTGGATACTTATAGAGAGGAAGAACAGGGTGGAACGCAGATTGGTACGACTAAAAAAGGTATTGGCCCTTGCTATGAAGACAAAATCGCACGAGTGGGCATAAGGATGATAGACCTTCTGAATCCTGAAATCTTAAAGGAAAAAATAGAGAAAAATCTTAAAATAAAGAATGCTTTATTTGAGAAATATTTCGGAAAGCCTATGCTTAGTTTTGATGAAATTTACAATGAATTTTTAGCCATTGGTCAAAAACTAAAAGACCGAATCATCGACACTGAAATAGAAATTAACGAAGCTATAAAAGATGGCAAAAATATCCTTTTTGAAGGGGCGCAGGCGCTGATGCTGGATATTGACTTTGGGACATATCCTTATGTGACTTCCTCATCACCTTCTACAGGAGGAGTTTGTAGCGGTGCAGGAGTTCCTCCTACGGCTCTGCAAAATCTCATCGGAGTTGCCAAAGCTTACACTACAAGGGTAGGGAATGGTCCTTTTCCTACAGAATTAAATGATGATTTAGGAGAAAAAATAAGACAAATAGGGCATGAATTTGGGGCGACAACAGGCAGACCGAGAAGAACAGGCTGGCTGGATTTGGTTTCGCTGAAACATGCTTGTATGATTAACGGGATTAACAATCTGGTAATCACTAAACTGGATGTTCTTACAGGAATAGACACTCTGAAAATCGCTACAAAATACCGTACAGAAGATGGAAAAATCATAGATTATTTCACTTCTTCTACGACTAAACTCTATGATTATGAGCCTATTTACGAAGAACTAAAAGGCTGGGAGGAAGACATTACAAAGGTGAGATGCTATGAAGAACTTCCAGAGAATGCAAAAAAATACATAGAATTTATAGAACAGTATCTGGGTATCAATGTTTATTTGGTATCTGTGGGGCCAGAGCGTTCGCAAAATATTATAAGAAAAGAAATTTTTTAGAAAATGTTTTCAAAGAAAAGTGTACTTATTTACATTATTATTGGTTGGTTTTTATATGTGGTAGGACTCCTTTCATCTTTTCCATATTTGTTAGATTTTGAAAGGAGCAAAGTAGCAATGATAGATACAGCAAGGATTATCATAGAGTATTCCTTGATGTTTTTATCGCTTTTATATTTTTGTATTGTATTTTTAAGAAAAAATATTTTTTTAAAAAGTATAGCTTATTTGCTATTACTTTTATTAAGTCTTAATTTCATGCTTTCTGCTTCTTGTTTTTTTATTTATAAACAAGGATTTAATGTTGGGATGACCCTCAGTGTGTTGGAGACAAATGTTTCTGAAAGTCTCAGTATGATCAAAACATTGATTTTACCAATTATTGCGACAATCATATTCTATATTATTTTGTTACTTATCTTTACTGGAGGGGTTAAGATTATAGATAAAAACTTTACAAAAAATAAAATCTTGATTGTTTTTTCTTTTATATGGATTATTTTTCCGATTTTGTTTTTTATTAAACATAAATATACAAGTAATAAAGGAGGTGGTTTAATGGTGAAAAATGCAATATACCATTATTCAGATTTTATCGCGGCACAAGTATTGAAAAAAGATATAGAAGGAATAATAAATACAAAAGTTAGTTACAATTTAATAACCACAGGTGAACAGCCTGTAGAAAATATTGTAGTTCTGATAGGTGAATCTGTAAGGAAGCAAAATATGTCTCTGTATGGCTACCAGAGAGAAACAACTCCTATTGAAGTTGCAGAGATAAATAATATGCTACTTTATCAGAATGCATATTCTCCAGCAGCTATTACTAATATGTCTGTTCCTATAGTTTTAAGTAATATTAATATTGATAATTATCAAAAAGAATTAAAAAAACTTGGTGATAATATTGTAAATGCTGCTAACCACTCGGGTTATAATACTTTCTGGTACAGCACGCAAGGAGGAGCTCATGGAATTACAGCCATTGCTACCTATTCTAAAAATAAAAAATTCTTTAATGGATATGACGAAGCTGTTATTCCGTATTTAAAAGATGCTTTAAAAGATTCTTCTCCTAAAAAACTGATAGTCCTCCATATCAATGGAAGCCACCCTTATGCATGTGACAAATATCCTCCTAAAGAAGCTGTATGGGAGGGAGGAATAGATGAATGTTATGATAATTCTATAAGATATACGGATAAACTTATTGGGCAAATTTTTGAACTGCTTAAGGATAAAAATTCTGCTTTAGTCTATTTTTCTGACCATGGACAGATTAAAGAAAACGAAGTTTACAAACATGGTGATTATAGAGAAGCTGTGCAAGTGCCCTATTTTGTGTGGTTTTCTCCATCTATAAAAACAGATAAAAAAGGTCAGAAAATAGAGGAGCCAACTTCCATTACCACAGTTTATTCTAAAGTTTTAGAACTAATGGGAACAAAAAATCCTAAAACAGTGGACAATACAGGAAAATATTTAAGATTAGACTTAAATACGATGAAATATGATGATTTGAAATAAATTTTAATTAAATTTGACAAAAAATTATTCCAATGCAAGATATTATATTTGAATTAATCGAAAAAGAAAGACAAAGACAAACGAATGGTATAGAGCTTATTGCTTCTGAGAATTTCGTTTCTGATGATGTTATGAAAGCTATGGGCAGCGTTCTTACGAACAAATACGCAGAAGGCTACCCAGGGAGAAGATATTACGGCGGCTGCGAAGTGGTGGATGAAGTGGAACAACTAGCCATCGATAGAGCAAAACAGCTTTTTGGAGTGGATTATGTGAATGTTCAGCCGCACTCTGGTTCTCAGGCAAATGCAGCGGTATATTTGGCTGTGCTGAAACCTGGTGACACAGTGCTGGGAATGGACTTGTCTATGGGAGGACACCTTACGCATGGTTCACATGTTAATTTCTCTGGAATCAACTTTAGACCTGTATTTTATGGTGTTGAAAGAGAGTCAGGGAGAATAGACTATGAACAAATGAGACAAGTGGCTCTAAAAGAAAAACCAAAAATGATAATCGCTGGATTTTCAGCTTATTCCAGAGATTTGGACTATGCTAAATTCCGTGAAGTAGCAGATGAAGTAGGGGCTACACTTTGGGCAGATATCGCTCACCCAGCGGGGCTTATCGCTAAAAAGTTATTGAATTCGCCTTTTGAGCATTGTCATATCGTTACTACAACGACTCACAAGACTCTGAGAGGGCCGAGAGGAGGTATGATTATGCTTGGAAAAGACTATGAAAATCCATACGGACACAAAACGCCAAAAGGAGAAACTAAAATGATGAGCGCCGTGCTGGATGGCGCTGTATTCCCAGGAATTCAGGGAGGGCCGCTGGAGCATGTAATCGCTGGTAAAGCGGTGGCTTATGGCGAGGCTCTTGACCAAAAATTTGAGGTGTATGCGAAGCAAGTCATTGCAAATTCCCAAGCATTAGCTAAAGCTATGATAGACAGAGGTTTTGATATTGTAAGTGGTGGAACGGATAATCACCTGATGCTCATTGACCTAAGAAACAAGGGAGTAAATGGAAAAGAAACCGAAAAAGCTTTAGTAAAAGCGGATATCACTTGTAACAAAAATATGGTTCCATACGATGACAAATCGCCGTTTACCACTTCGGGGATTAGACTAGGAACTGCGGCGGTAACGACTCGTGGGCTGAAAGAGGCTGATATGCCAGTTATCGCTGATTTGATAGACGAAGTTATAAAGAATATCAATGATGAAAAAGTCTTAGATGGAGTAAAAGTCAAAGTAAATGACCTGATGAAGGGAAGAGCATTGTTTAATGCATAAAATCATATTTAATTATCATTAAAATTTTAATTTTGCCAAGGTTTTATAACTTTGGCAAAGTTTTTAAGTAGATATGGAAGAAAAAAGAAAATCATACACTTTTGAGGAGATTAAACAAAAACTGGTGAATTACTGCATTTATCAAGACCGCTGCCATCAGGAAGTGGAACAAAAAATGCAGGATTTTCTGCTGATTCCAGAAGCTAAAGATGAAATAATGCTTTATCTAATCAATGAAAATTATCTCAATGAAGAGCGATTTGCCCGAAGCTACATCAGAGGAAAATTTTACCTAAAAAACTGGGGCAGGATAAAGATAAAAAATCACCTAAAATTCAAAGGAGTTTCCGAAAAACTCATCAATAAATGCATGGACGAGATAGATGAAGCCGATTACCAAAAGACCATAGAAAAGCTGTATAATGCCTATTTCTCCGAGCAGAAAGGTCTAAAAAACTATCAAAAAGCCATGAAAACAGTGCGCTATCTCATATCAAAAGGTTATGAGTATGAGCTGATTAGGGAAGTAGTGCAGGAATAAGATTTTATAGGAAAACCCAGCCTTTTTGAGGGCTGGGTTTTGGATTTAATTATTTCAAAGATTTTACTTTGTTGAGATGCCATTTAAGTCTTTCAAAAGAGCCATTGTCTAGTGCTCTTTGTCCTGTCAACATACCAGAGAAAAACACAATAGTATCCTTAAAATCAGGATTATTAATGATTCTATAAGTGCCTATAGTATCATCAAACTCAAATTCAAAATTCATCATATTACTTTTTAATAAATTTCTTGCAAAAGTATCGCAGACTACGATAATTTCAGGATTTATTTTTTTGATGATTTCTTTTGAAATTTCCAATTGTTGTTTGATAAAGTCAGGTTCTCTCTTATAAAAATTTTCTATGTTCCGCTGTCTAGTTTCTCTAATATATAAGAGATCAAGAAAAGTCCAATCATTTTTGTTTTCTACAAGAAGAGGAAATCTTTTAAAATATCGGTCATTATTATTAGTTGCATCAAAACTTTTATAATATTCTTCTTTTTTTGCTTGTTTTTCTCTGAAAGAAGGATTTAAGCCTATAAACAATACTTTTCTTCCCGTGTGGAACTGAGAATAAACATATTTTCTGTTGATAATTTCTTGTAGTTCAGGGTCTTGGGATTTGTAATTCTCAAATAAGTTTTTGATTTTTTCTTCGTAAATTTTATACATAATTCTATAATTTTTAATTGTAATATTCTATTTCAGATCGTTGCACACCTATGAGTTCGCCATTTACGCAGGTTGTTTGTTGTATCATATTTCCATATTCATCATAAACCTGCTTGATATTGAAAATATCTGTTTCTTCGCCATTTTCATCATATTCTTGGAAAATCACATCTGTGATGTTTCCACTGGTGTATTTTATATTTGTTGTCTTTGTTAAGGTATCATTATTGAAATTTTCTTTGTACTCACTGATGATTTCTTTTTTGTCATTATATTCATACTTACATATTTCTTTTGTGGTATTATGTTTTGTGCATTCTATTATTTCTACCTTGTTATGCTGGTCATCATATTTTATAGTTCTTTTCGTTCCACCAAGGTCATAATCAATAGAAGTATCACGCTCTCGAAAAGAAATATTATGAGATTCCTCTATCATATCATTGTTTTCATCGTATTTGGCGCAAATTTTATGATGTACAAATTCTATCATTTCATCCAAAATCTCTCCACATTCATTAGAATACTCATATATGGAGCATTCTGTCTTATTTCCTCGTTCATCATATTGATACGAAACTTTTTTAGGATGAATATTTTCTTTATCACAAGCATTCTCTTCCACAAGTCTTCCTTTTTCATCATAGGAATATATCGTTTTATAGGCGAAATCATCTGTCAAAGGATGTTGTGAGTCTCCGTTTCTCTCATACTTTTCAATTAGTTTTCCTTCTTTGTTGTAGATATAACTTTTTGATTCTAAGGTGTATTCACTTTGGTCATCAGACCATTTTCTGTAAATTTCTTCCAAAATATTTCCATTTTGGTCATAATGGGTAGTGTGGTCATCAGTCAAAATTTCTATGATTTTTTCATTTTCCGTTTCCACTATAAAATCCTTTTTGTAGGTGGATTTTATATTCTTAATCTTGTCGTTTTTATTCATAAAATGTTTTTTTAAGTTTAAAATTTTTCACAAAGTTACAGCGTAAATACCTTTAAAATTTTGCTCAATTTTGCTCAAATTGAATAAACAATTTTTATCTTTGGTTCAAAATGTAACTCTACAATATGGATGCAGAAATAGACAGACTAAAAGAAGATTTTAAAAAGGTATATCACTCTAAAATACAGACAACAAAAGATATAGAAGAGTTTGCTAAAAAAATAAAAATTAGTAACAGTACGCTTCGCAGGTTTTTAGGAAGAATTAAATCTGAAAGTAAATCTAGTTCTGAAACCTTAAATTTTATTTCTAACTCTTTGGGATACAGCAGTTTCGATGACTACTGCAAACCTAAAAATATTTCACTTTTGAAACAGGATTTTTTGAAGGTATTTTATGATTCTGTCAAAGACAAAGGTGTTTTGAAGAGTGAGAGCGGCTACAATGATGTGAATTATAAGTATGCCGAAAAAATCCTAGAAACCAATGAAAACACCAAGGAATTTGTCAAAAGATTTGCGACCAATAGGGTAGCGCTGGAATACACTCTGGCGTGGCACCCTCACTATGGCAAGATTACAGCCCCTGAATATCAGGAGATTCTCACCGATTTGGGAAAGAAGACGGAAATTTCCCATATCAAGGTTTTTGCACCGTCTTTTGTGCTGTTTGGGAAGTTCGTTTCAGAGAATTTTGATGACAAAAAAGAAATCGAGGAACAGCTGAAACTTATTGATAAACAGCTGGTTCTGATGAGAAAGGAATATAAATGGTTTTTTGTTTTTCCAGAGTTTAGGGCTGCTGCGGCGAGGGTTTTATATTATTTTCACTATAATGACCATCAGAATTTAGAGAAAGAAATTCAAACCCAATATTCTAATTTTAGGAAAAAGACTATAAATGGAGATAGGGTCTTTTTTGCGAGTTATTTTGCTGATTGTCTTAATCTTATCGGGCGGTACAGCGAAGCGAAAGAGTTCATTTCCGAAATCAGCAAGGAGGATTACGAAGAATTTAAGAAAGAATACCATTACAACAGGGACAAATATCTATTCTGTATCGTGAAGGGCATCACGCTTTTTCATCTTGGCGAAAAGAAGGAGAGCGAGAAGCTTTTTCAGGAAGTTTCAAATGTCACTTTCATGGAATTTCCTTTTGATATCAGGGATTATCTGGCACTGCAATATTATCTTTTGGGAAAACTCCTATATCCCAAAAAAACGAAGTTTTCAGATGGTTTTAACTCCAAAATCAAAGAAATGAAATACACTTATTTTAATAGATTCAACTGATGCTTTCGTTATTTTTGATAATTTTAGGACATATGGCCTATGGCGTTACCAACGGCCTGTGGAAAGGGCCGAGAGATAGAGTAGGGACGCTTCCATTGATTTTGATGAGAAGTTTTGGCTGCTGTGTGATTTTTTTTATTTCACATCTGTTATTTACTTATTTTCAGGTACTTCCAGCGAAAGAGTTTTCCAGCCAAGATATTTTATACACTGTACTAATTTGTATGGTCAATTATTTTGGGTTGTTTTTTTATTTAAAATCCCTAAAACACACTTATGTTTCCAATGTTATCGGCTTTGGAAAAATGGGGCTGATTATAGGTATTTTGATAGGTGTCTTTTTTTATGGCGAAAGCATCAGTATGATAAAAGGATCAGCCTGTGTGGCGATTTTACTGGCTGTTACGCTCATAGAGAAAAGCATAAAAATAGAAAAAACGCCCATTTCTAAAGGGTTGATTTACTCTATTTTATCCAGATTGTTTTGGTCTACGGGACTGCTATTCGTACCGTTTATAGAGAAAATAGGAATTTTGCTTTTTTGCTCTATTTTGGAAGCCGTGGTGTTCTCTATGTCGCTGATTTTGTTTTTGTTCCAAAAAGATAAAGGCTGGAAGGGTATGGATGCCAAAACCCGAAACGAAATCTTTTTCTTGATAATTTTGGGGACAACAGGGACTTTTTGCCTTAATTTCGCTATTACTAAAACAAGCATTATTGTTTTTGCATTCATGGGGCTGATAGAGCCTATTATTGGGATATTAGTTTCTATATTTTACCACAGAGAGAAAATAAACAAGTTGCAGTTTGTAGGACTTGCTTTGGGGCTGGTTTCTTCTTTTGTGCTTTCCTTTTTATAGATTATCTTTGCCAAATATAATTTTTAAATGCTGCCAAAAGAAAAATTACCTCAGATTTTTGAATATCTTAAACAATTTCTTACCGAAGAGCGCCTGCGAAAAATAGAGCATTTCTCTGAGCGAAGTTCGGATTTTATCCTGCCTGTCATTGGCGATGTTTATCAGTTTCGGAATGCTGCAGCCATTGTCCGTTCTGTGGAGGCGTGCGGGTTTCACAAGGTGGTAGCTCTGGAGGAAGAAAATGTTTTTGAGCCAAATCTGAGGGTGACCAAAGGAGCGGCCACTTGGGTAGAAGTGGAAAAAATGCCCAATACGCTGGAATCTTTACAGAAAATCAAAAACCAAGGTTACAAGATTCTGGCAGTTTCGCCCGAAAAAAATGCAGTGATGCTCCCAGATTATCAAATAAAATCGCCCATTGCTCTTGTTTTTGGAACGGAAAAAGAGGGCGTTTCTGATGAGTTTTTGGATTTCGCAGATGAAACTCTGGCTATTCCTATGTATGGTTTTACGGAGAGTTTCAATGTTTCTGTGGCGGCGGCAATTTGTATGTATGATTTCAAACAAAAATTGCTAAAAGCAGACATAGATTATTTCTTAAAAGACGAAAAACTGCTCAGAACTAAAATTCGCTGGGCGGTCAATTCCATCCGCAGCGGACAGGAAATTTTGGATAAATATATTAATGAAAATTAGGATTTCTGAGCAACTTCCGAGAATTAAATTTCTTTGCCAATGAGCCAATGGTATATGGCGTTGCGCTCGCTATCTACTTCGGTATATCCTCCTATCAGCTGACCGTTGTGATAGTGGAGTTCG
>CAUSCF010000032.1:0-12452 GCA_963530295.1 uncultured Flavobacteriaceae bacterium
TATCCGAAAATTTCTTCGAGGCTTACCTCTACGAATTCTCCCATTTTGCTGATAGCCGCCATATCAAGGTTTTCTTTCTTCCCTATGATAGCCGTATTGTAGCTTATCGGCTTTATCTTTTGGTTGTAGAAATTGGTCAGCTTCGCCAGATCTAGATTTTGGATTTCAGCATAGACATCTTTACGAATATCGTGGTTAAATCCTAATTTCTGCGTTGCCAGATAGTTGAAATAGATGTTCTGTTTAGTCAGTCTCTGTGATGCTATCTGCTTGAGCGAAGAGTTTTTAGCATTGTCAAACTGCGCTGGTATCTGTGGAAGATTTGCCATCAGTCCGTTCATCGCTTCTACGGCTTGTCCCAGTTTGTTCGCCTGTGTTCCTATGTAGTTTACCACATAGTCATGCTTTCCTTTTTCGCCAGAGCGGGAATAGTTCACATACGCGGAATAAGCTAAAGAACGAGCCTCACGGATTTCCTGAAACACGATAGAAGAAAGCCCAGAACCGAAATACTCATTGAAAACGCTGGATTTCCCAAAGTCCTTCAGGTCTACGGTTTCGCCTCTTCCCACTTTGCTCATTTCCACCTGCACCATATCATAGTTTGTGAAATATACTTTTCCGTCTGTGCTAGGCTCAGCATAGATTTTAGCCGCAGGAAGGTCGTATTTTACATTAGATTTTTTGATAATCGGGCTTAGGTTTTTCTTGAATTTCTCCAAATCTTTTCCGTAGAAAAATACTTCGTATGGCGCATTTACTATGTTTTTCGCCATAGATACGAAGTCCTCTGCTTTCGCCGAAAGAAGGCGTTCCTTACTCACCACATCTCTGAATCTGGAGTTCTTGCCGTATCTCGCATAGCTGGTAAGTGCCGCCATGATGTTTCTCTTATCTTTTTTGGCTACTTCACGAGATTCTAAAATGGTATTTACCACCGTTTTATAGATGTTTTCATCAGCTTTCACATTTCTAAGCCAATGGTCAAACAGCTCTGCACCTTTTGCCAAATCCTCTTCCAAACCAGATAAAGTAATATTGATACGGTCTTTATCCACACGAATATTGTGATTGATACCGAGTTTAAAGAACTCTTTTTCCATTTCCTCTGGGCTGTATTTGTCCGTTCCTAAATAATTGAACAAAGTAAACGCCACAGAAAGTTCCTTATTATTATCCGTTCCGAATGGGAAAATATAGTTCATCTGAGCCAGATTATTCTTCTTGTTCTGGATAAAGCTCAGCTTCACGCCATTGATGTTGTCAGTTTTTATTTCTTTTTGATAATCTATGAAAACAGGCTTTATTTCTTCTACTTTCTCGTTTAGTATAGATTTCAGGAATGGAGACTGCGCCTCTCTGTTTAGCTCTATCGGTGTGATTCCTGGGTTTTCCACACGGATAAGCTTGTCATTATCGCCTTTTTCTTTGTAGATAATCGCATAATTATCCTTGAAGAAATCATTCGCAAATTTCACAATATCCGCTTTTGTGATTTTTTCATACTCCTGAATGTCTTCCAGTTCTTGTTCCCAGCTTCTTTCGCGGATGTAGGTGCTGTATAGTGATGAAGCCAGTCCATCAGCTGTTTCCCAGCCTTTTAGGCGGTCTTTTTTCATATCATTGATGATGGCAGTCAGCATCCAGTCTGGGAATTCACCTTTTTTAACTAAATTTAACTGTTCCAAAAGAAGGTTTTTCGCCTCATCAAGAGACTGATTTTCCTTTGGTACAGCCGAAAGCGCCAAATATCCATATTGCTTAAACGGAAGCACATACGCCATCGCGCGAAGCACTTTTTGTTTTTGGTTTAGGTTTAAATCTAGAAGTCCTGCATCATTGCTGTTGGTGCTGAGAATCTGCGCTACCAGCTCGGCCATTCTTGCTTCTTTTGTTCCGTAGCTGTCGGTTCTCCATGCCATTTGTAATCGTGGTGCAGAAGGGCTTTTTACCACTCTTTTCACGATTTTGTCCATTGGCTTTTCTACGATTTGTGATTTTTTCGGTAATGCTTTAGGTTTAAAGTTTCCGAAATATTTCTGAGCCAAAAGAATTGTCTTATCAAAATCCAAATCTCCTACCAGCACCAGCGCATAGTTATTCGGCACATAGTATTCATTGAAATACTTGTGAATAGCCACCATAGAAGGGTTTTTCAGATGCTCAGACTTCCCGATAGTGGTCTGCTGTCCGTTCGGGTGTGTAGGGAATAGGGCATCCATCAGCTCGTAGCTCATTAGTCGGCCGTCGTTGTCTTGTCCTCGGTTAAACTCTTCATAAACAGCTTCCAGCTCCGTGTGGAACAGCCTTAGAACCAGTTCAGAGAATCGCTCTTGCTCTACTTTGAACCATTTTTCCAGCTCGTTGCTTGGGATATTGTTTTTATAAACCGTTTCATCCAGCCAAGTGTGGGCGTTAGTCCCAGTAGCTCCAAGGGAAGAAATCGCCTTGTCATATTCATTGGCAATAGCATATTTAGATGCTTCTTTAGAGATGGCATCTATTTTTTTGTAGATTTCCTTTTTCTTTTCAGGATTTTTTTCTGCTTTGTGCTGTTCGTAGAGGTCAGAAATTTGTTTTATGTATTTTTTTTCTTTTGCCCAGTCCTGCGTTCCTATTTTAGAAGTTCCTTTGAACATCATATGTTCCAGATAGTGAGCCAGTCCCGTGTTGTCAGCAGGGTCGTTATTACTTCCTGTTCTTATAGGGATATAGGTCTGGATTCGTGGCGCATCAGAATTTTTCGCTAAATAAACTTTTAGTCCGTTTTTCAGAGTGTAGACTCTCACGCCGTTTTCATCATTAGAAACCGTAACATACGAGAAACCATTTTTGTCCGTATGTTTTATCTCCTCATAGTTTTGCGCTTGAATAGTATTCATCATCAATGCTAATGCTAATGTGGTTAAAACTTTTTTCATGAAAGTAAATTTAAATGGAAACAAAGGTAACCAAAAAATATTAAATCCATAAACAAAGCCAGCGCCTTATTTTATATTTTATAAAAAAAGAAAGTTTCGTATATTAGTCGCTTAAAATATTAAAGACATTGAGCGCATTTCTTACCATATTAGGTTTTAATTCTGCCATACCTACCGTGACTTCATCGCCTACGGCACAGCTTTTGGAAATGGCAGAACGGCATTTTCTGATAGACTGCGGCGAGGGAACGCAGGTGCAGCTGAGAAAAGCCAAAGCCAAATTTTCTAAAATCAATCATATTTTTATCTCTCATCTCCATGGCGACCATTGTTTCGGGCTTCCTGGGCTTATTTCGTCCTTTCAGCTGCTCGGCAGGGAAACTCCGCTGCATATTTACGGGCCTGTGGGCATTCAGGAGCTGATAGAAACTGTGCTGAGACTTACCGAAACCAACAAAGGATTTGAACTGGTTTTTCACGAATTAAAGGGAAAGGAATCCGCGCTTGTTTTCGAAGACAGCAAGGTGGAAGTTTATACCATTCCACTGAACCACAGGATTTACTGCAATGGCTATCTTTTCAGAGAAAAACCAAAGGAACGCCACCTGAATATGAATGAAATTGCCAAATATCCAGAAATAGAAGTCTGTGATTATCACAACATCAAACGAGGGAAAGATTTTGTCCTAAGTGATGGCTATATCCTCAAAAATGAAACACTTACCACACCACCTGATGCATCTGTTTCTTATGCTTTTTGTAGTGATACCCGCTATTTGGAGTCGGTAATTCCGATTATTGAAGGAGTAGATTTGCTCTATCACGAGGCTACTTTTTTAGATGATTTAAAGGAATTGGCCAAACATACAGGGCATTCCACCGCGGTAGAGGCGGCAATCATAGCAGAAAAAGCTAAAGTGAAAAAGTTGATTTTAGGGCATTTTTCTAATCGATACACAGATTATTCGGTTTTTTTAGAAGAAGCCAAAACGGTATTTGAAAATGCTTATCTGCCCAAAGCCTTAGAACGCGTAGAAATAAATTGAGATTAACTAAAATAATGAGCCAAAAAATACTTTTATTTTTATCCTTGCTGATGAATATTGTGGTGTTTTCGCAGGAAACAGACACATTACAGACCGCACAAGAAAATCCAGATACATCTATTTTCAAAGGAGGTTTTTCTGAACCCATAGACCGCATGTGGGAGCTGAGAGAACCTTATAAACGCGGAACTTTTAGTCTGAAAGCGCATAGACCCAATTATATCATTCTTTCCAGATATTCAAGTCTTCCTAATAGACAGCCTGTGAGCCTGAATGCCAACCGAGAAGTTCCAGAATATAAAAACTATCAAAACATAGAAGCAAAATTTCAGGTTAGTCTGAAAGCCAAGGTGTTACAGGGTGCTTTTTGGAACAAAGGCGACCTTTGGTTAGCTTTTACCCAGCAGTCTTTTTGGCAAGTTTATAATGGGAAAATGTCCCGTCCCTTCCGCGAGACCAACTATGAGCCAGAGCTGATGTTCATCTATCCGCTGAACCTATCCGCTGGGAAATTTAGAATTAAAATGACGGGAATATCCGTAAATCACCAGTCCAACGGAAAGGAGGAACTGCTCTCGCGAAGCTGGAACAGGCTTATTCTCATGACTGCTTTTGAGTGGGGAGATTTTGCCATCACCAATAAATTATGGCAGAGATTTACCGAAAAAGGGGATGATGATGATAATCCCAGCATAGAGGAATATGTGGGAAGAACCGAATTTACCATCGGTTACACCAGAAAAAAGCATATTTTTTCTTTGGTTTTGCGTAATAATCTGAGCATCAAGCATAATAGAGGTTTTGCGGAGTTTTCTTGGATTTATCCTATCAAAGGAACTCTTAAGATGATGTTTCAGGCATCTCACGGCTATGGAGATTCTCTGATTGATTATAATCACAAACAGACCATAATCGGTTTAGGAGCTGTTTTTTTTCCGATGTAACATGTATATAATGAATGATTTAAAATCTTTTTTGGACGAAAAAGCCGAGCAGTATAATCATCCTGATTTTGTGCTGGGAGACCCTATTCAGATGCTGCATCGTTTCGAGCTGAAACAGGATATAGAAATTATAGGTTTTTTAACGGCAACTATCGCTTGGGGAAACCGAAAATCCATCATCAAAAGTGCAGAAAAAATGCTCCTAATTATGGGCAATTCGCCGTATGATTTTGTGATGAATTTCAAAGAAAAAGATTTTGAAAAAATGGAGAATAAAGCCATTCACAGGACATTTTCTTTGGAGGATTTTAGGTTTTTTCTGTCCGCTCTGCGAAAGATTTATACAAAGAACGAAAGTTTAGAAAATTTATTTTTATTAAAAGAATGCGAGACCAATTTTTATCATGCTTTGGAGCGTTTTAGGAATACTTTTTTTGAGAATGATTTTCAGCACCGAAGCCAGAAACATATCAGTTCCACTTATAAAAATTCCGCTGCGAAAAGGCTGATGATGTATCTTCGCTGGATGGTGCGGAAGGATAATAAGGGCGTAGATTTGGGAATCTGGGAAAATATTGGTCAGGAATATTTATCCGTTCCGCTGGATGTCCATGTGGGGAATATTTCGCGGAAACTGGGGCTGATACAGAGAACTCAGAACGACTGGAAAACGGTGGAAGAACTTGACTTTCAGCTGAGAAAAATGGATAAAAAAGACCCTGCAAAGTATGATTTTGCGTTGTTTGGTCTGGGAGTATTTGAGAATTTTTAGAAATAAATAAAATTTAATTTTTTATAGTGTTTAGTAAAGAAGAATCGCAGCGGATGCGGCAGGAATTTTGGACATCTTTTGGGAAGTCTTTTCCTACAAAATGGACTTTGTATAATACCAAAATAAAGGGTTTTAGTTTCAAATTTTATTTTGACACCAAAAAAGCAATGGTTTTGGTGGAGATAGATGGGAATTTAGACCATAGAGTGAAGTATTTTGAGAAGATGCAGTCTATGGAGGGCATCTTTGAGGAATATTGGGAAGATGCAGTTTATTCGGATTCTTTCGAGCTAGAAAACGGAAAGGAAGTTTCCTGTGTATTTGTCGAAAAACAAGGAGTCTGCATTTACAATAGGAATACATGGCAGGAAACGATGGAGTTTCTCTCCGAAAAAATGCAGAAGCTCGAAGAATTTTGGCAGGAATATCAGGATTTCTTCAAAGAGGAATAGATTTATGATTTATCTCATTTTAATTTTTTTGAAACTAATCTAATAAAAGTTATACTTTTGGGCTATGGAAACAAGAAATTATTTAGATTCGACTTACCTTAAAACTCCTACTCAGTCAGGACTTTCTGAGGAAGAGACATTGAAAAAGGTATATGATTTGGCTCAGGAAGCTGTAGATAATAGGCTGTTTGCGGTGATGATTCGTCCGCAGTATGTGAAACAGATTAAGCAGTTTTTGAGTGAGAAAAATTCTGCTGTGAAAGTGGGAACGGTGATAGGTTTTCACGAGGGAACAGCACCTGTGTACGAAAAACTGAAAGAAGCACAGCAGGCGATAGATGATGGAGCGGATGAGCTGGATTTTGTAATCAACTATGAAGCTTTTAAAAAAGGAAGTTTAGAAGCGCTTAAATTTGAATTTCTACGATGCACAGAGCTTTGTATGAAAAACAACAAAGTAGCAAAATGGATTATAGAAATAGCAGCTTTGACCGATGAACAGATAGCTTCTATTACTAAAAATATCGTAAAATGGGCGACTATCAGCTTTACAAAGGAACAGCTTTCTAATATTTTCATCAAATCCTCTACTGGTTTCTATGAAACTCAAGATGGAAAACCAAACGGTGCGACCAAAGAAGGCGTAAAAATCATGCTGGACAATGCAGATGTCCTGCCAGTAAAAGCCGCAGGTGGAATCAGAACCAAAGAAGAAGCCGAAGAAATGATAAAAATGGGAGTGAAACGAATAGGAACATCCTCTGCATTAGCATTGATAGGGAAGGAGCAGAGCAGCTCTGGATACTAAAAATAAAAAGTCAGGATTTTTGTCCTGACTTTCTTTTTTATAGAGATTTAAATTGTTCCAAAGTTCTGATATCATTTTCAAAGAACATACGAATGTCTGACATTTGGTAAAGAAGCATTACAATTCGCTCTATTCCCATACCAAAAGCATATCCGCTGTATTTATCAGGGTCTATATTCACATTTTTGAGAACGGCAGGGTCTACCATACCACAGCCCATGATTTCCAGCCAGCCTGTTCCTTTTGTGATTCTGTAATCCGTTTCGGAATTTAGCCCCCAGTATACATCCACCTCTGCACTTGGCTCAGTGAAAGGGAAATAAGAAGGACGCATTCTGATTTTTGACTTTCCAAAAAGTTCCGTAGTGAAAAACTGAATGGTTTGTTTCAAGTCCGCAAAACTCACATTTTCATCGATATAAAGTCCCTCTATCTGATGGAAAATACAATGAGAACGAGATGAAACAGCCTCATTTCTGAAAACTCGCCCAGGCGAAAGAATACGGATAGGCGGTTCATTTTGCTCCATGTATCTGATTTGCACAGAAGAAGTGTGAGTTCTTAGCAGAACATCAGGATTTGTCTCGATGAAGAAAGTATCCTGCATATCTCTTGCTGGGTGATATTCAGGTAAGTTCAGCGCGGTGAAGTTATGCCAATCATCTTCTATCTCTGGCCCGTCAGCCACTGCAAAACCGATAGATTTAAAAATATCTGTGATTCTATTTTTTACCAAATTGATAGGGTGTCTAGAACCTAATTCCAAAGGGAATCCAGGTCTGGTAAGGTCTCCCTTTTCCGCAACTACATTCTGTGAAGAGCTATTCTGTGTCAGTTCTTCTAGTTTAGCAGAGATGCTTTGTTTCAGTAAGTTTATTTTCTGACCATATTCTTTTTTTTGGTCATTGGATACAGATTTGAACTGTTCAAATAAATCATTCAAAATCCCTTTTTTTCCATTGAATTTGATTCTGAATTGTTCAATTTCTTCCTTTTTCTGAGAATGAAATTTTTGGACTTCATTTAAAAGTTCATCTATTTTTGTTAGCATTTTCTGTTTTTTATTTAGGTTGACAAAAGTACAATTTTTTTAGTTTTTAAACAAAATAAAAACCTGTCTAATGATATAGACAGGCTAACATATAAAATTAAAAAAATGAAAAAATTATTTTTTATTGAAAGCTTTTATAGCAACTTGTAGAGTGAATTCATTTTTTATAATGCCGTCTTTCACTGGCAACTGGAATTTCACTCCGAATTCCGTTCTGTCTATATCCGTAGGCTCAGTGTATATGCTGACCTGCTCGGTATCAACTTTTACATTGGCGTTAAAACTCACAGCCTTTGTAATTCCTTTTATTGTCAAATTTCCTTCAATAACGGAGTTGTAATCTCCATGTTCTGAGGGAGTTACATTTGTAATTTCAAATGTAGCCGTAGGAAACTGCTCTACATCAAAGAAATCAGAGTTTTTGAGGTGGTTGTCAAGCTTTGCGGCAAGTTCTTTATCCTCTATATCTGTGGTTGTGATAGATTTGGTATCAATTACCAATTTTCCAGAAACTAATTTTCCATCCTTTACATTGATATCTCCTTCCGAAAAAGCCATTGTCCCAAAGTGGCTCGTGCTCTCGGATTTAAAGATTTTGTAACCTTTCCAGTCGATGCTGCTCTGTTCTTTGTTTATTGTAAAGGTTTGAGAATCAGTTACTGATTCTTCTTTTGCAGGTTCGTTTTTCACTGTTTCTTTTTCCTTTTTACAAGAAACAGTAATTCCCACTAAGGCGATGCATAGAAAGTAAACTAAATATTTTTTCATTTTATGCTTTCTTCACAAATTCAGATTTTAGTCCCATTGCTCCAAAACCATCTATTTTGCAGTCGATATTGTGGTCGCTGTCAAAATTCAAACGGATATTTTTCACTTTTGTTCCTGCTTTTATAGGTTTAGGAGCTCCTTTTACAGGAAGGTCTTTTACGATTACCACAGTGTCGCCATTTTGGAGTTCGTTTCCATTGGCATCAAAGATTTTATCACCGCTATTAGCAGATTCTTCTGCTGGGTTCCATTCGTGAAAGCACTGAGAACACGCCATCAGATCACCATTTTCATAAGTAAATTCAGAACCACAAGCAGGGCAGATAATAGTATCACTCATTATATTTATTCGTTTAAAAATTTGGCTGCAAAGATAAAAAATATAACTACGCTAAACAATCACAAACATAATTATTGTACAAAAAAGTAAGCTGTCTGAGACAACTTACTTATTTTCTTTATACCTTTTATCAGGTGTTCCGTCTTTTTTCAGCTTTTTATTGGCCTTGTATCTTCTGTCTGGTGTTCCATCTTTTTTTAGTTTTTGTGAAGAGTGAGCGGTGGAACTTTTTTGTTTAGAATGGTGTTTCTTTTTGGTTTCTTTCTTTACTCCTTGACTATGAGGAGTTTTGTGCTGTGCTGTTCCCAGAGTGAAACTAAACACCAAAAGCAGTAATGTAACTAAGTTTTTCATAATAGAGTAATTTATTGTAATTAAAGTTTTTCAAATCTAAAACTATGCCATGAACTAAAAATTCACATTGCATTTTTCATCATTATTTTCTTCGGTTTTGCCGTGGCGTGTTGGGTGTCCTTTTTCATCCAAAGCCACCATGACTATTTTGTCAATGGTGATGATGGTTTGGCAGGTCATGGTATTTCTCACTTTACAAGACAAAGTCAGTGAGCTGTTTCCGAATTTTATAGCTTGGATGCCTATCTCGATAATATCTCCTTGCTTAGCCGAACTCACGAAGTTGATTTCGGACATAGATTTGGTGACTACTCTCGGATTTTCCAGCTGCATGATGGCATACAGCGCAGCCTCTTCATCTATCCATTCTAAAAGTCTTCCTCCAAAAAGTGAGTGATTTGGGTTCAAATCCTCTGGTTTTACCCATTTTCTCGTATGATAATTCATTTTTTTAATTTAATTTTTCTAAAATTTTTTCTAAATCAGCCTTTAAATCCTCTTCATTTCCATTATTAAAAACCACAAAATCAGCTCGTTTTTGTTTTTCGGATTCGGGCATTTGTTTTTCTATTATTTTTTTTATTTCGCTTTCGGTTTTCTCATCTCTCTGCATCACTCTTTTTATTCTGATATTTTCATCAGCGGTGATGAGCAGGGATTTGTAGCATTCTTTATCCAAATTCAGTTCAAATAAAAGCGCCGTTTCCTTGAAAGCTATTTTTTTCTGCTGGGCGGCTGTCCATTTCTCAAAGTCCTCTTTTACAGCGGGATGTATGATGGAGTTGAGCGCTTGTCTTTTTTCATCATTATTAAAAATCTGCTCTGCTACCCATTTTCTGTTGTAGTTTCCCTCTGCATCATATGCCTCACTTCCTAAAAGTTCTATAATGTTCTTTTTCAGGGTTTTATCATCGTTTACGATTTCTTTTGCTCTGATGTCAGAATAATAAACAGGGAACCCCAATTTCTCCAAAAACCTCGCTGCAGTGGTCTTTCCTGAGCCTATGCCGCCTGTGAGTCCTATGATTTTCGTTTTTTGGCTCATTTTTTAGTTTGAATGATAATTATGAAGTAAAATTCATTAAAATTTCCAATCTAATAGTTGTTTTATAGTGATATTGTTCTGTTTTGCAAAGTTCCTCAATGAAACTTCAGAATTTGTGCCATTTTCAAAAATTCTTTTTGGAATGATAATTCTATCGGAGGTTTTTAGTTTAATGAAATAATAATCTGCTATTTCCTCTATGAAATCTACATTGGCGAGGTTGATTTCTAATTTTGTTTGGTTAGATAAAATTGTAATTAGTTCATTATCAGAAACAACGCTAAATTCCATTCCTATTTTTTCTTTGAAAAGACGCTTGACATTCTTTTTATACGCCCTCTTAAAAACGCTTCTGTATCCATAGAAATAATAAAAAATACAATACAATATTCCTGTGGCAGAAAAAGTAATGAAAAACAGAGAATCGAGTCTAAAATATATCCAAACAGAACCTAAAGAAAACATTAAAATCAATAGAAATAATATTCTTCTTTTAGCATCTCTCAAAGTCAAATTTTGACTTGCTGCAAATAAACAAAATTGCAGATAATCCTCTTCTGTAAGCTGATAATTGAGTTTCATTTTTCCTAATATCCAAAAACATCATTAAAGCTGAAAGTCTCATCGATTCGGACTCCTTTTTCGGTCATTTTAAGTGAAGCAAGTTCGTTCACTGCATCATGCTCGAAAAACAGCAGATATTCATTATCCACGCATTGTTTTAGGAATTTTCCTTTTTCCTCCAAAGTTATCAGCGGACGAACATCATAGCTTGGAACATAGATAAGCGGAACATGCCCTGCCGTAGGCACTAAATCTGCCGCGTAGATGATGGTTTTGTCTTGGTATTTTAGTACAGGAAGCATCTGTTTTTCCGTGTGTCCATCTACGAAAATCACATCCATTTTCAGGTCTGGAGCAAAGCCGTAATTCCCAGTTTTAGGCAGGTCTAAAAATCTAAGCTGACCACTTTCTTCTAGTGGGAAAATATTTTCTTTCAGGAAACTTGGTTTTTCGCGAGAATTGGGATTTGTTGCCCATTCCCAGTGATTTTTATTAGTCCAAAATTCAGCATTTTTGAAGGCTGGCTGGTATCCTGTACGGCTGTCATTCCATTCCACAGCTCCTCCGCAGTGGTCAAAATGCAGGTGGGTAAGAAACACATCCGTAATGTCTTCTCTCACAAAACCATATTTAGCCAGACCTTTATCCAAACTATCATCCCCAAAAAGAGAATAATGCCCAAAAAATTTTTCATCCTGCTTGTTCCCCAGTCCGCAGTCCACCAAAATCAGTTTTTTCCCGTCCTCTATCAGCAGAGAGCGAGTACCCAGCTTGACCAAGTTTTTTTCATCAGCAGGATTGGTTTTTTGCCAAATGGATTTTGGAACTACGCCGAACATAGCCCCGCCGTCCAATTTAAATTTTCCGCATTGAATAGAATATAGTTTCATAATATTAGCTGTTTTTTTGAGGAAAAATTAGGTATTTTTAGTGCGTAAAAGCGCTTTACTTTGTCTCGGTCAGTAAGTTCCATTGCACAAAGAACTTTCTTTTTCTTTGTGTCATAGCTTCTACCTTGTTTTCCTTCCTCTTTTCCTCCTATGGTAAATTCATCAACCTAAACGCTATCATTCATTTTGTGTGACTCACTGGATTTCATAGCTTCACGGACTTTTTGCATAAAATAATGTGCAGTCTGACGACTAATTTCATAACGGTGAGCAACTTGTGATGCTGATAGACTTTTTGTAGTTGTTGACATCTCAAAACATATATAAAATGCTTTGAGAAGTCCAAATTTTAGCTTGTGAAACAAAGTTCCAGCTGTAGGACTTTCTGTATCTGAACAGATATTGCAAGTGCGTGAAAAATCTTTTCTGACTTGGTATTTTTTATGTCCACATTTACGGCAACAATACCCTTTTTCCCATTTTATGGAAGCTAAGTA
>CAUSCF010000033.1:0-12344 GCA_963530295.1 uncultured Flavobacteriaceae bacterium
ACATCAAACTTTTTTTGAGATTGGCAGTAAGTACCGCTATGCTTTCAGCAGTAGCTGATCGTTTTGGTTTATGGGCGGCTAAAATCTCTGTGTGGGGTAATATGGATAACTTCTTACGACACACCCAATCGCTATTACCTTATTTCCCGACTTCCTTGGCCAATGCAGGAGGCTGGATAGCGACTATATTAGAAATTGTATTTTCAGTATGTCTATTATTAGGCTTTAAAACCGAGTTGGTAGCCAAGTTATCTGGGGCGCTTATCGCTTGTTTTGGCTTGGCAATGTTCACCTCTATCGGACTAAAAGCTACCTTTGACTATTCGGTATGGAATGCCGTTGGGGCTTGCCTCGCTATTAGCTGTTTGAAAGAAAAACATTGGGAGATAGACAGCGTTATAGAGTAAGTAATACGAGGGAATTTCTTGTAGTTTCTCTCTATTAGCCCATACATAGATTTACAAAATGAAAATCATCTCTAAATTCAAAGATTACTATGACTATAAAGTAGCTGAGTACGGCATAGACGAAAACCTCGTCTATGACCGCCGCTTGCCTGCGGGGGTAGGTATTGGCAGTCCGCAAAGGAGCTGGATTACCTTGGAGAATGCTGCAGATGATGAGGCTTTGCACTCGGCACTCTATGTGGGCACTGCGTTTGTGCATCTCTTTGCTACTCCCTCTAAAATATACACTCATTGGGATTTTGCCGACCCCGATGATTGGCGTTACAATCTATTTGATTTGTGGTATGGCGAACGCTATGCACTGATGAATGACGGGAAAGAGATAAGGATAACCTCCTACTTATCGGCTACTTGTGATACCCTGCTGGAACAGATGGAAGCCCCGCGCGAGCAGAATATCTTTCAGCTGGAAGACCAACCGCCATGGCTGGTGTTGAAAAGTCCGTTGTTGCTCATTTACAACAAAGACCACAGAGGTAATAATAGGGCTACGCACTATGTGAATTTGCAGGAACTCGGCATCTATATCGACCCCGATTTTGTATGGCAACACATCGTGCAGTACCTTTCCGACCTCAAAACCCAAGCCGAACAATCGCCAGAACTGTCCAATGAGCTAAAAATAGACAGCAAAGGCTTTGACAAAAAACGCTCTTTCCGCCCTAAGATGAAGTAATTTGTTAATTGAATGAACTATCTCAAAGAAATACAAATCCTAAAAACCGAGCTTTCTATTTCCTTGCAGAAAGCCAAAGCCCTGCTGGAACAAACACAAGGTGAGATTTCCTCCGCTGTAGCACTCTATCACCAAGAAAATATAGCCACCATAATGGCAGAAACTGAGTGCGAACGCTGGGAAGCGGAAAGTGTATACGAGCGTTTCAATCACAATGTCGAAAAGGCAATAAAACACATTTTTAGCACCTCACTGACTATAAGTGTGGATGGCAGAAAAGACACCACTGAAAGAGGTATGGGCTATATCATTAGCGCCTTAGATGCTGATTTGAATAGCGTTTCCAAGCGCTCTATCTTTATCCCAATGGAAGATTTTGATAAATATCTTTCAGAAGATTTTAAATCTGTATTTCCTTTATACCAACCGCAATGGGACAAAGTAGAAAACCATTTCAATTGTACCACCAGCAATATTTTTGACCTTACCGCTTGCCGAAAAATCATTGCACAACTTCGCCAACGCATTTTTACGGATGAAAAAGTAAAAACCTTTGTAGAGAAAGTCATCGCTAGTTTAGAGGAAAAACTCCCTACCTGCGCCTATATAGAGGTCTATGGCAATATTTGAATAATCAGCAAATAAAACTTTAACCTTAATAATTGATTTGATTTAAAATTTTAATGCTAATCTCTCTGCACTTTTAGGCAAAAAAGGCTGAAAAAATTGAGAATAATTTAACTTTTTGTTGCTTTTCGGTAACAAAAAAATGGAGTAATTTTGTTTCTTTAAAAAATATAACTCATTATGAAAGAATTTTCAGTAATAGATTTTGAAGGCCTTTTCAAAGGCTGGCTTACGGATATGATTAATTTTGCTCCAGCTATCGTTGGGGCTGTTATATTGCATATTGTAGGGCGCTATGTTATTCAGTTTATCTTAAAAATCCTCAAAAACCTAATGTCACGCCGCCAAGTAGATGCTGTCCTGCAGTCTTTCCTGCTGCAAGTAGTGAGATGGGTGCTTTATGTTGCTCTATTCCTTACTACGATACAGATTATAGGTCTGCCAGCTACTCAGTTTATCGCTATCATTACCAGTGCATTTGTTGCGGTAGGTTTGGCGTTGCAGGGGTCACTTTCAAACTTTGCGAGTGGGATAATGATATTGATTTTTAAGCCTTTCCGTTTGGGAGACATGATTGAGGGCAGTGGGCAAAAAGGCACCGTGAAAAACATTGGGCTCTTTGCTACTACACTGAATAAGGTGGATAACGAGGAAGCCATCATTCCTAATACTCAGCTTTTTAGCAATAGTATTATCAATTATAGCAGAGAAGAAAAACGACGCGTTTTTGTGAAGGTGGGCGTAGGCTATGGGTCTAATATACAGCAAGTTCGCCAAATCCTATTGCAAATCGCCAAAGAAGAGCCTAAAGCCCTTTCTACTCCAGAGCCTATGGTGTATGTAGAAGAACTTGCGGACAGCTCGGTAAATCTGTCTCTGCGCTATTGGTGTATGAATGCGGACCACTTTGGCTGTTACTCTCGCACCCTTGAAGCTATTAAAATGCGATTTGACCAAGAAGGCATTGAAATTCCTTTCCCTCAGGTGCAAATTCATCAATAAAAAACTATTATTCAATTAGAGGATAAATTCCTCTCATAAATCTAATATCTAAAATGAAAGAACAACTCCAGCGCATTCAGCAAAAGCTTGCCCAAGCCAAAGCTGCTGATAAAGACTTAGAAGTATTTGGTGCCAGCTCACACAAGTACCACCTTAACCCACCTGTAAGTGAGGCGGAAGTCCTTGCTTTTGAAGAGAAATACGGCATATCCCTGCCTGAGGATTATCGTGCTTTCGTGCAGACTATAGGTGATGCTAATGCCCAAAAACTAGAGACTATGGCAGGGCCTTATTACGGATTATCTGCCTTCGGAACCCAAGTGGATGACCTTCTTTATGAAGGCTCAGAAATCTATCTCAAAGCACCTTGCGCCCTCTCACCTGATATGACCCAAGAAGAATGGGAATCACTCTCTGATCCACTGTTAACCGATGAGGAAGAAGAGGATGAGGAAGAAGGTTATGTAATAGAAGTAGAAGATAAGTATTTTGCCGAACGAGCAAAAGTCTTTGGAGGGCTTCTGCCTCTGGGAAGTCAGGGTTGTACCTATTATCATGCTTTGGTGCTTAATGGCAAATATGCTGGGCGTGTAGTAAATGTAGATTTAGACCTCGCGCAACCCAAATTTGCTTTCGAAACCAACTTCTTAGATTGGTACGAACGCTACCTCGATGAGGTCATTTCGGGGCAACTTATAGACGACCGCCCTACGTGGTTTGGCTACCATCGGGGCGAACCCGCTGAGGTGCTCCTCAATGAATATGAGCACACTGCCGACCACAAAATTCAAACCGACTGCCTCGAGGGGGTATATCATAAAAAACCACCTTTAGAACCTGCACTATTAGACAAGATAGAAAAGCTCATTGCCTTAGATAATGAAGATAGAACCTTCTTAATTGAAATTCTTACTCAATCGTCTTATGAGCGAGCCAAACCTTACTTGCAAGATTTGGTAACCGAGAAGCCCAAGAAAGTATTTCAGTATATATGGTGGTATGCTCAAGACCACTGTGCCGACTGGGTGCCTGCTGTAAAGGAACACTTGCCTACCATTACCGATGAGGAAATGTTTAATTTTGCTACTTACCTTCTTACTGAAGCTACGGACAATTTTGAGGAAGATATCCTGCCCTTTACCAATAATGTCAATCCCAGAATACGCCTCACAGCCTACTATACACTCGGCAAAAGCCAGAAAAAAGAACAATATCTTGATACCTTTATCAAAGGACTGCAAGAGACTGATAATGATGTCCTTCGCACCGTTATACAAGCTATTTCAGGAGTAAAAGATGGACGCCTATTGCCTTATTACAAACAAATAGCCAAGCGTTTTTCTAAAGATGAGGATCATATCCTTTCTAATCTCAAAAGAGCATTAGAGCCTTTTGGTCTCACCGTAGAGGAAGCAAGGAAGTGAAAAAAGAAAAGTAAAGTATGAAAAATAGAGAGAAACCAATCCTTCTCAAGCATATAGAAACGCTCATAGGTACTATGGTAGCCTGTGATACAAGATAAGGGTATCCGTATGCTGGAGTTTTTAGATAGGAAACTACTGGAAACCGAACTGAAAGATATTGCTCAGCGAGAGAAAACCACTGTTGTACAGGGTGAAAGTCCCTACTTTTCCCTTTTGGAACAAGAACTTAGCGAATATTTTGCAGGTACTCGCCAAACTTTTACCATACCTTTCCACCCTATGGGAACAGATTTTCAACAGCGTGTTTGGCAAGTGTTACGAACCATTCCCTATGGGCAAACGTGGAGTTACAAAGAGCAAGCCCTTGCCTTGGGATCGCCCCAAAGTGTACGAGCGGTAGCTAATGTTAATGGTATGAACCGCATCTCTATTCTCATTCCTTGTCATCGAGTCATTGGCTCCAATGGTACCCTTACAGGCTATGGTGGAGGCTTGTGGCGGAAGAAGTTTTTATTGGAATTAGAGGGAGTGGAAAAAATAAAAAGTTAAAAAGATAGCTATAATAAAAAAATATCGTACCTTTGTCCTAATAAAAATGCTTTATCATATATGGCAATAATTTCTTTCAGAGGCCATCATGGTACAGATACTGAAAGTTGCAAGAATATACTTAATTCTAACTATAAAATATCCCAAGGGGATGATCATTGGTTGGGAGATGGTGTTTATTTTTTTGTAGAAGGTATTTCCACTGAGCCTATGGAATTGGCAGAAAAATGGGCTATAGCACAATCTTGGGATAAGGATAAAAAGAGTTATACCTATAGTGATTATTCTGTTTTGGAATCTATAATTGAAGTAGAAAAAGATAGGTTTTTAGATTTGACAGAGCCTATAGGCGCTAGTTTTTTATTTTTCTTAGCAGATCAGTTTAAAGAAAAGATAAAGAACCGAAAAAGAAATAGAAAAAAGAGTTTAACTTATGATGACGGTGCTTTAATAAATTTGGCACGGAAATTGGAATTATTCCCTTTTGAAGTTGTTAAAGGCAGTTTCTATATCAAATTTAAGAACGAGAGGATAAATGACATCAATTTAAGAACAAATAATAGTACTATTTGTGTTGTTTTTGATCATCAAAAAAATATCATAGATACAAAAGAAATAAAACAAGGTAAAATATAAATACAGAACATTATGGAACTAACAGAATTAAAAAATAAGATCCGAGAATATTTTAAAGAAGTAGATCCCGATGAACTTTATGAATTAGCACTCTCTTGTGGTTTTAAAGAAATTGAGGAAGAAGTAGATGAAAATGAATATATCTTTACAGAAGTGGAAAGGAAAAGCTATGTGTTTAAAAATACTACAGAAGAAATTTCTTTTGAGTATGAGAAAGGAAATATAGATAAAGAATATTTAAAAGTAGCATAACTATGAATATTCAACTAAAAGAGTGGAAAATAATTAAAATTAATTATACTCTCTTTAAGAAAAATCAAAAGAGAGAGGGAAATTATTTTGACTTAGACTTTAAGAGAGAGTTCTATAAAAATCATAGAAGTTTTGCCATAAGGTTTTATACACATATAGAGGATGAGAACTTTGATTTAGAATTAGAATCTATATTTCATTTTACAACAGATGAGGATATTACTGAAAAATTCAAGGAATCTCATTTTACAAAAATAAATGCTCCTGCAATTGCTTATCCTTATTTAAGAGCCTATATTTCTAATTTGACTCTACAATCTAATGGTGATCCAGTTATACTTCCTACTATCAATTTTGTTGCTTTTCATAGAAGAATTGAACCTGAAAAATAGTATAATCATTCTATAAAATAGTTGATAAAAACTAATTAGAAATTTAAAGGCAGTCTACTTTGGCTGTCTTTTTCTTTTTAGCCCTTGGTAAATAACCCTATGAACCTCAAAAAGAAAATGGTGGATATAATAAGACTATAGATCTGTTGGATAGAGCCCTTGCTTATGATCAGTATTTAGGCTACTTGTTGACGGGGGTGATCTTTCTCGTTCTATTGCCTATACTATTGTTGTTAGTGCTCGTTTTTGGGGTAGTGAATTTGTTTAAGAAATGAAAAAATCATTAGAAAATCTTTTAGCCCAGCAAGGTATTGCTTTACTCAATATCCTCTCTAAAGAAGAGCGACGCGCTCGTACCGAAACTATCAAAGCGCGCTATCGCGAGGCAGGTTATGATGATTTGCCTCACGAACTCGTCACTTTCCTTACCATATTCGACGACAAGGATATCAAACGCCGCGATGGCTATATGGTTTTTATATATTCGCAAAATCTCCCCACTCGCCAAGAAATGCTATACTATGAATCAGACGCGGGGGTTACCAATCTTATTCCCTTTGGCGATGTCAATGCCGATGAAGTTCTCTGTATAGATAGTGTAGGCAGTGTATGGGGTGTGCTCGACCTTACCTCTTGGGCACCAAGAAAGACCTATTACCATTTCTATGGAGGCGACCTCTATACCGCTCTTGAAAATATGATCAAAGGCAAAGTAGAAGAAACAATTACACGACCTTAAAACACCATGAAAAACACCCTTTGGCTTTATAAAAATTCTTATCAGATAGAGATTATAGACGAAACCAATCTTGATGATAATCAAAAAGCCCTTACTCGTTATCAAGAGCGCCAGCCTTACGACCGTGAAGTAGGCGACTATGACCAATTGATAGGCATTCGGCTCTATGAAAATGAAAAACCTATGGGTAAAGTATTGCTTGTGGCTGATACTTATAATGTGCTCAATGAGAAAGGGATTCTTTTGGATAATGATAGACTTTTGGTGGCTTGCGGCTATGAAGTATTTTGTGTTCTCTTACCCTCCTTAGAGCTCCTTTGGCATACGCAGGTAGATATGGCGACTTGCTTTGAGATAGTTCCTTACCAAGATGATTACATTACCCATGGAGAGGTGGAGATATCACGCCTTAATAGGCAGGGCGAAATCCTCTGGCAGTTCAGTGGGAAGGATATTTTTGTCTCGCCCATAGAGCGTACGCCTTCTTTTACCCTTACACCAAAGGGAATAGAGCTGGTGGATTTCAATTACGAAAGTTATCTGATAGACTATGATGGGAAACTTTTACGGTAAATAGAGGTCAATTTTTGTGAATCGTTTTATTTACATTTTTTGACTTTTAATCATAAAAAACACTACTTTTGGGACACGCTTAAAAAGAACAATTATGAACATTATTTTGGCATCCACTTCTACACTTTTTGGTGGAAAATATTTAGAATATTTACGAGAAGAACTTGTGAAACTTTATCACGGAATAGATGAGGTTTTGTTTATTCCTTACGCCAGACCCAGCGGGATTTCTCACGAGGAATACACGGACAAGACGCGCGAGTTTTTCGGAACTATTGGCATAAAAATAAAAGGGATCCACGAATTTGAAAATCCACAAGAAGCCATTGCCTCAGCAAAGGCGTATTTTACAGGTGGTGGGAATACTTTTCTTTTGGTCAAAACTCTTCATGAAAAAAATCTGATGAAGGCTTTGAAAGAAAATGTAGAAAAAGGAAAACCATATTTAGGGTGTAGTGCTGGGAGCAATATAGGCGGGCTTAACATCCAGACAACCAATGATATGCCGATAGTCTATCCGCCGAGTTTTGAGGCTATGGGACTGGTGCCGTTTAATATCAATCCTCATTACCTTGACCCAAATCCAGATTTGAAGCACAATGGCGAAACGCGAGAAACCAGAATCAAAGAATTTTTGACACAAAATAATATCAAAGTGGTAGGTCTTCGCGAAGGAAACTGGATTAGAAGAATTGGCGATGAAATCACGGTGCAGGGCAGCCAGCTCACACGGATTTTTGAGCAGGGAAAAGAGCCTTACGAAATAGAAACAGGAAGTAAAATAGACTAAAAAACAGAAAATGTCTGCAAAAGAAAAAATAGAAAACCTCCGAAAAGAGCTTCATCAGCATAATTATAATTATTATGTTCTTGATAATCCTACGATTTCGGATTTTGAGTTTGATGAAAAACTGAGAGAATTGCAGTCTTTGGAGGCAGCAAATCCAGAATTCTACGACCCAAATTCTCCCACAGTGCGTGTAGGAGGAGAGGTTACCAAGGTTTTTCCTACGGTTTCTCACGAATTTAGAATGTATTCGCTGGATAATTCTTATAACTTTGAAGATTTGGAGGAGTGGTATAACCGAACCAAAAAAATATTAGAAACGGATGAAATAGAATTTGTGACCGAACTGAAATACGACGGTGCTTCTATTTCTATACTTTATGAACAGGGAAAATTCGTTCAGGCAGTTACTCGTGGTGATGGGTTTCAGGGCGATGAAATCACCTCAAATGTGAAAACGATAAAGGACATTCCGCTGCAGTTGTATGGCGATTTTCCAGAAAAATTCTACATGCGCGGCGAGATATATTTGACACGAAAAGCCTTTGATAAAATCAATCAGGAAAGGGAACAGGAAGGGCTGGATATCTTCATGAATCCAAGAAATACGGCCTCTGGAAGTCTGAAAATGCAGGACAGCACGGAGGTGAGTAGGAGAGGGCTTTCGGCGGTGCTGTATCAGTTTGTAGCACAGGATGTTACAGAAAAAACACACTGGGAGCTGCTCCAAAAGATGAGTTCTGTGGGCTTCAAGGTTTCGCAGTATAGCAAACTCTGCAAATCATTGCAGGAAGTGAAAGATTTTATTAATTTTTGGGATAAAGAACGACAGAATTTAGGTTTTGATATTGATGGAATTGTAATCAAAGTCAATGACCTAAAACAACAGCAGATTTTGGGATATACCGCCAAGTCACCACGCTGGGCGACGGCTCATAAATTTAAAGCGGAAAAGGTGGAAACTCAGCTTTTGTCTATTGATTATCAGGTTGGTAGAACGGGAGTAATCACACCAGTTGCCAATCTGTCACCAGTGCTTTTGGCGGGAACTATTGTGAAACGGGCATCTCTTCATAATGAGGATATTATCAAGAAATTGGATTTGCACGAAAATGATTTTGTATATGTAGAAAAAGGGGGTGAAATCATCCCTAAAATAGTAGGCGTAAATACCGAAAAAAGGGAAGCGATGTCTTCGCAGATTAGCTATATCACCCGCTGTCCAGAGTGCGATACGGAGCTGATAAAGGAAGAAAGCCAAGCGCTTCATTTCTGCCCGAATGAAATCCACTGCCCTCCGCAGGTGGTCGGTAAAATGATACATTTCGTTTCCAGAAAGGCTTTGAATATAGAAAATTTGGGTTCGGAGACTATAGAGCAGCTCTATCGTGAAGGTTTGATAAAAACGGTGGCGGATTTTTATACCTTGAAAAAAGAACAGCTTTTGCCTCTGGAAAGAATGGCTGAAAAATCTGCACAGAACATCATCGATGGGATAGAAAAATCAAAGCAAATTCCTTTTGAAAGGGTGCTTTATGGCATTGGGATAAAACACATCGGTGAAACCATTGCTAAGAAATTGGTTAAAAATTTTGGTTCTATAGAAGAACTCAGCAGGGCAACTGTGGAGGAACTCATCCAAGTGGAAGATATAGGTGATAAAATAGCCGAAAGCATCGCAGCATTCTTTTCTAATGAAGAAAACAGAAAGCTGATAGAAAGGCTCAAAGAGTATGGAATCCAGTTGGAAAGAGGCGAAGTATCCACGGAGGTATTGTCAGATAATCTAGCAGGGAAGACCTTTTTATTTACAGGGAAATTATCTCTTTTTACCCGTGAACAAGCCGAAGAAATGGTAGAAAAACATGGCGGAAGAAATATCTCTGCAGTGTCCAAAAACTTGAACTATTTAGTAGTGGGAGAGAAGGCAGGAAGCAAACTCAAGAAGGCGCAGGAGATAGGCACGATTACCATTCTGGATGAGCAGGAATTTTTAAAAATGATGGAATAAAAAAAGGAACTCTAAAATAGAGTTCCTTTTTTATAGAAATATTTAGATTATTTCTTCTTTTTAGCAACTGGCTTTCTGTGGACAGTTTTTCCTTTAGCTCCTACAGATTTTTTTGCAGCAGCTTTTTTAGGTGTTGCAACATGCACATCAGATTTTGTCAATGCATCCCACTCGCTTCCTGTTACATATTTAACTTCTACTTTTCTGTCTTTTTCTCTTTCTGCATCAGAAGCAGTTACAGGCACTTCAGCGAATTCAAAGCCTACACCTTTTGATTTTAACTGGCTGTGGTCTACACCTCTTTCTTCAAGGGCTTTAACTACTGCAGCAGCTCTTTCTCTAGAAAGTCTAAGGTTAAGGGCAGCATTTCCTTTTCTATCCGTATGTCCGATTACTAGGAAAGTACCTCCGTTAGAAGATTTGATAATCTTAGCAGCGTCATCTAGTTTAGGAGCAGCCTCTGGTCTTAGAGTAGCTTTACCTAAGTTGAATAGAATATTTTTAAGAGCCGAAGTAACTTCACCTGCGATATCAGCATGAGTTTTAGGGCATCCTTGTTTTTCTGGCAATCCTGCTTCAGTAGGACATTTGTCATCTTTATCTGGAATTCCATCTCCGTCTGTATCTTTCCAAGGACATCCTTCATTTTCTACTGGACCAGGAACATCAGGACACTTGTCATCTTTGTCTAGAACTCCGTCATTATCAGTATCTCCCCAAGGGCATCCTCTGTTTTCTATCGGTCCAGGAACTGTAGGACATTCATCATGTCTGTCTAGAACTCCGTCTCCGTCTGTATCTTTGTCAGTTTCAGCAACTACAGCTTCTGCTTTTTTACCTTTGTATAGTATGAAACCAAGTCCAGCGTAGATGTTAGCACCTTTTGATTCAGTGAATAAGATTTTCAAGTCATCAGAACCTACTGACAATGGTCCTAATCTAAGAGCAAGTCCTGGTTTGAAATCTTGGCTCATAAAGTTGTAAGTCAAAGGAACAGATACATCTACCCACTTGCTTTCGAATCTAGGAACAAGCCCTACGAAACTATGGTAATAAGGGTTCGTAGAGTTAGTATTTGCTAAATTGATCAAACCATTAGCACTAACGAAAAATCTTTTTGTGATAGCATAGTCTGCATATAGATTTAGGTTAGTAGGAAGACCTTGGCTTACAGATGATGTAGTCAGAGTAGTGTTGTAACCTCTAGATCTAAGGTAGTTAGCAGTAGAGTTTAGGTCAAAAATATCTATTTCGTTAGGGTCTATAGCAGAACCCGCACCTCTGATGCTCAGTTTACGAATATCATTGTATTTGATAGCACCGATATCATTAACAGATGCGCCAAATTTTAAGAAGTAAGGTTTGTCTCCAGAAGCTTCTTTTAAAGTCAATTCAGCACCGAAATCTCCACCAAATCCTGTCGCTCCACCGAAGAAGTCCCCAAAACCATAATCATTTAATGATTTTTCAGGATTTAGGTTGGTGTATAGATCCCAGTTAATGTTAGTTGCTGAGATTGTAGGGTTAGATGGGTTATTGTTATAGATTAAGTTGTGCCCATTACTTTCGAATCTGTTTAGTCCAGCTCCTTTGTATAGTTTTACACTTGCTCCTAATGATAGTTTTAAGTCGTTGTTATCAATCACAGCATAAGCACCTTTTACTCCTAAATCAGTAAGCGCAGTGGTATTGATACCGAATCCTGTATTATCAACCAATGGAATATTAGCAAGACCAGGGTTGTCAGTTCCTAAATTCCCGTTTAAGGCATCAAGGAAAGCAGAGTTTATATTTTTTCCTTGACCGAAAAGTCTTACTCTTGAAGAAAATCCGAAGCCTAATTTGTTATTCACTGTAAACTGGAAAGATGGCCCTAAAACTTCACCTACGATTCCCAAGTTTATCAAAGCTCCATTCCCTCCATTGTGAGAAGCTCCATTTCCTAGTTCATCTAGTGTGAAACCTCCGAAAGAGTTCAAATTTTTAAACTTGTAATAGTCATTATTAACCAGTCCATTAACAGACACAAGATTAACAGCTACTTTTACTTTTTCATCAGTAAGTTTAGCAGGGTTGTACTGTGACCCATAAACTCCCGAATAGTTACTATTGCTCAGTCCCAGATACTTCTGAGCCGATAGATTACTGGCAGCTACTCCTCCAAGGAATAGTCCCGCGATAAGAATTTTTCTCTTCATTTTTTATAGTT
>CAUSCF010000034.1:0-12177 GCA_963530295.1 uncultured Flavobacteriaceae bacterium
TCCTTAGTAAAGTTTCTGGTAATGTGTATATTACGATAGATTTGGATGCTTTTGACCCGTCTATCGCGCCTTCTACGGGAACGCCAGAACTAGGGGGATTGGCTTGGTATCCAACCTTGAAATTATTGAGAAAAGTCTTTGAAAAATGCAATGTTGTTGGTTTTGATATTGTAGAGCTAATGGATTCGCCAATGGCAAAACCTACCGCATTTTTAGCAGCAAAATTATACTATAAAATGTTGGCTTACTATCATTTGTCTAAGAAATAATCAAAAATAAATGAAACTTACTTGGGAAACAAAATTCTTCGATGAACTGAATATAAACGAGTTGTATGCAATTTTACAACTTCGTGAGGAGGTTTTTACATTGGAGCAGCATTGTTTTTACCAAGATATGGACGGGCTAGACCAAAAGGCTGCTCATCTGCTGGGGTATGATGGGGAGAAATTGGTGGCTTATGCGAGGCTTTTTGAGTTTGAAGAACATTATGGTTCGGCGGCTTTTGGAAGGGTTCTCATTCATAAAGATTACCGAAAGATAAAACTGGGAAAAACCCTTATTGATAAGGTTTTAAGCGAAATGGAAAGGCTTTTCGGAGAACAGAAAATCACCATCTCGGCTCAGTATTATCTTTTGGATTTTTATAAGAAATTTGGTTTTCAGCCAATAGGAGAGCCGTATGATGATGCAGGAGTAAAACATATCCGAATGGAAAAAGAATTCGTTTAGATTTTCTCTTCGGGAAGGTGGAAACCCTCTTGGTTTATTAGTTTTAATCAATAATTTTAAATAATAACATCATGAAAAGAGTAATCGCATTAGTATTTTTGGCTTTACTGATGATAAATTGTAGTAAAGGTCAAGTAGTTGTGGGGAACAGCAATATCATTTCCCAAGAAAAACAACTTTCTGCGTATGACAGAATAGAGGTTTTGGGTAGCTATGATGTTATTTTTACCGATGGAGAGGTCGGTAGGATTAGAATAAAAGCTCCTGACAACATCCTTCCGCTCATACAGACAGAGGTGTCTGATGGCCTGTTGAAAATAGGCACAGGAAAGAACAGATACAAAGTAAAAGAGCCTATCATCATTTATGTTCCTGTGGATTCTCGTTTGAAACAAGTGGTCATCAAAGGTTCTGCGGATATTTACACCGAAAAAAATCTGGAAACAAAGGCTTTAGAGGTTGATGTATATGGTAGCGGTGATGTGCGTTTGCAGGTGGATGCTTCTTCTCTTGCTTTAAAAATAGATGGTTCGGGTGATATCCGAGTAGGTGGAAAAACTGATAATTTATCTATCAATATCAATGGCAGCGGTGATGTAGAAGTTCCAAACCTAAAAGCCGAAAAAGCCGTTATCAATATCAATGGTTCGGGCGATGTTTCCGCCTATGTGACTGAGAATTTGGATATTTCTATAGCGGGTTCTGGTGATGTTACTATCAAAGGAAATCCAAAGAAAGTAAAGCGGATAATCAACGGCTCTGGTAGAGTGAGTGTAAAATAAGCAAGTAGCAAGAATTTATTTACATTTATTAGTTTAGTATGAAACACTTAGAGCATCCATATTTTGGGAAATTAAATACGGAAGGGCTGGATGATTATGATATATTGTGGGAAGAAAATATTCCTTACAAAAATGGAACTGTAAGTGTAGGTTTTTGGTTCTGTGGAAAGGATGATTTGTCCGTAGAAAGGCTGAATTTATTTGAAAAATTCCTAAAAGAATTTGATACAATAGAAGAAAAAGTCCGTAAAGCCCTGAAAGTTTATATAGAGGAAAATTTTAAGTATTTTAGTTTTTATGTAGAAAAATTGGAGAATATTCCTGATTTCATTGCAGGGATGCAGATAAAATCCGTTGGGCTGTGGTATTCCATTGATGAAGCCTCCACAGGTGAAGTGATAATAGATTATACGATACACCTAGAGGAAAGCCATCAAGTCCTTGCTGTGAAGTGCAGTTTAGAAGGGAAAATCCTTGCTGTTGATTGGGAAGGGTAAAGGATAGAAGAGGGATATGAGCAGGAAATAGGAATTTATTTATATTTGCTAAATAGAAGAAATAATTTTACACAAATAATTTAATATGAAACACTTAAAGCATGCGTATTTTGGAGAATTAAATACAGAAGGGCTGGATGATTATGATGTATTATGGCAAGGAAAAATTCCTTACAAAAATGAGTCTGTAATTGTGTATTTTTGGTTCTATGAAAAAGATGATTTGTCTTCAGAAAAGCTGAATTTATTTGAAAAATTTCTAAAAAATTTTGATGCAATAGATGAAAAATCTCGCAAAGCCCTAAAAGCTTATTTGGAGGAGGATTCTGAGTATCTAAATGTTCATGTAGAGGAATTAGAAAATATCCCTGAAAATGTAGATGATTTCGTTGCAGAAATGAAGGTAGAAACTATTGAACTGTGGTATACCATTTGTGAAAGATCAATAGGCGAGGTAATTGTCAACTATATGATACGCCCAGAGGAAACTGATGAAATCCTTGCTGTGAAGTATCACCTAAATGGGGAAATCCTTGCTATTGACTGGGAAAGTTAATTTATAGAGTAGAAGTTTTACAAAGTAAATAATAGAAATTTATTTATATTTGCTAAACAAAAAGAAAATAATTTTAAACAAATAATTTAATATGAAACACTTAAAGCATGCGTATTTTGGAGAATTAAATACGGAAGAGTTAGATGGTTATGATGTATTGTGGGAAAAAGAAATTCCTTATAAAAATACATCTGTTGAGGTAGAATTTTGGTTCTGTGGAGAGGATGATTTGTCCGTAGAAAGACTGAATTCATTTGAAAAATTTCTAAAAAACTTCGATGCAATGGATGAAAAAGCCCGCAAAGCCTTGAAAGCCTATTTAGAGGAGGATTCTGAATACTTGGATTTTCATGCAGAAGAATTAGAGAATATCCCTGAAAATGTAGATGATTTCGTTGCGGAGATGCAGATAGAAACCATTGGACTTTGGTATTCTACTGAAGAGGAAGATGGTGTGGATGTGATGGTTGATTATATGATACGCCCAGAGGAAAGCGATCAAATCCTTGCTGTGAATTTTAGTTTAGATGGGAAAATTGTTGCTATTGACTGGGAAAGTTAATTTATAAATAAAAATCTACAAGGAGGCGGTATAAATAGCCTCCTTTTTTTAAATAAAATGATAGAGCGTATTATAGATTTAGACCATCAGTTGTTGATTTTCATCAATCAGACAGGCAACACGGAGTGGGATAGTTTTTGGCTGACCATTACGGATGCATGGAACTGGATTCCGTTTTATGTGCTGATTCTTTTTTTGGTATTTAGATATTTTTCTAAAAGAGAGGTGAAATGGATTTTGATTTGTTTTTCGCTGACATTTTTGTGCACCGCTTTGATGACCACAGGGACAAAGGAACTGGTGCAGCGGCTTCGTCCCTTGCATAATGAGGAGCTGATACCTTATCTTAGAATCATCACTACGGAAAAAGGATACAGCTTTTTTTCAGGGCATACCAGCAACAGTTTTGCTATCTGCACTTTTCTTTATTTGGTGTTGAGAAGTGTTTTGCGATGGGCGTTTTGGGTTTATCTTTGGGCGGTGCCTTATGCATTCAGCAGGATGTATCTGGCGGTGCATTTCCCTACGGATGTGGCTGTGGGATTGGTAATAGGCGTTACTATGGCCATTTTGGGATATAGATTTTTTGAGAAGAAAGTCAGTTTTTCTGATTTGGATAAATAAATATACAAAATAATGAAATTAAGAGAGAGTGCATAATACAATCTGTACATGATAAAATAGGGACTCCAATAAAGTTAAAAATAGATAAATTAGAAAAATGAGATTAATATTGAGCATACTCGTGTTATTAACAAATATCAAGTGTAATAAAAAGGACTCTATTGATGATATGAAAACAGATATCTCTAATGATAAACAAAAAAAAGAGATTGATTCTTTATTATTTGCTCAAAATATAGATAAAGATACATATAATAAAGTGATCTTTTTAGTTGAAAAAGAATGGGTAAAAATTTATGGACATGAAATTTATAATAAAAAACCTTTTATTATTAAAATTAAGAATGATAGTATTTGGTCGGTTGAGGGAACTCTTCCTGAGGATTTTTATGGAGGAGTTCCTTATGCTGAAATTAATATAAAAACATTTGAAATTTCAAATATTACCCATGGGAAATAAAATTGGTAATGTTCCAGATGTGTGGACAGGTTGTTCTTAATTTATAACGGCAAAATCATAAAACAGGGCTTTACCAAAGGAAATAAACAAAAATATAAGGCTTATGAAGATATTGAAAATGCTCATAATTAGTTTTATATTGCTATCTTGTAAGAGTGAAGAAGATAAGATAATAAAAATAATATCATCAGAAAATGGGACAAAATGGTATGTGTCAGAGTTATTTAAAGATAGAAGGTATAATCCGTATTCTGTAGAGGAATACTTTACGAATGGAACCAAATATGAATATACTCATTATTTAAAAACAGGGGAATTAGTAAAGAGAACCGATTTAGATAATAAAGAAAACCAATGGAAGATAAAGAATAATGTAATTACTTTTTATAAGAAGAATTTAGGAGGAAAATATGAAAGATGGACAGAAAAAGTTATTTATTATGTCGAAGATACAATTATCATGAGAAATCAATATGACAATTTAATAATTTTCATCAAATATGATGGTAAATATCATAAAAAGTAACCAGCAGAAGGCTATTATGACTTTGTAAAACAAAGATATGTATATAACTATACCGACCATCTCGGTAATGTAAGGGTGAGTTATGTTAAAAATAATAATGGTGCGTTAGAGATATTAGAAGAGAATGATTACTATCCTTTTGGGCTTGAACACAAAGATATGGATGAGTGTATTTAGGAAATCCTAATTACCACTATAAATACAATGGAAAAGAACTACAAGAAAACAGTATATATGACTACGGTGCTAGGTTCTATATGCCTGAAACAAGACAAGGAATACAGAGATTTCACCGCGAAACTCATTCCCAATGTGGACAAAGAAAAAATCATCGGCATTCCTGTTCCTATTTTACGGAAATTTGCCAAAGAATTTTATAAAGATAAGTCCGTGGTGGAGGAGTTTTTCAGCGACCTGCCGCACCATTATTATGAAGAAAATCTTCTGCATGGCTTTCTTATTGAGCAAATAAAAGATTTCCAAAGTGCTGTGGAGTATACAGAGGCTTTTCTTCCATTCGTGGACAACTGGGCGGTTTGTGATACATTTTCTCCCAAAATCTTCCAAAAACATCCCAAGGAAGTCTATGAATACATCCAAAAATGGATAAAAAGCGATAAAACTTATACAATAAGATATGCTGTTGGGCTGCTGCTTTCCAATTATCTGGATGAGCATTTCCAAAAAGAGATGCTTAAGCTGGTTTCTGAAGTGAAATCCGAGGAATACTATGTGAATATGATGCTTGCTTGGTATTTTGCAACGGCTCTTGCAAAGCAGTATGAAGCGACTGTGCCACTGATAGAAGCCAAGACTTTGCCGCCTTTTGTGCAGAACAAAACCATTCAAAAAGCAAGAGAAAGTAGGAGAATTTCCACCGAAACCAAAGAATATCTGCTGAAATTTAAACTATAAAAACATTAAAACCCATATTATCATGAAGAAAATACTTTTATTTATTGGTTTTATGATTTGTTTTCCTTTGTGTGGGCAAATCACCATCACGGGCAGGGTTACGGATGAGAATGGCATGCCTTTTCCTAATGTGAAGGTGTCTTCTGACAGCCAGTCTCAAACTTTGACAGATAAAAACGGTTTTTATAAACTGGTAGTAGGGCAGTGGGATGTTGTCTTCTTTGAGGAAGGTCATCACTGCTATCCAGTTGTAGAAAAAACACCTAAACAAGAAGTTAATGTAAAGCTGTCTCACCGAGAAAAAGACATTGTAGTTTGTTTTACTCCTCCAAAATGCAGAATATTATTTATACTTGATGGAAAACCCGTAAAAGCCGAAGATGTACAAAATTTCAAACAAGCACTTAGAAAAGGCGAGTTCAAATACACTTTAGTAAAAAAGGAGGCTTTATCTGTATTTTGTGAGAGCAATGCAGCCATAGCAGCAGCTCAGACAAAGAAATACATCAAGAAAAAGCAAGTTAAAAGGAAAAAATAAAAACTATAAAATTTCGGGTAAAGTTTTGGTTTCGTCCTCTATGGTGTAATTTAGGGATTTAGCCAATACAAAGATATCCTGCAGGTTGGAAATCAGCTGTTGTCTTCCTTCCTCTTTTAGCTTATTCTGATTGATGCTGTTAGTCATATTTTTCTTTGCAGATTCCATGATGTTGTTTAGGTCAGCTTTAGAAAACCTATTCACAGCATAATCATCCATAAAATGGATTTTCACATCGGGATAAATTTTGATTTCGGCCTCAGGGATTTCCTTTATGATTAGTTTTTTATTCGTAGAATCTACTTCCATTTTTAGTTTCTTTAAATCATAGGTCACCTGCGCTTTTGCCGTAGTGTAGAGCACTATTTCTTTGGAAAGAAATTCCATACCGCCAAGTTCAAAGGCAGAACTTTTATGAGTTTGGAAACTAGAAAAGTTCTGCTCTAAGACTATCATTTTGTTCATTTTTTCTATCTGATTGCTCAGAATATAGTAGTCCTTATTGATAGCTTCAGCCTCTTTTTCTGTGTTTTTTTGGAAGAAAAAGACTAATAAATAGGCGAATAAAGCCCCAAATAGAAAAACGAAAATATTTTTATAAGATTTTTTCAATGCTTATTTGCTTTTGTTTAGGATTTCTAATAAATCATTTTCCAAAGAACCGCTGTTTGGAGATTCTATGATTCTTCCCACTTCTTTGCCATATTTATTTTGGACGATTATAGTAGGCACTCTCTTGATGTTATAAGGAACATCCTCTCCATCAGGAGTTTCTTTTTTTCTGTTTACTGCCACTAGGGTCAGCCTTTGTTCAGGGTATTTCACCGCATCCAAAATTTTCAGAAATCTAGGAACTTCTCTATGTGAGTCTCCACACCAAGTCCCAAAAAAAACAATGATATTATGACTCGTCAAGTTCTTTTTTTGAAGTTCTTTGATGGTCTGCGGGTCGTATTCATAGTTCTTGTATTCCTCCTCATACCACGCATTGAAAGGCTCTTGTTTCAGCTGGTCTCTGGTCTGTCTTCCAAGGAGCATTTTACCATGTTTTTCAGATACTGTGCTTCTATTGTATACTTTTTTCTCATTGAAACAAGCCATGGCAGACACTACTGCAAGGGCGAACAATGCATATTTAGCTAACTTTTTCATTTTTACAAATTTTTACAAAGGTAAGCAAAAAGATAACATTCGAAACCAATTTTAGCCCAATAAATTTAATTCAACAACGGGTTTGGCTTTTTCTACTCTTTTTTTAGAATTTTCATTTAGATTTTTCAGGTATAAAACTTTATCCAGCCCAGCGTATTTATTGGTCATTTTGGCTAAAGATTCTAGCGCGCTCATATCCTTTATTTCGCTGTTTTTGAAGTCAATAACTACGGTTTTTGGGTCGTTTTTTATATCAAAAATACCTTCAAAAGAAGCCACCGCTCCGAAGAATAAGTCAGAGTTTAGATGATAGATTTTCTCAGCACCATTGTTTTCAGTATTTACGCTGAGTTCATTGGCTTTTTGCCAAGTAAAATTCAGCCCAGAGATGATTATTCCTGTCAGAACTGCCACTGCTAAATTATGCGTAATGATGGTAATAGCAGTCACTAAAATGATGATGAAAACATCAGTCTTTGGCATTTTGTTTAAAATTTTAAAACTAGACCATTTGAAGGTTAAAAATGCAACTACCATCATTACCCCAGTAAGTGCAGCCATAGGGATTTTCTCGATAATAGGAGCCGCAATGAGGATAATCATAAGAATAGCCAAAGCCGCGATAACCCCAGAAACTCTGCTTCTAGAACCAGCACTGAGATTTACCAAAGTCTGTGCAATCATAGGACAGCCTCCCATCCCTGAGAAAAAGCCGTTCAGAATGTTAGAAGCTCCTTGCGCAAGGCTTTCTCGAGAGCCGTTTCCTTTGGTTTCGGTAATTTCATCAACGAGATTTAGAGTCAAAAGCCCCTCTGTAAGCCCCACAGCAGCAACTATAGCCCCAGCAGGAAGGATAATCATGAAAGTTTCCCAAGTCAGAGGAACATTTGGAATATGAAATGGCGGAAGAGAACCGCTGATAGGAGAGATGTCGCCCACGGTTTTAGTCTCAATTCCGAAAACTAAAACAATCGTAAATACTACAATAATCGCCATCAGTGATGAAGGAACTGCTTTTGAGATTTTAGGGAAAAGCCAAGTAATCAATACCGTAAGAGCCACCAGCCCAGCCATTATCATCATCGGTGTTCCTGTGAGCCATTCCATTTGTCCATCTGGAGCAGCTGTTTTGAATTGTTCCAGCTGAGCCGAAAAAATAATCACTGCCAAACCATTTACAAAGCCATACATCACCGAACTCGGAACGAGGCGAATGTATTTAGCCCATTTAAAAATTCCTACAATCAGCTGAATAACCCCAGCCATCGCCACTGCTGCAAAGGCATAGTCTAAACTATGAAGTTTTATAAGTCCTATGAGTGTGACTACAGTAGCCCCAGCACCGCCCGAAATAAGCCCAGGTCTGCCGCCAAACATCGCTGCTACCAGTCCAGCGATGAATGCCGCATAAAGCCCAGAAAGAGGCGGAAATCCTGCTAAAATAGCAAAAGAAAGAGACTCTGGAATCATGGTCATAGCCACCGTAAGCCCAGCTAAAATTTCTATTCTCCAATTGATTTTTTGGTCAAGGTTGAAAAATTCTAATATCTTGTTCATGAAATTTACTTTTTTTAAGATTTGCAAAGTTAGATAATCCCATTAGATTAACTAAAAATTAGAAATATGAAATATCTCATTTATTCATTTAAAATCAAATTTTAAGAAGCTATATTAGAAAAATTCAATAAGAAATGTTATCTTTGTGGTTTGTAATAAAGAGTTATGGCAGAATATAAATTGTTATTACCTTCCATGGGAGAAGGTGTGATGGAGGCAACCGTTATAGAATGGCTTTTTAGAGAAGGAGATTTTGTAGCTGAGGATGATAGTGTAGTGGAAATCGCTACGGATAAAGTGGATTCTGATGTGCCTACACCTGTTTCTGGAAAAATCGTTAAGATTTTGGTAGAAAAAGACCAAGTTGCAAAAGTGGGAGAACCTATCGCAATATTAGAAATACAAGGAGAGGAGACAGCAGATGCTCAACCAGAATCTGATAAAAAAGAAGAGGAAAACAAAGAAGAAATAGTAGAAGATAAAGTGGTAGACCTTTTGGAGGAGCCATTTAAAATCGTGCCTGTTTCTATGCCAGTGAACATAGAAGGAATGAATCTTTCTCCGCTGGTAAGGTCTATTATCCAAGAAGAAAATATAACGGAAGAAGAGCTGAAAAGCATCCAAGGAAGAGGGCTGGAAGGCAGAATCACGAAAGAAGATATTTTAGAATTTGTCAGCAATAGAGGAAATGCGAAACCTGCACAGCAGCCAAAAGCAGTAGAATCTAATGCATCATCAGCTCCGAAACCAGTTCAGGCTTCTGCACCAGCTGTGACAGCTAATGAAGGTGATGAAATTATCCAAATGGATAGAATGAGAAAAATCATCGCTGAAAATATGCTGCTCAGCAAACAGATTTCTCCGCATGTGAGTTCGTTTATAGAAACAGATGTTACAAACATCGTAAAATGGAGAGCTAAAAACAAGTCTTCATTTGAGAAGAGAGAAGGAGAGAAGCTTACCTACATGCCAATCTTCGTGAGAGCAGTAGTAAAGGCAATTCAGGATTTCCCAATGATAAACATCTCTGTAGATGGAGACAAAATCATCAAAAGAAAGAATATAAATATAGGAATAGCGACAGCATTGCCAGATGGTAACCTTATCGTTCCTGTTATTAAGAATGCTGACCAGCTTAGTCTAAGTGGCTTAGCGAAGGCTATCAATGCTTTGGTGGATAAAGCAAGAAACAAAAAACTTAGTCCGCAGGATATTCAGGGAGCTACCTATACTATTTCTAATATAGGGACTTTCGGGAATCTTATGGGAACACCTATCATTCCACAGCCGCAGGTTGCGATATTGGCCATAGGCGCAATTGTCAAAAAACCAGCAGTGTTAGAAACGCCACAAGGAGATGTGATAGCAATACGACAAAAAATGTTCATGTCTCATTCCTACGACCATAGAGTAGTGGATGGCTCACTAGGAGGATTGTTCTTAAAACGAGTGAATGACTACCTTGAAGAGTTTGACTTACATACAGAAATTTAGTTATAAAATTTATAAATAAAAAAGCGTTCATTTTATTGAACGCTTTTTTGTATCTAATTTTTTCTTTGTTTGAAGAGCCAATCTCTTACACTTTTGAGTTTATAGGCGTAATCAAAGGAATACATATGTTCTCCTCCTCTCCATGATTGGGCAGATTTAGGAACTACAGTTTTTGGAGTAAATCTTACAAAATTGATATCATAACCTTCTTTTATAAGGGCATTTACTTTAGCATTTTGTTCTTTTATAGGAAGTTTCGCAGAAAATTCTACTTCTCCAAATTTTGCTCCTTCCTTATTTAAAACTTCACTGAGAGCATTCATTCCCACAGAAGCTTTTGGGTCAGCAGCAGAGATTATATAAAAGAATTTCTTTTTTGCTAAAGGTGCTAAAATATTAGCATCCCATTGACTACCAACGAATAAAGATGCTGCAAAAACATCAGGATATTTTATATTGAAGTGAAAAGAAATCATTCCTCCCATAGACTGACCTGTCGTATAGAGACGATTTTTGTCAATGCTATATTCTTTGGTTATTTTTTGGAGTAATCTCATAGTCACATCAGCCTCTTCGCTTACTTGCCATTGGTCATTAGTCACATTTTCAGGTCCATCAAAAGCAGGAACCAAAACAAAACTTGGATTGTCTTTTTGAGTTTCATCCATTGTCCAGATAAATCCGCCATAACCTTGTTTTAACGGAGACATCGCTCCTTTTCCTGTGGTGCTGGCATCTGCCATGAAAAGAACCAAAGGATAAGATTTTTTGGCATCATAGTTTTTAGGAACAAAGAGATTATAAGTCATCGTACGCCCTGTGATTTCATCATGAAATTGTAAGGTTTGGAATTTTGGAGCCATGATTTCTCTCAATCTTAAAAGTTCGGTATCATAGCTTTTATCAGCTCCTCCATAAGAAGTATCCCAAGCCGAAGTTGTTTGGTTTTGAGAATTTGTAACGGTTTTTTGTGTCTCACAGGACATCACTGTCAGGGCAAATAATGCCAAGTAAAAGAGTTTATTCATAATGCAATAATATATTCGGTTTGATTATGAAAAAAGGATAAAGTTAAAAATTAAATTAAAATTTTCAGACTTTTAGGAAGGACTTTTACTTTCATAGGAGAGGAAATCTGTTTGTATTCGCCATCTATATGCCAAGTGTCTGTATCCAGTGAAAATTCCAATTCTGAACAAGTAAAATAAGTCAAGTATTTATCCTGTTTCAAGGTTTTTGCGAACATTTTCAATGCAAATGGAGCAGCATACCAAACAGGGAATTTTTTCACCAAAACCACATCTACCAGACCATCCGTTACCAGCGCCTGTGGAGCGATATAGGCATTATTCCCGAACTGCCTAGTATTCGCAAGGTTCATCATCAGATATTCACCATTGTAGGATTTATATTTCTCCTCAAAGCTGATATTGATAGGCTTAAACTTAAAAAATGTGCTGATAGAAGTCTTGATGTAATTCGCGAAACCTCGGCTAGTTTTCTCAAAATTCTTCGCGACTTCGCCATCAAATCCCGCTCCAGAAAGATTGATAGACAGCTTGTTATTGATAGTGAAAGTATCTATTTCCCTATGTTTTCTATTTTTAATTTTAGAAAGTAGGGTGTCTATATTTTTAGAAAAATGGTTCTCATTTGCAAAACCATTTCCAGAGCCTGCTGGGAATATCCCGAGAATTTTATCCGTGTTTATGAGCTTCTGAGCTACCGTAGATATCGTCCCATCGCCGCCCACAGCCACGAAAATATCCACCTTGTCCATAT
>CAUSCF010000035.1:0-11997 GCA_963530295.1 uncultured Flavobacteriaceae bacterium
GGGAATGTACCAGTGTTTTACTGATCTTCTGATGGATTTGAAAAAATGCAACATAACTTTATCATTTAAAAATTAATGACGCAAAAATAAGGATATTTTATTGATTAGCAAAATATTTATAAATAATTTAATAGAGGATTAGCAAGATACACTTATTTACCTATTTTTGTTGTATATGCTTAGTGTTTTTTGTGAAAATGTAGACCTATTGGATAGCTATATAAAGTGGCAGATTGCTTAGATAAAGTATTATCTAAAATTCACAAGGAGATTTAGACAAAAGAAGTGAACTTGAATTCAAAAAGCAAATGCAACATCTACTTGTATATCTACTTTATGAATCCAATGATTTATTTTATAAAACTCGATACTATTTTAGAAACCTTTGTAACGACTATTTGGTATAGGATAAATTGCTTTTTTGCATATCAAACATATTCGTTGTGATAGAGTCCTTTGTGAGAATTTTGGTCAGGCAAATTCGGGCTATTTTGTGGATGCCTCTGCACTCACACGGAGGTTTAGAAACCTCCATGATGTAGTGCGGTAGCGACCGCAAAATTAGATTTTTTTTTTGCCAATTGGGAAAATATTTGTACCTTTGCATCGTGAGTTAATCACAGGAATAAACGCAAAGCAATGAATTAAATTCCGTAACTAAATCATTACCTATTAGGTTTTTTACAAAATAGAATTGATTGTAAGTAAGGAAGTTAGGAAAATAGTTTATTCTTTGTACCCAGAAGTTACTGAGAAAATAGGTGTAATCAAATAAAATAAGAACTATTACTAAATCATTACCTAATCTTCTTGTAATTCCTGTATCTTCTTTATTTAAAATAGATTATAAAAGTAGTTTCAATTTTTGCAGAAAAATCATACTTATTCCTTCGGTAAAATAGAATTTCCTTTTATATCCAAAACAAAGTGCTGACCGCTTTGGTCGGTTGCCAAGAAATATATAGTTGCTTTGCTTCTGTCTGTTTCATCAATTTTTTTTAATTCTTCTGATGAAGTGTAGATTATATCATATATCTTATACTTTTCCTGTGGTTTTATCAGCCACTCTTGTGTTGTCAAATCTATCACACCTGTTTTTTTGACTTCATTTAAATCTCCTCTATCTTTTTGGACACTGTATCCTAATCTACCACCATACCATCCATCATTCATGAGCTCACCATAAAGTTTTTTCTTACCTGATATGGTTAGAAACCCTTTTTTACCTTCAAAATCTTCTACATAGAAAATAGTTTCGCCACTCTCTTTATCTTCATAATCAGTCTTGATAAAATATTTAAAATGAAATCCTTCCTGCTCCTCTCCTTTTTGGTTAATAAGCATCCTGCCTTCCTTTTCTTTAGAGGAGATTATAGCATAATATTCTCCTTTATACATTATCGGACTTGATATATATTCATAATCCTTATTATAGGCTGTCATTCTTCCTTGTTCATCTACTTGAAAACCCAGCATATCTTTTTCAATAGGAGCTTCTCTTCGATATGAGCCACCTGATCCCGGTACTACTTTTAATTCTGAGATAATATAATCTGAAGAAATTACCACATGACTATTTTTATTCTTCCCCACACTTATTGAAGCATAAAAGTCAGGATTAAAAGTATCGTCTCTCAATAACACAAAATCTGTAAGGATTTTTCTGGATTTCACATCCATCAGCGCCCATTCTTTACCGTCTTTGGAGTATGGAACTAAGTCTGTGGGATTATAATCTCTAATTTTGTCTATAATATACTTTTGTGCTATTTTTCTTTGTTTCTTACTCTGTGCTGTACCCAATACACTTGTACCAAGCATCACGGCTAATAAAATTCTTTTCATTTCTTATTCTTTTATTTTTGTGTGCAATTTACGGATTTTTTAATTTGGTTTTAAGAAACTTCTTTGTTTTATAATAAACAAGGGACTTTTGAAATTTCAAAAGTCCCTAAGCAATAGTTTAACTATTTTTATTTATTGGATTTCAGAGAGTTATCCTCTTTTGTGATGTAGATACCATCATCCAAGGTTGTTTGTATAAACTCATAACCACAATAGGCACAGTGAGTTACACCATCTCGTTTGGCTCGTCCTGCCCCACAGTTTGGGCAGTCCTGCGTATCAATTTCAGCAGTGTCTTTCGGCTGGAAAATATCATCTCTGTATTTTTTCTGAGCCTGAGACCTTTGTTTCATTCGTTCCAGAAAAGACATTGTATTTCCAGAAGATTTATTTTCGTCCTCCATTGGTTTATTATTTTAATGCCTGATTATCAAAGACTTGATAATATTTCTGCTTTCTTTTCCTTGTATTCGGTTTCATCTATAAGCCCATTCTCAAAAAGCGTTTTTAGTTTTTGAAGTTTGGTCGTGGCATCATCTTGAACCAAATTTTGTGGCTGGTTTTGCTGTGTCTGCTGCTGCATCGCGCTTATCATCGCCCCCATCGCCATGCCCTCCTGTATTCCCGAACTTATATTACTGCGGTCATTCCCTATCGCGATCGCTGTATTAAATTTCTGGAAACGCTCCATATCGCCTATCATATTCATATTAGTCACCTTGTCGTAGAACTCCGTAACCTCCTCTGGGAGAGTCGCAGAACTCACCATAAACTGAGTAACTTCCACCCCAAAATCAGCAAAATAAGGCTCTATAAGCGGACGGATTTTTTCGCTCAAAGCAGTCATATTTCCAGCCAAATCAAGAACCGAAAGACCTGCATTAGAAAGCACCTCACCGAACTTCGGCGCGATGAAATCTCTCAACTGGTTTTCAAGCTCAAAAACCGTAAGCATCGGATAAGTGCCCGCATATTCTTTGAAAAACTTCGCTACATCCGTGATACGCACATTATACGAACCAAAAGCCCTTACCCGAACCTGCCCAAACTGCGGATCTCTCATCAGAACAGGCGCCGGCGTTCCCCATTTCAGGTTTACAAACTGCTTGGTAGAGAAATAATATACATCAGCCTTGAATGGACTTTCAAAGCCATACTTCCAGCCTTTAAGCTTGGAAAGAATCGGTATATTTTTAGTGGATAATTCATGCGTCCCTGCTGGGAAAACATCCGCTGCCACACCTTCGTTTAGGAAAAGTGCAGTCTGGCTCTCGCGCACGATAAGTTTTGCTCCGTTTTTTATTTCTTTATCTTGGTCTGGAACTTTCCACATTAGTAAATTTGGGTCTGGTTCCACCCATTCTATAATCTCTAAAAACGGAAGTTTTGAATTTGTATCTGCCATAACTTTATTTTTGTAGTGTAAAATTATGACATTATGATACTCCTGCCAAAAAAAGAGCGTCTACAAAGTGTCTACTTGTTTTATAATGTTTTGATTTTCAAAACTTAAACAATATTTTGCAAAAAATCTTCCAAGTCTTTTTCCTTGTCCAAATTCAGTTTTTGTTTGATTCTGTATTTGGTCATTCGGATACTTTTTGGCTCTACATTAAAGATGGTTGCGAGTTCTTTGGTAGACAATTTCAAATGAATATATGCACAATATCTAAGGTCAAGAGGCGTAAGCTTGTTATCCGACAAGGCGTTCAGCTTACTGAAAAACTCTGGATGGATTTCCTGAAACTCCTTCACAGACTGGTCCAGCGCCTCCTCCATTCGCTTCTCTTGTTTTAGTATCGTGTCTATATTTACATCGGTTTCCTTGGCTTTTATGCTCTCTCTGATTTCATCCAAAAGCTGATTTTTTCGCTCTATTTGGAGGGCGTTTGCTAAGGCTTCCTTGTGCATTTGGTCATTTTTTAGCCGAAGCAGCTCCTGTTGTTCTTTTAAGCGGGCTTGTTCTTCTTGTTCCAGTAGAATACGGAGTTTAGACTCTCTTTCCACTCTTATTTTTTGGATAGAGAGCAGACGGCGCTGTTTTTCTTTATGCAAAGCCTGAGCCTGAGCTTCCTGCTTTTCCTTTTGGAGGCGAAGTTCTTTTTCCGCCTGTAGTTTCATCCTATTAGCATAGTTTCTACGCACCAAAATCAGCAGAAATACAGCCATAATAGCCAAACTGATGTAGAGATAATTTTGGATTCTCCTATTTTTTTCTCTCTCTTTTACTACTTCTATTTCGGATTTTATACGCTTGTTTTCGTATTGGGCTTCCAGCTTGTGGGTTTGTTCCTGCTGGTTTTGGTCGTATATTTTATCGTTGTATTGTTCTTTTTGTTTTTTGAAAAATAATGCCTTTTCAAAGTTATTATTATTTTGATACAACTGAGAAAGCGCCTCCGAGATAGAAGCCAAAGTATGGTAATCTGGCGAGGACTGCTTCTCCATATCAGAATAGGCATCCACCAATAGTTTTTCAGCCTTGTTAAAATCCCCCTGACGAATCGCTAGCTGCGCCAAAAGCCCGTCTGCATTGGCTTTCACTGACGAACTTGCATCTCGGTTCAGGGAAGTCTGCTTGGCTATTTCTGTATATTTTCTTATGCTGTCTGCGCTTCCTTTGGTCTGATAGTAGTAGTCTGCAATGTTGATATTGGTAATGGCATAAGTCTCTGGACTCACAAAATTAGGATGCTTATGATAGACCTCTGCTGATTTTTTGAGGTAAATCAATATACTATCCATATATTCTGGCTTCGGATTTTCTTTGTACAGAAGCCCCATAGATGTAGACATAGCCGAATAGGCATTGGACAGCAGGTTGTAGTTTTTAGCTTTTTGAGCCGATTTTACAGCATCTATGGCGTATTTATAAGCCTGAGCCGTATGGTCAAGACTCGCGTGAGCCCCATAGAGAATGTAGTATATACGAGGTTTTAGCAGGTCTAAATTATGTTTCTGCGCCAAATCCAATGATTTCTGAGAAAACTCCACAGCCAAATCCCTTACTTCCAGATAGTTATAATAATATGCTTTGGTGTAATATCCATAGGCAAGGGCTTCAGGATGATTGATACTCTGCGCCTCTGCCATGGCTTTTTCTGTATAAATCTTCGCTGAATCCGAATTAGAAACCGAAAACTGGTACTTTACCATTTCCGAATAGACTTTGGGCAGTTCCTTTGCTGATTTCTGCCGAGCCTGTTTTTCGGCTGTTTTTATGGATTGGTATGCTTTATCAAACTGATGCCTTCCCCGCTGCATTTCGGCATTGGTAATAATCTGGTCTATTTTTGAACCTTGACCAAACATAAACACCGAAAAAACACTAAAAATAAATACTATTTTTTTAGCCATGAATTTCATCTTCCCTTTCATCATTTTTCATTTTACCCAAAGAACCAATACGCCATAATGATAGATGTTGTAATTCCCACTAAATCAGATAATAACATAGAAGAAATCGTATATCGTGTGTTTTTCACACCCACAGCCCCAAAATAAACCGCGATGACATAAAATGTAGTGTCCGAACTTCCCTGCAAAATCGCTGACAACCGAGCAGGGAAACTATCCACCCCGAAAGTAGTCATCGTGTCTATCATCATTCCCCTCGCTCCCGAGCCGCTCAGAGGTTTTATCAGTGCCGTAGGAAGCCCATCCACAAAACGAGTATCCATACTTAGGCTTTCCACCATCCATTTCATTCCATTGATAATCAAATCAAAAACTCCACTGGTTCTCAAAAGAGAAATAGCCACCAGCATTCCCACCAAATAAGGGATAATTTTCACACAGGTATTAAAACCCTCCTTTGCGCCATCTATAAAGGCATCAAAAATATTAATCTTTTTATAAACTCCACCCAGCACGATGAGCAGGAAAATCAACAAAATCAGTCCATTAGAAATCAGCTTGCTCACACCATCCAGCTCTTCTTTGTTAAGTTTTACCAAGAAGAAAACCATTGCTCCTACAATGGCAGAAATCCCACCAATATACGCTAATAAAACTGGCTGGAACAGATTGATTTTCTGTCTAATAGATACTATTATCATCGCTGCCATCGTTGCACAAAAAGTAGCAATCATCGTAGGCAAAAAAATATCGGTAGGCGTTGCAGAATTGAGAGAAGACCTCGTCGCTATTATACTTACAGGAATCAGCGTAAGCCCGCTGGCATGAAGACAAAGGAACATAATCTGGGCATTGGTTGCCTTTTCCTTATCTGGATTTAGGCTTTGCAGACTGTCCATGGCTTTTAGTCCGAATGGCGTGGCTGCATTATCCAATCCCAAGAGATTAGCGCTGAAATTCAGCATCATAAGCCCAAAAGAAGGATGCCCTTTGGGAACTTCTGGAAAAAGTTTAGAGAAAAACGGCTGGATAATTCGGCTCAAAAGATTGATTCCACCTGCCCTCTCGGCAATGTTCATAAAGCCCATAAACAAAGTCATAATACCTATAAGCCCCAAACTAATCTCCACCGCTGTCTGCGCCGTACCTATCACCCCGCTCGCCTCCTGAACTCTGTATATTCTTACTTTGCCAGTATCTTGATTTTGATAATGGATTTTATCTTTTATTACTAATTTTTCTTGTTTTAGTTTTTCAGAAATTTCAAGTGGAACATCAGCCAATGGCTTGGTTGCGATAGCCACCGTATCGCCTCCTTTGCCCACTACCATATCATTATAAATGGCTTTATAATTGTCTGAAAAAAGATATTTGAAACTTGCCACCGCAATAGCGATGATGATAAACATACTCCAGATTCTACTCAATACCATATTCTTGATTTTGTGGCTGTAAATATAGAGATTTTAAAAAAAATTTGTTTTTATTTTTAACCTTTTATGATTTTTATCATCTAAAAGAATATTAACAGCAAAAAGTTTTTTATGTCACATATTGAAATAACAAGGATTTTTGGGAAGAAAACCATCGGTTTGACCTTCTTTTTGGGAGCGGCAATAATGATGAACGCCCAAGAAAAACAAAGCATTAAAGGAAAAATCACTGACCAAAATGGTGCAGTCGTGCCTTATGCTTCCATAGAATTTAATAATAAAACTAATGCTGCACTGAGCGATGCCTCAATGTCAGATGATAGCGGTAGTTTTGCTCTAAATTTGGCGAATGGGACTTATCAAGTCGTAATCGATGCAGTTAATTTCAAAAGAAAAACCTACGAAATAGAAATCCAAGGCGCTGCTAATATTGGGAATATTGTCCTAGAACCAGAAACTAGCAAGACTGCAAACAATTCAAAATCAAGCAATAGCGAAAAACAAATCGCCGAAGTAGTCATCACAGCGAAAAGTTCTGCACCTTATAAAGTGGAACTTGACAAAAAAACCTACAATGTAGGGCAGGATATCTCCTCAAAAGGAGGAACTCTGCATGATGTTCTGAACAATGTCCCTTCGGTAAGTGTAGAGACTGACGGCTCCGTGTCTATGAGAGGAAATTCTAATGTGAAATTCCTTATCAATGGGAAGCCTTCTTCTGTGCTGGGAATTACTGATGATATCAGCGCAGCGCTGAAAAGTATCCCTGCCGACCAGATTGACAGGATAGAAATCATTTCTAACCCTTCTTCAAAATTCGAAGCCGAGGGAACAGCAGGCATCCTTAATATCATTCTTAAAAAAACTTCTTCATTGGGCTTTAATGGGTCAGTGAACGGAAGCCTTGGCTACAATCCAGCTACAAGACTGAATACCAATCTTTCTTGGAACTATGGAAAATGGACTTGGTTCGTGAATGGCGGCGGCGGATATATGAAAAATAAATCCAACAGTTATTCTGATATTTTCTATAAAAATACAGGAGAAAACCTCACTACCAGCAGCGAAAACAAGCCTGAAATGAAAAACTACAATTTCAACACAGGTTTCACTTACAGCCTTACAGATAAAACTTCGGTAAATGCTTCATTCTCTGCTAATAGAATGCTGATGAATGGTTTCAGCCTTCAGCAGAACACCTCTTCTCTCACAGGAATCACATACAGAAAAAATGATGGACTTGATGAAAATAACAGCATACAAGTAGATGCAGGACTAGAGCATAAATTCAATAACAAAGGGCATATGTTAGAGCTGAGTGGTAGCTTCCAAAATACAAGCAACGATTCAGAAAGTAATATCTTTGATAATAGAAACACCTCTCATACTCTTTATCAATACCTAAATGTGGCTGATTTTTCTAGAAAAACTTGGATAGGAAAACTAGACTACGAGCTACCTATTGGCGAAAACTCCAAAATAGAGGCTGGAGCTAGATATGACTATAATAATAACGATATCAATAACTCTTACCAAGGGCTTTCAGGAGGAAATTTCATCACATTTGATGATGTTACTGGGAAAAATAACTACACAGAACAACTTTTGGCGTTCTATGCTCAGTTCAAGAGTAAAATCGGAAAATTCGGGTATCAGCTTGGTGTAAGAAACGAAAATATCAATATTGATATCGAAGCAAATAACAATCTTACTGGACTTTCGACAAAAAGCAAAAAATACAACGAGTTTTTCCCTTCTGTATTCTTAAGCTATGATATCACGGAAAAGAGCCAATTCTCGCTAAATTATTCGAGAAGAATCAAAAGACCTAAATCTTGGGAAATCATTCCTGTGATGAGAATCAGTGGTGACCCAAATAGATTTATGGGAAATTCTGACCTCAATCCATCTTTTGTTAATTCATTTGAGTTCAGTTACAATTATTCCAGAGCAAAATGGAATATCAACCCTACACTCTATTACCAAAGAACCACAGATGACATCAGTTTCATCACGGAAGAGCAGACCTATACCAACCCTGTTACAGGACAAGCGACAGAGTATATCCTTTCCAGACCTTTTAATCTTGGAACGGAGGATAGATATGGTCTAGACCTTAGCTACAGCGTAAGTCCTACCAGCTGGTTTAGAGTGTATGGTAATGTCAATCTTTACCGATACAAAAACGAAATGACTTATAATAACTCTACAATTATAAACGAAGGAAACAATCTAAAAGCAAAACTTACCTCAGCGTTTAAAATCAATAAAACCACGAATTTACAGCTTCAGGGAGATTTCCGCAGCGGACACAGAGATTATAATACAGAGAAAAAGAATACCTATGCACTAAACATTGGTATCAGCAAGAATATCTGGAATAATACAGGAACCATCAGTTTCAGCGTTCAAGATGTTTTCAACTCCAGAAAGAGAAGAACTTACACAGACTCAGATACTTTCACAAGATATAATGAAATGCAGATGATGCCGAGACAGTTCTTGCTTTCGTTCTCTTACAGATTCAAAAGTGGAAATGCCACAGAAAGCAAACCACAGAGAAAACCAGAGATGCAAGATCAAAACAATGATGACCTAAGCAGCGCTGGGTACAACTAGACATCTTTTTATCAATTATAGTTTTTACCACATCGGTACTTCGGTACTAGTGTGGCTTTTATTTATATTTAAATTTTAAAAACAAAAAAAAAGAGACTGATAAACAGCCTCTCTCATTTCTAATTCTGTAATTTCTCCCCAAAACTAAGGTCTCCCGCATCGCCCAGCCCTGGCGTAATGTAGCCCTTGGAAGTCAGCTCCTCATCTATCGCCCCTATCCAGATCTGCGCTTCTGGATAAGCCGTTCTGATTGCCTCTGCACCTTGTCTGCTAGCAATAGCCGCCACAATGTGTATCTGCGAAGGCTTTCCGTGAGTAAGCAGGTCTTTCAGGGCTTCTATCAGACTGGCACCTGTTGCCAGCATAGGATCTGCTACTATAAGCGGTCTTCCCTCTATATTAGGGCAAGTAAGGTAATCTTGTTTAATGGAAAAATAGTCGTTCATATCATGTTTTCTATACGCCGCCACAAAACCGCAGTCTGCCTTGTCAAAATAGTTCAAAACTCCCTGAAACAGCGGAACTCCAGCTCTCAAAATCGTAGTAATCACAGGCTGAACAGCGATTTCTTTCACTTTGATTTTATCCAAAGGCGTGGTGATTTCCACCTCTTTGTAATCCAATTTTTTACTAATTTCAAAGGCTGCGATTTCACCTATTCTTTCCATATTTCTACGGAATTTCATTCTATCGGTCTGAACTTCTACATTTCTCAGTTCATTTATCCAAGAATTAACCAGCGAAACCTCGTTAGAAAGTATATGTATCATAATTGTTTAATTTTTTTCTATGTTATTAAAAATATCCCCCTCCTTATACAAAAGGAAGAGGACGAAAACTATTTTTGTCTGAAATAAACCTCAATAGGCACTCCAGTAAAATCAAAATTCTTACGCAATTGGTTTTCTATAAACCTTTTATAAGGTTCTTTCACATACTGCGGAAGGTTACAGAAGAACGCAAACTGCGGCGTCACCGTAGGCAGCTGTGTGCAGTATTTTATTTTGATGTATTTCCCTTTCAGAGCTGGCGGCGGCGTGTTTTCTATGATAGGAAGCATGATTTCGTTCAGCTTACTTGTCTTAATTCGTTTTTTACGGTTTTCATAGACTTCCACTGCGGTTTCCACAGCTTTCAGGATTCTTTGTTTTGTCAATGCCGAAATGAACAAAATAGGCACATCACTGAACAAAGCTATTTTCTCACGAATTTGGTTTTCAAACTGCTTCATGGTATTGGTTTCTTTTTCCACCAAATCCCATTTATTAACCAAAATTACTATTCCTTTTCGGTTTTTCTGTGCTATCCCAAAGATGTTCATATCTTGGCTTTCCCAGCCTTTGGTAGCATCTATCATCAGGATAACCACATCAGAATTTTCTATCGCTCTGATGGAACGCATCACAGAATAAAACTCCAAATCCTCATTTACTTTGGATTTTTTACGCATTCCTGCCGTATCCACCAAAATAAACTCGTGCCCAAATTTATTATAAACCGTCTCTATGCTGTCTCGCGTAGTTCCTGCGATATCCGTTACGATGTTTCTTTCATCGCCTAGTAGAGCGTTAGTCAGTGTAGATTTCCCTACATTAGGTCGCCCAGCGATGGTTATTCTCGGAAGTCCTTCAAACACATCTACATATTCCGTAGTAGGAAAATCTTTAACGATATCATCCAGCAGCTCTCCCGTCCCGCTTCCTGTAGCAGAAGAAAGCGTATAATATTTCTCTATTCCAAGTTGATAAAATTCTGTAGCAGGAAGAAGCTCCTTTGATGAATCTACTTTATTTACAACCACATACAGCAGTTTGTTTGCTTTTCTAAGGAGCTGATATATTTCTTGGTCTGTATCGGTAAGACCTTCTTCTACATTGACCATGAAAACAATAGAAGTAGCCTCATCCACCGCCAACTGCACTTGTCTTCTGATTTCTTCCTCAAAGATATCATCACTTCCCACATCATATCCTCCCGTGTCTATCACGGTAAATTCCACGCCGTTCCAGTCGCTTTTTCCGTAATGGCGGTCTCTAGTAACCCCCGCAGTGCTGTCTACGATGGCTTCCCTGCGTTCCAAAAGACGATTAAACAAAGTGGATTTCCCTACATTAGGTCGCCCTACTATGGCTAAAATATTTGACATAAATTCTTTTTAATTTTTCTATTCTGCAAAGATATCATATTTGTATTAATCCTTAAAACAATCCTCAAAATAATCACACCAAGTACAGCTTTCTTTAAATGCCTCCAGCAGATTGGCTTCCACACATTCTTTCTGTTCTTTCTCTTTGTCTGTGAGCTTTTTCTTTCCTCTATAGCGGTCGTAGCGTTTTAGTCCTTCAAATCTTTTCAAAATCGCTGAACGGTGTCCTGTATTACCATTTTTGACCCATTCAATTCTGCTGACAAAGGATTGTAACTCGTTTTTTATAGATTCATTTTTATAGTATGATTTTATAAAAAGCCAATAAAAACTATACAAAATATAGTCATATTCCATGGTATATTTTTTGAATTTTTCTTTTTCTTCTGATGCCCTCTGTTTGGCTAAAGCGATAGCTTTATCATATTCTTTTATGTAACAATAAGCTCGCATGGCTTCTTTAGAAAAATCACTATATTCTGCTGGTTTCTTTTCATAGTAGGATATAAACTCTTTATAATGAGCTCCTTCATGCAAAAAGTGCATTTTGAGTACCACAAAAGGTTCTAAATCCCCATATTTGGATATCATTTCATC
>CAUSCF010000036.1:0-11444 GCA_963530295.1 uncultured Flavobacteriaceae bacterium
ATAGATCCATATTTAGAATATAAAACCTCCATAATTGCTTTTTCCTTATCCATTTGACCTGATTTTTTGAATTTATTTACAAACGAATATTGACTATTAAAATTATCTAAATGCGCTGTATGTCGCTAAAATCATACTTAGCTGAGATGTGTAATCCTCTATATATTCCATGGTAATCTCATCTCCATACTGCTCAAAACATTTCTTTCCCAGCTCTACATCAAGGAGATAAATATCCTTTTTTTTCAGCCAAGTTTCTTTGCTGATGGAGCATAATTTCATAAAGTTTGGCTCTTCTTGTAATTTACGAAAGGCTTTTAAATTGGTCAGTTCCCGCACACCGAGATGCTTTGCCTTTGGTGCTTCTGTGGAAATATCGCTCAGATTATTCATTTCCCTAATAACAGCATCTTTTAAATACCCTGCACTGGGCAATAAATTAGTAAGCCGATTGATATAATCATCAAAGAAACCTGTCCCTAATTCCCAGTTTTTTGCTAATGGAATTCCAACTGCTAACGGATTCCCTGTCCAGGCATCATCGTTATAGCGCGGTGGTGAAATAATCAGGTGTCCGCTTTGGTTTTCTTCTTTGTGCTGGCTGATATAGACATACATATAGACAAGATTTTCGCTGTCTAATTCTTTCACCCATGAACGCAGTCCGCGAAAATTCATAGGAACGGCCAAAAACTCTTGTTCTATGAGAAATTTATCTAAATTTTTAATTTCATTTGAAAAACTTATTTTCATTTCAATTTAATTTAAATGATTTTTATTTGGCTTGAAAAATCAGTATGTTGTTTTTAGGAATTATAATTCAGATATTCTTTTATAAAACCTTCAAAGCTTTCCCAGTGTCTGCTAAACTCCTTATTTTCAATAAAATTTTGAATAGCATCAGCCTCCACAAAGAAAACTTCATCCGTATTTTTATCGTACAAAATATAGTCATCCAGCTCATCGTGCAGTAATGAGAAATAATTATCAGCCAAGCCAAGATTTTCTCTTAAAACTTGTGTTTGGCTGTTTGAGAAATCCTCTAAATCCATTGCTAAATCAACCAAATAGCCGATTTCTCCATAAATTTCATCACTGTATGTAGACCAAAATTCAACAAAGTCTTGATTCACTTCACTAAATCCTAACTTTTTGAACATTTCACGGTATTTCTCCTGTTGTTCTGGCATTATTCTACCAAACTCCTCATCAAGATATTCTTTAAAACGATTATCCAGCATAATATGATTATTTTTTTATATTTTAATCAAAAATAAATCTTTCCAAAGCAAATATCCTAATTTATAATGATATTTCCATTAGAAAGATTTTCCTTATTAAACATGATTTTCCTTTTGTCAATCTGAAAAAGTTATTTAATCCAATTTCTGAATGAATAGCTTTTCTGCAAATATATCAATATTCCCTCCATTGTCAATCAGTATAATTTCCCAGTGCTGATGTTTTTCTGTTTTCTCTTTGCACCAAATAGACTGGATATACAGGCTGTCGCCAAAGTAGCAAAGAGGGTTTATAGACTGCTCTCCAGCTTGGATTTTTACATTAAAACTGCTCGTGTTATGAAAAACTAACTGATACCGCTCCAAATCAGCATTCTGTTTACTTACAGAAATCACCAAATCCTGTGGCTGTATGGGATTATCTGCATCAAAATTAAAATAGATGGAATGGATTTTCGCATCGGATAGATTGTTTACGAGTTCATTGTTCTGTATGTCAGTGAGTTTCATGAATTGTTTTTTTAGTTGGTCTGAAAACTGCAGAATTGTTTATTTTCGTTGTAGAATCCGTCGTTTAGCAGTTTGTTGGTAATCTTTCTTACCAAAAATTAAATCAAATGGACTAAATAGTTTGCATTCGTTTTTGGTAACCATGTTATCGTATTCAAACAAGCCTTGTACTCTTTCATCATTTAGTGATAACAAGTTTTTTTCTATTATCAATAAAGCTACCAATGCCGTATTGAAAAAACAGGAAGGAAACTTTTTAATATAATGCAGCAAATCAGGTGATAAGACTTCTGCAGCTTGAATAAACTTAAAATGGTTGGCTTGCAAATTCCTTAAAATATCATTAAAGATAGTAGTACCCATCTCTGGATATAGATGCCCAGTATCATCATTAGTCATTATTGGGAATCCATAATAGTAGTGCGAAATTTGGAAGGAGTTTTGTACAAAAAAAAGATTACGGAACTCTTTTGATTCGTCTTCTAACATCTTTAAAAAAGCATTACCCATCTCTTGCTCAAAAAAATCACCTACCTCCTTGTTATAGGACGCTAGTTGCAAATAAAATCCCTTATAATTTTGAGAATAGTCAAACCGCATTTCTGTATAGGAACTTTTGTTTATACCAAACCGTATTTTATTTTTAAATACTTTAGGGTGTAATTCACTAGAATTATCAGCAATAAAAGCAATTAGTTTTTTTAAGAATTCATCTTTGTCCATATAAGTAAAATAAGGGAGTAAAACTACAATGAATTTGTGGTTTATAAAATATAATTTTGGAGTATTTCCATTGATATTGTTGGGAATAGGGTACTTTTTTCTCTCCCCCATAAAATCCCAGTTTTGACATAGTTAGACAACTCTTCATGTATTTTATCTGCCGAACCAGCCATACCAAAAGAGCTATATTTGTAAATCTCTTGAAGATTATTTTGTTCATTAAGTTGTTCTATAATAATTTCATAATCAGTGCTTTTGTATATGTTTGTTAGTTTAACCAAAGAAACATATTGATTAACATCACCTTCATTTTGTAGTCCTTTCAAAAGATAATGAAATGGATGCAAATAGATGGTTTCTATTGCTCTACTATTGGGTATGACAGAAGTAATCTCTTTTACAAAAAAGTCCTTAAACTTATGTGCAGCACAACTTTTTGTGAATAAAATTTTTGTTTCATTTAAGTCTATTTTTATCTCTTCATTGAAATCAGAGAAAAATACATCAAAAAATTCAAAAAATGTATTTCCTCGATGCTGACAAATAGAGTATAAATCGTCTGTAATCTTAATAAGATATACACTATCTATGGTATCAATAAAATCTTTCTTTAGTTTTAGCATATTGTTATCTTTTTGTAGTTTATCTGGCTTTGTTGTTTTTAACATTAAGAATAAATTCACTCTTTTTTCGGATTTCCCTGCAAGTCCATGTAGAATTTCTTTTTGCCAAGATGTGCTTCTATAGAGCCTCCACAGCTATTAAAAAGATTGACCCAGTCGTATATAATGGGAATTACTTCCTTGCCTTCTGTATTTACAAAGCCCCACTTTTCATCGCGTTTTGCTTCACAAAGCCCCTTGAAGATATAATTTCCTAATTTGTCATATATTACAAGAATGACTTCCTTACCTTGGGTATTGATGTAGCCCCATTTATCTCCGCGCCTTACTTTCGCAAAGCCATTTTCAATATCAGAAAAAGAATTAGAAAAATACTCTGCTTCATCATACACAAAGGGAGCTATTATTTCATTTTTCTGGTTGATGTAGCCCCATTTACCATTATACCGCACAGGGATTATTCCTTCTCTGAAATAAGACCCTTTAACAGCTTCATATTTACAAGGAATTATTTCTTCTCCTTGGGTATTGATAAACCCAAATTTGTCATTGAGTTTCACCAAAGCAGTTCCCTTTTCAAATCGGCTCACATAATGATGAAAAATAAGCCACATGGTTTCATATTTTGGAGGAACAAGTATTTCTCCTGTTTCCTTTATGTAGCCTATTTTTCCATCTTTAAACACTACATGGATGCCTTCTGTAGGTGGAAGTATATTGGCATATATAAAGGGAATGATGACCTTGTTATCCCAGTCAATGACACCCATTTTGCCATTTTTCACTGCTCTTATTTTATCTTTGGGTTTTGGATAATAATCATCTGTGCGGATAGCATCATACTCAAAGGGAATGAGCGTTTTACCATCTTTATTAATAAATCCCCAAAGTCCATTTTTCTTGGCTTTGGTGTAGTCAGTATTGTAATGGAAGGATTCAGCTTCTTCGTATTCTGCAGGAATCAGCATTTTGCCATCTTTATCGACAAAACCCCATTGTCCCTTGAATTTTACTAAAGCCCTTGAAGAGCTGAATTCCTGAGTTTCTTCATAAAGAAAAGGAATGACATTTTCTCCTTTGGTATTAATGCCGCCCCACTTATTGTTTTTCTTTACCCAAGCGATTTTTTCAGGATAGCCAAAGCCTTGGGCATCATCATACTCTATGGGCGTTACTTTCTTATTGTCAAAGGTTACATATCCATATTTTTTAGTTTTTTTGTCTTGGACAATGAGTATATCCACAAGATTACTTTCCTTAATTGAAGAATATTGCTCCCTCCACTTTGATGCGAACTGGCGGCGGCTCATCCCTCGGAAATCCACACCGCTTGCCATTATCTGAAAATCTTCATGTATATGCTTTACACGAGCCGTATCTTGAGCAGGAAACAAGCCGCCCAAAAGAAATAATAAAAGTAAAAAAACTAATTTCATGAATTTATTATTTTTATTTCTTTCAATAGATAGAATTTTTACTTTTTATTGAAAAAAATTATTGGTATCGTTTATGCTCTTTATGCTTTGAAAATCTCTTTATCAAAGGCATTATCCAAGATTTGTATTTCTCTACATCTAGGATTTGTGAGTCTGTATTGGCTTTGTAAGTTATCCAAATACTGAAAGGCAGGAATATAAAATTCGGCAGCCAAGCAGCGATATAAGGATCCATTTCTCCCTTCCAAGCCATGTTCTCTGCAGAAATATTAAGAACGAAAAATATGATGAATATGATGATGGATAGAAGAATCGGCATTCCTATTCCGCCCTTTCTTACGATAGAACCGAGGCTAGTTCCTATCAGCAGGAATAAAACACTCATCACCGAATACGCCAAAATCTGCTGCTGGTGCATTACTACTTTTGCATAAAGTTTGGCGTGTGAAAGGATTTCTTCATTCTTTGTTTCAATGTTTTTTTGGATGAGGTCTATTTTCTCATGTGCATTGAAGAGTATTTCCAGCTTTTTATCTTGGTTTATAGAATCTAAACTAAACGGCGCTTGAGTTTTTTTATCTTTATTTTTGTCTTTGTTTTTATCTAGAATTTCTATAAAAGAACTGCTCTGAGAAACCAAATCTGAAGAAATTTCAGAGTATCTTTTTTGTTTTTCGGCTTTTACAAGGTCCACAGTAGAGTTGAGCTGTGCATAGTTCTGGAACTCATAGCTGTCTGTGATTTTTTCGCTCTCGATAGCCTTGTCAAGAAGCTCACTGAGGTCAAAATGAGACACCAAAGAATCAAACTTAATGGTCTGATTTTCTTGTCTGAAACGGTCTTGATAGTTTGGTTTAGCAAGATTATCTTCAAAAATATATCCATCATAAAGCACCATCCTCAGATAGTTGCTCCCTTGTTTGGAAACTATTTTCCCTCTTTTAGCGATGATGGTTCTTTGGTCATCAAAACTACTGGCAGTCTTGTTGATGAAAACACCCTCTATCAGTTCATCATTTTTTCCATAAAGCCTATCAAATTTAATGGTTGTCCCAGGGAGTGAATTGATAAACTGCCCAGGTGTGAAATTCAGTGCGGGTTTGGAGGAAACAATGTTGTATAGCATGTTTTTCGCTTTTCGCTGAAAATCAGGAATTACGAAGTTAGAAAATAAAAATAAAATAAAAGCCAGAACTAAACTCGTAAGAAATAAAGGTCTTATAATTCTAATCAAAGGAGCTCCAGCGGCTTTCATCGCAGCGAGTTCATAGCGCTCCCCAAAACCTCCAAAAGCCATGATGGAGGCGAGGAGTACAGTGAGTGGGAGAACCATCTTTATGACTCCCACACTCAGATAGTAGAAAAGTTTGGTCAGTTCCCATGTTGTCAGCCCTTTACCTCCAAGATTGAACATCTGTATCCAGATGATATTCACCATGAAAATGAAGAATAAAATACTGAAAATGAATATGAAAGGGCCTAAAAAGGTTTTTATAATGTATAAATCTAATTTTTTTAACATTATAACTCTGTAATTAGATAGTTTTTATAAAGGTTTTTATTAAAACTAAAAGTGGAAGAATCTACCTTTAAGTTTTCTTTATACTGGCTGATGCTTATCGTTGTAATATCGTTGTTATCAGCGTATTGCTCTATTTTTTCAATTTGTTTTTTTGCTTTATTGATATGCAGGAAAACATGCTTGATGCCATTCTTTTTTGTAGGCGTAAGTTTTATAACTTCCAGATTGTTTTTATTTCCTGTATAGTTTATGTTGTAATCTTTCTTGTAAGAGTCTAGATAATTGATAGGAGAGAGCATCGCCTCAGATCCGTTTGGTTTTGCGATGGTAACTTCCATATCTTCAGCATTGATGTTGTATACTTTATTTCCATCAAATATCTGCTCATTACCCATTATTTTGAGTTTGTATTTATTCTTTGAAGCGTAGAAAATACCTGTTTGATTTTTAGAAACCTTCCCGTTGCTTCCCATTCCATACACGAATTTGAAATACATCGTGCTTTTGGATTTATAATTGGCCGAGGTTTCGTCCAGTATGTTTTTGGCTTTGGTATCTACTTTTTGAGCAGCAGCCAGACTTACGATTCCTAAAGATAATATAAGTAAAGTTTTTTTGAAAAAAGTCATAATTTTAAATTTAATGAAATTAATTATTTCTAAGGCTCTCCAAAAACTGTTCCAAATGCTGAATATCAGAAATCAGCACTTCTCTTGCTTTTGCTCCGTTAAAACTTCCCACTACACCTGCGTTTTCCAGCTGGTCCATGATTCGCCCTGCGCGGTTGTAGCCCAGTTTTAGCTGTCTTTGTAGCATAGAAGTGGAGCCCTGCTGTGTATTTACTACAATTCTGGCAGCCTCTTCAAAAAGAGCATCCTTCTCATTTGCATCAAAATTTCCTGCTCCAGAACTTTCGTTTTCACCTACATATTCAGGGAGTTCGTAGGCATTTGGATAGCCTTTTTGCTCACCGATGAAAGTTACCACTTTTTCCACCTCAGGCGTGTCTATGAAGGCGCACTGTATTCTAATCATGTCATTTCCATTAGAATACAGCATGTCACCTTTTCCTATCAGCTGGTCAGCGCCTGTGCTGTCTAAGATGGTTCTAGAGTCTACATTAGACATAACTCGGAAAGCCACTCTGGCAGGAAAATTGGCTTTAATCATCCCTGTGATGACATTTACAGAAGGTCTCTGTGTAGCGATGATGAGGTGGATTCCTACGGCTCTTGCAAGCTGTGCTAGACGGGCGATAGGGTGTTCCACTTCCTTACCAGCAGTCATGATTAAGTCCGCAAATTCATCCACCACCAGCACGATGTACGGCAGGTAGCGATGCCCATTTTCAGGGTTTAATTTTCTTTCCTTGAATTTTTTATTGTATTCTTTTAGGTTTCTACAAAAAGCTTCTTCTAAAAGCTTGTAGCGGTTATCCATTTCAATACAAAGTGAGTTTAATGTATTGATAACCTTTGAGTTGTCTGTTAATATAGCTTTGTCCGTGTCAGGGAGTTTAGCTAAATAGTGTCGTTCAATTTTAGAATAGATAGAAAGCTCCACTTTTTTAGGGTCTACCATCACGAATTTCAGTTCGCTAGGATGTTTTTTATAAAGAAGTGAGGTTAATATCGCATTGATACCCACAGATTTACCCTGTCCTGTTGCTCCTGCTATCAGTAGGTGAGGCATTTTGGAAAGGTCAGCCATGAAGATTTCATTGGAGATGGTTTTTCCAAAGACTACGGGTAGATCCATGTCTGTGGAGTGGATGTTGGACGCTTGTAGAGCAGAACGCATAGAGACCATCGCTGGAGTCTGCCGTGGAACTTCTATCCCTACGGTTCCTTTCCCAGGGATAGGAGCTATTATCCTGATACCCAGCGCAGAAAGGCTTAGGGCGATGTCATCTTGAAGCCTTTTAATAGTAGCGATACGAGTTCCAGATTCAGGGACAATCTCGTAAAGTGTCACCGTAGGGCCTATGGTCGCTTTAATTTTAGAAACACCGACATTGAAATTTTTCAGAACCTCTACGATTTTGTTTTTGTTTTGTTCTAGTTCCTCTCTGTTGATGGTAATTTCTTCGTTGCCATAATCTTTTAGCAAATCAAGACTAGGCATCTGGAAATTAGCCAAATCTAGTCTTTGGTCATAGAGTCCGTGTTTTTCTACTAATTCATCAGCTTTTTTGTCTGGGTCTGTGATGTTGTTAGCAGTAGGCGAAGGCTCTATGGTAATCTCGATATCATCATCTTTTTTAGGTTCGTTATCAATGATGATTTCTGTATCAGTTTCGTTTTCAAGTTTTTTATTAGATGAAAATTCTTCCTTTTTTTCTAAAAACTCATCATCTATTTCCACGCTGATGGTTGAGGTTTTTATAGGTTCAGTTACTTCTGTTTCTACCTCTTCAGTGATAGGGTTTTCTTTTGCATTGTTTTCGATTACAGGTTCGGCAACAGAAACAGCATTGGTGTTTATGCTGCCTTCTTCATCTTCATCTTTTTCTTGTGTCCCTTGCATTTCTTTTATTTCCTCTTGGATATCATCTTTTATGGATTGGATTTTTTCTTTCACTGTAGAAACTTTATCAGTGATATTGCTCAAACTGATATTAAACTCCAAAATGAAATACAAGGCAAAGCTTAAAATAATACAAGTCCAAAGCCCAAAACTCCCTATAATGCTAGAACCATAATCATAAATCTGGTAGCCGAAAACGCCACTTAGAATGCCATTACCCTTCGTAACAGCTCCTATGAACACAGGCAGCCACGCCAAAAAGAAAAAACTATGGGAAATAGTCTTCCATGGTTTGAATATTTTAAACCCTAAAATCAAAGTCCCGAAAACAAAAAGCAGGAAAGCAACGATAAACGCAGAAATTCCTACACTTTCGAATATAAAAACATTTCCCAGCCAGTCGCCCATCTTACCAAAAATATTGGTGGATTTGATTTCCTTGTCTAGGAAATTCCCTATTTGGCTTTGGTTTTCTCTCCAGCTCATTAGGTAAGAAATAAAGGAAATAATGAGTATTACTGACAGAAATATAAGCGTGAAACCAAGTGCTATTCTTGGTTTTTGGAATTTTTTTGTAGGTGTGGTATTATTTTTCATAAAAAGAATAAGTCGCAAATTTAATAATAAATTGTATAAAAATGAATAAAAAAAAGTAGGCAAGTTTATTTAACTTTGTGAAAAATTAATCTCATGGAATCCAAAAACAAATTCTTTTTAGAATCTTATAAATTAGAAATCATTAAATTTGGGAAATTCACTTTGAAAAGTGGAATAGAAAGCCCTTTTTATGTGGATTTGCGCCCGTTGGCATCAGACCCGAAAATTCTGAAAAAACTAGCAGAGTATCTTTTAGAAATTTTACCAAAGGATAATAAATTGGATTTGATTTGTGGAGTTCCTTATGCGGCACTTCCGATGGCGACTGTGATGTCTCTATTGTCCGAGATTCCATTGATAATGAAGCGAAAAGAAGCCAAAGGCTATGGAACTAAAAAACTGATAGAAGGTATCTATAAACAAGGGCAATCTTGCCTTTTGGTGGAAGATGTGATTACATCTGGAAAATCCCTCTTGGAGACCATAGCAGAGGTGGAAAAAGAAGGGCTGAAAGTATCTGATATAGTGGTGGTTTTGGATAGACAGCAGGGCGGAAAGGAGCTTCTAGAACAGAAGGGCTACAGAGTTCATACGCTGTTCACCATTACAGAAGTGGTGGAAATCTTACACAAAGCGGGAGAAATAGACAATGAGCAGGTTGCAAGAATCCACGATTTTTTGGTAGGGAAACAAGTGAAATTTGAGGAAGAAAAAAGACTTTCTTATGAGCAGAAACTAGAAATCACAAAGCATCCCACAGCCCAAAAACTTTTGCAAATAGCAGTCGATAAAAAATCTAATCTGATTGTCTCTGCAGATGTGATGACTACCAGTGAGTTACTAAATTTAGCGGAGAAAGTAGGGCCACAGATAGTTGCCCTAAAAACGCACATAGATATTATAAAAGATTTTGACCACGATAAGACCATTCTTCCACTAGTAGATTTGGCGAGGAAGCATAATTTTCTATTAATGGAGGATAGAAAATTTGCGGATATAGGCAGCACGCAGGAATTACAATTTTCAAAAGGAATTTATCAAATCTCAAAATGGGCGGATATGGTGACATCACATCTTATAGCAGGGAAGAAATCTTTGGAATGTTTTAAAAATGTGGGAATTATAGCGATTTTGGGGATGTCTTGTGAAGGAACACTTACAGATGCTCATTACCAAGAGGAAGGACTTAAAGTTGTTGAAAATCAACCTAATATAATGGGCTGCGTGGCGCAGAGAAAAATAAGCAAGGAGATGTTGCTTTTTACTCCAGGGATTAGTTTAGAACAGGTTGGCGATGACAAGGGACAGCAGTATAATATGCCAGACTATGTTTTCCTCAATCTGCATACGGATTTTATCATCGTGGGGCGTGGAGTTTATCAGGCAGAAGATGCTGAAAAAGCTTCAAAAAGTTACAGAAAAATAGGCTGGGAAGCTTATGAAAAATCTTTAAAATAAAAATTAAAAATGTTACCTTTGCAAGGTGCAGATTTTACAAGACCATTTGAACGAGCTGGAATTTCCTAAATTATTGGAGGAAATCACGCCCTATGCGTACTCACCGAGAGTAGCCGAAAAAATATCAAATATAAAGCCGCTTCCACAAAAAGAAGCGGAATTTTTGCTGAAAAAAACTTCGGAATTTTTGTCTTCCTATGAGAGTGAAAATTTCATTCCCTTTGATGAGTATGAAGATATAGAAGAGCCTCTGAAACTGATGCTTATAGAGAATTTTAGGCTGGAAGCATCGGCTTTTTTGAGAATCCGAAAAATTACCGAGCAAATAGGAAAATTGCAATCGTTTTTCCCAAAATTCTCTGAAAACTTCCCGAATTTAGAAGAGGAAATTAAAGGGCTGGAATTTAGAAAAGAGATTATAGATAAAATTTCGGCGGTTTTCAATCGTTTTGGAGAAGTTAAAAACGAGGCATCGCCACTTTTGAAGGAAATTCGCGAAAGCATTTCCATTGCTAAAAAAAATATTCAAGAAAACTTTAATAAATCCCTGAATCACTATGCCCAGCAGGATTTCCTTGATGAAATCCGCGAAAGTACAATAGAAGACCAAAGGGTTTTGGCGGTGAAATCAGGATTTAAAAAACGAGTTTCAGGGCGTGTTTTAGGAGTTTCCAAAACGGGTTCTATCACATATATCCAGCCTGACAGCGTTGTAAGGCACTATCACCAGCTCCGCGAAAGTGAAGAAGAGCAGAAAAAGGAAGTGGATAGGATTTTGAGGAAACTGACATCAGAAATTGCTGAATTT
>CAUSCF010000037.1:0-10916 GCA_963530295.1 uncultured Flavobacteriaceae bacterium
CTCTTTTTTTATCGTTTGATAGAAAAAGAGGTTTTTTCGTTTTTGATGGTTTTGGTTTTAAATTTTCATTGAATACTTGTTAAGAGATTTTTTGGTGAAAAAATAGACTTAAAATGAATAAAATTTTAATTTTGTAAGAAAACGAAAAGAAATTATAAGTGAGAGATAAATAGTCTTAGGAAAAGGGAAAATTTATTTGTAATTCCAAATCGAATTTGAATATGAAAAAATTAGCATTATTATTTGTTGTGGTTTTATTGTGTAACTCTTGTTTTTTGATACAACAAGGGCATATAGTAGACGGAATGTGCAGACCGAAGAATCCTAAGTTTAAATTACTAAAAACATCCTTTAAAGAAACGGATAAATTGACTTATAACAGAGTTTGTATTAACCAATATTTGGTGGGGTTTGGTATAGGTTTTTACCCTGATGGGAGATTGATGTATTTCTATTCTAAAGATGGATACGCGCTGAAAGAGTCCGATGTTGAAAATAAAAAATGGGAAAACGCAAGGAACATCGGCTATTGGAGGACAGAGGGGAATAAGATAAAAATAGAGTATTTTGTATGTTCCCAGCAAGGAACTTATTTTAGAGAACAGGGAGAAATAAAAGGTGATAGTATAGTTTTTTATCAGACATTATTTTCTCCTATTAAGGGAAAGGTTGTTCGTGAGACATATTATGTTTTGTCTGATATGTCATTTGAGTGAATATGTAGTGACTATTATAAAGCGTTGCTTGATTTGAGAAGATAAATTTAAAATCTAGCCTAAATTTTATTCGATTCTTGATAGAAAAATATTTATCTTTGAAAATAAGTTTTATGTAATGGATTTTGAGATTGATAATTTGGATGGCTGGAAAGAAGTTATAAAAAGCATTCTTCCACAATTGAAGCACAATATTTTGCTGTTAAAAGGTAATTTGGGCGCAGGGAAAACCACTTTTACCAAATACCTTTTGGAGGAAATGGGTAGTGCAGATGGTGTGGATTCTCCCACTTATTCCATTGTGAATGAATACAATACTCCAAGAGGAAAGGTTTTTCACTTTGACCTTTATAGAATGAAAAGCGTGGAAGAAATCCAAGACATTGGGATAGAGGAGTATATAGACAACGGATTTTTGTCCATTATAGAGTGGCCAGAGATTTATGAAGAGGAACTCTACGATATCCCATACCACGAGATGAAAATAGAAAATACAGGAAGTACAAGGAAGATTTCTTTTTCATCAAAAAATGATTGACAGCAATAAATAGTTTTAAAAATATCCCATGAACAGTAATGTTTTTACTCCTTTTACCGAGAAAGAATTGGTACCACAAGAGGAAAGGCTGGAAGTGATAAAGAAAGGCGGAATCATGACCATAGGCGTTCCGAAAGAGTCTTCTCTGAATGAGAATAGAGTGCCGATAACTCCCGATGCTGTACAGGTTTTGACGCAATATGGGTATAAACTCATGATAGAGTCTGATGCGGGTAAAAAGGCGTTTTTCAGTGATTTGGAGTATTCTGAAGCAGGAGCTTTTATCGTGGATAAAGTTAAGGCTTTTGAGCAGGATTTGGTGCTGAAAGTAAGTGCGCCTTCTTTGGAGGAAATAGAATTATTGAAACCTAATTCATATATAATCAGTGCATTACAGATTAACCTTAGAGAAAAAGAGTATTTTAAGAAACTTTCTGAAAAGAAAATCAATGCCATAGCCTACGAGTTCATAGAAGATGAAAATAAAGAGCAGATGCTGGTAAAGCTGATAGGCGAGATAGCAGGCGGAATGTCAGTGCTTTGCGCATCGGAGATGCTTGCCGTTTCAAAAGGGCTTATGCTGGGCGGAATTACAGGAGTGCGCCCTGTGGAAGTGGTGGTTTTGGGAGCGGATATCGTGGGAGAATATGCGGTGAGAGCAGCGATAGGGCTGGGTGCCACGGTGAGGGTTTTTGATAATTCTCTATCCAAACTTAGAAATATCCAAAATTCTATAGGCAGCCGAATTTCCACCTCGATGATAGACCCAAAGGAACTGACCAAAAGCCTCCGAAGAGCCGATGTACTGATAGGAGCCATTCCGAGAATAAATATGCCGCCTATCGTGACAGAAAAAATGGTAACGCTGATGAAACAGGGAAGCGTCATCGTAGATTTAACCATAGATACAGGGAAATGTGTGGAAACTACGGAAGTTACTGATTTTGAGAAGCCTTATGTGGAGAAGCACGGAATCTTGCATTCTGGACTACCGAATTTGACTTCCAAAATTCCAAGAACCACCAGCAAAGCCATTAGTAATTTCTTTTTGAGCTATCTTCTGAAAATCAATGAAGAAGGTGGTTTAGAAAATGTATTAAAATTAGGAAATGACTGCAGACAAGGATTTTATATGTACAAAGGCCGCCATACCAAACAGCTGGTTTGTGATAAATTTGGGCTTAAATTTAATGATATCAATCTACTCTTGTTATAAAATAAAAATCGGTCTTTTTGGAGACCGATTTTGCATTATATTTTCATAATGTCCGCTTCTTTTACTTTCAAGTGTTCATCAGAACTTTTGACATATTTATCAGTCAATTCCTGAATTTTACTTTCCGTATCTTTGATAACATCCTCTGAAACTCCTTCTAATTTTTTAAGGTCTTTCATCGCTTCTTGTCTTGCGTTACGGATAGTTACTTTTGTCTGTTCAGCTTCTGCTTTGGCTTGTTTTGCTAATTCTTTTCTTCTTTCTTCCGTTAGAGGCGGTACATTTAGAATGATATTTTCGCCGTTATTAGAAGGCGCAAAACCAAGGTTAGAAACGATAATTGCTTTTTCTATCGCTCCTATGGCGTTTTTATCCCAAGGCTGGATAGAGATGGTCATGGCATCAGGAATAGAGACATTGGCAACCTGCGAAAGCGGTGTCATCGCTCCGTAATATTCTACCATTACATCTTGTACCATAGCTGTAGAAGCTCTTCCAGCTCTGATTTTTTGGAAAGCGTGATCCAAATGTTTTATCGCTGCATCCATTTCTTGTTTAGCAGATGCTATGATAAGTTCTAATTCTTCCATTGTATATTGAAAATTTGATAAATTACACATTTAGTTTACGATAGTTCCTATATCTTCTCCTTCTACTATTTTTAGGAGATTATTCTCTTTATTCATATCAAAGACAATGATAGGGAGATTGTTCTCTTGACTTAGAGTAAAAGCCGTCATATCCATTACTTTAAGGTTTTTCTCAATAACTTCATTGAATGATAAGCTATTGAATTTCATAGCATTGTCGTTTTTCTCTGGGTCGCTGTCATAGATACCATCTACACGGGTTCCTTTCAGAATCACATCAGCGCCTATTTCTATGGCTCTGAGTGTAGCCGCTGTATCCGTAGTGAAATAAGGGTTTCCTGTTCCTGCTCCGAAGATGACAACTCTTCCTTTTTCCAAGTGTCTTACGGCTCTTCTTTTGATGAAAGGCTCTGCTATTTTGTCCATTTCTATGGCTGTCTGGAGTCTGGTTTTCAGACCGATGTCCTCCAAAGCGCCTTGTAGAGCCATTCCATTGATTATCGTAGCGAGCATTCCCATGTAGTCGCCCTGAACTCTATCCATTCCCTTAGCCGCTCCAGAAACTCCTCGGAAGATGTTTCCGCCACCGATTACTATGGCAACTTCGCAGCCTTTGTCCACTACTTTTTTGATTTCTTGGGAATATTCATTAAGCTTCTCAGTATCAATACCGTATTGTTTGTCTCCCATAAGGGCTTCTCCGCTTAATTTTAGTAGAATTCGTTTGTATTTCATTGTTTTATAATGTTTTATTTTTTGTGGTTGATAAAGATTCAGTCTTTAAAACATCCAAAAATTCATGCAAATATAAACAAATCAGAAAGAAAATAATAGAATATTTTGGATTATGAGATAATAAAATTTAATTTTGGCTTTATGAATAAGAAAGGTTTGGTTATAGCCATTGATGGATTTTCATCCACAGGAAAAAGTTCTATTTCTAAAGTAGTAGCAGATACTCTAGGACTTATCCATATCGATACAGGTGCTATGTATAGGGCGATTACGCTTTTTGGGCTGAGAAATTTCAAGAACGAAAAACAAGAGATAGATTTGTCTAAACTGCTTCAGAATTTGAATGAAATTTCATTAGAATTTAGAGAAAATAGCGGAAAATTAGAAATTTATCTAAATGGAGAAAATGTAAGTAAGGAAATCCGCACCACGGAAGTCTCTGATAATGTTAGTTTTATAGCAAAACAACCCGAAGTAAGGGAGCGTTTGGTAGTTTTACAAAGGGATATTGCAGAAAAACAAGGCGTGATTATGGATGGCAGGGACATAGGAACAGTGGTTCTGCCCAATGCTGACTATAAATTTTTCCTTACTGCAAGTGCCGATGAGCGCGCAAGGAGAAGATTTTTGGAGCTGCAAAGCCTTGGTATAGAGACTACTGTAGAAGAAGTAAAACAAAATCTGATAGAAAGAGACCGAATAGACAGCGAAAGAGAAATTTCTCCACTGAAACAGGCTGAGGATGCGATACTTATAGATAATACAAACCTAAATAAAGAAGAAACCATAGATTTGATTTTATCATACATTAAGAAATAATTAACAGAAAATAATTGTTTGTTTGGTATATTTATTGTATCTTTACCTAAGTAATAGCAAAGGGCTATTCAGAGATAAATATTAACATTTAAAAAATTTACTAAAATGTCAAGAGAAAGAAATTCAGGTATTGTGCTAGGTATATTAGCAGGTGCAGCAATAGGTTCATTACTAGGTGTATTATTTGCTCCAGAAAAAGGAGTAGAAACTAGAAGAAAATTAAGAAGAAAAGCTGAAGATTTGAGAGATGAGGCTTTGGATCATTATGAACACCTTAGAGATGAGGCTCTAGAGCGCTATGAGAACATTTCTGGAAAAGTAAAACAAGGAGCAGAGAAAGTAGTAGCTGATGTGAAAGAAAGCTATGAAAACTATAAAAAAAATAGTTAGTCTCCAAAAGACACAGGAATTTAATAGTAAGATGATTTAAAAGAGGGGATTTATAAAAGTCCCCTTTTAGTTTTCAAAAGAGAAAGGAAAATGATAGGCTTGTTTAAAAATTATATAGAAAAAAGAATCAGTCTCTTAAAACTGGAAACGACAGAAACTTCTGTCAAAGTGCTTAGTATGGCGGTGTATATCCTGCTTTTGGTCACTTTGGGAATTTGTTTTTTTGCGTTTTTCTGTTTGGGGATGGGGCTTGTGATTGGTAATTTGCTGGGAAATTATGCTTATGGGATGCTTATCATGGCGAGCATATTTTTGGTAGGTTTGTTGGTGGTTTTTTCTCAGAAGAAAAATATCATAGAAAATATGAAAGAGCGTTTGGTGAACATTATTTACAATGAAGAATAAGATGGGAAAAATAAAGAATTTTCAAGATTTAAAAAATCAAAAAGAAGAACTCAAAACAGAAATCAAAGAAATAGAATCTGTGCTGAGTTTTGAAAATCCGAGAAAAACCTTAGGGGTGATTACTAATGGAGTTACAGAGAAATATTTAGGCAGAATGATGGATTCTGGATTAGTTCAAAATGCTTCTTTTTTGGCGAAGAAATTTTTGCTTCCCTCTTTGGAGGCAGGTTCTGCTAAACTACTTACCAATGCACTCTTAAAAAGGGTAAGACCTTCCATGAAAAAGACATTGATAGGACTAGGGGTAGCTGTCCTGACTCCTATCATCATTATGCAGATTAAAAAAAGATTGGATAATTTCCAGCAGAGAGAAACAGCAAAAAGTTTAAGCAAATTGATATAAAATAAAAACTTCTCCTTTTAAAGAGAAGTTTTTTTTTTTTTTTTATTGTTTAATTACTTGAATGATTTTTTGTGTGTTGTTACTCAGCACATATCTCATTAGGTATTTCCCTTGTTTCAGCCTGTCTACTCTTATTTCTGAGTAGTTAGCGTTGATTTGGACATCTGCGACTACATTTCCTAAAATGGAATAAAATGTAGCAGATTTTATTTTTACATTAGGGTCAGAAGTTTTTAGGTATAAAAAATCCTTAGCAGGGTTCGGATAAGCAATAAGTTCCTTATCATTCGCCGTTTGTGATGATTTTCCTGTTTGAAAACTCTGAGCCTCCATCTGCCCAAGACCTATAATACTGAAAAAAAACAAAAATAAAAATTTCCTCATACTCCCAAAATCAATTTTTTATTCCTACAAAAATAATCAAAAAATACTAAAAACAAAAAATAATTAAAAATAAATTTCAACTATAAATTTACAAAAACCATTCCAAAAAAGAAGAGGTATTAAATTAAAAATATTACTTTTGTTTCATGATTTTACGAGGAGACAATTTGATAAAAGAATACGGCCCTAAAAAAGTAGTAAAAGGGGTAAGTTTAGAAGTGAAAAAAGGCGAAATAGTAGGGCTTCTAGGCCCGAATGGAGCTGGAAAAACCACTACTTTCTACATGATAGTAGGGCTGGTAAAACCTACCTCTGGCGAGATAACCTTGGATGGAAAGGATATCACGCAGGATGCGATGTACAAAAGAGCGCAGAAAGGCGTGGGATATTTGGCGCAGGAGGCTTCTATTTTTAGAAAATTGTCAGTAGAGGATAATATTTTATCGGTTTTACAATTGACCAATAAATCTGCAAGTGAGCAAAAAAATAGACTGGAAGAGCTTTTGGATGAGTTTTCCCTGCAGCATGTGCGCAGAAATAGGGGAGATCTGCTCTCTGGTGGAGAGAGAAGAAGAACGGAAATCGCCCGATGTCTGGCAACAGATCCAGATTTTATTCTTTTGGATGAGCCTTTTGCGGGGGTAGACCCTATTGCGGTGGAGGATATTCAGAAAATTATCCGTTCCCTTGTAAAGAAAGACATAGGGGTGCTTATTACCGACCACAATGTCCAGCAGACCCTTGCGATTACTAATAAAACATACATCATGTTTGAAGGAAAAATCTTGAAAGAGGGCATTCCAGAAGATTTGGCGAATGACCCGCAGGTAAGACAGGCTTATCTTGGAGAGAATTTCCGTTTTGAAAAAATCTAACGAAAAAATCAATATGAAAATACTTACTTCTCCAGCTAAATTGATGAAAGTTGGGGTTTCTTCAGAATTTATAAAGCCTACAGAGCCTCAGTTTATAGAGGATTCGGCTTTTATTCAGTCTTATTTAAAAGAAAAAACGCCCAATTTCTTGGCGGAACTTATGGAACTTTCTCCAAAATTAGCCGATGAAAACTGGGAAAGAAACCAAAACTGGAAAAAAAATCCATCCGAAAACGAATCTGCTCCAGCCTTGTTGGCTTTTACGGGCGAGGTTTATCGTGGGTTGGATGCGCCGAGTTTGGATAAAAAGGCGATTGATTATCTGCAGGAGCATTACAGAATGCTTTCAGGGCTGTATGGCCTGCTGAAACCTTCTGACCGCATTATGCTGTATCGACTGGAAATGGGACGAAAATTTCAGTTTGATAAGTATAAAAATCTATACGAATTTTGGTCGGACAAGATTACGGAACAGCTTAATTCTGAGCTAAATGAAGGCGAACTTCTGCTCAATTTGGCAAGTAATGAATATTTTAAAGTGGTAAATCGTAAAAAACTTCATGCCCAGGTGGTTGATTTTGAGTTCTATGAAATGAAAACAGGGAAGCCCAAAACTATAGTGGTTTATACGAAACACGCCAGAGGTCTGGTGGTGCGCTTTTGTGCAGAAAATAATGTTCGTTCCTTGGAAGAGCTGAAAGCCTTTGGCGAAGAAGGATATCTGCTAAATGATGAACTTTCCACGGATAATAAACTCGTTTTTATGAGGTAAGATTTTGTAAATACTTATTCTTTAATATATTACAGAGACAAAAACACACATTTTTATCTCTGTTTTTTTATATTCAGTTCAGAAATATTGATTAAAGCCCCTCTCCAATACAGCTGTCAATCGCTTTATCTACGCGTTCATCCAAATCTTTGGGAGGATTATCCATAGATATATCAACAATTTCATCATTGCTAAGGCTCTCATTAAGCTTGTTCATCGCACATTCGCAATATTCCCTTGCCTCACTTTCTTTTAATCCAGAATTTTCGATACAAGATTTTATGCCTTCTTTTATAAAGGTTTTGCGGAGGCCGTCGCTGTATGCATTTTTTATTTTTTCTGTTACTTTTTGAGCTGAATCACTGCTGCATGCTCCTAAAATAAACATCGCAGATAAGATGAAAATAGATTTTTTCATGATGAAATAATTTAAGAACAAATTTAATGAAATATTTTTAACGCTGATAATCAACGGTTTAATTTATTTCATTTTAAAATTTAACTACTTTGTATTGCATAATACTTGATTGTTCGTATATTTGCAGTATAAATAAGATGAACACCAATCATTAACTATATAAAAAAACAAAGAATGAATATCGAAAACACGAAAGCGCAGATGAGAAAAGGAATACTAGAATTTTGTATTCTGAGCCTCATCAAGAGAAGAGAGATGTATGTTTTGGATTTGATGGAAGAGTTGAAAAAAGCTGATATGGAAGTAGTGGAAGGAACGCTCTATCCGCTGCTGACAAGACTGAAAAATGCAGAAATCCTCTCTTACCGCTGGGAAGAATCCACAGGAGGGCCGCCCAGAAAGTACTATAAACTCACGGAGAAAGGGGAACTTTTCATAGCGGAGTTAGACAAAACATGGAGCCAATTAACAGAATCAGTAACACAAATCACAAAAAATCAATAACATGAACAAGACAGTATCTATCTCATTAGCAGGGTTTTCCTTTATGATAGAAGAGCATGCCTACGAGAAATTAAACAAATACTTACAAGCGCTTCGGAATTCTTTGGAAAAAGATGAAGCCGATGAAGTGATGTATGATATAGAAATCAGAATAGCAGAAATTTTCAGAGAAAATCTTGATAAAAGAGAAGTGGTGAATAGTGATGATGTAGAAAAAGTCATTGCCCAAATAGGAACTCCAGAGGCTATAGAAGGGCAGAGTGAAGAAAATGCAGAGCAGGAAATTCCTCAAGAAAAGACAAAAAAAGAACTTTTCCGAGATATGAAAAGGGGCAAGATAGCAGGTGTCTGCGCAGGGCTGGCTCAGTATTTCGGGATGGACATTTCGCTGATGAGGATTATTTGGATTTTGGTATTTATTTTCTCTGTAGGCTTTGTTTCTGTGGTGGCTTATGTCATTCTGTGGGTAGTAGTTCCAGAGGCGGAAACGGCATCAGATTTTTTGAAAATGCAGGGAAGACCCATCAATTTTGACAGCCTTAAAGAAGCAGGGCAGAGGGTAAGTTCTTTTTACAACGAAAATAAATCAGAAATAGCCAAAACAGGAGCTGGTATCTGGAATGTTGTCCGAGTAATTTTAGGCTGGATAATGGTTATTCTCGCTGTTAAGACTTTGATTGTCTTGGTTAGTTTTATATTAGTGTTTTTAGGAGTTTGGGATTTTCAGTTTTTGAGAATATATTGGGATTTGGAAGAATTTAATTTCTTTTTTGACCTAAATAAGGAGACAAAGTATGTCTTCATGGCAATTGTAATCTTCGCAATTTTAATTCCTATAGTTGTTTTTACAGAATTGAGTATCATATTGTTTTCACCTAAAACAAAAGTAAAATATTGGAGTTTTTTAGTAGGATTTCTTACCATTTGGTTATTAGTTTTAGGTATTTATTTTGGTTTCTTAGTATCAAAAAAACAACTGATTTACAGCGGAAACAATGTTCAGGAAGAGCGAGTTTCTATCAATACCCAGTCGAATGTCCTTACCCTTGATTTGAAGCGGGTAGAGATTCCACAGAACTTTAGAGCCTATGGAGATGATATTTTTTCGGATAAGAAAAAAATCTATAAAGAAGATGAGCCAGATGTCTATATTACAAGAAGAAATGATGTAAAACAGCCGTATATCATGATTAGAAAAAAAGCCGATGGCTATAATATCCCTATCGGTCTGAGTGTTCCTGTGGAAGTTTCTGGTAATGCGGTATTGCTGCCGAACTATATAAGTTATTCCTATGACCAAAGATTTAGGGATTATGATGTGGACTATGAACTGGTTATTCCTGAAACGATGGAAATCAAGGATTTAAGCGATGGCAAAGTGGATATCCACGGAGATGAGCACGGATTTTATAGAGAAGAAAGGGGATATCAGCCAGAGCCGCAGGTGGAATCAGACACCATATCAACAGGTAGAAAATATTAACTAAACTAAATTACAAAGTATTTTTAAATAATGTTTTGCAGAGTTGCAGAACATTATTTTTTAACATCAAAATATAAAGTGTGCATAATGCTTTTTGAAAAAAATAATGTAGATTTGCTCCTTCAACTTTTAATCATGAGAAAAATAATAGGATCATTACTGCTGAAGCTTCTAGGCTGGAAGGTGGTGCTGGAAGGGGATTTAGAGAATCTGAACCGCTGTGTGCTTATCGTAGCGCCACATACGGACAACATTGAATATCTTTTGGGGAATTTAGTTTATTGGAAATACAATAAACCGCTGAGAGTCATCATAAAAGATGCTCATACTAAGGCTTGGTATGGCTTCATTGTCAAGGCGTTAGGTGGGATAGGAATCAATCGTTCCCAGCGGAATAATCTTGTGCAATTCGTTACAGATTTGTTTAAAAAGGAGGATTTCAGTTTGGTAATTTGCCCAGAAGGAACGCGCTCCCGAGTGGAAAAATGGAAACTTGGTTTTTACCATATGGCTCTGAGTGCGAGGGTTCCGATAGTTTTTGGGGGAGCAGACTTTAAAACTAAAAAAATTCACATCGGGAGAAAAATCAGCGTAGAAGACTTGGAAACTCGCTCTTTTAAAAGCATAATGGATGAAATTCAGGACTATTACAAGGATTTTACGCCGAA
>CAUSCF010000038.1:0-10182 GCA_963530295.1 uncultured Flavobacteriaceae bacterium
AAAGAAATACGCCAGAAATTTTTAGAATTTTTTAAAAGCAAAGAGCATGAGATAGTGCCTTCTGCACCTATCGTTTTGAAAGATGACCCTACGCTGATGTTTTCCAACTCGGGGATGGCTCAGTTTAAGGACTTTTTTCTCGGATACAAAGAGCCGAAATCTGTCCGCGTAGCCGATACACAAAAGTGTCTGAGAGTTTCAGGAAAGCATAACGATTTGGACGATGTAGGTCGTGATACCTATCACCATACGATGTTCGAGATGCTGGGGAACTGGTCTTTTGGGGATTATTTCAAAAAAGAAGCGATTGCTTGGGCGTGGGAACTTTTGACCGAAGTTTATAAAATACCGAAAGAAAATTTGTATGTAACGATTTTCGAAGGTGATGCTTCCGAAAACTTGGAAAGAGACCAAGATGCATACGATTTTTGGAAAGAACATATCGATGAAAGCCGAATCATAAACGGAAACAAAAAAGATAATTTCTGGGAAATGGGTGAGCAGGGACCATGTGGGCCATGTTCCGAAATTCATGTGGATTTGAGAAGTGAAGATGAGAAAGCCAAAGTTTCAGGAAAAGATTTGGTAAATAATGATCATCCGCAGGTAGTGGAGATTTGGAATCTTGTATTTATGGAGTTCAACCGAAAAGCAGATGGCTCATTAGAAAAATTACCAAAACAGAATGTAGATACAGGGATGGGCTTTGAGCGTCTTTGTATGGCGCTTCAGGGAAAATCTTCTAACTATGATACGGATGTTTTTACGCCTTTGATAGAGAAAGTAGAGGAGCTTTCGGGGAAAAAATATACAGGAAAACTGGATGATGAAAAGGATATTGCCATTCGTGTGATTGTAGACCACATTCGTGCGGTTTCTTTTGCTATCGCTGATGGGCAGCTTCCTTCCAATGGTGGAGCAGGATATGTTATCAGAAGAATTTTGAGAAGGGCAATCCGCTACGCATTTACTTTCCTTGGGCAGAAGGAACCATTTATTTACAAATTGGTGGCTACACTCGCTCAGCAGATGGGTGGAGCTTTCCCAGAGCTCGACAAGCAGTATGAATTGATTAAAAATGTAATAAAAGAAGAGGAAAATTCATTCTTGAGAACCCTAGAACAAGGGCTTCTCATGCTGGATACGATGATGAATAACGCAACTGAAAAAGTTATTTCAGGAAGCAAGGCGTTTGAGCTGTATGACACCTATGGTTTCCCGATAGACCTTACGGCACTTATCCTCACAGAGAAAGGTTTCACTTTGGATGAAAAAAGCTTTGAAGAAGAATTACAAAAACAAAAAGAACGCTCTCGTGCTGCGGCACAGATGAAAACTGATGACTGGGTAGTTCTTCGCGAGGATGATGAGGAAGAATTCATCGGGTATGATACTTTGGAGGGAATAGTTCGTGTGACTAAATACAGAAAAGTAGAAAGCCAAAAGGACGGAACGCTTTATCATTTGGTGTTTAATGTTACTCCGTTTTATCCAGAAGGAGGAGGACAGGTAGGAGACAAGGGTCTTTTGGTTTCTGCAAATGGCGATGTTACCTATATCATTGATACTAAGAAAGAAAACAACTTGATAATTCATCTTTCTGAAACTTTACCGATGAATATAGATGAACCTCTGAAGGCGGAAGTAAAGGGAAGAATCCTTGCAGAAGCGAATCACTCGGCTACGCACTTGCTGCATCAGGCGCTTAGAGAGGTTCTAGGAACGCATGTAGAGCAGAGAGGTTCTCGTGTAGATACACAGTCTCTGAGATTTGACTTTTCTCATTTCCAAAAAATGACCGATGAGGAAATCTGCGAAGTAGAAAAAAGAGTAAATGACCGAATCCACCAGAAAATAGCTCTTCAAGAGCATAGAAATATCACGATGCAGCAGGCGATGGATGCTGGTGCGATGGCGCTTTTCGGGGAGAAATACGGAGACAGAGTTCGTATGATTCAGTTTGGAGAAAGTAAAGAACTTTGTGGTGGAACGCATGTGAAAAATACATCGGATATTTGGTATTTCAAAATCGTTTCCGAAGGAGCTGTAGCAGCAGGAATCCGCCGTGTGGAGGCCATTACGAGAGATAGAGTGAGACAGTATTTCTCTGATTTGGAAGAACAAGCGGACAAGCTTTCAGAACTATTGAAATCCAAAGATTTGGTAAAACAAGTAGAAAAATTATTGGAAGAAAATAATGCTCTGAAAGCCGAAATAGAAGCTTTGAAAAAAGAAAAAGCAAAAGGAGAAATTCAAAACTGGAAGAACGACTTTTTAAACAAAGGAGACAAAAAACTTCTAGTAAAAAGAACATCTCTGGATGCAGGAACTGTGAAAGATATTGTCTTCCAGCTGAAAAAAGAAGTTCCGCAGTCTGTGGTAGTTATCCTTTCTGATGCTGGGGAAAAACCAATGCTTACAGTAGGAGTTTCGGCTGATATTGAGGATAAATATCATGCAGGAAACATCGTGAAAGACCTTGCGAAAGAAATCCAAGGCGGCGGCGGTGGAAACCCAGGCTTTGCGACTGCGGGCGGGAAAAACTTAGACGGTTTAGCCAATGCAGAGAAAAAAGCATTAGAACTATAAAAAGAAAAAGCTCCTTTTTGAGGGAGCTTTTTTTATTTTTTCTTGTTGAAAACTACATCTATCAAAACACCAGAGATGATGATAATTACGCCGGCAATTAGTGAGAAAGTCAAGGTTTCATCGAATAGTCCCACGCTTATCATCACGGCCACCACAGGCTCCACAGCTCCCATAATGGCAGTAGGTGTAGAACCAATAAATTTAATGGCATAAACCAGCGAAACTACCGATAAAGCCGTAGTTATCAGCGAGAATAAAGCCAAATGAGTGCCGATTTCCAGAGAAGGAATGACAACACTATTTCCTAAAATAAGTGTTTTAACGAGGAAAAACAATGACGCAAACACCATTGAATAAAAAGAAACTTTCACGCCAGAGGCTTTGATTTTAGTTTTATTGACTATAATCATATACAAAGCATACATCAATGCGCCTAATAGTGAAACGAAAAGTCCGATATAATTGATCTCAAAATTATCTTTAATGCTCAAAACTCCCACTCCTACAACTACGATAACCAGTGAAATGGTAGTAGCAAGCGTTATTTTTTCTTTGAAAAATATTCCCAAAATAAGGGCTACCATAATGGGATAAATAAAAAATATAGTAGAAGCAATCCCAGGGCTCAGAAAATCATACGCTATAAACAGAAACTCCGCCGAGAGAGCATAGAAAAACCCTAAAATGCTTAAAACAATGCCTTCTTTTAAGTTGATTTTTACGCTTTCTTTTTGGTAGAAAACCAAATATCCCAAAATTAGAATTGCCGCAATCAAAAACCGATAAAATAAGGCGGTATCCACAGAGAAAAATCCCCATTTTTTCAGTGGAATCATAAAAAGCGGAATCATTCCGTAAGTAAGCGCTGAAACGAGGGCAAATAAATACCCTTTTAGTGTATCACCCATTGTTTAGATGATTTTAAAAATTGTCCATTTTTCCCATTTTCAGGAAAATAATTCCGCAAAAATAGAAAAAACCAATCGGATAACTTTTAAAAAGAAGTCAAGAATGTTAAAAAACCTAAGATAACCCCTGTAGCATTTGGTATGATTAAGATATAATCTTTTTTCGGCTCCTTTGTCCAGCCATAAATAACCCAAATCAAACAAGAAATGGAAGCAAATAAAGGCTGCCATGGCTGTCCTTTTTCTCCCTGTAAATTTGCGATAATCTGTGGAATATAAGCGATAAACACAGCAATTCCAATAAAAGCTCCAATGGAACCTATGAAAGTATTTATTTTCTTCTTTGTCATATTGTTTTATTTTTATTTCCTTTTTAAAATCTTATTTTCTTCATATCCCTAATAAATTAGGATAAGCAAGTGCAAATATAAAAAAATAAAGACATAAAAACGCCCTTTAAAGGCGTTTTTTTATTATAATTTGAGAAGTTTTGGAAAAAGGATGTTGTTTTCAAGATGGATGTAGAGCTGTAGATATTCATCAAACTCATTGAGCATCTGGAATGTAACTCTGTATGTGGTGCAGGCACCTTCGGGAGGCGTGAAATCATCCGAAACCCTTGTAATCTCCTCAAATCTTTCCTTTTCTGTTTGATAGACTGCCTGTAGTTTTTCTATGTAAGCCTGTAAATCTCCACCGAATGCAGTCTCAGGATTTTGCTCTTTTTCTCTGATATATGGGAAAAGTTTTTCCTCGGCATCTCTCAGGTGTACGATGAGATTTTGAGAAGAAAGGGTGAATAGTTCATTGATTTTGAACAATTCTGGATGTCTCTCACCGTGAACTCGGCAGAGTTTATCCAAAAACTGAAGCAGGTAGATAGATTTCTCCTGAATATATTCGTGGTGAACCTCTTTGATATAATCAGCCAAATCAGTAAGTGACCAATTATTAAAATCATTTTCCTGTGTTGTTCCCTGTGGAGTATTTTTCAGATCTTCGTAGATAGGAGCAGGGTCTAAGTCCTTCATTTTGCAGGTTTCTTCTATCGTTCTACCTCCTTTGCAGCAGAAGTTTATTCCATATTTTTTGAAAACAGCTGCTGTACGGAAATTTTCCGCTACATATTCGCCGATGGTTTTTTCTTGTAATTGACTCATAAAATAAAAAATTTGAATACAAAGTTACTAATTTAGAATCAATAAAAAAAGGACTGCAATTTGCAATCCTTTTTGATAAATATTTAAGTCTAAAATTTCCATCCTAATGTAAGGATAAGATGTCCTTTTTGGTTCTTTGCATTAGAAACGATGCTGGTAGTACTTGTGCTATTGTTTCCTGGACTTCCATCCCAATCTCTATTAAAATAGCTTCCTGCAAAGAATGGGTTGCTATGTTCGTGAGTTCTATGCTGGTAGGATGCATCGATGTAGAATAGTTTGAAATCATATCCTATCCCTCCTGAAATCACCTGTGTTTTCCCTACAATGTAGTTGGATAATTTTCCATTTACTACATTCGCATTATTGTCAAACATTTTTTCTGTATGGTCTTTGAATGGGCTGGTTGTAAAGGCGTACCCACCCCTTATTCGGAAAGATTTTATTCTGTATTCTCCTCCTATTCTTACTTCATGCTGAGCCTTGTAAGCAGACTCATAGAAATTATTCAACTGAACATCTGCTGCACCGCCACCGAAATTAGGCTTGCCTAAATCTACTCTATAATCCACATTAAAAGCAAAATGTTTATTAGGGATAAAAGCCCCACTCAGTGTTAATTTAGTCGGAGTTCTGAAAGAGCGACTTTCTGTGTAGCTGTTTTGAAAAAGACCTGAACCATTTATTGCGTAAAAATTATACTCCCTATCTATGCTGTACCAAGTAGGAGATTCTATGGAAGCCCCTAATCTAACGGCATTGCTCAGTTTCCCTATTGCCCCAAGAGATAGCGAAAACCCATCAGCATCCTCTATGTAAGGTGTATTTTGTCTAGAAAAACGCTTTATTTTTTTTGTATTTAATGAGGAAACTTTAACTTCGTCATACTGCTCTATATTCACAGAAGAGAAATTCACTGCAGCTCCTATGTATAGTTTATTATTATAATTTCCTCCAATACCCAAGTTCAGCTTAGAACGATGTCCAATGGTTTCATACAAATGCCCTTCGAATATGTTGTAGTCTGTAATGGGTTTATTTTTATCATTATCTTGATGTATAGCTGATGTTATATTTGCATTTCCTGGAGATTGTAATTTATCACTTACATTTTGAGTAACATAGTTAATTCCTACATTTACAAACTTCCATGCATTCTGTTCATTTGACTGAAAAGATAAAACTCCACTAGCGTTCCCTAAATTAGCTTTGCTTATGTTTTGGCTTGTAGATTTTCCTGCCAGACTAGCCGTAGATTTATTAGAATTGATAGCTAGAGAGGCGCTTACATCATCTGTGATGAATACTCCCAAACCAGCAGGGTTGGTATTTAGCACAGAGGCATCTCCCCCCAATGCTCCCATAGAACCTGCCATTGCGTTATATCTTGCAGTTCCTAAGGAAGAGATATTGTCATAAATTGTAGAGGTATTTCTAATGATGGAAACATCTTGTGCAAAGAATAATGCACTCGCTGAAATACCTGCTAATATTGAAATTTTCTTTGTCATTTTTTACAATAATTTTAAAGTTTTACCAGTTTGATCTTCTTCCAAAACCACCATTACCACTATTGGAGCTGTTGTTTCCTCCATTGTTTGATGAAGAATTATTATCTCTCCAAGTGTTGTTTTGTCGTTGATATCGCTCTATATCGGAGTTGTGATTTCCCCAGTCAGAAGGTCTATCAAAACCATTATTTGGTCTATTCATCTGGTTGTTGCTTCTATTAAATCCACCATTGTTAGGTGTGTAGGTTCTGCCACGATAGGAGTTATCATTTCCTCTGTAGATTTCATCTGGGTCACTTCTTCTGTAAGTTTTCACAGGCGTTCTGTAATGACGAGGATAGTAATAATCGTCATAGTAATAACCATCATAATAACCACGATAATACGGATTGTAGTAATAAGGATTATAATAGTAATTGTTATAATAATAAGGTCTGTATCCCCAGTAGTTATAATTCCAATAAGGGTTGTAATAATAGTTATAATTATAACTCCATGGGCTCATTCCCCACGAGAAACCTAATCCCCATCCTGAAGAGCGAGGGTAACCGAAGTACGAATTATAATACCCGAAATAATATGGCGAATAAAAACTGCTGTAATAAGGATAACCCCAAGAAGAATAATTGTCATAATAGAAATTATTCTGTGTTCCTGCATAAGTTCCCCAGTCAGAGCTGGAAGAGATTCTTTGGCTGTCTCCACCCCAGTTTTTATTGCTGTATTTTTGGTTTTGGAGCTGTTGGTTTTTCTGGGATTGTCCGATAATTCCTGTTTGGTTATTATCATCCTCAAAACCAGCTCTTTCGTCCATATCATAGTAGTCAGGCTCCTGCCATGCTAGTTTTCTTTCTATTTTGTCTGTTGCAGGGTCGTAATAGATACCATCTGTCTCTGTGTATCCAGACTGGATACCACAAGAAACCAAAAATAATCCACTTGCCAAAGCCAAGGCTGTTTTGGAAACAAAAGGGATTATTGTATCAGAAAATGTATTATTTTTCATATCAAATGGTTTAATGTTAATTACTATATTTGCAAAATTATTACCAAAATTATACCAAAAATAATATTGGAGTAATTCTGAATAATGATTTTTATCAGTAAAAATAAAAAATATTTTAATATTTATGGCAAAATTAACTTCAAGAGCAGAAGATTATAGTAAATGGTATAACGAACTTATCGTAGGAGCAGATCTTGCGGAGAACTCAGGTGTTCGCGGCTGTATGGTTATCAAGCCGTATGGATACGCTATTTGGGAGAAGATGAGAGATGAGCTGGATAGAAGATTTAAGGAAACAGGACACCAAAACGCCTATTTCCCGATTTTCGTTCCGAAAAGTTTGTTCGAAGCAGAAGAAAAAAACGCAGAGGGATTTGCTAAAGAATGTGCCGTAGTTACGCACTATCGTTTGAAAACAGACCCAGAAAATCCATCAAAACTTATCGTAGATCCAGAAGCAAAATTGGAGGAAGAGCTTATCGTTCGTCCTACCTCGGAAGCGATTATTTGGAATACTTATAAAAACTGGATTCAGTCTTATAGAGATCTTCCGATACTTATAAACCAATGGGCAAATGTGGTTCGATGGGAGATGAGAACGCGTCCGTTTCTTCGTACTTCGGAATTCCTTTGGCAGGAAGGGCACACTGCTCACGCCACCAAGGAAGAGGCAGAAGCAGAAGCAAAACAGATGATGGAAGTTTATGCAGATTTCTCCGAGAAGATGATGGCAGTGCCGGTGGTTCGCGGGCTGAAATCTCCAAGCGAAAGATTTGCAGGAGCAGACGAAACCTATTGTATAGAAGCGATGATGCAGGACGGAAAGGCGCTTCAGGCTGGGACTTCGCACTTTTTAGGGCAAAACTTCGCAAAAGCATTCGATGTGAAATTCACAAACAGTGAAGGCAAAATAGAATACGCTTGGGCATCATCATGGGGAGTATCAACCCGATTGATGGGGGCACTTATCATGTCGCATTCAGATGATTTCGGATTGGTTTTGCCTCCGAAACTTGCGCCGATACAAGTAGTCATCGTGCCGATATTCAAAGGTGAGGAACAATTAGCCCAAATCGATGAAGTTGCCCTTGGAATCAGTGAAAGATTGAAAGCGCTGGGAATTTCTGTAAAGTACGACAACCGCGCTACGCACAAACCAGGCTGGAAATTCGCAGAATACGAGCTGAAAGGTGTGCCGGTGAGAGTAGCCATAGGGCCAAAGGATTTAGAAAACGGTATGGTGGAAATCGCAAGGAGAGATACTCTGAGCAAGGAGACCCAGCCGATAGCAGGGGTGGAGAATTACATTCACCAGCTTCTTACGAAAATTCAGGAAGACATCTACCAGCGTGCGCTTAACTTCCGAAATGAAAACATCACAAAAGTGGATACTTACGAGGAGTTTAAAAAAGTTTTGGAGGAAAAAGGAGGTTTCATCGCGGCTCACTGGGATGGAACAGAGGAAGAAGAGGAACGCATCAAGGAGGAAACCAAAGCCACCATACGATGTATTCCGCTGGATGCTGTGGAGGAAGACGGTGTGTCCCTTATTTCAGGGAAACCTTCTAAGCGCAGAGTTCTTTTCGCTAAGGCGTACTAATAAAATATAAAAACTGCTCCAATAGAGAGCAGTTTTTTGTTTTTAAGATGATGGATTTTCGTTGATTAGGTTTTTCCATTTGTGGATGATTTTTAAAATCGCATCACGATTCTTTTTACTTTTGATGAAAGTAGGAAGTTTTGCTACCAATGACATGCCTTTTCGCTCGCGGAGGTTGGAAGAAACATAATCTTCTATTACCTTTATATAGAGTATGTTTTCTGCCCAGAAGAGATTTTCCCGTACATTTTCTTGAAAAAAGTAAGGTAACCCAAAAATATAATCACATTTTAGCCCATCTTTATTTGGGTTTATTTTGTTATAGGTTTCTTCATAGTGAGGTTTTATGGATAAGGGAAAGGAACAATTTTGACATTTGATGAGAACTTCATCCATTTTGTTTTTCATTCCGTGCTGTTCGTTGTGAATGGCCGTGCCACAGTTGGGACAGTTTAGCTTGATAACAGCGGTATAAGACAGCAGGTCTTCACTTTTCTTTTCGTATCCACAATGATAGCAGTGGACTAAGTGTCCATCAGGCGTTATAATAGCAGAATTATGGCATTCAGGGCAGACAACCCAAGTGCCTTCTTTCCATATTTTGATGTGTTTTTCTTGATAACGCTTCATTTTGTGGGAATTATTTCTTTCTGCCAGAAAAGAACCCGAATTTTTCTAAAGGAACCAATAGGGAAAGCATCCAGTAATGTTTGTTAGATTTTCCTTTTTCGGACTGCATGTAGTACATCAGCTGTGGAGTGAGCCAGCTTAGACTTACACTTGACCCTACATAAACTCTGTTTCGTAGTTTTCCGTTTTCCAGATTTATGTAGATTTCATCATGGGCATAGAGACTTACAGGGATGTCTTTGACTTTTATTTTGTAGTTTAGACCTAATCTATTTCTGTAAGTAGCAGTATTACTAGCGTAGTTTTTTATCTGATAGTAGTACATATTTCTGTCAGTAATGGACAGTTTATTACTTATAGGTAGGGTAAAAGTAGCATAAGCCATTATCTGATGCTCTGCGTTTTCGCTCTTGGATTCATAATCTTGAAAAAAGGCATAACCAGGCGTTAGTGAGATGTATTTATTAATCGTAAATGTCGGCAAAACCCTTGCAATGTACGAGTTGTCAGTCGGGCTGTATCCGCCGAAGGTCGTGAGTTTTCCTAAATTTCCCATATTCGCGGTAAAACCTACCACTACGAAAGAATGCGGTGCATCTATCGCCTGTGATTTTAGGGAAGCAGAAATAGAAAGGGCAAAAAATAATATAATGATTTTCAGTCGATTCATTTTATTAAAAATTTACCACAAAGATAACGAAAATGAAAAATCAAAACATTTGTTTAATGAAAGAAATTCCAAATCTGTGTAACAATAAAACATACGATAAACCCATAC
>CAUSCF010000039.1:0-8213 GCA_963530295.1 uncultured Flavobacteriaceae bacterium
TAGTTCCAATAGCAATGTTATTTACCCCTGTTGTATTAGCAAAAAGGGCTGTAGATCCTAGAGCGACATTATCTCTACCAGTAGTATTGGTTCTAAGGGCATTTGTACCCAAACCAATGTTGTTGGTACCTACAGTATTATTAAATAAGGCACCAGCACCTACAGCAACATTGTCCAATCCTGTAGTGTTATTAAGTAAAGCACTAGTCCCCATAGCAATGTTGTTATTTCCTGTGGTATTGGATCTTAAGGCATTCGTACCAAATCCAAAGTTGCTAGCACCAGTTGTATTCGATAAGAGAGCGCTATTTCCTAAAGCAATATTGTCATTTCCTGTGGTACTATTTACAAGGGCATCATTTCCCATAGCAATATTGTCATTTCCTGTGGTATTTTCATAAAGTACTCGTTCTCCAATACCTATATTAAATTTCCCTGTAGTAGTATTATATAGAGCATTATTACCAATAGCTAAATTTGAGATTCCGTTAGTACTAGATCTAAGGGCATAATTTCCTATGGCAATACCACTACCTCCAGAACTAAGAGCACTGTTACCTACAGCAACACCTGAACCTCCAGAACTAAAAGCGTAGTTACCTACAGCAACACCATTGCCGCCACCATTTCTGAAAGCATTATGACCTATCGCAAAACCATCACCACCTGTATAATCGGCAAGAGCTCCATTACCTATAGCTAAATTACCTCCACTACCAGCATTAGAGTAAAGGGCACTAGCCCCTATAGCTAAATTACTTCCACCTCCATTTAGTGAGAATAATGCTCCTGGTCCAATACCTATGTTATCACCACCGCCACCTACAGTAGTACCATTACCTCCAAGACCTGCATCTTGTGTGATGTGGTTACTACCACCTACTAGTCTAAGGTCTTGCTCTTGGATAGTTCCTTCAGCTATTTTTACCCATTTACTAGCAGTTGTGCTGTAATAGTAGAAACCTTTAGAAGTTACATTAGAAGTTATAGGATTTGTAGTTCCTGAGATGTTATCTACATACACTAAAGTAGATTCTTTCAAATTAGCAGTAGCAATGCTTTTTAGTCTGTCTCTACTTACTCTCGGAATCAAAACCCCCTCGTTTGTAGTTGCAGAAGTTACTGCATTTGCTGCACTGGGTTTTATGTCTAGAGTAGCCTCTGGGTTACTTGTGTTTACCCCCACTTTTCCAGATTGGGCAAGAGCCAAACTTGTTGCCAAAAGCCCTAAAAAAATAATGTTTTTTTTCATATGATATATAAATTTATTGATTATCAAAGCATTATTTTTTCTTTTAGATCAAAGAAAAAACTTTACAAAAGTACTAAATAAAATATAAAAATTTCTTAAAAAACAAGATTTTCTTTTTTGTTAAAATAAATTTGTATAATTTAGCACTTATTATAAAAATTGAAATTTTAGAAATTATGAAAAAATTCTTATTAACAGCCAGTTTGGGAGCATTATTCCTAACAGCTTGTAAATCACAAGGGTCTGCCACACAAGGAAGCCATACTTTGACCAATTATGACCTAAAAGGTGAATGGGTAGTCTCTTCTGTAGACTATGATAAAAAATTCAAAATAAAACCTTTCCACGAAAATGTTGATGCTCAGTGCTTTGTAGGAGGAACTTGGAAACTCATTCCTAACAACTATTCTGGAAGCTATAGTTTGAATGGAAAAGGTAACTGCCCTATGGTAACACAAGCCATCAAATTTGAAGTTACAAAAAACAAAGAATTTAGATTCAAAAAACTTCAAGATAATGTAAAGGCTAAAAAAATCACAGAAGGATATGTGCTTCAGCTGGAAAATCAGCAGAAAGACAGTTTTACCCTTACACAGAGCGTACCTTTTGAAGGGGAAGTTATTAAAGTATATTATCAATTCCAACGAGTAAAATAATTTATATTATGAAGATATTTAATAAGCCATATGTAGTGGCACTTGGGCTTTCTGGCTCATTATTATTCACAAGTTGTGAAGCTATCAAAAATTCTAATAATACACAAAGAGGTGTAGCTATAGGTGCTGCCAGTGGAGCTGTTATCGGAGGTATCTTGGGTAACAACATCGGTAAAGGTGGTAAAGGAACTATGGGTGCTGTTTTAGGCGGTATTGTAGGTGGTGTAGCTGGTGGTGTCATTGGTAACAAGATGGACAAACAAGCTCGTGAGATAAAAACAGCCCTCCCTGGAGCAGAAGTAGAGCGTGTAGGAGAAGGTATCAAGGTAGTTTTGAATGAAAACAGCGTGAATTTTGATTTCAATTCTGCTAATTTGACTTCTACTGCAAAAAGCAACTTGAACAAAGTAGCAGAGGTTTTCAAAAACAATCCTGATACAAACATCAATGTTTACGGACATACTGATGACAAAGGTGCTGATGATTACAACCAAAAGCTTTCTGTAAGAAGAGCCGATGCGGTAGTAAACTACCTTAAAGCAAAAGGTCTAAAATCAAGTAGATTTACAGCTATTGGTATGGGAGAATCTGAGCCTGTAGCTTCTAATGATACAGAGACTGGAAGAGCTAAAAACAGACGAGTGGAGTTTGCTATCACCGCAAACGAAAAAATGATAGAGGATGCTAAAAAAGGAAACTAGTTTATTTAGATTTCTCATATAACGAAAGGTGCAGACTCATGTTCTGCACCTTTTATTTATTCATAAAATTTATGCTAATACTCTACCATATGTTTTTGGTTATTAAATCAATAAGATATGTTTTACAAAACGAAAATTTCATTGAATATGCAAGGGATGGTTGTTTTTGACCCTCTTGTTTTAGATAATTTTGTACAATCAAAAGGTATAAAAGAGGCGAACCTTTTAGATTATTTTATTCAGAACCCTGAGGTAGGTAATGATGCTATAAATAAAGGAGTTATATTGCCTGTCTATACCATTGAAATTTGGGATTATGAAATAATTGTTAATTTAGAAGAAGAAAGTAAAATAAACCCTGAATGGAAGCTTTTTAAAACCTCTTATTCTTTTCCTTTTAGAGTTGAGAGTGAAAATATTATTATTAGTGATATTTATGCTATAATGAATTGGAAACCTGATTATTACTTAAATTTTCCTTCAAAAGATAAACGGATAGGTGTGGATGATAATTTTACAATTCCTAAAGGAAATTATTCAGTTGATATTTTAGGTTTTAGAGATAATTTGAATCCCGATATTGATAATAGAGAATGTGGATATGAATTCTTTTTTAAGAAAGTTTTGGACTTACCATTGATAGAGAACTTAAACATTGATGATATTAATTTTAAAGTTGATGGTATATCGGAAGGCTCTTGGTAGTGTTTCAAATGTATTGCTAAAAACATAATATGCTAATATAACAGATACAGATACAAAAACTGAATTTTAATATTTTCAATATGACTATTATAGAACTTATAAAACTTATTAAGCCTATTCCTGAACTATATATTAGGAAACATAGTATATTTTGTTTTGAAGCCTTTGTTAATGGGTGGTATCATCGTGATGAGAAAGAAGATGTAAAGTCTGATGTACTATATACCGAATTTTATAAATGGCTAAGAAAGAGATATAATATTAATGATTCTATGGGATGGGCTAATATACTTTTTTATAAATTTGAAACAGAAGAAAAGGCTTTGGATGAGTTCTTTGTCTTATTCAATACTTTTTATAAAGAAAAATATAAAACAAGTTTATGGTAATGGGTAATATTCAGACATATTGTTTAAATTATAACAATCAATACAATACAAAAAAAATAACAAGATTTTTTCTTATAAGAGTTTTATAAAACCTAATTTTATAAGCTCGTGCCCAGTTTGATACTGCTAATAGATATATTATAGAAGATTTAACCAACATATTATTCAGAATATAAAGAATGAATATAAAGAAAGTGTATGAAAAAAATCAATGAATTAATTTTAGAGATAGAAAAAGATGAAAATTGTACAGTTTCAAGATTACCTGTGCCTTATAAAAAATTACCTTATGAAGTTCCAAATGATTTAAAATTCTATTTGGAAAACTATAATTCAATTGTTTTTTTTCAAAATACTCACTATTCGATTAAAATAGTAGGATTAACTGAATTTAAGAGGGCAAATAAGATTATTATAGGAGAAGACTATGATGATGATATAAGCTATAATTGGTTTATTATTGCTGATGACAATAATTCTCAATACATAACAATTGACTTGTCCAAAAATAGATTAGGATATTGTTATGATAGTTTTTGGGACAGGTATGGTGTTGTAGGAGAACAAAGTATTATTGCTAAAAGTTTTACAGAATTACTAGAGCGTATATATGCTTCTAAAGGTAATATGTGGTATTGGATGAGAGAAGATTTTAGTTCATATGGTGATGCATATGATAGGTAATGTATCAAATGTGTTGTTAAAATCACAACAAATTACTAATCAATGAAATAAACCCATTTCAGAACTTAATGTTTTAGAAACCTTCTACAATTAATTATATTTTATGAAAAAATATATAAAACTCCTTAGAATAGAACAATGGATTAAAAATATTTTTGTCTTTCTGCCCTTATTTTTTTCAGGGTCTTTTCTTCATTTGGAGCTGTTTAGTGTGAGTTTATTTGCGTTTTTTATTTTCTCTTTTACGGCTAGTTGTATTTACATAATCAATGATTATATAGATATAGAAGCAGACAAAAAACACCCTGAAAAGTGCAAAAGACCTCTGGCTTCGGGAGAAATCAGTAAATCGACAGCAAAATTGGTTTTTGCAGGTTTAGTCTTTCTAGTTGTTTCTTTGACAAGTCTTGCAGGATTTCTTTTTTCAATAGACCTATTCTATTTTTGTCTTGTTATTTGTGCTTATTTTATCATGAATATTGCCTATACTTTTAGGCTGAAACATATCGCGATAGTTGATATTTCTATCATTGCCTTAGGATTTGTTTTTAGGGTTTTGGCAGGTGGATACATTACAGGAATTTGGATTTCTCAGTGGGCTATTTTACTGACATTTGTGCTGGCTTTGGTTTTAGCGATTGGAAAGAGACGAGGCGAACTTATAAACTCACAAATAAACGGAAAAACGAGAAAAGCTCTGGATGGGTATAATATTCAGTTTGCGGACATTGTCTTAGCGGTAAGCTGTTCATTAGCAATCATTTGCTATGTGATGTTTACCCTCTCTCCTGATGTTCAGTCCAGATTTAATCAAAATATTTTTTACACCACATTTTTTGTTATTTTTGTTTTTTTAAGATATTTACAGCAGACTTTGGTGTATAATAAAACCGAATCTCCTACTAAAACCTTTTATAGAGATAAATACATCCAAGTAACTGTTTTACTTTGGATTATATCTTTCGTATTAATGATTTACTTTAAGTAAGATTATGCAAAAAAAATTATATTGTTTTGACTTTGATGGCACTTTGACAAAGAAGGACACTATGTTCGCCTTTCTTAAATTTTATGAACCTAAAAAATTCTACATCAGTTTCATCAAACACATTCCTCTTTTCATCATGCTAAAACTAAAATTAGCCAATGCTGGAGAGGTCAAAAAAAGTTTTGTCAATTCTATTCTAAAAGGAAAAACTCGGCAGGAAATAGAGTCCAAAGCACTACAATTTTTTAATGAAAACTACCCAAGCATTATCCGAGAAAACGCCATAGATTTTATCAATCAAATTGACCGAACTACTACCAAATGTCTCTTGGTAACAGCATCTCTGGATATCTGGGCAAAACCATTTGCAGAAAAATGGAAAATGGATTTGGTGGCCACGCAGGCGCACTTTGAAAATGATATTTTTACAGGAAAATTCAGCACCAAAAACTGCAACGGACAGGAAAAAGTAAACAGAATAAAAAAACTTATCAAAAACGAAACTTTTGATAAAATCATCGCTTTTGGTGACACCTCAGGAGACCGAGAAATGCTTTCTTGGGCAGATGAGGGTTTTTATCGTTTTTTTCATTAAATTTGTCAAAATATTGATATGAAACATTTTATTTTAATAGGATTTATGAGCATTTTCACATCTTGTTTTTCTCAGAAAAAAGTGAAAAATGACGCTAAAACATCTTTTTCCACAGAAAAAGATATTTTCTATTCCAACCAAAATGGTGGTGCACTATATCCGAGTTTTTCTTTGATTAAAAACCAAGAAGAATTGGATAAAGCATTACTGAGTGAAGGTACATTTATAATAGACATCGAAAACACTGATAATCAAAAAATAAAATTCCCTAAAAACAGAAAAGTAATAAAATACAATTTGGGCGAATTTCGGTCTGGAAGCCATACACCTGAGAAACTTGATGCTTACAGTGTGAATGGAGAAACTTTGGAATTGTTCATCAAAAAAGGAAAGTTTGAGAAAGAACACGAAACAGATTTAGAGTTTAGTATTCAGGTAGTTACCAGACCTTACATCATTTTTTCAGTTCCAAAAAAAATAGAATTTAAAAAAATCTCAATAATCTATGAATAAAATATATTTAGACAACGCAGCTACTACTCCTCTAAATGAGCAGGTTATAGATGAAATGCTGTCTGTGATGAGAAATCATTATGGAAATCCGTCCTCTACGCACAGCATCGGGCAAGAGGCCAAAACCTTGATAGAAAATGTCCGAAGAAAAATAGCAGAATATCTACGAGTAACTCCTGGTGAGATTATTTTCACTTCTTGCGGAACAGAATCTAACAACCTGATTATCAAATCCTGTGTAGAGCATCTCGGAGTAAAAAGAATTATTTCTTCTGCCCTTGAGCATAAATGTGTGTCAGAATCCTGCCTTGAAATGAAAAACTACAAAGGCGTGGAGCTTGTCTATCTTCGCCTTGACAAAAACGGTAATTTTGATTTAGCCGAGCTGGAAAAAATCCTAAAATCCTCTGATAAAAAGACTTTGGTGAGCCTGATGCACGCGAATAATGAAATCGGAAATTTATTAGACATAGAAAAAACCGCTGAAATCTGTAAGCAAAATCATGCTCTCTTCCATTCTGATACCGTGCAGACTGTGGGACATTTGGATTTAGATTTTTCAAAAATTCCTATTGATTTCGCTTCATGCAGTGCGCATAAATTCCATGGCCCGAAAGGCGTGGGATTTGCCTTTGTAAGAAAATCCTCTGGTTTGAAAGGGCTTATTGTGGGAGGAACGCAAGAAAGAAGCCTGAGAGCAGGAACAGAAAATGTAGTCGGAATTGTCGGTTTAGGGAAAGCATTAGAATTATCAATAGAGAATTTAGAGCAGTATTCTTCTCATATTCAAGGGATTAAAGATTATGCTATTTCAGAACTAAAAAAAGTATTTCCTAACATTAAATTCAACGGACAATCTTCCAACAAAGAGAAAAGCCTTTACACGGTGCTGAGTCTGGCACTGCCGTTCAAAAATCCTTTGATAGGCTTACAGCTGGATATGAAGGGAATTGCTGTTTCTCAGGGAAGTGCGTGCAGCTCTGGCGCTAGCAAGCCTTCTATGGTGCTGATGTCCATCCAGACAGAAGAAGAGATGGATACTACGACTCCGCTTAGAGTTTCGTTTAGCAGTAAGACCACCAAAGAAGATATAGATAAATTGATATCTGCTCTAAATGAAATTGTTCAAGAAAATAAAATAGAAATCAATAATAATTAGTATAGATTTTACAATAAAAAGATTGTTGTATTTTTGCATCAAGTTTAATATAAAATATATTTATCATGGCACTAACAGTTACAGACGGAACATTTAAAGAATCCGTATTACAATCAGATAAACCAGTATTAGTAGACTTTTGGGCTACTTGGTGTGGACCTTGTAGAATGCTTTCTCCAGTTATCGAGCAGCTTCATAACGAGTTTGAAGGTAAGGCCGTAGTTGCAAAAGTAGATGTTGATAACAATCAACAAGTATCTTTGGAATACGGTATCAGAAGCATCCCTACTCTTCTTATTTTCAAAAATGGAGAAGTGGTTGATAAAATAGTAGGACTTTCTCCAAAAGAAGTTATCGCGGAGAAACTTTCTGCACATTTATAAAAAAATATTTGTTTGATAATGAATGCTTTTCGTAAACGGAAAGCATTTTTTTTATTATTTATTTGCTAGTGAAAATAAATATGTATATATTTGCACTCACAAAATCGAGAATAGAAGTTCATAATAAAGAAAGTAGATCCGGTAGTTCAGTTGGTTAGAATGCCGCCCTGTCACGGCGGAGGTCGCGG
>CAUSCF010000040.1:0-6225 GCA_963530295.1 uncultured Flavobacteriaceae bacterium
TGCGGAGGAAAAAATCGTTTAAATACAGAAGTTTTCGCAGTGGTAAAAGGCTGGAAAAAGAAGGAATTGTCTGATTTTTCATTTCGAATCCAAGAATTGATGTATACTTTAATAAAAAAAGAAGAACAGGGCAAATCTGAAATAGATTTCCCAGAACTTACCAAGATATTAAGCGAGACAGCCTACCACATGAGCAAAACAGATGAAGATTCTTATTATAATTTTTTCCCAATTTTAAACCTAACTGAGAAATACAGAGAAGAAATTGAGAAGAAAAATTTTTATAACAATCCAGATCTGAAAAGAGTATGGGATGAAACCAAAACAGGTGGTAGGTGGCGACCAGGAATGGAAGAGGTTAGCTTAAAAAGAGAAACTTTAGAAACAATAACTCTCTACCCCCGCCCAGACTTTAGTAGCACACCGAAACAGTTAGAAATAAGCACTGAAGACATAGAATACTTACATAAGGTTTCCGATTGGGATTTTGTGCGTGTTCCCCATATGGTAGGCTATTTGGCTCCTAAAAATCCTAAGAAACATTCTTTTCTGGTTGAGGAAGATTTTACACCGAAAAAAGAAAAAGGTTTTTGGGATAAGTTGTTTGGGTAAAAAATAAGGTCAGGTATTTAATTATCATAGAATGAGATATGTTCTAGTCATACTGCTGGCTAACATTATATTTTTTTCATGTGATGAAAAAAGTAATAGATATTTGAATAATAATATGAAACAGGCGCCTTATAACATTTTGGAAGAAGGAGATGGATTAAAAGTTAATTATGATTCTTTATCAACAGACCTTATAGATTATGGAAAAAGAAGTTTGTCCGATATGGATTTCAGATTCCCATCCAATGAAGAATATACCCGAAAAATTCTGGAAATATACGGCATCGATATCAGCCAATATGCCAATAGCATTATTGCCCTTAACAATTCCAAGTTTCCGTATATCGCTTTAAAATCAGAGAATTATATCCTATATGAAGATTCTGATGTGGATAATGAATACCTCATTAACCAAGCGGATTTATTTCATTATAATAATTATATTTTTTACGGAAATAAAGGGTCTTATAATTTATTAAAAGCCAAAAATCCCAATTTATTAAATGATTTAGTAATAGAATTTGGGTATAATAAGGATAAGGAACTGACGAAATATGTGTTAAGCGATTTTGATTTTTCTGATGGCAGTGGTTTTCATGATTTGATATTTACATATCATCCCGAAACATCGAAATACGAGCTGAGAGAGTATGTTTTCGCTGATATAGAGCATTTTCTTGACAAAGAAAAAATAAAGAAAGAGGTTTATCCTAATATCAAGGATATTATTGAAAAAATATTATCAACGCCTGATGATTATTCCAATCCTCAAAAAATAACAGCCTTTCTTTTTAATATAGAATTGAAAATAGGAAAAACAAGACATATAGAAGATTACTTAAATAAAAATCCACATTATAAAGCAGACTTGGAGAGATTCCAATTTTATCATTTACTTGAATTGAAAAAATATATAAACGATATAGACCTAGACAAGAGCCATAAAATAATATATTTTATTCAAGATCCAGATGGCTATACGAACCTTCACAAAGAAAAAAATATATCATCTGAGGTTATTCAAAAAATAAAGACAGGGGCACCAATAGAAGTTTTGGATAATTCGGGAGATTGGTTTCTGGTAAAAACACAGGAAGGGTACACGGGTTATGTGCATAAAAGCAGGCTAAAAACTTCATTGAATGATAGAGTTTCTATTTTACTCTATCCTCGCCCAGACCTTGGCAGCATCCCCAAACAGTTAGAAATAAGCTCTGAAGACATAGAATATTTACATAAGGTTTCCGATTGGGATTTTGTGCGTGTTCCCCATATGGTAGGCTATTTGGCTCCTGAAAATCTTAAGAAACATTCTTTTCTGGCTGAGGAAGATTTTACACTGAAAGAACAAAAAGGCTTTTGGGACAAGTTGTTTGGGTAAAAGTAAAATTCAATTGAGACACTAATGTCTAATTTAGGAAGAATCCATAGATGACGCTTTAGAAAGGAGAGCTTTATAAGAAAATAATAGTAATGGAGAATAATTATAAAACCTGCTGAAATAAGAGCAGGTTTTATAATTATTTATCAAAACATTCTATATTTTTTGTTTTTCCCAGTAGAGTTCACCATTTTTCAAGGTAACACTGACAATGTCTCCTTCATGAAACTCTCCTGCTACAATTTTTTTTGCTAAAGGTCTTCTTAATTTTCCTCGAATAACACCCTTTAGTGGTCTTGCTCCATATTTTATGTCATAGCCCTCTTCTGAAAGATATTCTTTGACTTCTTCCGAAATATTTAATGTAATATTTAAATTTTTAACCAAATCTAATAATTCTTTTTTGAGGTGTATTTCAAAAATTTTCAGAGCATTCTCTTTGCTTATCGGTGCAAAAGGAATGATTTCTGTAAGTCTTCCCAAAAATTCTGGGCGGAAAAACCTTGTCATAATCTCCAAAAGATCAGCTGAAGCCGGAATTTTTCCATTGGCAAAAGAATTTACAATAAAATCCGAGCCTATATTAGATGTAAAGAGAATGATAGCATTAGAGAAATCACCTTCTTTGCCAAGTCTGTCGTGCAGCTTACCTTCATCCATTATTTGAAGAAAAACATCAAAAACTGAAGTATGAGCCTTTTCTATTTCATCAAAAAGAACAATGGAATAAGGCTTTTGTCTAATTTTATTAACCAAAAGTCCGCCCTCTTCATAGCCCACATAGCCAGGAGGCGCTCCATAGAGCAATGCCGCAGAATGCTCTTCTTTAAATTCTGACATATCAAAGCGGATAATTGCATTTTCATCTTGGAAAAGAAATTCTGCCAAGGATTTTGCCAGTTCTGTTTTCCCTGTTCCTGTTGGTCCTAAAAAGAAAAATGAACCGATGGGTTGTCCAGCTTTACTCAGTCCAGAACGGGACTCTAGAACCGCTCCAGAAATTGTAGCTATAGCATGATCTTGCCCTACCACTCGGCGGGAGAGAACCTGCTCTATTTCATTCAAACGCTGTTTTTCTTCTTCTTGTAGTTTTCCGATAGAAATATTTGTTTTTTGAGAAATCATCAAAGCTAAATCTCTATCAGTAATATCGCTTCGTTTTTCCAAAGCAACAGCCTCTGCCTGCTCTATTCGTTTTCTAGAAAAAGCAAAAATATTTTCAACATCAATAATTTGATTATCAAAACCTTCTGGTTCTTCTTCAGAACTTAATAAGTATTTAGTTTTCTCTACCAAATCCTTTAAAAGCCATAAAGCATGGGTTTTTAACTGTTCCTCTGAATAATTTTTTGTGTTTTGTTCTAGATGTATGATCTGATTCAGAAAATGATTTTTCTCTTTCAAGAAAGACTCACCAGCTGTTTTTAATGCAGACATTGTATGGTCTACTAAATCTATTGCCGAAGCAGGAAGACTTTTTTCTTTCATGTACCGCTTAGACAGACGAATTGCCTCTCGGATGCCGCTGTCATCAATATTAATTTGATGGTGATTTTGATAACTTACCAATGCCTGTTTGAGCATTCTGAAATGAGTTTCATCATCAGCTTCTTCCATTTTGATAATTTCGAACATTCCTGATAGACCCTGTTCTTTTTCTATCTTTTTGGTATACTCTTCTATCGTAGTGGCGGCAATCAGAGTGAGTCCTTTTGACAATTCACTCTTCAACAGATTGCTAATTCCTGTATCTTGGTGACTGCCCAATAGTGAATGAATATCATCAATAATCAAAACGCTTTTGGGATATAAACGAAGTTCATTGGCAATATTTTTCAATCGATCTTCTATTTCGCCTTTGTAAGAAGCTCCAGCAATAATAGCTCCTAAATCAAGTTCAAAAACCTCTAAACCACCAAGCAAATCAGGAATTTGATTAAAAACCAATTTTTGGACAAACCCCTCTATCAGTCTAGTCTTCCCAATGCCATGATCTCCTATAATCAATACATTTTGTTTGTGATAGCGACAAAGTATCTCCGTAATATGATGGAGTTCTGCATCTCTACCAATTAAGAAATTATCTTCTTGATAATGAGTTAAATCATTTTTCTTATTCTGTTTTAATAAATCATTCTTTTTCTTAATCTCTTCTTTTTTATTGATACAATATTTTTGCAAAAAGCCTTTCTTTAAAGTAGATAAAGATTTTGGCGAAGAATTAGAAATGTTGTCAGATAATTCAAATTTTGGCTGATTTTTCAACAATTCTTCTCTTGTGACAGGAAAAGTTTTCATTTGATCAAAACTAAATGCTGCCCCTGGTGAACTCAACGCGGCCATTAGACAAAAAAGCGTAACTTCGTCCTCATTTAGCAATTCACGGATAGCATCTGCTTCAGCAAAGATTTCATCTATAATTTCAGAAGGCTCACAACTGCGTAAATTTGGAGATTTGGGCGATTCTTCTATTCTAACTTCCGCCCATTCTTCTAAAAAAAACACATCAACTCCTAGTTTCTCCAAACTTTTTAAAAGAGATAAGTCTCTATTTAGTATGGCTTTAAGTAAATGCGCCCCAGTATATTGCGCATTCATATTCTCTCGCCCTATTTTCTGAGCAACCTCTAATGCTTTCTGAACTTCAGAATTATATGATGATTTGAAAGTTTCCATATTTATATTACTTTTATCAAGTTTTTCAATTTCATTATTTTTTCATCCAAATTCCCCATTTTCTAGTTTTGTAATGGACATTTATATTTTGGATACAATTTTGTGAATTCTTGTTCAAGCGAATAGCTGAAATTTTAATTTTATTCCCTGAAATGACTCTGCAAAATTCATCAAATGGCAAAATTTTATCATCATTGATGATTACAGGAATATCATAATTTCCACAAAGATAGTCCTTAAAATCATCCTTTGTTTTGGACTGATTCGCAACCTGATTTAATAATAATTGAAACTGTTCATTGGAGATTTCTGGAGCTTTTTTAGGCTCAGCAAGTGTATCTTTTTTAGTATTCCCTCGTGGAGAAACAGGAATATTCTCAAGCATATCTACCAATGGATCTTTTTGCGGGTTGCCTTTTGGAAGAGAAAAAGAAGCATGGGAGCGCTCAAATTCATAAGATTTAAGGTCTATTTTTTGTTTAGCTTTTATGGTTTTAGGCGCTACATAAATAGTTTTTACTGCACGATGTTCCACATCTCCATTTACAATTAAAGTAACTTTTTTCTGTCCAGCTGATTTGAAATGATATGAAACAGACTGCCCTAAAGCATCAGTATCTATACTTTCACCAAAACTCCATTCCCAAGATTGTCCACCTTCTTTTTCTCCAAGAAAATCAACTTTCTGTCCAACCGTAACGACACTTGGGGCAATAATCCTAGGTAAATATCCTATGTTTTGGCTGGTTGTTGTGATGTAAATTGATTTTTCATGAACACAATGACCATTGATTTTCAAGCGAATAATATAATTTCCTTCTTTTTTATACTGGTGCAGGGTTCTCTGGCGATAATCAGGAGCTGAACCATCTCCAAAATCCCATTCCCAGCTCTTTGCATTGGGTGTATTGTCATAAAACTCAACAACTTTATCTATTGACATATCCCCTGACACTAGAAATTTGGCACTTTCACAATCTACACGGCGAAAATACTGAACCAGTAGAAGTATAATACTAAGCAACAGAACAATACCCAAACTCAAATAAATACGCCTATCTATCCGAAATAAAAAACCAAAATGCCTTAACATATATCATTTTTAACCTAACAAAAATAATGTTTTTTTGTAAATATAAAAACCATTACTTTTTCTTTATGGTCTTTTCTACCCTGTAGAAGCTGGTTTTGCTGATACCCGCTTGCTTGCAGGCTTTATCGATAGGAATATTTTTGTTTTCATAAAGATGAAAGGCGAAATGATATTTTTCCAAAGTTTCTTTTTTTATTCCTTTGGGTCTTCCGATGAGTTTCTTTCTTCTCCTTGCTCCTTCGATTCCTGCTTTCGTTCTTTCACTGATAAGATTTCTTTCAAACTCAGCCACCGCTCCAAAAATCTGAATGATAAATTTTCCATTGGCAGAAGTAGTATCAAAAGCGGGTTCAGAAATACTTTTGAAGAAAACACCTTTTTGATTAAAAAACTCAATGAGTTCAATCATATTTTTTAAAGAGCGGAAAATTCTATCGGTTTTATAAACGATAACCACATCTCC
>CAUSCF010000041.1:0-6022 GCA_963530295.1 uncultured Flavobacteriaceae bacterium
ACCACCATTTCTTGCAAAGGAGCAATGTATTCCTTGCTCGGAGTTTTGAGGATTTTTAGAAGATCTTCTACTTCCAAATCACCTTTTTTCTCCAATCGATGGAGTTTTTTAATTTGTTTTTCTACTGTTTCTGTCATATTTATAATTTAAATAGATAGCCTTTTTATAATGCAAAAACTTCTAACTTAATGTCCATAAGCCTTTGGCTTTTAATTCATTTAATTCAGCTTCTGAGACTACTTGAAATTCATCATCACCATCATCGTCGTAGGAAGTGTAATCCCATTGCAAGCCAAAGTTTTCCATATCATCTAAAAGAGTATCAAATAACTCTTGTTGAGCACTCCCTATGAAAATAGCCGTTGTTCGCTTTGTTTCTCGGTGTATGGAGAGAACTATCACTATTTTAAAATCCTTGTCAGTAAAGATGCGCTGTCCTTCCCAGCAGAGTTCGGTAAGCGAGTCATATTGTTTTTCTATATAAGAAACTGCCTGTTCAGGCACTTCAAAGTCTTCCATACCCCAGCCACCCATTGCATTGGCGTTGTAAGGCAAGCCTCCCATAGTACCATTGTAAATGGCAATATACAGCCAAAAATCGGAGAGTGTTTGGGTTTCTTGTATCCAATTGGGGTCAGTTTCGGAGCCGTAATTACCCCAAATGGGAGGGTTGGGGTTGTTTAAATCTTCTTTGCGGATTGCCCATACTACCACTCCTTGATTTTCTTCACAGAAATAAAGAAAATCTCCATCAAAGTACAGCTGTTCAGGCGTAGCCAAGCTGTTGAATGATTGGTTTACGCTTTCCGTAGCGCCTAATTGTAAGTAATACTCTCGGAATACCTGAGGAAACTTAACTGCCAATTGCTTTTCGGCTTCTAATAATTGTTCCTCCGAAAAACCCTTGCAGTCTTTAGGCGCTAGATGGAATAGATTTTTGATCTGTTTTACTAATGTTTCTGTCATTTTTACTTTAACTACCGAAAGAAAAATCTTGTTTTTGCAATGTGAAAAATAACCAGCAGTATGTTTATCCTACGCTTCCTTCTAGGCTGATTTCCAATAGTTTCTGTGCTTCTATGGCAAATTCCATTGGTAATTTGTTAAGAACCTCTTTACTAAAACCATTCACTATCAGCGCGATAGCTTTTTCGGTGTCTATTCCTCTTTGGTTACAGTAGAATATCTGGTCTTCTCCGATTTTAGAAGTCGTGGCCTCGTGCTCCAGCTGTGCAGAAGGGTCTTTAATCTCGATGTAAGGGAAAGTATGCGCTCCACACTCGTTGCCCATCAATAGGGAATCACACTGGGAGAAGTTTCTCGCTCCTTTGGCTGTTGGGAGAACTTTTACCAATCCTCTATAAGAGTTATTGGATTTTCCTGCCGAAATTCCTTTAGAAATGATAGTAGATTTGGTATTTTTACCGATATGAATCATTTTCGTTCCTGTGTCTGCATACTGGAATTTATTGGTAACCGCGATAGAGTAGAATTCACCCACAGAATTATCTCCTTTCAGAATGCAAGAAGGGTATTTCCAAGTAACCGCAGAGCCTGTCTCTACCTGTGTCCAAGAGATTTTTGCTCCCGTTTCGGCAAGTCCTCTCTTTGTCACGAAGTTAAATACACCACCTTTTCCTTCTTCATCGCCTGGATACCAGTTTTGTACTGTGGAATATTTGATTTCTGCATGGTCTAAAGCGATCAGCTCTACCACAGCCGCGTGCAGCTGATTTTCATCTCTTTGAGGCGCTGTACATCCTTCTAAATAAGATACATACGCACCTTCATCAGCGATGAGCAGGGTTCTTTCGAACTGACCACTACCTCCCTGATTGATTCTGAAATAGGTAGAAAGTTCCATAGGACATCTCACGCCTTTTGGAATGTAGCAGAATGAACCATCCGAAAATACAGCAGAATTGAGCGCTGCGTAGAAGTTGTCATTTTGTTTCACCACTGTTCCGAGGTATTTTTTAACCAAATCAGGGTGCTTTTGTATCGCTTCGGAAATAGGGCAGAAGATAATTCCTTTCTCAGCCAAAGTTTCCTGGAAAGTAGTCGCTACGGATACGGAGTCCATCACCACATCCACTGCCACGCCAGTCAGTCTTTTTTGTTCTTCCAGCGAAATCCCAAGTTTTTCAAAGGTTTTCAGCAGTTCTGGGTCTACTTGGTCCAGGCTTTCTAGTTCTGGTTTTTTCTTTGGCGCAGCATAGTATTTTATAGCCTGAAAATCAGGTTTTTCATACTTTATATTTGCCCAGTCAGGTTCTTCCATAGTCTGCCATATGCGGAAAGCTTCTAGACGCCATTCTGTCATCCACTCTGGCTCGTTTTTTCGTTTAGAAATTTCACGAACAATATCTTCATTCAGTCCCGTAGGAAACTCCTCGTACTCTATATCCGTATAAAATCCGTATTCGTATTCCTTGTTTTCTAAATCAACCCTAAGGTCATCTTCTGTATATTTTGACATAATTATTCTTTTCGATTTAAAATATTATTTAATTTGACACAAAATTTCTCTTTCCAAACTTTATTAAAATTTGGGTTAAAATCAACTAATGAGAAATAATTTACAAAGAAAAAGACTCTCCGCAGCCGCAGGTTCTCTTGGCGTTTGGATTATTGAAGACAAATCCCTTTCCGTTCAGTCCGCCCGAAAATTCTAAAGTGGTACCCACGAGATATAAGAAAGATTTTTTATCCACGATGATTTTAATGCCGTTGTCCTCGAAAACTTGGTCGTTTTCTAATCTTTCTTTATCGAATTTCAGGACATATTCCAGCCCAGAGCAGCCACCACTTTTCACTCCTACACGGATGTAGTCTGTGTCAGGGTCGTAGCCGTCTTCTTTCATTAGTTGTGTTGCTTTTTCTTTTGCAATATCAGAAACTTTTATCATTGATTTATATATATAAAACTAATTGACAAAGATACAAACAATCAGAAATATATCCTCAAAAAAGAATTAGATGTTATCTATTTTGTCTATAAATGCGATTTTTATGATTGAGAAATGTTATTAGAAATCAGAATTTTGGTAAAATCCCTTTGCGTCTATATGTTCAAAAACTTCGGGCGGAAGCATAGGGCGGACATTCTTTTTTTCTCTAATCATTTTTCTGATTTCGGTCGCAGAAAGTTCTATTATCGGAGCATTTATTTTGCAGATATTCTTATGTGTAATAACCTCTTTATCAATACCTTGTGTTAAAACACGCGGATAAACGATGATTTGGTGATTTTTTATCAAAGTTTCGTAGTTTTTCCATTTTGGAAGACTGACCAAATTGTCCTCGCCCATGATTAGGGCAAAAGTATATTCAGGGTATCTTTCACGGAGATAGGTGAGGGAATCTATGGTGTAGGAAGGTTTCGGCATAGAAAATTCTATATCCGAAACGCGCATTTTAGGATAGTTTTTTATCGCCATTTCTACCATATCATAGCGGTCATGGTCGTGGAGCAGGCTTTTTTTTGATTTCAAAGGATTCTGCGGACTTACAACGAACCAAAGTTCGTCTAAATCAGTATGTTCCATGATATAATTGGCTAAAATCAAGTGTCCGATATGGATGGGATTAAAAGACCCAAAAAACAAGGCTATTTTCATGCGAAATGTTTAGGAGTTAAACTGAATATCTTTGATGTGAAGTATGTGGCTGGTCTGACCTTTCCAGTGGTTTTCTTCGATGGAAAAAACCATATCAAAATTTTTCTTTTGCAAATCTTCATAGCAGCTGCCAAGCTTAAAACCAGTACATTCTATATTTCCATTTTCTGAGGGCAGATAGAATTTCAGATGGTTTTTATCTCTGCCGATTAGCTGGACAAATTTAGGGTTTGAAATGTTTTTTAGAGCAAAAACAGGGCGCATATTTTGCGGCCCGAATGGAGCTAATTTTTGATGAAAATCGAAAAATTTTTCGTTGAGCTGACTGAGCTTTATTTCACAATCTATCTCTATTATTGGCGTTTTTTGGTGTTCTTGGATTTGCTCCGATACCACTTTTTCAAACAAAGTTTTAAACTCTTCAAAGTTTTCTTTCTTTAAAGTAAGTCCAGCCGCGGCCTGATGACCTCCAAATTTTTCTAAAAGATGACTGCATTTTTCCAAAGCTTTATAAAGGTCAAAATCCGATACAGAGCGGGCAGAGGCTACCATTTCACTCTTGCTCCCATCTGTGAAAACTAGGGTAGGTTTGTAGTATAAATCCGTAATTCGTGAAGCGGTGATGCCCACGATGCCTTTGTTCCAGTTTGGGTTATAAACGATGATAGAGGATTTTTTATATTGCTCTGTATCAGTTATTTGCTGTACAGCTTCGGTAGTGGTTTGGTTATCCATTTCTCTCCGCTGGCTATTCAGTTCACAGATTTCATTCACGATTTTTTGGGCTTCGTTTTCATCATTAGAAATCATAAGTTTCACTGCGTTTTTTCCGTGAGAAATCCTGCCAGCGGCGTTTATTTTTGGCCCAATTTCAAAGACGATATTAGAAATGGTAAAGTTTCTTCGGCGTTCTTCTGGGATTAAAAATTTCAATCCCATTTTTTGTGTATTGTGGAGTTTTTTTAGTCCTAATTTTGCCAAAGTTCTATTTTCACCTGCGATAGGGACAATATCCGAAGCGATGCTAATAGCCAGTAAATCAGTCAGGTCATAAATTTTTTCGGACGAAATTTTGTAGATAGAATTTAGAGCTTGGCAGAGTTTGAACCCGACTCCGCAGCCGCTCAGTTCCTTGTATGGATAGAGACAGTCTTTTTGTTTTGGGTCTAAAACGGCCGTTGCCTTTGGGATTTCATCACTTGGGAGATGGTGGTCGCAGATGACAAAATCTATCCCAAGCGAACTGGCGTAATCGATTTCTTTTATAGATTTGATGCCGCAGTCTAAAGCAATGACAAGCGAAATCCCATTTTCTTTAGCAAAATCTATCCCTTGAAAAGATATTCCGTATCCCTCTGTGTAGCGGTCTGGAATGTAGAAATCAAGATATTTTTCATCATAAATCTCCGCTAAATACCGATACATCAGCGAAACCGAAGTGGTGCCATCTACATCATAGTCGCCATAGATTAGGATTTTCTCACCGTTTTCCACAGCAGTGGCTATCCGTTCCACGGCTTTGTCCATGTTTTTCATCAAGAAAGGGTCATGAATGTCTTCTTCTTTTAATCTAAAAAAAATCTTGATTTTTTCTAAATCAGTCAGATTTCTCAGAGCAAGAATTAGAGCTTCTAAATCTTCACAGTTTAGTTTAGATTTTAGCTGATGTAGAATGTTTTCGTTTGGTTTTTCTTTAAAAATCCACTTTGGTTTCATGGAGGACAAAGTTAAGGTTTCGTAGTAAAAATAGCAATGAATATAGTAATAAAAAATTGCCAGAGTCAAAGACTCTGGCAATATAATATATAATTGTAAATTATATTATTGAATAGGCATACCATATATAGCACCCTCTCCCCAAGTAGTTCCTCCAAAGTTATACAATTCATCACTCGCTGCACAACCATATGTGGTTACAGATCCTGCCATATAGTAATAAGTTCTAATGTTAGGATTACCACTATTGTCCAAGATTACGGATCCTTGGAGTATAGCGAATGGCGCCCCTTGTGGCAATAGTCCACTTATTAAAGTCTTACCATTTGCTCCATGTGGTGTTTGACTTGTAGGACTAGTAGTAAACATAGATCTTAACCAAAAATCACAAGTACTTCGCTTACCATACATAGCCATTAAGGCACTTACTGTTACTAGATATTTAGTATTAGCAGGAACATCGATATAAGAACCTGTGTAAAGATAATTAGCTGTATTAGGACGGATAGACCTTCCAGGATTTCCTAGATGACCTTGTGCCATGGCAATAGCTGGGACTTTCCAAGTTCCCACACCATTAGCATCACTAGTAAGTACTTTTCCTGCTGCTTGGTTAGTATCTACTATCTTAATAGCAGTAGGTCCATTAGCCTCTATATGTAGTTTAGCATCAGGTTTGTATGTTC
>CAUSCF010000042.1:0-5477 GCA_963530295.1 uncultured Flavobacteriaceae bacterium
AAAACAAAAAATAAAAATCCCCAAAAGACAAAAAGAAAAATATTTTTTCATTTGTTTAATTTTCAGGCTTGTAGGAATCCTTCAGAGTTACTGTTCTATTGAAAACCAATTTGCTGTCCGTGCTGTCTTGGTCTTTGGTAAAGTAACCAATTCTCTGGAACTGCAGCGGTTCGCCCACTTTCACATCTTTTAGTTCTGGTTCTGCATAGGCAGTTACCACTTTCAGAGATTCAGGATTTACAAACTCTAGGAAATCTGTTTCCTTTTCTGCATCTGGCTGTTCGGTAGTGAAAAGTCTGTCATAAACTCTCGCTTCCACAGGCAGGGCGTGGTTTGCAGAAACCCAGTGCAGCGTTCCTTTTACTTTTCTTAGGCTTTCTTCTGTTCCGCTTCCAGATTTAGATTTTTCATCATAGGTAGCGTAGATAGTCCTAATCTCGCCGTTTTCATCTTTTTCTACTCTTTCAGCTTTGATGATGTAGGCTGATTTTAGTCTTACCTCACCACCGAGTTTCAGACGAAAAAACTTCTTGTCCGCTTCTTCTTTGAAGTCTTCTCTCTCTATGTATAGCTCTCGTGAGAAAGGAACTTTTCTCATTCCAGCGTTTTCATCTTCTGGGTTGTTTTCAGTTTCCAGCCATTCTTCTTTGCCTTCTGGGTAGTTTTCTATAATCAGTTTTACGGGATTCATCACCACCATCATTCTCTTGGCAGTTTTGTTTAAATCTTCTCTTACGCAGAATTCCAGCAGTTGAATGTCGATTAAGTTTTCTCTTTTCGCTACACCTACTTTCTCAATGAAATTTCGGATAGCCGCAGGCGTGTAGCCTTTTCTTCTAAGCCCAGAAACAGTAGGCATTCTCGGGTCGTCCCAGCCTGTAACCACACCTTCGGCAACGAGCCTTTGGAGTTTTCTTTTAGAAGTAATCATATAGGTTACATTCATTCGGGCAAACTCTCGCTGTTTGTTTCTGATAGTTCCTTCCGTATAGACTTGGTCAAGATACCAGTCGTAAAGCGGTCTGTGGTTCTCAAATTCCAATGAACAAAGAGAATGCGAAATCTGCTCTATGTAGTCACTCTCTCCATGAGCCCAGTCGTACATAGGATAAATTTTCCAAGTGGTGCCAGTTCTGTGATGTGGTCTTTTTAGGATTCTATACATCACAGGGTCACGCATGTTCATATTAGGCGAAGTCATATCTATTTTAGCACGAAGAGACATTGTTCCTTCTTCGAACTCGCCATTTTTCATTCGCTCGAATAGATTTAGTGATTCCTCTACGGGTCTGTTTCGGAATGGAGATTCTATCCCAGGTTCTGCAGGATTTTTTCTTTGTTCCGTGATAACTTCCGAAGACTGCTCATCGATGTACGCCTTACCCTCTTTTATCATCTGCACAGCCCAGTCATAGAGCTGCTGAAAATAGTCTGATGCATAGAGCTCTTTATCCCATTTGAAGCCAAGCCAAGCCACATCTTTCTTGATAGAATCTACGAACTCTTGTTCTTCTTTTTCAGGGTTGGTATCATCGAAACGAAGGTTCACAGGAGCGTTATATTTTTCACCCAAACCGAAGTTGATGCATATCGCTTTGGTATGCCCTATGTGCAGATAGCCGTTGGGCTCCGGCGGAAAACGAAAACGAATTTTGTCTCTGCTAAGTCCATTAGCCAAATCTTCTTCTATAATTTGCTCAATGAAATTGAGTGGTTTTTTTTCTTCTTCCATATTTTTTGTTAAATAATTGGCAAAGATAGTGTTTTCTTAAAAAATATCGGCAGATTCTAATCTTCATCTACTGACAAAATAGAGGTCAAAATAGATAAACAAACACTGAAAGCCAAAGTCCATCCAAATCCATCGATTACCATTCCATCCACGAAATAATCCGCAACAGAAACCACGATAGCATTCACAACCAGTGAAAAAAGCCCAAATGTAATTAGCGATACAGGAAAGCTGATGATATTCAGGATAGGTTTTAGGAAAATATTTAGCAATCCCAAAACCACTGCAAAAATCACAGCCGAACTGAAATCTAAAAAATGCACTCCGCTAAGCACCTTTGGTAGAAAATAGGCAACTGCCGCGGTAATAATCAAATTAACAATAATTCTCATTTTTAATAAATTTTGGTAAATATACATATATCTTAGCCCTTAGACAACAAAAACCTTTCCAACAGGAAAGGTTTTACTAAATTTATTCTGAAATTATATTCTCTTCGAAAAGTCCATCCACAGACCAGTATCTTTCTCCCGTGTCATAGTTGATGGTCAGAACAGTAGCATTTTGTGGGATTTCTCCTAATTTTTTAGCAATAGCTGCTAGTGAGGCTCCTGTGGAAATTCCAGCTAAAATTCCTTCTTCTTTTGCTAATCTTTGTGTGAAGCTAAATGCTTCATCTTTCCCAACTAGGACAGCGCCCTCTAAAATATCTGTATTCAAAACCGCAGGGATAAAACCAGCACCGATTCCTTGGATAGCGTGTGGGCCAGGTGCACCGCCGCTGATGACAGGTGACTGCTCTGGTTCAACTGCAAAGGCTTTGAGCTGAGGGAATTTCTGTTTTACAATCTCGGAAATACCCGTAATGTGTCCGCCTGTTCCTACTCCTGAGATGAGGAAATCTACACCTTCAGAGAAATCATTTAGAATTTCCTGAGCCGTAGTATTACGGTGGATTTTTGGATTGGCAGTATTTTCGAACTGCTGAGGAATCCAAGAGTTACTTTCTTTTTCGGCCAATTCCTGAGCTTTTGCGATCGCTCCTTTCATTCCTAATTCTCTTGGCGTAAGGACGATTTTCGCACCATAAGCAGACATTAGTTTTCTTCTCTCTACGCTCATGCTTTCTGGCATTACCAAAGTCAAATCATATCCTTTCACAGCACTTACCATAGCAAGACCTACTCCTGTGTTTCCTGATGTAGGCTCTATGATTTTAGTATCTTTATTGATTTTTCCTTCTTTTTCTGCAGCTTCTATCATGGCAAGAGCGATTCTGTCCTTCACGCTTCCTCCAGGGTTGGTTCTTTCTAGTTTTATCCAAACATTATGGTTTGGGAATAGTTTACTTAGCCTTACTACTGGCGTTTTACCGATGGTTTCTAATACATTGTTGAATTTCATAATATGATTGATTTAAAAAATTATTAAAAATAAAAAAGAGGGCGTGAAATCTTTCAGCCCTCTATATACGAATAACAATACAGCATTGCTACACTCTCAGAAAAACTGAAGTTGTTAGAATATAGCAACACATCATATTGTTTTTTACTATTGTCATCTCTTTTGGAATAAATATGAATGCAAATCTAATAATATTTTTTAAAAATGCAAATTTTTAAATAGAAAAATTAATAGGTTCGTTTGGTTTTTCTTTACTTCGGATGATGGTTTTGTTTTTGTAATAAACCAAGCTGTACGGCTCTATACTCTCTGTAAGCCAGACATTTCCGCCGATGGTAGAACCTTCTCGAATGATAGTATTCCCGCCTAAAATAGTAGTGTTGGCATACACGGTTACATTATTTTCTATCGTAGGGTGGCGTTTCGTATTGGCGATATCTTTAGAAACCGCTAAAGCTCCGAGAGTTACATTTTGGTAAATTTTAACACAATTGCCAATTATAGTCGTTTCACCAATCACTATCCCTGTTCCGTGGTCTATGAAAAAACATTCTCCGATGGTAGCGCCAGGGTGGATGTCTATCCCTGTTTTGCTGTGTGCCAGCTCTGTCCAGATTCTTGGGATGAGCGGCACGCCTTGTAGATGCAGCTGGTGGGCAAATCTATAAATAGAAATGGCGTAAAATCCTGGGTAAGAAACCATTACTTCCTCTATATGAGTAGCGGCAGGGTCATTGTCAAGGATAAACTGGGCGTCTTTTTCCAGCAGGTTGTAAACATGTGGAACAGCATCAAAAAAGCAGCTCGCCGCTTTTGCTTTCGTGTCAGGGTCTTCTATTACAGAATTGATAATCTGCTGAAATTCAAGTTTAAAACTTTCTAATCTGAGGTGAATTTCTGCTTCGGAATTACATCTTTGATATTCTAAGAAGAAGACGAAACGAAAAAAAGAATCGATGAATTTTTCTATTTTTCGTTTATCCAAGTCGTATTTTCGGTTTTTGTAACCACGGCTGAGATGGTTTAAAAATTCTTTTTGCATAATTTGTAAAAACTAAAATCATGCAATGATAAGAAATTCTCTTCAAAAAAACTTATGATTTTTGTCTTAAAATAGATTTTCTCAATGGTTGAAGTAAATTATAGGAGAGTAATGAATAATTATTAACTTTGTGAGTTTAAATTTAATAATAAAATGAAAGTAACAGTAATAGGAGCGGGAGCAGTGGGAGCGAGCTGCACGGAATATATAGCAATGCGAAATTTCGCTAGTGAGGTGGTATTATTAGACATCAAAGAGGGTTTCGCCGAAGGGAAAGCCATGGACCTTATGCAGATGTCCGCTGTGGAAGGCTTTGAAACTCGTATCATAGGCGTGACTAATGATTATGCTAAAACAGAAAATTCTAATGTAGTGGTCATCACCTCAGGGATGCCCAGAAGACCAGGGATGAGCAGAGAAGAGCTGATAGGCGTAAATGCGGATATCGTGTCAGGAGTTACAGAAAATGTACTAAAATACTCTCCTAATGCTATTATCATCATGGTAACCAATCCTGTGGATACGATGTCTTACCTTATTCACAAGAAATTCCAGCTGCCTAAAAATAGAATTATAGGTATGGGAGGAGCGCTGGATACAGCGAGATTTAGATATCGTCTGGCGGAGGCTCTGGGATGTCCAGTTTCGGATGTGGATGGTATGGTAATCGCAGCTCATACGGACACAGGGATGCTTCCTCTCATCAGTAAAGCTACTAGAAATGGTATCTGCGTAGCAGAATTTTTGAATAAAGAAAAACTAAACAGCATAGTGGAAGAAACCAAACTAGGTGGAGCTACTTTGGTGAAGCTTTTGGGGACTTCTGCGTGGTATGCTCCTGGGGCAGGTGTGGCTGCGCTGGTGCACTCTATCTTGTCTGACCAAAAGAAAATGATTCCTTGTTCTGCCCTTTTGGAGGGGGAATATGGCGAGCAGGATGTCAGTATAGGTGTGCCGTGTATCATTGGTAGAAATGGAATAGAAAAAATAATGGAACTGTCTCTAAATGAAGATGAAAAAGAGAAATTCCATGCCTCTGCTGATGCTGTAAGAAAAGTAAATGCAGAACTAAAATTTTAATATTTTTTAAATTAAACCTAATGAACTCAAGAGAAGAAATCCAAGAACTGAACGACCATTTGCAGGCGTTCCCCAAAGCAGAAGACATTTTTGTAAAAGAGCAACCGTGGCTCAAAAATCATTTTTTGCCCCTAATGAGTATCGATTTAGCTGAAATCAACCCTGATTGGGCAGGACAAAAGGTGTATATGCTCGCTCCATTTGAGCCTTACGAGGGGT
>CAUSCF010000043.1:0-5194 GCA_963530295.1 uncultured Flavobacteriaceae bacterium
ATGAATACGATTGCACGCGGTTTAGCCACGAAAAAAGTGCGCGCGAATTAGGAGCAAGTTTTCGTCCTTTCGCTGAAACCTTAAAAGATACTATAGCCTGGTATCGAGAAAACAATTGGATAAAGTAAGTGTCGATAGTTGCCTTATCACAACCCTTCAGTCAGCTAAAAGTATAAATAAGGCTATTAACAATTTAGCTGACAAATAACCAATATTGGGTATATAAGTATCAAAGGATATTTGTATGCCCATTTTTTGTATTTTTGTTGTAAATTTTCATATATGAAAGCTCTCATCATTGGCGGAACGGGTGCTACAGGAAAGGATTTAGTTTCGTTGCTTTTAGAAGATGATACCATTTCAGAGGTGCATAGTTTTGTGCGCAGAGTACCTTCATCAGCCCACCCAAAACTAAAATCTCATGTGGTGGATTTTGAACAGCCAGACACTTGGGCAGAGCTGCTCCACGGAGATGTAGCGTTTTCCTGTTTGGGAACTACCCTTGCACAGGCTGGAAGCAAAGAAGCACAGTGGCATGTGGACTATGACTATCAGTGGCAGTTTGCAGAAAGGTGCCGACAAAACGGCGTTCCTGCTTTCGTGCTGGTATCTGCTGCGGGAGCAGATGCTAAATCAAGTATGTTTTACAACAAAATGAAAGGAAAACTAGAAGATGCTGTCAAAACCCTAAACTTCCCAAAACTCCTTATCTTTCAGCCATCTCTATTGATTCGTGGACATTCCGACCGCACGGGCGAAAATATAAGTATGAAAGTCATTAACTTTTTAAATAAAATAGGACTTTTCAAACGATACAAACCCATGCCTACATCGGTCTTAGCAGAGAAAATGATAAAAGCTGCTAAGGATACTAAACAGGGAACCCACACCTTTACTTTGAATAAAATTTTTGAGATATAACTAACCAATTTTCATTAAATAAAAATGGCTTACAGTACAGTTCTTGCGGATAGGATTCGGGAATATTTAGCCGAAATTCCTAATATTACAGTGGAAGAAAAAACGATGTTTGGTGGTTTGGCTTTCTTGGTAAATGATAAAATGTGCATCAACATAGGCGAAGATGTTCTGATGTGTAGATTTGACCCTGAGCGAACAGAAGAAATAGCCGAACGACTGGGTTTTCTTCCCGTAGTAATGAGAGGAAAAGAGCTCAAGGGCTATTGCTATGTGGAAGAATGTGGGTTTAAAACGAAAGAAGATTTCGCCTTTTGGTTGGAACTTTGTCTCGAATTTAACAGCAGAGCAAAAAGTTCTAAAAAAAGAAAATAAATACTATAAGTTTTTGAATAGCAAAACCCTGAACTTGCACCACACAAATTCAGGGATTTTTTTGTTATGATTCTTGGCTCTTCGCTTTTTCTATTTGTTTGTGAAGGGTTTTTAATTCTCTTTTAAGTTTTCTTTCTTGGCGTTTGGCGCCTCGTAGAATTATTTTAGCGAACTTTCTTTGCTTTTTACTGATATTTTCATCAGAAGAAAACCAAGCATCTTTATACTTTCTTTCTAAAAATTCTTTGGCTTCTTTTTTCAGTTTGATTGTTTTAGCGAGTTTCTTTTCCAATTTCTCATTTTCGGCTTGGAGCTGAACAAGTGTTGGGTTTTCTTCTTGAGTTTGAGCCACCGCAAAGCCTCCTAAAAAGAGTGTAAAAAGAACCGCTATCAAAAATCTTTTCTTCATCTTTTGATATTTTTAAAGGGCGCAAAGATAATGTTTTTTGTTATTCAGTTTTAATAATTTTGTATTGTCTTTTTTTCCTTTAAATCTATGCTTCATTTTATTTTGAAAGAACTAAAAATTTGATTCATGAACTCGCTGAGTATTGATTCTAATTCTTCGTAGCCATAAACCAACGCCAAGATACAACAGACAAGGAATAATCCCTGAAACGGGCGAAATGAGAATTTCTTTCCCTGTTTCTATGAAGATATGTTTATCGTATATCAGGCTGTTGATAGTGGCATCCTCTATGGCGTGCATCCATACCCCAGCCCATATTGATTTTGTAAGGCGGAAAAGTTCGGTATACATCACCGTCCAAGAAATGCAGCACACCAATGCCATTATACAAAAAGTAACCTTATCATAAGGAAATACAGCAAATAGTTGTTCTGGCTTTAAAAAATAGAAGAAGTAAGGCCAATGCCACGAGCACCACACTACTCCCACAATGAGATAAAGCCACACATCTTTAATCTTCAAACTGAGCAAACGAGCCGTAAGGTATCCTCGCCACGATGATTCTTCAAAGAAATTCTTTACAAATTCCGCTACTACAAAAATACCAAAACCACTGAGATAGTCTGCCCAACGGATTTGAACTTTCAGCCAGCCAAAAAGCTCTCCTATAAGCAGAGTAAGGGCAATCACCATAGGATAAATAAGAGTAGCCACCCTATACCAACGCAGGTTTTTCTTAATAAGCGGACGCAATCCTGCATCACGCCAACCATCGCCCATAAAAGCGCGCAAAACTATCCAAGCCACCACAGGAGCAGCTATAAAAATACCCATTCCGCTAGTGCCATTGCTGGTATCGCTGAAATCACCTGTTGTTTCTCCCGTAAGAGAATCTACCCATACGCCGACCCAGCCACAACTGAGGGCTACAAAAATAAAAATGCATAAATTCCGAATTGTTCGTGTTTGATTTTTCATCTTTAAAAATATTTATATAATTTTGGTGTAAAATTATTTCAACAAGTATCCTTCTCCAATACTGAATAATAACCATTTTTAAAGATGAAAACCGATAAAAGCATAGAGGAAATCGCACAGGAACACCTTCCCTATATGAAAATCTTGGAACAAGCAGGAAGTTTCGCGGTTTTTCTGTCAGATAGATTTGGGCATCACTATTATGTGACCGAATATATAGATGCACCTCAAGAGCTTGATATTGAGAAATTAGTACATCCCGATGATTTAGAGGTGGTAAAAAGAATTGATAAAAAAGTATGGGAACTTTTGGATACACTCCCTGAGGAGGAAAAACTGACTTACAAATACATCTATGAGCTGAGAGTATTGGAAAAAGGGAAATATGTACGAATGATTTACCAAATGCGTATATTGGCATTCAGAGATGATAATTTCCTAGCAATGGGTATCATAGACCTCGCTCCTGAACAATCGGCAAACACTTCTGTGCGTTTTCAGGTAAAAAATTGTCTCACTGATGAGATAGTGCCTTTCGCAATTGAAAGCGCCGCCGACACCCTACTCACTCCGCGAGAGAGAGAAGTTCTCGCCCTTGCCAAAGAAGGGATGTTAAGCAAAGAAATATCCAAAAAACTGAATATCAGCGTACATACCGTAAACCGCCACAGACAGAATATCCTCGAAAAACTAAAAGTGGATAATATCATAGAAGCCATAAGATAATTGAGTCCTAATTTGTATTTTGAAAATTCAGGTGAATGACAATGCCAGAGAGTTTTACTTAACTCATAAACAGATTACTATGTATAATTTTAGCGAACTTGATGCCCTTACCGATCGCCTTTTAAACAATGAAATTCAAGCGTATGACCTGCCTTATTATATAGAACCAATGCTTGAAGGTTCTACTCTTATCAATTTGCTCAAAGCTTATCTAAATGATGCTATTACCCATAAAAATGCCGACCGTGTAGAAGCCTCTGTCATTCTTGTGGGAAGATTGGGTGAGGATAAAAAGCTGTTGTCTCTATATGAAACCTTGCTTTTAGAGGATTGGCATCACAGTCATGAAGACCTTGTGGATATTATTGAGTCTTACGGCAATGCCTCGAATGTTACTACTTTACAGAAGGCTTTTGACCTTTCCCTGCCTTATATGGAGTATAACCATCATTATTCTTTTCACCGCAAGTTGCTTTATGCTATTTTAAAGTTAGTCCCTGAGCAATTTCCCCAAATACGCAAGGCTGTACAAGGCAAACTTTGTGATAGATTGAGAAAGGAATCGTTTAAATAACCACACTATGACCTCAGACGAATTTGCAAAGAATTTTTATATTGAAAAACTAAAGTTTTTGAAATCGTGTTTTGAAGAGCATCCCAAATACCCAAGTGCTGTAAATATCAAAATAAAAGAAATGGTGCTTGACAGCACTCAGCAAGAGCAACTAAAAATAGTGATAGACACTCTCTTAACAGATGTATTTTACACTATTTTGTTAGGTTTAGATGGTGAAAGCTCCATAGGTAACACCCAGCAGACTTACAAAATATTTGATGAAGACAACAACCTTATTTCCAATTGTGGTGAATTAGAAGCCAGTGTTTATGAATACTTTCACGAAGGCAAATATGAAGAAAAAACCATAAAATAAAGAACGAAACTTCTTATCTAACCATCCATTCCCTCGCTTACTTATATGATGGAGAAATGGTGGAGTAATAATTAACCATTATGTTTGATTCTTTAAAAAAATATTTTCAACAAGTTCTTCCTTTTACTAAGGAAGAACTCAACGCAGTAGATCAATATTTTACTGAATGTATTTTCGCTAAGAAAGCAATGCTCTTAGAGGCTCCTGATCCTTGTAAGTATCTCTTTTTTATCGCTAAAGGTTGTGTGCGTCATTTCCATACCAAAGACAACGGCAATGAAAAAACCTGTGACATTTCACTTGAAAACCAATGGACAACCGCTTTTATGAGTTTCAACAGTGGTTGTCCGTCTAATCTCTCATTACAGGCCTTAGAGGAGACAACCGTCTATCGTATCAGTAAAGAAGACCTTTTTTCTCTTTATGCTGAACATCACAACTTTGAAACTTTCGGACGCTTAATGACTGAGCAAATCCTACAACGTGCTACTGATACCGCTATGTACCTCGCTGCTGATAAACCCGAAGAACGCTTTGAGCATCTATTGCATTCGCGTCCAGAACTCTTTCAGCGAGTACCTCAAAAGTACATCGCCAACCTACTGGGTATCAGCCCCGAAAGTTTAAGCCGATTGCAAAAACGTATGCACACCAAAAAATCTTAACTTAAGTCAACGAGTGAGGAGCCTCATTGCGCCGTACCTTTGCCCCAAATTAAAAAAAGAACGCGTAATGAAAACACTCAATGATTATCAAATCGCCTTAGACGATGTAATGGAATTCATCGACAACGACCTTTTACAAGCCAAACTTCCTGAAGTAGAAGCTGATTACAAGGCAAACCCTTCCTTGCTGA
>CAUSCF010000044.1:0-4558 GCA_963530295.1 uncultured Flavobacteriaceae bacterium
CAACTTTTTTACAACAATTTAACTAAATCGCTGATTTATAAGATGAAAAAATTAAGACAGATTTAGTTTTAATTTGAAAAAATCTATTTTTCATTGGTTATTTCATTACTTTTACCATAAAATTTAGTCAGAAAATATAATGTGATTACGATAAATTTGGCTTTGAAATAAGATAATAAACAGCTTTTAATCAAAAAAACTTAAATTATTTTCTAAAATTTAATGAAAATAATTTTTGTCAGCATAATATATAAATATAAAGAATAATTTTATTTCATAAATAAATTGGCTGCACAGAAAAATATAGTGGAATAATAGACTTGTTCTTCATTATTTGTATTAAAATGAAGTTCTAATTTTAGATTATGTTTGAATGTGTAGATAACATTCGTTTCTGCAATAAATTTATCATTCCAATATATTCTATAATATGCCAAAAAGAAAAACAGCTCTATTTTGTCTTTTTGGTTCATTATAAACCTTTCATAGAAAAAATATGTTTTCCTATAAAAAGGTATTTCTAAATTCTGATAAGTAATTTTCGTTCCAAGCCAAAATAAGGATTCTACTTTAAGTTAGAAATTCATCTTTTGTATTGTATATTTCTCCTGTAAGTTTTCCCAATTTGGATTTTCTTTTCATGTAAAGAAAGAGTTTCTCATCCTTATAGAAATTTACTGAAAAATCATCATTAACGATTACTGTTATTATCATTTTATTTTTTTAAAAAATTACAATAATCCTAAAATATGTAGTAAATAGACCATCAAAGCAACTAATAATGAAAACATGAAAATTCCTACAAAGAAATTATAAAATCGCTGTGCAAAACCACTTACTATCTCATTTTGATTGACTGAAAGACTTTCTTTCTTAATATTTTTCTTAAAAATTCTAAAAAAATAATACCTGGTATTAATTCCGAGGAAATCAATAAGAAACTCCTTTATAATTATTTCAATTATTACTTCCATACCTTAATTTTAAATAAAAAATAAGCAATTTTCATTGCTTATTTAAATTCAATCGTATATGTTCCTGTGGATTGTGTTTTTCCTTTTTCGGCTTTCACATGTTTTTTGACCATTGTGATGGCGTTATTTATCGCATTACGAGACCTCAGCCCTCCCACTCTTTGGGCAGAAATCACCCTTCCATTAGCATCGACAACATAAGAAATCGTGATGGAACCTTTTTCTTTCACACTATGGGCAGGAAGTTTTCCTTTATAATTGTTCGTCCCTGGAATTCCTGAAATCAATTTTCTATCAACGCCTATTTTGCTTTCCTTTACGACTTCTTTTTTGGCTTCAGCTTCTTTTTTAGCGTTGGCTTCTTTTGTTTTGGCTGTTTTTGCGTCAGCGATTTCCTTTTTTGTTTCTTTTTTCTTAGGCTCTTCTTTTTTTATTTCTTCATTAGCCGCTGGTTCTTTTGATGCAGCCACTTCTTCTTTCACAGGTTCAGCTGGCTTTTCTATAGGAACTTCCTGTTTTTTAGGAGTTTCCGAAGGCTGAGGCGGAAGTGGCTGTACATTTTGCACTTCATCCACCATAGGCGGATCCAATGAAATATTTTGAGCCAAAGAATCTCTGAATTCTAAATCCTCTTCTATCGGAACATTTTTAGCCAATTCATCTTTTTCTCTTTGTTTTTTATTTATAGGGATAATGTGCAGCACTCCTACAAATAGAATGCTGATAACTGCTGTCAATCCTATGCTTTTTACCTTGTTCATCTTAATTCATGTTTTTGATTTCTTCTATGATTTCCAGAAATTTATTTTCCCCCATTTTTAGTGATAGTTCTATTCTATATGTCAGTGAACCTAAAATCAATTTAAATATATAAATAAGTCCTCCTAACAAAGCTCCAATACTGACAGGAAAAAATGAAGTGTAAAAACGCTCATCGGACAAATCCGAAAAACCTTCTGAAAAAAAGAAAATGATAGAAATACCCGTTCCTAGAACTCCCAAGAACAAAACTACCCTCGCCCAAAGGCTGAATTTAAAAAGGTTTTTTCGCAGTTGGATGATTTCTGTTTCTCTCTGATTGACTATCGTGACAAACATCTCCAGCGAAGATTTGTCTATTTTTTCTAGTCCTTTTCTTATTATTCTGGCTTCTGGAGAAGAAATTCTTTTGCACAAATCCTTTGCAGAATCAAGGCGGTGGTCATATAGACAGTCTGCTATATTATCCAAAAAATCATCTTCCTCTGTATCCATAGATTTTAATGATAGATATTTCTCAAAAAAAGAATACAAAACGACCACTGCAAGGACAAACATAGCCACCACAAAAACACTCGTAACCATCTGTCCGCTAAAAAGCAATTCCCAAAGTGAAATTTGATTTCCCTTCTCCATATATTTTAATTTTTGACAAAGATAAAGGTTTTTCCTTTGAATAACGCTAATATGACTTTATTTTGTATCACGATATACAATTAAAAAAACAGACTATTCCGAAAAATAGTCTGTTTCTAGATAAAAATTAGTTATTAAAATGAATATGAAATAGTCAGTTTATAATTTCTATTTCTACCTGGGTTAATCTGGAAAGTAGCCTGATATGGTTCGTCCGCAGGATCATTAGAATACAAATCATTATTAGAAAGGGCGTTGTTATAATATGTTTTGTTCAAAATATTTTCTACATTCAGCCCTATTCTGATGTTATTCTTCGCCTGATAATAGATTGCTCCATTTAGAAGAGTGTACGCAGGAAGAACTTGGTCATTCTTCTCAGTTCTATATGTTTCATCAGTATAGAACACACCTAGACCTATTCCAAAACCTTTCATAAATGTACGAGGCTCATAGTTTGCCCACGCATTGAAAGAGTGTTTCGGCGTCCATGGAGTTTTGTTGTGAGATATATCCGCTTTTCCTAGTTCTGGCGTTTGCATTCCAAAGAAAGCATCTGTAAATGCATAACCTACTTTAGCGTAAAGCCCTTTGAAGATTTCTGCATCTGCATCTACTTCAAAACCTCTAGAATACGCTTTTCCTACCTGACTTCTCACATAATGTCCCACAATAAGGTTTTTCTTTTCTATATAGAATCCTGAAATGGTAACATTCAATCTGTCTTTCTTTTCTAATTTAATACCTCCTTCTATCTGTATTCCTTCCTCTGGTTTAAAGAGTTTTCCTGTTCTATGGTCGTGAGAACGAGTAGGCTTAAAGAAACTAGAAGAAGACCCATAGATAGTCATGAAATTCTTAATCGGCTGGAATGAAAGCGCAGCTCTATAAGTGAAATTATGATGAGAGCCATTACTAGGGTTGGGTTGTGCCGTTATTAATCTTTCCCCATCATACATTCCATCAAAATAATCATATCTTCCTCCTAATAAAATTTTGAATCTATCTGCAAATTCTATCCAATCTTGAAGATAAAATCCTGTAACCACTTCTTTCATAGAAACCACCCTATCTATATCCACTCTTCTCTCTCCCATCCCAAGAATAGGCGATACGATAGGAATATTGAGAGCGCTTGTCCCCTCTGTAACAGTTCCTTTCCAAGTTTTTCTATCCAAATAAGAGAAAGTATTTCCTACAATCATCTTATGCTTAAAGTCCCATGTTTTAAATCCAAAACTAAAATCAAGCTGATTCATTAACGGTCTTGTAACATGATTAAAGAAAGTTGGACCATTTCTTCTAGATAAAGTATTTGTAGCTTTATCCACAAAAAGAACCTCTTCTGCCAAATAATCTATTGAATCATCAAAATAGGAAAGTTTATAGTCAAGAGCCCCTCCGAAATCAAATCTATGTTTATATTTTAAGTAAAATTCCTTTTTCTCGTTCTTTAGACGATCACGAGTATCAGATAAGTTTATCATAGGATTTATCCAGTCGTAAGGTTTTCCATCATTTGTTGCAGGAACACCAATATCTGCTCCATAATAGTCATTGTTATATTGTGCAAAGAACTCCAATGTATTTTGGTGGTCTGGCGTATACTGTAGCATTAGGGAAGAGTTGAAATTCTTTTCTTTTATCCCTTTAAAGCCATCTGTATTCATCAGCCCTGCATCTACACGGTATCTCAGTTTGTTAGAAATAGGCCCTCCTACTCCCATTTCTACATTATATGTATTGTAGCTTCCGATGGTGAATTTCGCTTCTCCTTGTGTAGTGTAAGTTGGTTTTTTTCTAATAATGTTGATAATTCCCCCTAGTGCAGAGTGTCCAAACATATCACCAGAAGGACCTTTTAAGAACTCTACTCTCTCCACATTGGCAAAGCTGGCAACAGGAGCACTCTGAGTAATCGTATGTCTTTCATCTCTGATTCCATCATATAGAACCACAAAGTTATCAAATCCCCTAATATTAAAGAACTGGAAACCAGCAAATTGTTTCACTGGATTTACCCCAGCAACCATCTTAGATGCTTCCTCTATATTATTAATATTCCATTTCTGTAATACTGCACGGTTGAGCACATTTACAGTCATCGGAGCGTCTAGGTTCTTTATGTTTAATTTATTAACTTCTAATTTTTTCTGTGTAGAAATCACCACTTCTGGTATTTCTTTAGA
>CAUSCF010000045.1:0-2859 GCA_963530295.1 uncultured Flavobacteriaceae bacterium
TTCTTATTTCCAAATAAAAATTTATTCATATATCTATTATTTTATTAAATTATTTTTTGAGGTGTCAAGTTAAGGGTATATTAACTGAGATTGGAAAATAGGTTCTCTTTCAAGCATTCTTTTCATTAATTTGTTAAAGATAGTCTCTTTGCTTTGTGAGCGATTGATTCTAAAACTATACTCAGCTAAATAGCGGTCTAAGTTAAATTCTGATACCCAAGAATATATACCTCTTATCCAAGATTTTACTTGGTGTATTACTTTGTGTAATGTAGGAAAATTCTTTCCGTCATTACTCGGTTTTTGAGTTATATTATAGTCCTTTATAGGTCTATAGCCTTTCCATTCATCAGTCGTTATATAAGCTGTCTTATCAATGTGTTTATCAAATATTGTTCGTAATGATTTTGATTGAAAAAGCAAATATATTGATAAATTTCTAAACCATATCCGAGGAAGGATTTTTGGTGAAAAATAGCCTTAATCTATCCGCATTCCCAGATGTAGAGAACATCTTCAAAATTGAGTTTCTCCAAATTTTCTTTGCTGATAAAGAAATTACCAACTCCTACATCTCCCCATATTATGGAATATTCTTTCTCCTCCTCATTCCAGTCAGAGTCTATCTGTAGAAGGAGTTCTGTGTAGGTTCCTTCTTCACGAGGGTCATCTTGCGCGAAAGCAGGGTAGCCGCCTATTTTGTGTCCTGACCCATCATTCAGCACTTCCTCGTAGATATTATCAGGCATTTTAAAATAATCCATAATTTCATCATCAGGAAAATCTTTTTTCCATTTATCTGCATATACTTCATCAAAAAAATTATCAGCTGTGGAAACTCCTTCTTTAGTTTTTGTAAAGGACAAAGCAAACTGATGCTCTGGCTCAAAGGGAAGGTGACAGTCTTCTAAAACATAGATTTCTCTAATGTCTTTTTCCTGCATTCCTTCTGAAAATGTAGGATGATATACCACATGGCTGAAATCAGAATAATCGTCATAAATACTCTGAGCTATCCAAAACTGCAAAAGTCCTTTTTTAGGATAAATGCTGTTTTCTGGCAGCTGCTCACAGTTGATCTGTGCGAGCATAAAGAGCAGGTCGCCCTCTGGTGTAGTGGGAATAGCGCCTCCTGTCGGGATATAGGGAAGCCCGCCGAACTTGCTGTCAGTCAGTGATAACTGCTCAGAAAGTGCAATGGAAATACGGATAACTTCACGCTCTGCGGCATGGTTCAGTTCTTCTGCGAATTTTATTAATTGTTCTTTTGTAGGGTTCATTTTGTTTGTAAATTTTAGAGTTTTTATTTTCAAATTGACATCATCTCAAAAATTATAACCATTCTAATGTGTTTGCATTGTCAATCAATTTATTGAATAGAATATTAGCATTTTCTCTAATGGAGTTTCTGTATTCATTAGGAATTTTTTTTTCAACCCTATTAAACCAATTATCAAAAGTCTCCCTCCATTGAATAACTTGAGATTCTTTTAATCTTGATGTTAAATCACTTGGGGATTTTTCTGAAATTAGTAATAAAATGTCGATATAGCCTAATACAGCTTGACATATTTCATTAGTATCTTTGAGCCAATCAATATGTTCCTGAATTTTTTTGATTGAAAAATCGATATATGCAATAAATACTAAATCAGCTCTTTCATTCTCATAGATGCCCGTTCCGTATATTTTCATGTTTCTAATTTTAATTAAAAGAATTGAAATTTATTTAGACTGCATAAGTTTCATGGTGGAGTGGTCTTACTCTCACATTGCAGAATTATTGACTTTGTGTTTTATGGCTAAGTTTTCAAACATTTCATTTTCTTTGTTTTTATTGGAAAGAAAATAAAAATTCTGCAGAGATAGTTTAAAAAAAACATCACTGATATTTTGAAAATCTACCTTTGAGGAAGTTATAGCCAAATTTTTTAAATTTTTTAGGTCGTAAATATAACTAATATCTTCCAAGTTTTGGCAATTTAAAATTTGTAGTGTATGCAGAGTTTCTGATTTTAATTTGGGAATTGATATCAGTCCTTTAACGGTATTGATATCCAGCCTCTCTAAATTCAAGCAACTGAGAAATAAAAAATCGGATAGTTTTCTGCAATTAGTCAATGATAATTGGCTGATATTCGGGAATTTAGATGCTAGTGTCTGTTCATCTATGAGTTCGTTCAGCACTTCTAAGTTTTTCATGCTGGTTTTTTTATCCAAATTAGCTAAAACAACTTTTCTTAATGACAAATTCTCGATGGGATTATTATTTATAATATCATAGTATTTATCTGGAAAAACCAGATCATTTACATATAAACTGGATATTTTGTCAAATTTTCTTAAAGGAGAAAAATCAATATTTTTATTTAAATTTCCACTTATTGCAAAGGTTCTAAGGTCATTGATATGGTCTAATGCATCAATATGAGAAAGAGGTACCGCCTGATGAACTAAAATGTCCAGATGATGGACACTGGGTAAAAATGTAAGAACATCTAAGCCATTTATAGAATCGTTTGAGGAATTGTCTTCCAAAATAACGATTAGTTTAAATCCATCTATATCTTTAATAATCTCAGCTAAGTCAAGTAAAATATTTTCTGGGATTCCGCCATATATGGATAGACTTTTATTTTTTTTAATGGAAAAAATAACATCATCGGATAAGTCCCTTGTATTCATGGTTAGCCTTACATGATTTATGTGGGTATATGTATTTTTCTCTTGGCTCATAGATTTTTATTCTTCTATTTTTAATGATAGTGTGTGTATTTTCTTATATCTATTTTTTTTAGATTTGACATTTCTTCCAAAAATGAAATCTTTCCATCAATAATTTTGGTTTGCTCCCAAATG